>NC_007712.1:695191-1390382 GCF_000010085.1 Sodalis glossinidius str. 'morsitans'
ACCTGATATTTTTTTAATGAAGCTCACTGCAAGGTTGCAGGACGCGGAAATTGTTGAATGCCTGACCGCCTTATTGCGCGGCGGCAGATTATTCAAGCTACAGTTGTGGTGTATCGCCCAGGCATTGGGTGGAATGATAAAAGGAAAACATCGATGAATAAGAACAAGATTGCACAATCGCTCACGGCTATCGTACAGGGTTCAGTCCTGGCCGGCGCAACCGCAATGGCGGACACTTCCGTGACGCAGGAGGCCAAATCTGCGGCCAATACCACGGGGCAGAAAATCGATAGCTCCATGAAGTCAGCGTTGGGGTTATGGGCGATAGCGCCATTACCGCAAAAGTAAAAAGCGCGCTGGTGGGCAATGATGCCGTCAATAGCAACTATATTTCCGTCGAGACCAATCAAGGAGTCGTTACGCTGAGCCGTTTTGTCGCGAACCAGAGCCAGGCGGAAAAAGCGGTCGCCTCTGCTCGTAATGTCAAAGGCGTGAAATCCGTTAGCGACAAACTGCATGTTAAAGAAACTAATAACACTTCGGTTAAAACCTACGCCAGCGACGCGGCGATCACCAGTAAAGTGAAGGCAAAATTCCTGGCGGATAAGAGCGTGCCGTCGCGCATGATTAAGGTTGAAACTACCGACGGTATCGTGCAGTTAAGCGGTAAAGTCGAAAATGCTGCGCAGATAACCTGTGCAGAAAGCGTTGCCAAGGCGGTTGATGGCGTGAAGAGCGTCAAAAACGATCTCACCTCCGGCCAATAAGGTGTAACACGAGAGAACGGTAACCGCGGTGAGTTGGCGGTTAAAGGATCTAAAATAGCCGGTAAAGTAAGAGGAAGAGGGAACCGCTCCTTCTTCCCTGGTTACACAAAAGTTGTCATTCCATCATTTGGGTAAGGAGAGGCTTATGTTTCGTTGGGGCATTATTTTTCTGGTTATTGCCTTGATTGCAGCTGCATTGGGGTTTGGTGGTCTGGCGGGTACAGCAGCCTGGGCCGCGAAAATCGTATTCGTCGTGGGTATTATCCTGTTCCTGATAAGCCTGTTCACCGGCCGTCGCGGCAGGTAGTGTTGCCTATGAAACCAGACTGGCCTTCGGGCCAGTACTTTTGAACGGTTTTACGGAGAGGCTTATGAATAGCGACATCGTGGTTGGAAAATGGAAACAATGGAAAATACAGATGTGATTATTGTGGGTAGAGTGGTTTGACAGTGACTGTGCCTGGGTTGCGGGAAGCAATGATTACCTCTCCGGCGTTTACAGGAAGATTACGGTAAAGCGATGAATCCGGACTCTTATCACCCCGATAAGCCCTGTCATTAAGCCACCGGCACGATGTTCAAAATCCCGTCATTCCGCCACCGGCAATAATGTTTACCATACGGGTAGCGGCCATGCGTTTCTCTCTATCGTCTTACCCGGATTTTCCAGCGCTGTACTCAGATTCCCTATCACCCCCCCTTACTGCCCTGCCGCTATCAGCAATCGTAGCCGCTTGTATTGCGTCCGTTAACGGTATAGCGGCGGCCTGGCTCGTTGATTTTCCGCGCCGGCTGGCGTTTTGTCACCGCGGGCGATGCGTTATGTTATAAGCTGTAAAAGGAAAGGTTAGGGCGGCTGATGAAACGCCGCTGAAAACAGGGGCGCTAATGCACCAACCGCGCTTTATCGACACCCATTGTCATTTTGATTTCCCGCCGTTTTCAGGCTAGGAGCAGCAAAGTTTACAACTGGCGGCGGTGGGAGTTGAGCGCATTCTGGTGCCGTCCGTGGCGGCAGAAAGATTCGCCGGCGCGCTGGCGCAGCGTTACCCGATGCTGCATGCCGCGCTCGGTCTGTATCCCATTGCCATCGATCGGCATCAGGATGAGGATGTCGACCAATTACAGCAGCAGTTGCACCGGCATCGTGCTACCCTTGCGGCAGTCGGGGAAATCGATCTGGATACTTATATGCCGTAGCCGCAACTGCCGCGTCAGCTATCGTTATTGACGGCGCAACTGTGTCTGGCGGCGCGCTACGATTTGCTGGTGATACTGCACTCCCGCCGTACCCACGACCTGCTGGCCAAGCTGTTGTGGACCCTAACAGCAGGTGGAGATGTTTGTTCGGCTGGGCTATTATCTCGGCGTCGGTGGAACCATTACCTATCCCCGCGCCAGCAAAACCCGTGACTTCATGGCCCGACTGCCGTTGGCATGTCTGTTGCTGGAGACCGATGCGCCTGATATGCTGCTGTCCGGTTACCAGGGGCAGCCTAACCGGCCAGAGCGCATCCACCTAACGTTTGCCGCGCTGCGCGAACTGTGCCCCGAGCCGCCGGTGGTGATTGCCGATACGCTATATCAAAATAGCCTGCGTCTGTTTGGACTGCCGGCGCATGGCGCCGGCGCGGCATAACAAAACGGGTCATCCCCACCAGCGCGGGTACGTGTTGGCCCGGCGCACGCGGCAGTGCAGTTGCAGCATGATTTCCGTGTTGTGGCGCATAAAACGCGATAATGCAGCAGCTTATTTCACATAAATATGAAAAAATAGCGTCAGCGCAATATGGGGAGAGCACAATGCCCCGTGCATTGGATAACGGCGCGGCGAGAGGGAGCTATGACGCCCGCGGTCTGCATGGCCGGCGGGTAGCTCTTCATGGAACCAAGTCCGCTCGCCAACCTCGTTGCGTGTGAACACTCGTCTGTTCCGCGCGCTGTTTGCAGATTCGCTCCAGGGCGAAAAACGGTAAGTTGGAGAGTACAATGAATCAATTAACCCTTGCGGCCCAGCGCGCGCTGAGCCTCATGGATCTGACCACCCTGAACGATGACGATACCGATGAAAAGGTCATCGCCCTTTGCCGCCAGGCCCACACCCCCGTGGGCGACACCGCGGCGGTGTGTCTTTATCCGCGTTTCATTCCCATTGCTCGCCAGACGATTGACGCTCAAGGCAGCACGGCGGTACGTATCGCTACCGTGACCAATTTTCCCCACGGCAATGACTGCCTGAAAACCGCGCTGGCGGAAACCCGCGCCGCTATTGCCTATGGTGCGGATGAAGTGGATATCGTATTCCCCTATCGGGCGCTTATTGCCGGCAATGAACACATCGGGCTGGAAATGGTGAAAGAGGCCAGCGAAGTGTGCCGCGCTCGGCAGGTGCTGCTGAAGGTAATTATCGAGAGCGGCGAACTGCGCCGGCTGGATCTCATCCGCCGCGCGTCGCAGCTGGCGATTGCGGGTGGCGCGGATTTTATCAAAACTTCCACCGGTAAAGTACCGGTGAACGCCACCCTGGAAAGCGCCGGCATTATGCTAACCACTATCGTGGAGGAAGGCGCTGCCGAACGGGTAGGGTTCAAAGCCGCCGGCGGCGTGCGCACCGCCGAAGAGGCCGCGGCCTATCTGGCCCTTGCCGATGAGATTATGGGAGAGGGCTGGGCTGATGTGCGCCATTTCCGCTTCGGTGCCTCCAGTCTGTTGGGCAGTCTGCTGACGGTCCTGGGCCAGGAAGCGCAACCTGACGCAAACGGGTATTAAGCCGTGACGGTGCGCCGCCGCGGCGGCGCATGCCATTTATCGGGCTGTGGCCCGCTTTGCTTTGCAGAGGGGATACTGTGTTTCTGGCACAAGAAATTATCCGTAAAAAGCGGGATGGCGAGCCGCTGAGCGACGAAGAGATTCGCTTTTTCATCAATGGGGTATACGATAACACCGTCTCGGAGGGCCAAATCGCAGCGCTGGCGATGACCATCTTTTTCCACGATATGGATTTGCAGGAACGTGTGGCGTTGACGCTGGCGATGCGCGACTCCGGCCATACTCTGGACTGGCGCCGTGAGGCATTGGGCGGGCCGGTGGTGGATAAGCATTCTACCGGCGGCGTGGGCGATGTCACCTCGCTGATGCTCGGGCCGATGATCGCCGCCTGCGGCGGTTTCGTACCTATGGTCTCCGGGCGCGGACTCGGGCATACCGGCGGCACGCTCGATAAACTGGAGGCCATTCCGGGGCTGGCGATTTTTCTGGACGACGATGCCTTCCGCTCCCAGGTAAAACAGGTCGGGGTGGCGATTATGGGGCAGACCCACTCGCTGGCGCCGGCGGACAAGCGCATTTATGCTACCCGCGATATTACCGCGACGGTGGATTCGATCCCGCTTATCACCGCCTCGATTCTGGCGAAAAAGCTGGCGGAAGGGCTGGATGCGCTAGTGATGGACGTCAAGGTAGGCTCCGGCGCCCTGATGCCCACCCTTGCGGGCTCGGAAGCGCTGGCGCAGGCTATTGTCGGCGTTGCCAACGGCGCGGGCTGCAGGACGATCGCGTTGCTGACCGATATGAATCAGGTCCTGGCCTCCAGCGCCGGCAACGCCCTGGAAGTGCGCGAAGCGGTCCGGTTTCTGACCAACGACGAACGCAACCCGCGGCTGTTCGAGGTCACCATGGCGCTGTGCAGCGAAATGCTGATGATCGCCGGCCTGGCGCACAGTGAGGACGCGGCGCGCACGGCGCTGGTGCGGGCGCTGGACAGCGGCGAGGCGGCGGAACGTTTCGGCCGGATGGTGGCGGTGCAGGGTGGCCCGGCGGATTTTGTCCAGCGTTATGATCTTTACCTGCCGGTGGCGACGCTCAGCAAACCGGTCTTTCCGGCCGGAGAGGGGTATATTCGCAGCATGGATACCCGCGCGCTGGGTATGACCGTTGTGGCGTTGGGCGGCGGCCGTCAGAGGGCCAGAGACGCCATTGATTATAGCGTTGGTCTCACCGAGATGGCGCGGTTGGGAGACTATGTCGACGCCAACACGCCGCTGGCCGTAGTCCATGCCGCCAGCGAGGAAAGCTGGGCGCGCGCGGCCGAGGCGGTACGCGCGGCCATCCAACTGGGGGACGTGGCGCCACAAGCGTTACCGGTGGTTTATCGCCGTATCACCGCGGCGGCCGATTAACCGCCCGCCCCCATAGTACGTAAACGGCAGGCGTGGTATCTCCCGGCGTGCGAGAGACGGCGGCCGGTGGGTCGGTCAACTTTTTATTGCGGGAACGGCGTATGCCGCTCCCCTCAATGGTGGTAATGGCGCGGCCGATGGGTCGGCATATCGCCGCAAGCAGGAGAACAATGATGCAACGTGTATTCATCATGGTACTGGATTCTTTTGGTATCGGGGCGGCAGAGGACGCCGATAAGTTCGGCGATCGCGGGTCGGATACCTTGGGGCATATCGCTGAACGCTGTGAGCGCGGCGATGCCAATCACGGGCGCAAAGGGCCGCTGAAGCTGCCTAATCTGACGCGCCTCGGCCTGGCTAAAGCCGCTGAACAATCCACAGGACGCTTCCCGGCGGGACTGGATAAGCAGGCGGAAATCGTCGGTGCCTACGCTTATGCCAGCGAGATTTCCTCTGGCAAAGACACGCTGTCGGGACATTGGGAGATAGCGGGCGTGCCGGTGCTGTTCGACTGGGGCTATTTCCCCGCGGTGGAAAACAGCTTTCCGCCGAAGCTCCTGGAGGCGTTGGTCGCCCGGGCGGGCCTACCGGGTTTTCTCGGCAATTGCCACGCCTCTGGGACGGTGATCCTTGACCGACTGGGGGAGGAGCATATGCGCACCGGGAAGCCGATTTTTTACACCTCGGCGGATTCGGTGTTTCAGTTAGCCTGCCACGAAGAGACGTTCGGGCTTGAGCGCCTGTACTCGTTGTGTGAGATTGCGCGCGAGATTCTGACCGATGGCGGTTACAACATCGGCCGCGTCATCACCCGGCCTTTTGTCGGCGCGAAAGCCGGCCAGTTTGAGCGCACCGGCAACCGGCACGATTTAGCGGTGCCGCCGCCGTCAGCGACCATGTTGCAAAAACTGGTGGAGGAGAAAGGCGGGACGGTGGTGTCGGTCGGCAAAATCGCCGATATTTATGCCCAGGTGGGCATCAGTAAAAAGGTGAAGGCCACCGGCCTGGACGCCTTGTTTGATGCGACGGTGCGGGAGATGGACGCGGCGGGGGAGAATACGCTGGTGTTCACCAATTTCGTTGACTTCGATTCCGCTTACGGCCACCGGCGGGATGTCGCCGGCTACGCGGCGGCGCTGGAGCTGTTCGATCGCCGTTTACCGGAGCTGATGTCGCGGGTGCAAGGCAATGATATCTTGATCCTCACGGCCGATCACGGCTGCGATCCCACCTGGCACGGGACCGATCATACCCGTGAACATGTGCCGGTTCTGATTTACGGACCGACGGTTAATCCGGGTTTTTACGGTCATCGCACCACCTTCGCCGACATTGGCCAGACGGTGGCGCGCTACTTCGGCCTCTCGCCGATGGACTACGGCAAGGCGATAATGTAGGCCTTGCACGGAGGCGTCAGGCTTCGCGCTGGCGCCGGTATTGGATTTCGCCGCTGGCCTGCCGGGCCGGCGGTTGGTTTTTAACATTCACACAAAAGGAAAGAGAGTATTGCAACGTTGCATATTAACGCTGAGAGGGGCGATTTCGCAGAGGTCGGGCTCATGCGGGCGACCCGTTGCGGGCGCAGCATATTGCCAACACCTTCCTCGCCGATGCCCGGGAAGTTAATCAGGTGTGCGGCATGCTGGCCTACACCGGCAGCTACAAAGGTCGCGCGGTCTCGGTCATGGGGCACGGCATGGGCATTCCGTCCTGCTCGATTTATACCAAAGAGCTAATCACCGATTTTGGCGTCAAACAGATCATTCGCGTCGGCTCCTGCAGGGCTATCAGAAGCGATGTCCACGTGCGGGATATCGTTATCGGCTTGGGCATCAGCACCGACTCCAAGGTGAACCGCATACGCTTTAAAGATCATGACTTCGTCGCCATTGCCTATTTCGACTTGGTGCGCAATGCGGTAGATTCCGCCAAGGCCGCCGGTATTCCGGTGCGTGTGGGCAATATCTTTTCCGCCGACCTGTTCTATACGCCGGATCCGCAGATGTTCGATGTCCTGGAAAAATACGGCATTCTGGGCGTGGAAATGGAAGCCGCCGGGATCTATGGCGTCGCGGCGGAATTTGGCGCCTGCGCGCTGGCGATCTGTACCGTATCCGATCATATCCTTAGCGGTGAAGCCTTAAGCGCGGCCGATCGCCAAACCACCTTCAACGACATGATTGAAGTGGCGCTGGAATCGGTCTTGCTGGGCGATGCGCGCTAACGCCGCCCCAGGGGGCCTCGGGCGGCTTAATGTCGTCTGTGGGGCGCGCGTCGGCGTCCTCTTCCCCACGTCGTTCCGCCAGCGGCTGCGGCGGTTTTGCAGCAGCGTGCGCGCCAGGATGATACCGATGGCGAGCGCCAGCATCATCATCAGGCGCAGCAGATTGGTGGTATTGTCCACCTGTTTGGCTTCGATCTCTAATGAGTGGGTATCCAGCGTCAGGCGGACGAAACCGCTGGGGCCCTTATTATCTTCAATCGTCCGCACAGCTGATGGTTGAAGAATCTGCCCGCCCGCTGATTGCCGATAGCCAACCGGTCGCGTACGCTGATGTTTTCGCCGGCGCGGGCCACCAGACTGCCGTCCATGTTGTACACGCTGGCGTCGAGAATGCGGCTGTTTTGCGTTAATCGATCCAGCACCTGTTTGATCGGCGCGCTGTTGTCGTCGCGGCCGGCCATTAGCGGCGCCAGCTCGCCGGTAACCTGGCGAATCAGCGTATCCGCCAACTCTTCCACCTGCGCCGAACGGGCCATTTGGTGGCTCAGGCTGAAATAGGTCGCGCCCTGCATTAACGCCACCAGCAGCGCGACGCAAATCAGCACGATAACCGTGCGGTGCAAACGGAATGAGAGTCTGGCGCGGGCCATAGGTTTCCTTTCTCTTCAGATTCGTCGACGATAGGATAGCTTGTTGCGCGTTGAGAACGGCGGTTGAACATCTTCCTACAGGAGTTAAAATGCCCAATAGTCTGACCTACTGCGATCTGCCCGAGGGTATTTCACACTGGCCGGGTTTGCCTTTGTCATTAAGCGGCGACGAAGTAATGCCGCTGGATTACCGAGCTGGCCATACCGGTTGGTTATTATACGGCAAAAATCTGGATAAACAGAGTCTGTCGCGGTATCAGCGCGCGCTGGGCGCGGCGATGGTGGTGGTTTCCGCCTGGCAAATCGATGATTATCAGGTAGTGCGTCTGGCGGGATCGCTGACGGCGCGCGCTACGCGGCTGGCCCATGAGCACGAGCTGGACGTGGCCCCCTTTGGCAAAACGCCCCATTTGCGCGCGCCGGGCCTGCTGATTATGGATATGGACTCCACGGCGATACAAATCGAGTGCATCGATGAGATAGCCAAATTGGTGGGGGTCGGCACGGATGTGGCGGCGGTGACCGAGCGGACCATGCTCGGCGAACTGGACTTCACCGCCAGCCTGCGTCAGCGGGTGGCGACCCTAAAAGGCGCCGATGCCGATATTCTGCGTCAGGTGCGTGAGGTGCTGCCGCTGATGCCCGGTCTGACCCAACTGACCAAAAAGCTGCAAAGTCTGGGGTGGCATGTCGCCATTGCCTCCGGCGGCTTTACCTATTTCGCCGAATTGTTGCGCGACAAGCTGCGTTTGGTTTCCATCGCCGCCAATGAGCTGGAGATCCACGATGGCCGTCTGACCGGCGAAGTGGTGGGGGACGTGGTCGATGCCGGCTACAAGGCGCGCGAGCTGGCGCGCCTGGCGGATAAGCTGGCTATCCCTATCAGCCAGACGGTGGCGATTGGCGACGGTGCAAATGATTTATTGATGATACAATCAGCGGGGCTGGGCATTGCGTTCCACGCCAAGCCGAAGGTCAATGAACAAAGCAAGGTGACAATCCGTCACGCCGATTTGCTGGGAGTGCTGTGCATCCTGAGCGGCAATCTCAAACACGATGAACGCTGAGCTTGCCCGCCGGCGACCGCGGTCGCGGCGTGCGGCGCGCCATGTCTTGCCGAGGTAATGTGTGGCTAAAGCGGTAAAGCGCGCTTTTGTATGTAATGAATGCGGTGCGGATTATCCGCGCTGGCAGGGACAATGTACCGCCTGCCATGCCTGGAATACCATCACCGAGGTGCGCATCGCGTCCACTCCGGCGGCGGCGCGCAACGAGCGGTTTAGCGGCTACGCCGGCGATAGCGGCGTAAGTAAAGTTCAAAAGCTCTCTGAGATAAGCCTCGAAGCGCTGCCGCGCTTTTCCACGGGTTTTAAAGAACTAGACCTCGTGCTGGGCGGTGGCATGGTGCCGGGCAGCGCCATTCTGATCGGCGGCAGCCCGGGCGCGGGGAAAAGTACCCTGCTGCTGCAAACGCTGTGCAAGCTTGCCGTCGGCATGAAAACTCTGTACGTCACCGGCGAGGAATCGCTGCAGCAAGTGGCGATGCGTGCGCATCGGCTCGGACTGCCCACCGACGAACTGAACATGCTGTCGGAAACCAGTATCGAACAGATTTGTTTGACCGCCTCGCAGGAAAAACCGCGCGTGATGGTCATCGACTCGATTCAGGTAATGCACATGGCGGATGTGCAGTCTTCGCCGGGCAGCGTCGCCCAGGTGCGGGAATCTGCCGCCTATCTGACGCGTTTCGCCAAAACCCAGGGGGTGGCGATCATCATGGTCGGTCACGTAACCAAGGACGGCACGCTGGCGGGGCCAAAAGTGCTGGAGCATTGCATCGACTGCTCTATTATGCTGGACGGCGATTCCGATTCCCGTTTTCGCACGCTGCGCAGCCATAAAAACCGATTCGGCGCGGTGAATGAGCTTGGCGTATTCGCCATGACCGAGCAGGGTTTGCGCGAAGTCAGCAATCCATCGGCGATTTTTTTGAGCCGCGGGGAAGAGATGACGCCCGGCAGCAGCGTGATGGTAGTCTGGGAGGGCACCCGCCCGCTGTTGGTGGAAATCCAGGCGCTGGTGGATCACTCGATGATGTCCAATCCGCGCCGGGTGGCGGTTGGCCTCGAGCAAAACCGGCTGGCTATCTTGCTGGCGGTGCTGCACCGCCACGGCGGGTTGCAGATGGCGGATCAGGATGTGTTCGTCAACGTGGTCGGCGGGGTGAAAGTGAGCGAAACCAGCGCTGATCTGGCGCTAATGCTGGCGATGGTGTCCAGTCTGCGCGACCGAACCTTGCCGAAGGATCTGGTGGTCTTCGGCGAAGTGGGGCTGGCGGGCGAGATCAGGCCGGTCCCGAGCGGGCAGGAGCGCATCACCGAGGCCGCCAAACATGGTTTTCGCCGCGCCATCGTGCCTCAGGCCAATGTGCCGAAAAAGGCGCCGGAAAATATGCAGATTTTCGGCGTGAAAAAACTGGCCGATGCGCTGGCGATACTGGAAGAACTCTGACGTTGAGGAAGGTATGTCGTCGTTCAATTATTTGAAAAGCTCCATTAAACAACAAGGATGCACCCTACAGCAGGTGGCGGACGCCTGCGGCGTAACCAAAGGTTACCTTAGCCAGCTGCTGAACGCCAAAATCAAAAGTCCGAGCGCCCAGAAGCTCGAAGCCATCCACCGTTTCCTCGGGCTGGAGTTCCCCCGCCGGCAAAAAACGGTCGGGGTGATCTTCGGCAAGTTTTATCCGCTGCACACCGGCCATATCTACTTGATTCAGTGGGCCTGTAGTCAGGTTGATTAGCTGCATGTGATCCTCAACTACGACGATCAGCGCGACCTGCGGCTGTTCGAGGACAGCGACATGTCCCAGCAGCCCACGCTCAGCGACAGGCTGCGCTGGCCGTTGCAAACCTTCAAGTATCAGAAAAATATTCGTATTCATGCCTTTAATGAACAAGGAATGGAGCCTTATCCCCACGGCTGGGATGTCTGGAGCTGGGGCGTCAAGGGTTTCATGGACGATAAAGGCATCGAGGCGGATTTTATTTACTCCAGCGAAAAACAGGATCTTGAGCACTATCGTGAACATTTGGGGATTGAAACCGTGATTATCGATCCGGATCGTTCCTTTATGTCCATCAGCGGACAGCAAATCCGTCAGGATCCCTTCTGCTATTGGGAGTATATTCCAACGGAAGTCAAACCCTTCTTTGTCCGCACCGTCGCGCTGATTGGCGGAGAGTCCAGCGGTAAGTCCACCATGGTCAATAAGCTGGCCAATATCTTCAATACCACCAGCGCGTGGGAATACGGCTGGGATTACGTGTTTCCCACCTCGGCGACGACGAAATGGCGCTGCAATATTCCGATTACGATAAAATTGCGCTGGGTCAGGCTCAGTTTATTGATTTTGCAGTGAAATATACCAATAAAGTGACTTTTATCGATACGGATTTTGTCACCAGCCAGGCGTTTTGCAAAAAATATCACGGCCGGGAACATCCCTTTGTGCAGGCGATGATCGACGAATACCGCTTTGATTTAGTGATTTTGCTGAAAAACAATACGCCCTGGGTCGCCGATGGTTTGCGCAGTCTCGGCGCGCCGATGGACCGCGATGCGTTTCAGCACTTGCTGGAGGATTTGCTGCACGTCAATCAGATCCCTTACGTGCGCGTCGATGTGGCGGATTACGATCAGTGCTTTTTACAGTGCATTACCCTGGTGAAAGAGCTGCTGGGGGAGCGCTGACGGCATTTCCGGCAAACGCCGGCACAGGGGCAAATGCCCGGCGCAGGATTGAACCCGCGGTGCAGGAGCAAACCCCGGGTGTAGGGGTAAACAAAAACGGCGCCTGCCGGCGCCGTCACAATGGGCTTAACGTTAAGCCATTTTTTTGTATTTGATACGGTGCGGTTGTAGCGCTTCCGCCCCCAACGTCCGCTTCTTGTACTCTTCGTATTCGGTGAAATTGCCTTCAAAGAACTCGATATTACATTCGTCCTGATAATCGATAATGTGCGTCGCAATGCGATCGAGGAACCAGCGGTCATGGGAGATAACCATGGCGCAACCGGGGAACTCCAGCAGGGCGTTTTCCAGTGCGCGCAGCGTTTCCACATCCAGATCGTTGGTCGGCTCATCGAGCAACAGCATATTGCCGCCCACCTGTAGCAACTTGGCCAAGTGGACGCGGCCGCGTTCGCCGCCGGACAACTCACCAATCCGTTTCCCCTGATCCACGCCTTTGAAGTTGAAACGGCCGACGTAGGCGCGGCTCGGCAGCTCAAAATTACCGATGCGCATAATATCCTGGCCGCCGGAGATCTCCTCCCACACTGTTTTACTGTTGTCCATACTGTCGCGGAATTGGTCCACCGAGGCAAGCTGTACCGTATCCCCCAGCGTGATGCTGCCGCTGTCCGGTTGCTCCTTGCCCGACAATAGCCGGAACAGCGTGGATTTACCGGCGCCGTTGGGGCCGATGATGCCGACTATTGCCCCTTTAGGCAGGGAGAAAGACAAATCGTCGATCAGTAGTCGGTCGCCGTAAGATTTGCGCAGCTGACTGACTTCCAGCACTTTGTCACCCAGACGGGGACCGGGCGGGATAAACAATTCGCTGGTCTCGTTGCGTTTTTGGTAATCGACATTATTGAGTTCTTCAAAACGCGCCAGGCGGGCTTTCCCTTTCGACTGGCGGCCTTTCGCGTTCGAGCGTACCCACTCCAGTTCCTTTTCGATGGACTTGCGGCGCGCCGCCTCGGATGAGGCTTCCTGCGCCAGGCGCTGATCCTTTTGCTCGAGCCAGGATGAGTAATTCCCTTCCCAAGGGATCCCCTCACCGCGATCCAGCTCCAGGATCCAGCCGGCGACGTTATCCAGGAAATAGCGGTCATGGGTAATCGCCACCACGGTGCCTTCATAGTCGTGCAGGAAACGTTCAAGCCAGGTGACGGATTCGGCGTCCAGATGGTTAGTGGGTTCGTCGAGCAGCAGCATATCGGGTTTTTCCAGTAACAACCGGCAAATCGCTACCCGCCGGCGCTCACCGCCGGACAAGGTGCCGATTTTGGTATCCCAGGGCGGCAGGCGCAGCGCGTCGGCGGCACGTTCCAGCTGGTTGTCCAGATTATGGCCGTCGTGGGCCTGGATGATGGCTTCCAGCTCCCCCTGCTCCTTCGCCAGTTTATCGAAGTCGGCGTCCGGCTCGGCATAGGCGGCGTACACCACGTCCAGACGGGACAGCGCCTGCTTGACGTCCGCCACGGCGGTTTCTATTTCTTCGCGCACGGTTTTTTCATTATCGAACCGAGGCTCCTGGGGCAGGTACCCGATATTGATGCCCGGCTGAGGTCGCGCCTCGCCTTCGATATCGGTGTCGATGCCGGCCATGATGCGCAGCAGCGTCGATTTCCCCGCGCCGTTGAGACCCAGCACGCCGATTTTGGCGCCGGGGAAGAAACTCAGCGAAATATTTTTCAGGATATGCCGTTTCGGCGGAACGATTTTGCCGACGCGGTGCATAGTGTAGACGAATTGAGCCACGTTGCGATAAGCCTCATGTTAACGGGTTTTTGCCTGTCCCGCGGATTGGCGGGAAATAGCGTGGCGGGGCCACGCCAGTGCTGCGATAACGCAGTTTAGCCCGTTTCGGCGCGTAATCACAGCCTGACCGGCAACGGCAACGCCGGCGCGCGCGGTTAGGACGCAGGGGGCGGTTTTCTGATGGCGCTGGGCTGTAAAACTACGTAAATCGCCGACTTTAGCCCGTCTGGCGGTCGCAGTTTGCTATATTAATGCATAAAAACATTAATTAATAAACAATGTTTGTATTCTCACGTGTGGCTGGCGCGATTCCGCCAGCGTGTCTAGCATGTGAACGGAACCCGGTCGGTCAAGCGCGCAACGAAGTCCCCCCAGTGGGACGGGTAATCAGCTGAGGATGTGTAGAGATGGTCAAGGTGGACAAATGGCGGTTGTGGGTAGCGGCAATCGGGATGATGGCGCTGCCTTTGCTGGCGCAGGCGGATTCCATTGATGCCCAGCGGCAGCGCTATCTGCAGGTGAAGCAGGCTTGGGACGCGTATCAGATGGACGTGGTGGCGCAATTGCTGCCCACGCTGCGTGATTACCTGCTGTATCCCTATTTGGCATACCGGCAGCTCTCGCAAGATCTCTCCCAGGTCAGTCCCGATCAAATCAATGCTTTTACCGAGGCCTACCCGACGCTGCCGCCGGCCCGTTCGTTGCGCGCGCTATGTCAACGAACTGGAGAATCGCCAGGACTGGTATAGCTTGTTGGCTTTCAGCCCCCAACCGCCTAAACCGGTGGCGGCGCGCTGCAATTATTATTACGCCAAATGGGCTACCGGCAAGCCGCAGGAGGCCTGGGACGGCGCGCGCGATATCTGGCTGAACGGCCATTCTCTGCCGGACAGCTGCAACAAGCTGTTCGGCGCCTGGGATCAGGCCGGCGAACGCAGCCCGCTGGCGACACTGGAACGGATCCGGCTGGCGATGAACGAGGGTAATACCAGCCTGGTTAATTACCTGTCGAAACAGTTGCCTGCCGAATACCAGACCATGGGGAATGCGCTGACGGCGCTACAGGATAACCCGGCGACGCTGGCGGATTTCGCCCGCAGCGTCGGCCCCACTGATTTGACCCGCCAGGCGACGCAGATAGCCTTCACCCGTCTGGCCCGTAGCGATGTGGAAAACGTCCGTTCCCTGATCCCGATTGTGGCGCGCGCGCAGAAAATGCGTGACAGCGAGCGTCTGGCGCTGGAAGAGAGCGTCTCCTGGCGGCTGATGGGGACCGATGCCAACCCTGAACAAGCGCGCTGGCGCGACGGCGTTATCCTGCGCGGTCACTCCACTGCGCTATTGGAACGGCGTATCCGCATGTCGCTGGGGCAGGGCAACAAGCAGGAGGTGCGCGCCTGGCTGGAGCGGCTACCGCAAGAGGATTGGCAAAAGGATGAATGGCTCTATTGGCGCGGGAGCCGGCTATCGCCCGGGTGCGCGAGTTGATGTATTGGAATATGGACAATTTGGCTCGCTACGCGTTTTTATAGCAGTGGCCGGATTTAAGCGTGCAGGCCACAATCAGCGGCAAGCTGTGGGACCATTTGGAAGAACGCTTTCCGCTGGCCTGGTACCAAACGTTTCATCAGGCGACTAACGATAAGGGGATAAGCCAGAGTTACGCCATGCCTATTGCCCGCCAGGAAAGCGCCTGGAATCCGAAAGTGCGTTCGCCGGTGGGCACTGCCGGGCTGATGCAATTGATGCCGGCCACCGCGCAGATGTTTAATATGGCGAACTACACCCAACCTGGCCAACTGTTGGATCCGCAAATCAATATTGCCCTCGGCACGGCCTACCTGGAGTATGTTTATCAGATGTTCGGCCGTAACCGCATCCTTGCCAGTATCGCCTATAACGCTGGTCCCGGCAGCGCCGACGCCATCGCCTTCATCGAGAGTATTCCATTTTCCGAAACCCGCAGTTATGTCAAAAATGTGCTGGCATATGACGTGTTTTACCGCTACTTCCTGCACCAGCCGGCGAAACTGCTGACCGACGCCGAGTGGCAGCGCCGCTACTGAGCGGCAAAAAGTATGATAAGCTACTGTACTAGTTTAATGGTATGGCGGTAGCTTATGAACGCGACATCTTCCACCCCCGGCGCGGGCGCCGAACGTCTGGAGCAGGACTGGCGCACCTTCGCCCGCCTGCTGGGCCAGGCCTATGACGACGAGCTGCACGTGCCGCTCTTGCAACTGATGCTCACCCCCGACGAACGCGAGGCGCTGGCGACGCGTATCCGCATTATTCAGGCCCTGCTGGCCGGCGATGTCAGCCAGCGGGAGCTGAAAAATGAGCTTGGAACCGGTATCGCCACGATAACCCGGGGATCGAACAGCCTGAAATCCGCGCCGCCGGAGCTGAAACGCTGGCTCATACAGCAACTGCGGGACACGCCGCTCTAATTGCGCGGTCGGCGTGGTTCCTGAAAGATAGCGTTATGGAAAGGCACCAACGCCAGTAACAGTGCTTGATGGTATACGCTACTGCGCGTCAGACGGCCTTCCGTGAAGACGCCAATAGCCCCGCCGCGGCGCTTTATGTTCTCAATACAGGTTAATTGTGCCATTTCATGACCCAATTCTCGCCCTTCTGCGATTCCCTGTAATATACTATTAGGTAACATTAAACTGGCGGAGCGCGATTCACCCCGCAGATGTGCATTTTCAATCACCATCCAGGCAAAGGTCATATTCTCTTCCACGCCGGCTTCGACGCCGACCCAGAAGTCCGCCTCCGGATTGACCTGGCGGGCGGCCATCACCCGGTTGCGCGCGCCGCTGCGGGTTTGATGATCGCCCATCGGCGCTGGGACGGCACGCCGCTGTCAACATCAATGCCCTCCACTCGGCAATTGCCCGCACCAAACGTATCGTCAAAAGCGTACTGAATGGCGTCAATCTTGGCCGGATTATGGGTGGCAGCGATTACATTGTACATAGTATCTGGTTAACTCCCGTCTCTTTCACGCAGTATAACGGAAAAAAGTATGTTACAGGTTTATCTTGTTCGTCATGGCGAAACTGAATGGAATGCGCTGCGCCGTATTCAGGGGCAATCCGACAGTGCATTAACCACCAAGGGTGAGCGCCAGGCGGAACAGGTCGCAGAACGGGCCAAATCATTGGGTATCACTCATGTTATCAGCAGCGATTTGGGCCGTACACGCTGTACCGCAGAGATCATCGCCGCCGGCTGCGGTTGTCCGATGACGGTCGATGCGCGGCTGCGCGAGCTGATATGGGGGTATTGGAAACCCGCGATATCGTGACCCTGACCGACGAGGAAGAAAACTGGCGTCGGCAATTGGTCAACGGCACCGAAGGCGGCCGCATCCCCGGCGGCGAGTCGATGACTGAAATGGCGACGCGTATGAATGCCGCCCTGAACGGCTGCCTGTCGCTGCTGGTCAGTCACGGCATGGCCCTTGGCTGTCTGATAAGCACCATTCTGGGGCTGCCGGCCTATGCCGAGCGCCGACTCAGGCTGCGCAACTCCTCCCTTTCGCGCATGGATTACCAGCAAAGCCCGTGGCTGGCGCCCGGTTGGGTGGTGGAAACGGCGGGCGATGTCTCCCATCTGGATATGCCCGCCCTGGATGAGCTACAGCGTTAACGCCTTACCGGAATCAAATACTCGCAGCGAATGGTGTGCGGCAGTTCCGCGTCCGGTTTGCGTTCCAGCGGAAAGAAGCGTTCGATATCGCATCCCTTACGGCGCACCAGGCTTTGCGACGGCAGGCAGGTGCCGTACAGCGCCAGGATAAAGTCCTGCAGGTCGTGGGGCGGGCCCTGGTAAATAAAGCGGGCGTATTCGCCGCCTTCCAAATGGATGTGCTCGCCGCCGTGCACATTTTCCGGCATATGCTGCGGTTCGATGGCGGTGGTGTAGAGCACTTCCTGCTCGTCATCCTTTTCCAGACTGGGCCGGGTATGGTTCAGGCCGTACAGGGTGGGAGGCAGGCATTTGGCCTCGCCGAGATACTGGCGCCAGAAATGGATGCGCAACTCGGTACGGAAACTGCTGAGCTGCTCAAGGGTGCAGGTATAGCTTTGCGTAACGCCGACCAGTTCTATCGCCGGCAGCCGGATGAACTCCGCCTGCGGCAGCGCGATGTGTTCCAGGCGAATCGGCGGTCTGATGCCGGCGGAATCCCACTCTTCTTTGCGGCGATACAGCGCCGGCGTCTGGGCGAACTGTTTTTTGAAAGCGCGGGTGAACGTCTGCTGAGAATCGAAACGATACTGCAGCGCGATATCCAATATCGGCCGGCTGGTCAGCCGCAGGGCCACCGCGGCCTTGGACAACCTGCGCGCACGAATATAAGCGCCGATGGCGTGGTCAGTCAATTCTTTAAACATACGCTGCAGGTGCCATTTGGAATAGCCGGCCTTGGCGGCGACATTATCCAGCGACAGCGGCTGGTCCAGATGGCTATCGAGCCAGCTTAACAGGTCACGAATGATACCGGCTTGATCCATAAGAATCCTCAGAAAGCGGTGATGGCGTCATTAGAAAAGTGTCGACGCATGATAGCAATAATCTGGCTAACAGATCGTAAAAGATTTAATGGCTTATTATTTATAGTTAATATTGACCAGTCCCGCCGACGTCATCGCGCCGGCGGCCCTTAAGCGCTATAGGAAATCATGCTACGACTATGAATAAAAAAATCGTTTTCGCCCTGATGGCCTGGGCCTGGCCGAGGAAGTTGGCTCCGTCGACACCGTGTTCAAGCTGTTCGGCCCGGATCACAAAATCGTGGTGGAAGCTTTTGACGATCCTGATGTCCCCAACGTGACCTGTTATCTCAGCCGTGCTAAAACCGGCGGCATCAGAGGCGGCCTCGGCCTGGCGGAAGGTACCTCCGATGCGGCGATTTCTTGTCAAGAGGTCGGGCCGATTACCCTGAGCGATAAAATCAAAAACGCACCTCGCTGATATTTAAGCGCCTGCAGGTGGTCCGCTTTTATGATCCCAAACGTAACACGCTTGTCTATCTGTCCTATTCGGATCGGGTGGTGGAAGGCTCGCCGAAAAATGCGCTGAGTGCGGTACCGATTATTCCCTTGGGCGAACAGGGTCCGTAACCGCTTTATCTGGCGTCATGTTTAAGGCGGCGTCACACTAGCCGGCGTTGGCCGGTAGTAAAACGCGTCGGCTTGCAACGAGGATGAGTGCTTGAGTCGGTCGAGGGATAGCGGGTGTAACGGGCGGCACCGTTCGGGGCGACGCGGAAACGTTTACCGGTGGGGATAATCGAACGCCCGCCCCTGGTGGGGAGGGCGCCATTGGTGAAACTTACTCTTCCAAATCGCCGCAGAAACGATACCCTTCGCCGTGTATGGTGGCGATGATTTCCGGCGTATCTGGCGTGGATTCAAAATGCTTGCGTATGCGACGGATGGTGACGTCAACGGTACGGTCGTGGGCCTTCAGCTCGCGGCCGGTCATTTTCTTCAGCAGCTCGGCGCGCGATTGGATCTTGCCGGGATTTTCGCAAAAGTGCAGCATGGCGCGAAACTCGCTGCGGGGCAGTTTATAGCTCTCGCCGTGAGGACTTAGCAAAGAACGGCTATTAATATCGAGCTCCCAACCGTTAAATTTGTAGCTTTCCACCACCTTGCGCTCTTCCAGGGCGCCGCCTAGATTCATGGTGCGGGACAGCAGGTTGCGCGCACGGATAGTGAGTTCGCGCGGGTTGAAAGGCTTGGTAATATAATCGTCGGCGCCAATTTCCAATCCGAGGATTTTATCCACCTCGTTATCGCGGCCGGTAAGAAACATCAGGGCAACGCTGGCATGTTCCCGAAGTTCTCGCGCCAGCAACAAGCCATTTTTACCCGGCAGGTTGATATCCATGATAACCAGATTAATATCATGTTCCGACAGCGCGCGGTGCATCTCTGCGCCGTCGGTAGCTTCATGAACCATATAGCCCTCAGCTTCAAAAATGCTTTTGAGGGTATTACGGGTGACTGACTCGTCTTCAACGATAAGAATGTGCGGGGTCTGCATGTTTGCTACCTAAAATTAACAACATAATTGAAAGAGGAGGTACTCAAGCCGCTGTCGTCCTTAACGGTAGCGGAGGAACAAAATGCATCCTCCAAGGCTTCGGGCCTAAGCACATCAACGTGCCCTATCGTGATTAACGCTTTGTTACCGGCGACGCTTACCTGTATATAGGATAGGACTTGATTTCTCAAGCTTAAATGCTGCATAGCTTACCCTTATTAACAACAATATAACAGCGTCAACCGAATTTACCACTCAAGAAAGTATCATTTTGCTGACGTATATCAAAATAAACCCTAACACCTGTGCCATTTCACTAGACGGGATTAACAGCGTGGCCCTTAAGATAACTTTAATGTCTCTTTATGTACCATTATCTTATATTGTTTAACTCGGTGCAATGAGAGGGGAGAAATAGCCCCAGCCGAGCGGCTGCCGGTCGTGTCAGAAGGGCGTTGAGCGCCTGCGGCGTGGCGTCTGAGCGGGCGCGTACGGATAACGTCTGCTATAATAGATAAACATTCTAATTGCGCGCTCAACGGCGGCGAATATTCTATTTCCCGCCGATGATTTTCCACAAATGACAATAGCTGTTGTTTAATAATGTAAGTGACTACCTAATTAACTCTTTTCGTCAGGGGTTGCCGTTACTCCCTGCGAGAGGGGCTGGGGAGCAGGCCGGTATGCTGTGGCGGGCATCATCGGCGGCCAAATTCTGACGGTGTTACCTGCCGTTATATCTTTCATTGATAGCATAACATGCTGGATAGGGGGTGATAAACATTACGGCGTGCCGACGGCGCGCCGGGATGTCAATATTGAACGCCACGGCATGCACTGCGCGCCGCCTGGCAAAAGCAGATATTCATTGACTTTAGCGCCTGATTGCTTTAACCAATAGGGTACTAACAAAAAAACAGTGATAACACCCACTACTATGCGTACTCGCTTCAGCCACAGCACCATTATTACCACCACCACCGATACCACCACGGGTAGCGGCGCGGGCTGACGCATACAGGAATCCAGAAAAAAGCCCGCACCTTGATAATGCGGGCTTTTTTTTAAGCTTAATTCAGGAGATGAAACAGAAATGCGAGTACTGAAATTTGGCGGTACCTCTGTCGCTAACGCGGAACGTTTTATCCGCGTCGCTGATATCCTCGAGAGCAATAGTCGCCAGGGACAGGTGGCGGCGGTATTATCCGCGCCGGCCAAAATTACCAATCATCTAGTCGCCATGATCGACCGCACGCTCAACGGCAGCGATATCCAGCCGAATATCCTCGATGCTGAACAGATCTTCAGCCGGCTGTTAGACGGTTTGGCCGCCGCGCAGCCGGAGTTTGATCACGCGGCGCTGCGTAGTGTGGTCGAGCAGGAATTCGCCCAGCTCAAGCAACTATTGCACGGTATTTCGCTGCTGAAATATTGCCCTGACAACGTTAACGCCGCCATCATCTGCCGCGGTGAAAAACTGTCCATCGCGCTGATGGAAGCGCTATTGCGCGCGCGCGGCTTCGGCGTGACGGTCATCGATCCGGTGGCAAAACTGCTGGCGCAGGGGGGGTATCTAGAGTCGACGGTGGATATCGCGGAATCTACCCGGCATATTAATGACGCCGCGATCCCCGCCGATCACATTATCCTGATGGCGGGCTTCACCGCCGGTAACGAGCGCGGCGAGCTGGTGGTGCTGGGGCGCAATGGATCCGATTACTCCGCGGCGGTGCTGGCGGCCTGTCTGCGCGCCGATTGTTGTGAAATCTGGACCGACGTGGACGGCGTGTATACCTGCGATCCTCATCAGGTGCCGGATGTACGTTTATTGAGTCAGCTTTCCTATCAGGAGGCGATGGAGCTGTCTTATTTCGGCGCCAAGGTTCTCCATCCCCGCACCATCGTTCCCATTGCTCAGTTCCAAATTCCCTGCCTTATCAAAAATACCACCAATCCTCAGGCGCCCGGTACCTTAATCGGGCCGACCAGCGGTGAGGAAGGCAATCCGGTCAAAGGTATCACCCATCTGAACAATATGGCGATGATTAACGTTTTCGGTCCCGGGATGAAAGAGATGATCGGTATGGCGGCACGGGTTTTTGCCGCCATGTCGCGCGCCGGCAGCTCTGTGGTACTAATTACCCAATCTTCTTCGGAATACAGCATTAGTTTTTGCGTGCCGCAGCATGAGCTGGCGGGCGCCCGTCGGGCGCTGGAAGAGGAATTTTACCTGGAACTCAAGGATGGCCTGCTGGAGCCGCTGGATGTTATCTCCCGCCTGGCGATCATCTCGGTGGTGGGCGATGGGATGCGCGCACAGCGCGGCCTGTCCGCCAAGCTGTTTGTGGCGCTGGCTTGCGCCAATATCAACATTATCGCTATCGCTCAGGGATCGTCCGAGCGTTCCATTTCGGTGGTGGTAGACAATGACAGCACCACCACCGGCGTGCGGGTGGCGCACCAGATGCTGTTCAATACCGATCAGGTTATCGAGGTGTTCGTTATTGGTGCGGGTGGCGTCGGCGGCGCGTTGATCGAGCAGATCCGCCGCCAGCATGCGTGGCTAAAAGGCAAACATATCGATTTGCGGGTGTGCGGTATCGCTAACTCGCGTGCGCTACTGACCAATGTGCACGGTATCGATCTGGCGAACTGGCAGGCGGCGCTGGCCGAAGCGCGCGAGCCGTTCAATCTGGGGCGGTTGATCCGGCTGGTAAAAGAGTACCACCTGCTCAACCCGGTCATCGTCGACTGCACCAGCAGCGAGGCGGTAGCCAATCAATATGCGGATTTTCTGGCTGACGGCTTCCACGTGGTGACGCCTAACAAGAAAGCCAATACCGCCTCAATGGATTACTACCATCAGATGCGCGCTGCAGCAGCAGTCTCGCGCCGTAAGTTCCTTTATGATACCAACGTTGGCGCCGGTCTGCCGGTTATCGAAAATTTACAGAATTTATTGAATGCCGGTGATGAGCTGACGCGGTTTTCCGGTATTCTTTCCGGCTCGCTGTCCTTTATTTTCGGCAAGTTGGACGAGGGGATGTCACTGTCGGCGGCGACGCTGCTGGCACGCGGCAACGGTTACACCGAGCCTGACCCCAGGGATGATCTTTCCGGTATGGATGTGGCGCGCAAGCTGCTGATTTTGGCACGCGAGGCAGGGTATGCCCTGGAGTTGACGGATATCGACGTCGAGCCGGTGCTGCCGGCGAGTTTTTACGCCGGCGGCGACGTGGACGCTTTTCTTGCCCGACTGCCGACCTTGGACGCTGAGTTTGCCGCCAGAGTGGCGAAGGCCCGCGCGGTAGGGCAGGTGCTGCGCTATGTGGGCAGCATTGACGAAGGGCGCTGTAAAGTCAATATCGAGGCGGTGGGCAGCAACGATCCGCTGTTTAAAGTGAAAGACGGGGAAAACGCTCTGGCGTTCTCAACCCGCTATTATCAACCGTTACCACTGGTGCTGCGCGGCTATGGCGCTGGCAATGATGTCACCGCCGCCGGCGTATTCGCCGATCTATTACGCACGCTGTCATGGAAGTTGGGAGTTTAACATGGTTAAAGTGTATGCGCCGGCCTCAATCGGCAACGTCAGCGTGGGATTCGACGTGCTGGGCGCGGCGGTGTCGCCTGTGGACGGGACGCTACTGGGGGATTGCGTCAGCGTATCCCGCGCCGACAGCTTTAGCCTGCAAAGCGCCGGGCGCTTTGTCGACAAACTACCGGCAGAGCCGGAGCAGAATATCGTTTATCAATGCTGGCAGCGTTTTTGCGAGGCGGTGGGGGAAACGGTGCCGGTCGCCATGCTACTGGAAAAAAATATGCCCATTGGCTCCGGTCTGGGCTCCAGCGCCTGTTCGGTGGTGGTGGCGCTGGTAGCGATGAATGCCCATTGCGGCCGCCCGCTAAACGATGATCAGATGCTGATGCTGATGGGGGAAATGGAGGGGCGCATTTCCGGCGGGGTGCATTTCGATAATGTCGCACCCTGTTTTCTCGGCGGCATGCAGTTGATGCTTGAGGAAAACGGCATCATCAGCCAGACGGTGCCGGGGTTTGACGACTGGCTGTGGGTGATGGCCTATCCGGGCATCAAAGTGAGCACCGCCGAGGCGCGGGCGATTCTGCCGGCACAATATCGTCGCCAGGACTGCATCAGCCATGGCCGTTATCTGGCGTGCTTTGTGCACGCCTGCCATACCCGTCAGCCGGCGCTTGCGGCTAAACTGATGAAAGATGTTATCGCCGAGCCCTATCGCACCCGACTGCTGCCGGGCTTCGCCGATGCGCGCCAGGCGGTGGGCGATATCGGCGCGCTGGCCTGTGGTATCTCGGGTTCGGGACCAACGCTATTCGCTATCTGCGATCGCCAGGACACCGCGTCGCGCGTCGCCGACTGGCTGACGCAGCACTACCTGCAAAACGACGAAGGTTTTGTTCATATTTGCCGCCTGGATACCTCCGGTGCCCGTTTGATGATGGATTAAATGATGAAACTCTACAATATCAAGGAACACAACGAGCAGGTCAGCTTCGCCCAGGCGATCAAGCAGGGCCTCGGCCGTCAGCAGGGGCTGTTTTTTCCCATGGCGCTGCCCGAATTCGCCCTGACCGAGATAGACGAGTTGCTGGAAATGGATTTCGTCGCACGCAGCGCGCGCATCCTGTCGGCCTATATCGGTGATGAGCTGCCGCCGGAGCGCGTTCTGGCGCGGGTGGCGGCGGCGTTTGAGTTCCCGGCGCCGGTGGTACCGGTCTCCAAGGATATCGCCGCGCTGGAGCTGTTTCATGGCCCGACCCTGGCATTCAAGGATTTTGGCGGCCGTTTTATGGCGCAGATGCTCACCGAGGTTGGCAAAGGGCAGCAGGTCACCATCCTGACCGCGACCTCCGGTGATACCGGCGCTGCGGTGGTGCATGCGTTTTACGGCCTGGAGAATGTGCGGGTCGTGATCCTTTACCCCGAGGGCAAAATCAGTCCGCTGCAGGAAAAACTCTTTTGTACGCTGGGCGGCAATATTCACACTGTGGCGGTCGAGGGCGATTTCGACGCCTGCCAGGCGCTGGTGAAACAGGCGTTCGATGATGAAGAATTGAAACAGACGCTAGGGCTGAACTCCGCCAACTCTATCAATATCAGTCGTCTGCTGGCGCAGATTTGCTATTACTTTGAAGCGGTGGCGCAACTGCCGCAGAAAGCGCGTAATCAACTGGTGGTGTCGGTACCGAGCGGCAACTTCGGCGATCTCACCGCCGGTCTGCTGGCCAAAACCCTGGGGCTGCCGGTGAAGCGTTTTATCGCCGCCACCAACGCCAACGATACCGTACCGCGGTTTTTACGCGACGGTAAATGGCTGCCTAATCCGACCGTGGCCACGCTGTCAAACGCGATGGACGTCAGCCAGCCCAATAATTGGCCGCGGGTGAAAGAATTGTTCCGGCGCAAAAACTGGCAACTGACCACGCTCGATTACGGCTGCGTCGACGATAACACCACCGCCGAGACGATGCGCGAGCTGGCGGGATTGGGCTATATTTCCGAGCCGCATGCCGCCATCGCCTACCGCCTGTTGCGCGACAGTTTACAGCCTGGGGAGTACGGATTATTCCTCGGCACCGCCCATCCGGCCAAGTTCAAGGAATCGGTGGACACGATCCTCGGCCAAAGTCTGCCGTTGCCGCCAGCGCTGGCGGTGCGCGCGACGTTGCCGTTGTTGTCGGAGCGCATGCCGGCGTCTTTCAGCGCCCTGCGCACGCTGATGTTGGGGCTGGCGCCCTAATGGCCCGTCGTCGCCGCGGGCGTTATGTTCGCGCTGCGCCGTCGCTCTCGTCGAAGCGTTCGCCGGAGTCCTTAAGCGCCCGGCGCCCGCTCACTGGTGGGGCTGGCGTCCTAGCGACATGTCGCCACGGGTTTCATCTGCACGCGGCGCAGTCGCTTTGGTCGGTGCATCCGCTGGCGCCAGGCTGCGTCCCTGGCCGGCGGATGGCATGTCGGCTGACGCTAGTGTCGGTCAGCGTCGCGGCCGCGCATGAGCGCGCCACCGGCGGTCTTTGGCTGCGGCGTTAACCGTCCTGCTGCAGTCGTTTGAATACCCATTCATTGTCGCTGGAGGCCGCGGCGTCGAATCGATAACCGCCCGCATCAAAGGCCTTCAGCTGCTCTGGCTGTGTCAACGCTTCGGTGATGATGCAGCGGCTCATCATGCCGCGGGCTTTTTTGGCGTTAAAACTGATCACCTTGTACTGGCCGTTTTTTTCATCCAGAAACACTGGTTTGATGACCCGCCCGTTAATCCGCGCCGGCTGCACCGCGCGGAAATACTCGTCCGAAGCCAGATTAATCACTAAGGTATCGCCCTGTTCCGCCAGCGCCTGGTTGAGTTTGTCGGTGAGCATAGTGCCCCAATAGTGATACAAAGAGGCCCCGGCCGGATTAGCCAGGCGGATCCCCATCTCCAGCCTGTAAGGCTGCATCAGATCCAGCGGACGCAGTACGCCGTATAGCCCAGACAACATCCGCAGGTGACGTTGGGCAAAATCGAATTGCGCTTCGCTGAAGGTCTCCGCCGCCAGCCCGGTATAAACATCCCCCTTGAAGGCTAATATCGCCTGTCGCGCATTGTCGGGAGTGAACGGCGTCTGCCAGGCCTGAAAGCGCGCGGCGTTCAGATCAGCCAATTTATCGCTAATCCCCATCAGGGTGCTGATACGCGCCGGCGTCAGCTTCCGGCACAGATCGATAAGCGCCGCCGACTGAGGCAGTAATTCGGGCTGCGTGTAGCGCCGGGTTGCCAGAGGACTCTGAAAATCCAGCGTTTTCGCCGGAGAAATAACAATCAGCATTGCAAATTCCTGTTGTCGCGAAAAAAGACGGGCGCCGGTTATGTCGCGGCGGCGCGTTAACGGTCAAGGGGTTTGGGCGCTGCCGTGCTGCTGCTTTCCTGGTGTGACGCGGTCGGCCGTCCCCACAGATCCGGCGCCAACTGCGGTGCGATAGCCGGGAAGTTTACCGCATAAAATGTCGGTAGTTTCCCGATGGCGCGCTGGCTATTGTAATCATTGGCCAGCATCAACACGACCGGCGACAGCAATAAAAGGGCGATCAAGTTGGTTATCGTCATCAGGCCCATCGCCAGGTCCGCCAGTCTCCAGACCACCGAGACTTCCGCTACGCAGCCAAACAGTATCATGGTCAGCGTCAGCAGACGCAGCAGCCATTTCAGCTTCATTGGCTGCAGCACGAAAAAACGCAGGCTGCTTTCCGCATAGGCGTAATTGCCAATGATGGCGGCGAAGGAGAACACAAACACCAACGCCATGAGTAGCGGCATGCTCCAGTGACCGGTCACCGTGGCCAGCGCTTGATTAATCAGCGCGATGCCGTGGAGATCGGCATGAGCATGCTCCAGCGTGCCGGAGGTGAGGATGATTGCGGCCGTGGCGCTGCAGATAACCAGGGTATCGATGAACACCGCCAACATCTGAATATAGCCTTGCGAGGCAGGGTGCGGCGGCCAGGGCGCGGCGGCGGCGGCGATATTCGGCGCCGAGCCAGTGCCCGCCTCGTTTGAGAACAAACCGCGCTGTACCCCTTGGAAAATCGCCTGCGCCAGGCCATAGCCGACCAGCCCCGAGGCGGCTTCCGGCAGGCCAAAGGCGCTGTTGAACACCAGGGCGGCGACCGTCGCGAGCTGGCGCCAGTGATGCACGACCACCCAACCTGCCAGTAGTAAGTATATAATACCTATTATAGGCACCAGCCATTGGGTCAGGCGGGCGATGGCGCGAAGACCGCCGAAAATGGCCGCGGCACTCAGGATAAGCAGAGCCAGGGTTATCGGCCAGCGGCCCATGCCGGACAGCTGCTGCGCGGACAGCGTAATCGCGTTGGCCTGAACGGCGCTGAAAAAACCGCCATAGCCCGCCAACAGAAAGAGGGTGAATAACGTGCCCATCCAGCGCAAACCGAGTCCGTTGGCCATATACCAAGCCGGCCCGCCGCAGGCGTTGCCGCGGTCATCACGTATTTTGTACAGCTGCGCCAGGGTGCTTTCCGCAAAGGCGGTCGCCATGCCAATCAACGCCGCCAGCCACATCCAGAAAATGGCGCCCGGTCCGCCCAGGATCAGCGCGATGGCGACGCCCATCAGGTTACCGCAGCCGATACGGGCGGCAAGGGAGGTGCATAAGGCCTGAAACGGTGAAATACCGCCGCCGCCGCGCGTCCCTGAGTCTTTGAGAATCGTGAAGGTATGGCAGAAATGGCGTATCTGGATAAAGCCGGTGCGTAGCGTAAACCAGATGCTGGTTCCCAACAGCAGATAAATTAAGAGTGAATCCCGTAACAGGTTATTGATAAAATTCAATAGCTCAGCCATCGTTCCTTTTCTCCTGCTCCAGCATCCTGGCTGGGTGTTGTAGGGCCCAGCGCCCATTTTACCTATTTTACGAATGATTTCATCGATAGGTGCGACAGGTAAAAGTCCGCGTCCGGCCGATTTCCGCCGCTGCAGCCCGTGCTATCATTTCGGCGCTGTATGTCCGATTCCTCAGAGCACGCGACAACATGAGAATATGATTATGACAGACAAACTCAGTTCCCTGCGTAAAATGACCACCGTCGTGGCCGATACCAGCGATATTACCGCCATCAAGCGCTACCAGCCCCAGGACGCGACCACGAATCCGTCGCTGATTCTCAACGCCGCCCAAATCCCGGAATATCGTGGCTATATCGACGACGCTATTGCCTGGGCGCGCGGACAGAGTAACGATCGGACGGCACAGGTGACCTACGCCGCCGACAGGCTGGCGGTCAATATCGGCATGGAAATTCTGAAACTGGTGCCCGGCCGTGTTTCGACCGAAGTGGACGCCCGCCTTTCTTACGATACCTAGGCCAGCGTTGCCAAGGCCAAGAGTCTTGTCAAACTCTACAACGTCGCCGGTATTGGCAGCGAACGTATTTTGATCAAGCTGCCCTCTACCTGGCAGGGTATCCGTGCCGCCGAACAGCTGGAAAAAGCAGGGATCAATTGTAATCTGACGCTGCTGTTTTCTTTTGCCCAGGGACCAGGCGCGAGCATGCGCCGAGGCGGGCGTGTATCTGATTTCTCCCTTCGTCGGGCGTATTCTCGACTGGCATAAGGCCAACGGCGAACGCCAGACTTTTGCCCGGAGGAGGATCCCGGCGTGGTATCGGTTACCGCCATCTATCGCTATTATAAAGAGCATGGGTATGACACCGTCGTTATGGGCGCAAGCTTTCGCAACAGCGGCGAAATTATGGCGTTGGCCGGCTGCGACCGGCTCACTATCGCGCCGGCGTTGCTAAAAGAGCTGGAGGAAAGTGAGGGAGAGCTTGAGCGTAAACTTTCCTATACAGGGCCGGTGAAGGCGCGGCCGGAGACGTTAACCGAAGCGGCCTTTCTCTGGCAGCATCATCAGGATCCCATGGCGGTGAATAAACTGGCGCAGGGTATCCGTAATTTCGCCGTTGACCAGGAAAAACTGGAGAAAATGCTGGGCGAACTGCTGTAACGCAGACCGCCGGCTGTTCCGTCGGCGGAGCGAAAGAAAACGTTTACGGCCCGGTGGGGCCGTTTTTTATGGCGCCGGCGCCCGCGATCGTGGTTAAGGAGAACATTTTTATGCAAACTTGTCGCATCGGGCTGGTATCCATTTCAGACCGCGCCGCCCGCGGTGTCTATGTCGATCAGGGGGTGCCGGCGCTCGAAGCGTGGCTAAACCGCGCCCTTATTAGCCCGTTCAGCCTTGAGACCCGGCTGGTGCCGGACGAGCAACCTCTGAACGCTGCGCGAATTGGTGGATGAGAGCGGTTGCCATCTGGTCCTGACCACCGGCGACACCGGGCCAGCGCGGCGCGATGCCACGCTGGCGGTGGCCGATCGCGAAATGCCGGGGTTTGGCGAGCAAATGCGGCAAATCAGTCTGCACGTTGTTCCTACAGCTATTCTATCGCGTCAGACCGCCGTTATCCGTAAACAGTCCCTGATCCTTAATTTGCCGGGCCAGCCAAAATCGATCCAGGAGACGCTGGAAGGGTAAAAAATACGTACGGCGATGTTGAGGTTCAGGGCATTTTCGCCAGCGTGCCCTATTGTATCCAACTGCTAGATGGCCCTTATTTGGAAACCGAGCCTTCGGTGGTTGTGGCGTTTCGACCGAAAAGCGCGCGCAGGGCAGTGGACGAGTGAGCGCCGCGGCGATAATGGGCACCTTGCGCCGCGTTCATGATTTAATGCCTGAACGGTAGACATTTTTACCGAGCCAGTAAGTGTAAGTTTACAAGGCGTGATATATTGTTGCCATTTCTCTTGTCAAGCGCAGATGATTATGCAGGACGAACGTCACCGCCGGTTGAACCGGCAGGATTATAAGACGCTTACGCTGTCGGCACTGGGTAGGGCGTTGGAGTTTTACGACTTTATTATCTTTGTGTTTTTCGCCGGGGTGATGGGGCAGCTGTTTTTCCCTGCTGACATGCCGGAGGGCTGCGCCAGATGCAAACCTTCGGTATTTTTGCCGCAGGCTATCTGGCGCGGCCGCTGGGGGGATCGTAATGGCGCACTTCGGCGATAGGGTGGGGCGCAAGAAAATGTTTACCCTGTCTATCCTGTTGATGGCGCTACCGACGCTGCTGATTGGTCTGTTGCCGACCTATGCCGCGCTGGGTATCGCGGCGCCTGGGTCTTTGTCGCCGAACACGTACCCGCCCGGCGCATTCCTTTCTTCATCGGCGGGATTTTTGGCCTGTTTGCCATGTATTTACGCCGCTGGCTGCGCGAAACGCCCATCTTTATCGAACTGCAGGCGCGCAAAGCGCTGGCTCGCGAGCTGCCGCTCAAATCCGTGGTCGTCAATCACAAGAAAGCGGTAGCGGTATCGATGCTGCTTACCTGGCTGCTTTCCGCCGGCATCGTGGTGGTTATCCTGATGGCGCCGCTGTGGCTGTAACAACAGCGGGGCGTCAGTGCCACCATGGCTCTGCAGGTCAATTGCGTGGCGATAGACAGGTTCGGGGCGCGAAAAACCTTTGTCGCCAGCTGCGCCCTATTGGCCGTCGGCAGTTGGATCTTTTACCACGGCGACGTCACCCATCCGGCGCAACTGTTCCTGACCTAAGGTCAGCCGGTTTCTTCGTCGGCATCATAGGCGGGGTGCCTTTTATCATGGTCCACGCGTTTCCGGCGCCGGTGCGGTTCAGCGGTATTTCCTTTTCCTACAATATTTCCTACGCCCTTTTCGGCGGGCTAACGCCCATGGTGGTGACCTTGTTGATGAAAGTGACGCCAATGGCGCCGTCCTGGTACGTGCTTGCGCTGATGGGTGTAGCGCTGGGATATTTGCGCTGCCGCACACCGATCGGGCTAAAGCGGTCTTGTAACACCTTCTTTGGCAGGCGCGCCTGACCTTAATAATTAAATGCATTAGCTAATGCGCTGTGCGTTCAGAAGCGAAACGCCCGTCGTAATAGGGTGCCGGCGCCGTTTTTTTTTTGCTATTACCCCTTGATGCAGGGCAGCATGACCCCATCTTATTTGCATCCAACGTTGTTAAACCTGGGAAATTATCGGGCGGCGAAAACTTGAAAAGGTAATTTTCGGCCGCATATCAGGTTTACGACCACAACGAAATTGAACTTTAGTGGAGATGTTTAGATGGGAAAAATTATTGGTATCGACTTGGGTACGACCAACTCCTGCATCGCAATTATCGAAGGCAGCAAACCTCGCGTACTTGAAAACAGCGAAGGCGATCGTACGACTCCTTCTATCATTGCCTATACGCAGGATGGTGAAATTCTGGTTGGCCAACCGGCTAAACGTCAGTCTGTCACTAATCCGCAGAACACGTTGTTCGCCATCAAGCGTCTGATCGGCCGTCGTTACCAGGATGAAGAAGTACAGCGCGATGTCAGTATCATGCCGTACAAAATCGTCGCGGCTGACAACGGTGACGCCTGGCTGGAAGTCAAGGGACAGAAAATGGCGCCGCCGCAGATTTCCGCTGAAATTCTGAAGAAAATGAAAAAAACCGCGGAAGACTATCTGGGCGAACCAGTCACCGAAGCGGTCATCACCGTGCCGGCCTATTTTAACGATACACAGCGCCAGGCGACCAAAGACGCCGGCCGTATCGCCGGACTGGACGTCAAGCGTATCATCAACGAACCAACCGCGGCCGCGCTGGCCTACGGCCTGGACAAAGAAACCGGCAACCGTACCATCGCGGTTTATGACCTGGGCGGCGGGACTTTCGATATCTCGATTATCGAAATCGATGATGTCGACGGTGAAAAAACCTTTGAAGTGCTGGCGACCAACGGCGACACCCATTTGGGTGGCGAGGATTTCGACAGCCGTCTTATCAACTATCTGGTCGACGAATTCAAGAAAGATCAGGGCATCGATCTGCGCAACGATCCTCTGGCGATGCAGCGCCTGAAAGAGGCGGCCGAAAAAGCCAAGATCGAGCTGTCCTCCGCGCAGCAGACCGACGTCAACCTGCCGTACATTACGGCCGACGGCTCCGGTCCTAAGCATATGAACTTGAAAGTGACCCGTGCCAAACTGGAGTCGCTGGTGGAAGAATTGGTCAATCGCACGCTTGAGCCGCTGAAAGTGGCGCTGAAGGATGCGGGCCTGTCGGTTTCCGACATCAAAGACGTTATCCTGGTCGGCGGGCAGACCCGTATGCCGCTGGTGCAGAAGAAAGTCACCGACTTCTTCGGCAAAGAGCCGCGTAAGGACGTTAACCCGGACGAAGCGGTGGCCATCGGTGCCGCGGTTCAGGGCGGTGTATTGGCCGGCGACGTGAAAGATGTGCTGCTGCTGGACGTTACCCCGCTGTCGCTGGGGATCGAAACCATGGGTGGCGTAATGACGCCGCTGATTGCCAAGAACACCACCATCCCGACCAAGCACAGCCAGGTGTTCTCCACCGCGGAAGATAATCAGTCCGCCGTGACTATCCATGTGTTGCAGGGGGAACGTAAGCGCTCCGGCGATAATAAATCGCTGGGCCAGTTCAACCTGGACGGCATTTCGCCGGCCATGCGCGGCACGCCGCAGATTGAAGTGACGTTCGATATCGACGCCGACGGCATTCTGCACGTCTCCGCCAAGGACAAGAACAGCGGCCGGGAACAGAAGATTACCATCAAGGCCTCCTCCGGTTTGAACGAAGAGGAAATCCAGAAGATGGTGCAGGAAGCGGAAGCGAACGCCGAATCCGACCGCAAGTTTGAAGCGCTGGTGCAGACCCGTAACCAGGCCGACCATTTGCTGCACAGCACCCGTAAGCAGTTGGAAGACGCGGGTGACAAACTGCCGGCTGATGACAAGACCGCCATTGAGGACGCGTTGAAAAATCTGGATACTGTCCTGAAAGGCGAGGATAAGGCCGATATCGAAGCGAAAATGCAGGCGCTTATTCAGGTGTCCGGCAAACTGCTCGAAGTGGCTCAGCAGCAGGCTCAGGCGGCGGGCGACGGCGGCGCGGACGGTAGCGCCAAGGCGGACGATGATGTTGTCGACGCCGAGTTTGAAGAAGTTAAAGATAAAAAATAATCGCCCTAAACGGGCACGGCGGCGGGGTAGCTTACACCGCCGCTGCGGGCAACAGGCACGGGCGTCGGGGAAACTCTGCGCCCGTGCAAGCATGTTGAGGGCAGGAAGAGACAACGATGGCGAAATCAGACTACTACGAGATTTTGGGCGTTTCCCGGGATGCGGAGGAGCGTGAAATCAAAAAGGCCTATAAACGCCAGGCGATGAAATTCCACCCGGATCGCAACCGAGGGAATGCCGAAGCCGAAGCGAAATTCAAAGAGATTAAAGAAGCCTATGAAGTGCTGACTGACGCGCAAAAGCGTGCCGCCTACGATCAGTATGGTCATGCGGCCTTTGAACAGGGCGGCATGGGCGGCGGCGGGGCCAGCGGCGCGGATTTCAGCGATATCTTTGGCGATGTGTTTGGCGATATTTTTGGCGGCGGCCGGCGTCAGCGCGTCAGCCGGGGCGCGGATTTACGCTATAACATGGAGCTTTCCCTTGAGGAAGCAGTGCGTGGCGTGACACGCGAAATCCGCATTCCGACGCTTGAAGAGTGCGATGTCTGCCACGGCAGCGGCGCGAAGCCGGGGACGTCGGCAGTCACCTGTCCGACCTGCCACGGCCAGGGCCAGGTTCAGATGCGTCAGGGCTTCTTCGCGATTCAGCAGACGTGTCCTACCTGTCAGGGACAGGGCAAAATCATCAAAGATCCCTGCACCAAGTGCCACGGCCATGGTCGGGTAGAGAAATCCAAGACGCTGTCGGTGAAGATCCCGGCCGGCGTGGATACCGGCGATCGCATCCGTTTGTCGGGCGAAGGGGAAGTGGGGGAGCATGGGGCGGCCGCAGGCGATCTGTATGTACAGGTCCAGGTGTGCAAACACCCTATCTTTGAACGCGAAGAAAACAACCTGTACTGTGAAGTGCCGATCAACTTTGCCATGGCAGCGCTGGGCGGCGAGATCGAAGTGCCGACGCTCGACGGGCGGGTGAAGCTGAAAGTGCCGGCGGAAACGCAGACCGGTAAACTCTTCCGCATGCGTGGCAAAGGCGTGAAATCGGTGCGCGGCGGATCGCAAGGGGATCTGCTGTGTCGCGTGGTGGTGGAAACACCCGTGAAACTCAACGAGCGCCAAAAACAGCTGCTGCGGGAGCTGGAAGAGAGCTTTGGAGGGCCGAGCGGCGATCAGAACAGTCCGCGTTCGAAAAGCTTCCTCGATGGCGTGAAAAAATTCTTCGATGATTTAACCCGTTAGTCGGGTCCGCGCACGCTTCACCTCTCCCCGGCGCCTCCGCCGGGGTTTTTTGCTGCGCCTGCGGCGCCGTAAGCGCTTTTTCGTCGGTTCCGGGGGCGGTTTTCATTTACCCCTACCGCGTCCTGTTGCACAATATTCCCCTGCCCGCAACGAGTGAGGAAACACTATGATAGCTGCGTCTTTACGCCGCATGATTACCCACCCGGCCGCTGGTGGCGTATTGCTTTTCGCCGCCGCGCTTGCCGCTATCGTGATGGCCAATACCGACGCCCGCGCGCTGTACAACGCCATCATTTACTTTCCGGCACAATCCGCTAGCGCGACGCCTTCGCACTTGTCATTGCTGGTGCTGGTCAACGATGGCTTGATGGCGGTGTTTTTCCTGGCCGTCGGTTTGGAAGTCAAATACGAACTGCTGCAGGGTGCGCTCAATAGCCGCGTGCGGGCGGCCTTTCCCGCTATTGCCGCGCTGGGTGGCATGGTGGCACCGGCGGTGATTTACAGTCTGATGACCGCCGGGACGCCAGCATTGCGCGCCGGATGGGCGATTCCGGCCGCCACCGATATTGCCTTTGCCGTCGGCGTATTGGCCTTGCTGGGGACGCGGGTGCCGGTCAGCCTGAAAGTTTTCATGCTGGCGCTGGCGATTATTGATGATCTGGGTGCGATAGTGATTATCGCGTTGTTTTATAACACTGCACTGGAGCCACTGGCGCTGGCCGCGGCGGGTGCCGTGATTGGAATCATGGCGCTGATGAATCGCGCCAATGTTCGTTTTCTATCGCTATACCTGCTGTTGGGGGCGGTATTGTGGGGCTGTATTCTGCTTTCGGGTATCCATGCGACGCTCGCCGGCGTAGTGGTCGGGGGGCTTATCCCGCTCACGCTGCCCTCCACCGAAGTCTCCCCGGCGCGTGCGTTGGAGCACTGGTTGCAGCCCTGGGTGGTGTATCTGATCCTGCCCCTGTTCGCCTTCGCTAACGCGGGGATTTCGCTGCAAGGTGTGGCGCCCGGGCATTTGATCTCCTTCTTACCGCTGGGGATCGCTGCCGGGTTGGTGGTCGGTAAACCGCTGGGGATAGTATTGTTTACCGCCGTGGCGGTGAAACTCAGACTGGCCAGGTTGCCCGCCGGCATTGCTTTCCGCCACATTGCCGCGGCGGCCATGCTGTGCGGCATCGGCTTCACCATGTCGATTTTTATCGCCAATCTGGCGTTTGGGCATGATGACCCGGAAACGATTGTGCTGGCGAAAGTCGGCATTTTATCCGGTTCGGTGATTGCGGCGCTGCTGGGTTACCTGCTGCTGCGCGCTATCCTGCCGCAGCCGCAGGGTAGCGGGTCAGTGCCGGTCGGGGGTTAACGGATGAAGGCAATACGCGGGCCTAGCTAGCAAATGGGGGGAAAGTATGCGAATTTGGCCGGTGCGCTTTCCCCCACAGCCGGCCTTGGCCGGTTTGCAGGCATAAAAAAACCGGCCAGAGCCGGTTTCTCAAAAGCACAACGCGACAGCAATTACTGCATGGCGTTGATTTGCGCAGTCAGGTTTGATTTATGACGTGCTGCTTTGTTTTTGTGGATCAACCCTTTGCTGGCCTGACGGTCAACAATCGGTTGCATGGCAGAAAACGCATTCTGCGCAGCTTCTTTATCGCCGGCGGCGATAGCAGCGTAAACCTTCTTCACAAAGGTGCGCATCATGGAGCGACGGCTTGCATTATGCTGACGACGCTTCTCAGACTGTACGGCGCGTTTCTTAGCTGATTTGATATTAGCCAAGGTCCAACTCCCAAACTTGTTCTATGAAACAATTCAAAGGCCGAGGAATATGCCCGTTCGGTCTTCTTTTGTCAATGGATTTGTGCAAATAAGCGCCGCTGAAATGTGCGACGCCTGTTACAAATGTGATGGCGCAGGATTCTACCAGTTTCTGCCGGCGGAATACAGTGCTTAAGGCGAAAAAAGCGATTACCGGTGTACGGACGCCCATTGCCCGCCGGCAACGCGCCAGCATAAGCTGCGTGAAAATAGCGCAGGGGCGAAATAAGCGTGGCTTTCTCTTCGCGCGATGCCAAAGATTGGAATCGCGGGTTAACCTTAACCGCTGTACAAGGTATAATCCGCCGATTTCCACTGTTTTAGGTGTCTTGAGCCTGCTATGGAGCTTATTCGCGGCATACATAATTTACAGCCACGTCACCATGGGTGCGTGCTGACCATCGGCAATTTTGACGGCTTTCACCGCGGACACCAGGCTCTTATTGCAGAGTTGCAGGCTGAGGGCCGCCGCCGCGGTTTGCCGGTGATGGTGATGATCTTTGAGCCTCAGCCGCAGGAGCATTTCGCCGGCGATGCCGCGCCGGCGCGGTTGACCCGGCTGCGGGACAAAGTGAAATACCTGGCGGCCGCCGGCGTGGACGCGACGGTGTGCGTCACCTTCGACAAGCGTTTTGCGGCGCTAAGTGCACGCGCGTTTGTGACCGATCTGCTGGTAAAAAAATTGGGCGTGCGCTTCATCGGCGTTGGCGACGATTTCCGCTTTGGCGCCTGGCGTCAGGGAGATTTCGCCCTGCTTCAGCAGGCGGGGAAGGAGGCCGGGTTTGAGGTAATGAGCACCGTGACCTACACCGAAGGCGGCCGGCGCATCAGCAGCACCGCCGTCCGTGAGACGCTGGCGCAGGATCGGCTGTCGGAGGCGGAAATGCTGTTAGGGCATCCGTACCGTCTCTCCGGCCGCGTGGTGCACGGCGACGCGCTGGGGCAGACCATCGGCTTCCCGACCGCCAACGTGTCGCTCAAAGGGCGACAGGCGCCGATAAACGGCGTGTATGCGGTAGAGGTCCACGGCCTTGCCGAGCGGCCTTTGCCTGGCGTCGCGAACATCGGCACCCGGCCCACGGTGGCCGGTTTGCGCCAGCGGCTGGAAGTGCATTTGCTGGATGTGGACAAAAATCTGTACGGTCGCCATATCGAAGTGGTGATACGTGCGAAAGTGCGCAACGAACAACGGTTTGCCTCGCTAGACGATCTAAAGCGGCAAATCGCGAATGATGTGGTGAGTGCCCGCGACTATTTCGGACTGGCGACACCCCAATAATGCTCAAACCGATAACGGAACCGAGAATCGAATGACTGATTACAAAAATACCCTGAATTTGCCGGACACAGGGTTTCCCATGCGCGGCGATTTAGCCAAGCGTGAGCCTGGCATGCTAGAGCGTTGGTATGAACAGGATCTGTACGGGATTATTTGTCAGGCCAGGAAGGGCAAAAAGACCTTCATACTGCACGACGGCCCGCCATATGCGAACGGCAGCATTCATATCGGTCATTCGGTCAATAAAATTCTCAAAGATATTATTATCAAATCCAAAGGTTTGATGGGCTATGACTCGCCCTATGTGCCGGGCTGGGACTGCCATGGCCTGCCGATTGAACTGAAGGTGGAGCAACTCATCGGTAAGCCGGGGGAGAAGGTCAGCGCCGCGGAATTCCGCACCGCCTGCCGTCGTTACGCCGCCGAACAGGTGGAAGGGCAGAAAAAGGATTTCATCCGCCTGGGCGTGCTCGGTGACTGGGAACATCCTTACCTGACGATGAACTTTGCCACCGAAGCGAATATCATCCGCGCGCTGGGCAAGATTATCGCCAACGGCCACCTGCATAAAGGTGCCAAGCCGGTGCATTGGTGCATCGACTGCCGCTCCGCGCTGGCGGAGGCGGAAGTGGAGTATTACGACCGTACTTCGCCGTCCATCGACGTCGCTTTCGCGGCCGATGATGTCCGCGCGGTCGCCGCCAAGTTCGGCGCCGCAGACTTCGCTGGCCAGATCTCCCTGATCATCTGGACCACCACGCCGTGGACTCTGCCGGCCAACCGCGCTATCGCTGTCCACCCCGACTTCGACTATCAATTGGTTGAGGTGGAAGGGCAAGGCTATATTCTGGCCGCCGATCTGGTGGACAGTGTGATGGCGCGCGCCGGCATTACGTGCTGGACGGTGCTCGGTAGCGCCAAAGGTAGCGCGCTGGAGCTGCTGCGATTCCGCCATCCCTTTATGGGCTTCGATGTGCCGGCCATCCTCGGCCAGCACGTGACGCTGGACGCGGGTACCGGCGCGGTGCATACCGCCCCCGGCCATGGCCCAGATGACTATGTCATCGGTCAGCAATACGGCCTGGAAGTCGCCAATCCGGTCGGCCCCGATGGCTGCTATCTGCCGGGTACCCTACCTGCATTGGATGGCTTGCAGGTCTTTAAAGCCAATGACGTGGTCATCAATCTGCTGTGCGACAGCGGCGCCCTGCTGCACGTGGAAAAGCTACAGCACAGCTATCCGCACTGCTGGCGCCATAAAACGTCGATTATCTTTCGCGCCACGCCTCAGTGGTTCGTCAGCATGGATCAGCGCGGTCTGCGCAAACAGTCGCTGGCGGAGATCAAGGACGTGCAGTGGATCCCCGGCTGGGGCCAGGCGCGCATCGAAACCATGGTCGCCAACCGTCCCGACTGGTGCATTTCGCGTCAGCGCACCTGGGGCGTGCCGATGGCGCTGTTTGTGCATAACGAGACCGAAGCGCTGCATCCGCGCACTATCGAACTGATGGAATCCGTGGCGCAACGGGTCGAGCAGGACGGCATTCAGGCCTGGTGGGATTTGGATCCGGCCGAGATCCTGGGTGACGATGCCGCTCATTATCACAAAGTGCCGGATACGCTCGATGTCTGGTTCGACTCCGGCTCTACCCACTCCTCCATAGTGGCGGTGCGGCCGGAATTTGAAGGCCATGCGCCCGATATGTACCTGGAAGGGTCCGACCAGCATCGCGGCTGGTTCATGTCATCGCTGATGATCTCCACCGCCATGCACGGCAAGGCGCCGTATCGTCAGGTGCTGACCCACGGCTTTACCGTCGATGGGCAGGGCCGGAAGATGTCCAAATCGGTGGGCAACGTGGTCAGCCCGCAGCAGGTCATGGACAAGCTGGGCGCGGATATCCTGCGCCTCTGGGTGGCCTCTACCGATTATACCGGCGAGATGGCGGTGTCCGATGAGATCCTCAAGCGCTCCGCCGACGCCTATCGCCGCATCCGCAACACCGCGCGTTTCCTGCTGGCCAACCTGAACGGTTTTGATCCGGCGCGCCACAGCGTCAGCCCGGAGCAGATGGTGGTGCTGGATCGCTGGGCGGTGGGTCGCGCGCAAGCGGCGCAGGCGGAGATTGTCGCCGCTTACGACAGCTATGATTTCCATAATGTCGTGCAGCGTATGATGCAGTTTTGTTCCGTCGAGATGGGCTCTTTTTACCTGGATATCATCAAGGACCGTCAGTACACCACCAAAGCGGACAGTATTGCCCGCCGCAGCTGCCAGACCGCGCTGTATCATATCATTGAAGCCCTGGTACGCTGGATGGCGCCCATCATGTCGTTTACCGCCGATGAAATCTGGGGCTTTATGCCGGGGGAACGGGCGCAGTATGTCTTCACTGAAGAGTGGTACGATGGCCTGTTCGGACTGGACGCCGCCCAACCGTTGAACGATGCTTATTGGCAAATTCTGTTGCAGGTGCGCAGCGAGACCAACAAAGTTATCGAGCAGGCGCGGGCGGACAAGCGCATTGGCGGCTCACTGGAAGCCCGCGTCACGCTGTATGCGGAGCCTGATCTTGCCGCTTCGCTGCGCGAGCTTGGCGATGAACTCTACTTTACGCTGCTCACCTCCAACGCGGTAGTCGCGGATTATGCCGACGCCGGCGATGACGCGGTGCAGTGTGAAGGGCTCAAGGGGCTGAAAATTGCCCTGGCGAAAGCCGAAGGGGAAAAATGTCCGCGCTGCTGGCATTATGAGACGGATATCGGCCAGCATGCCGATCATCCGGAAATCTGTGGTCGCTGCGTCACGAATGTGGCCGGCCCGGGCGAAGAGCGTAAGTTTGTCTGATGAATAGAACGATAATGTCCACGGGACTGCGCTGGCTTTGGCTGGCGCTGGTGGTCCTGGCGCTGGATCTCGGCAGCAAGCAGTGGGTCATGACGCATTTCTGGCTAGGTGAGTCGGTGCCGGTGATCCCGTTTATCAATTTTACCTACGCCCATAACCCGGGCGCCGCCTTTAGTTTTCTGGCGGACATAGGAGGATGGCAACGCTGGGCGTTTTCCGCGATTGCAGTGGTGATCGCGGTGGTGTTGCTGGTCATGATGTATCGTTCGGACAAGCGTGCCAGGTTGTCTAACGCCGCCTACGCGATGATTATCGGCGGCGCGCTGGGCAACCTGTTTGACCGGATGGTGCACGGCGTCGTGATCGATTTTATCGATTTTTATGTCGGCAACTGGCATTGGCCGACGTTCAACGTGGCGGATGTGGGCATCTGCATCGGCGCCGTATTGATTGTGCTGGAGGGTTTTTGCCGCCCCGCCGGTAAAACCGCCAGTCAGAAAGGGTGAAGTAATGACGACTCACGTTGTACAACCGGACAGCTCGGTATTGCTGCATTTTGATGTTAAACTAGCGGACGGGCAGTTGGCCGATTCCACCCGGCGCGAGAACAAACTGGCGCTCTTCCGGCTTGGGGACGGCAGCCTGTCCACCGAGTTGGAACAGGCGCTGCTTGGCCTGCATCTGGGAGACAGGAAAACCTTCTCACTGGCGCCGGAGGCGGCGTTTGGTCCATCCAATCCCGATCTGATTCAGTTTTATTCGCGCCGCAATTTTATCGAGACCGGGGTGCCGGAGGTGGGCACCATTATGCTCTTCACCGGTATCAACGGTAGCGAAATGCCGGGGCTTATCAGCGATGTGGCCGAAGACTCCATCACCATCGATTTTAATCATCCGCTTGCCGGTAAAGTGGTGTGGTTCGACATTGAAGTGCTGGCGATTGACTCGCAACAGGAGGCGACCGATGCGCATACTGCTGGCTAATCCACGCGGATTTTGCGCCGGCGTAGACCGGGCAATCAGTATCGTGGAGCGCGCGCTGGAAATTTACGGTGCGCCCATCTATGTGCGCCATGAAGTCGTGCATAACCGCTACGTCGTCGATACGCTGCGCCAGCGGGGCGCGATTTTTATTGAGCAAATCACGGAAGTACCTGATGGTTCAATCCTGATTTTCTCTGCCCACGGCGTTTCTCAGGCGGTACGGGCAGAGGCGCGCAGCCGCGATTTGACCGTGTTTGACGCCACCTGCCCGCTGGTGACCAAAGTGCATATGGAAGTGGCCCGCGCCAGCCGCAAAGGCACCGAGGCCATCCTCATTGGCCATACCGGTCATCCTGAAGTTGAAGGCACCATGGGGCAATACAATAACCCCGCCGGCGGCATGTATCTGGTTGAATCACCTGAGGATGTTTGGCAGCTTGAGGTCAAAAACGTCGATAACCTGTGTTTTATGACGCAAACCACGCTGTCGGTGGATGATACTTCAGATGTCATCGACGCGCTGCGCGCGCGGTTTCCCGCCATCATTGGACCGCGCAAGGACGATATTTGCTATGCCACCACCAACCGTCAGGAAGCGGTACGCAGTCTTGCCGCCGATGCCGATGTGGTGCTGGTCGTTGGTTCAAAAAACTCTTCCAACTCCAACCGGCTGTCGGAACTGGCCCAGCGGGTCGGCAAGCCGGCCTATCTGATTGACAGCGCCGGCGACATCCAGGAAAGCTGGCTCCAGGGGACGCAAACTATCGGCGTTACCGCCGGCGCGTCGGCGCCGGATATACTGGTACAGCAGGTGATCGAACGCCTGCGCTTGTTGGGTGCCGAAGGGGCTAAAGAGCTCATCGGCCGGGAGGAGAATATCGTGTTCGAGGTACCGAAAGAGCTGCGCCTGGAAGTGAAAACGGTGGAATAACACCCACCCTCGTCGCTCCTTTCTCCTTTACCCTGGTCGGCGGTGCAGACCGCTGGCGAGGCTTAATCGAACCGGAATCGATACGTTGGCGCGCCGGGGGCAGTAAGTTGCTTACGCGCCGAGGTAATGTACAAGGGTCGTGCCGTCAGGACCGCCGAAAGCGCAGCAGCTGGGCTGTATGACCGGTAGCGGCACATGTTCTGCCAGCGTCAGCGTCCCCTGACGAATACGGTAGCGGCTCAGGCAACCGTGGCCGAAGCGGGCGGTAATCAGCTCCCCCTCGCGGCTGAGCGCCGAACCGTCAGGCGTCATATCATCGGCGGGGTGCCTGCGCATTTCCTGCGGCAGAATTCCCAGGCCGCTGGCCGAGAAGAACAATCGTTCCGCGCTATCAGCGAACTAGACGCGATCTTCATGCCAGGCGAGCTTGTTGGGAATGGTCATCGCGCCCTCCATCTTCACCGGCCGGGTATCGCCCGGGGAGAAACGATACCAGCCGCCGAGCGGCGCTGACTCGTTAACGTCCATGGTGCTGAACCACAGGAATCGGTCAGGAGCGATAGCGGCCTCGTTCGGTCGGGTACCCTGCCGCGTCCAGCGGGTAGGGGCACAGAGTTGTCGGTTGCGCCTCATGATCGTCCCATTGATACAGCAGGATGCCCTGGTCGCTCACCAGTAGAAACTATTCATGGCGCTCGTTCAATAGTGCGGCGCTGAACAAGGTTGCGAACGGACGCTGCTCGATGACATCCCTCGTCGGCCAATAGCGCAGCAGGCGCTGCTGCTCAATATTTACCCACAGCAGGGACGGGCTGTGATTGCACCAGACCGGGGATTCACCCAACTGAGCGCGGTAAGGGCCCACCGGACGCACTGGGCCGTTGAAAAACGTTTCCATCCTGACCTCTTCTTCGTTTGCTTCCCGATAAGCCCTAAGTGTAGCGGTTTTGTTCCGGGGAAAAGCGCATCAACGTGGCTGAGGTGAATAATTATTCAAAGTGCGCGGCACCGTGCAAAAAAGTCGATTGCCAGCATTGTTGCTTATCAGCTGCGCGCCCTATCGCGAATTCATTATCGCAACGGATTTTTGCTGGCGGCGATGCACGGGCGCGGTTAACCTGAGGATAAATGACAGGTCATAAGAGTGAGAAGGTTCATGAGCAATACATCAATCCGCATTGCGGTAGCCGGCGCGGGCGGCCGGATGGGGCGCCAGCTTATTCAGGCTGTGGCGCAGTCGGAACAGGCGACGCTGGGCGCCGCGTTAACCCGTACCGATTCGGCATTGTGCGGTGTAGACGCCGGTGAGCTGGCCGGTATCGGTGCCCTGGGTGTAGCGATAAGCGGCGAGCTGGCAGCGGTAAAAGACGACTTTGACATCCTTATCGATTTCACCCGTCCCGACGCCAGCATGGCGTATCTGGCATTCTGCCGTCGGCATCATAAAGGTATCGTTATCGGCACGACCGGCTTCAGCGATGCCCAGAAAGAGGCCATCAGAGCTGAGGCGCAAGAGACGGGCGTTGTTTTCGCCGCCAACTTCAGCGTTGGCGTCAACCTGATGCTCAAGCTGCTGGAAAAGGCGGCGCAGGTGATGGGGGAGGAAGCCGATATTGAAATTATCGAGGCCCATCACCGCCACAAAGTGGATGCTCCCTCGGGCACCGCGCTGGCCATGGGCGAAGCGATAGCCGGCGCGCTCGGGCGCGATCTGGCCCGCTGCGCCGTGTACAGCCGTGAAGGGCACACCGGCGAACGTAAAGCTAAAAGTATCGGTTTCGCCACGGTGCGGGCCGGTGACATTGTGGGTGAGCATACCGCGATGTTTGCCGAGATCGGCGAGCGTCTGGAGATTACCCATAAGGCTTCCAGCAGGATGACGTTTGCCAGCGGGGCAGTTCGTGCCGCCGTTTGGCTTTCTGGCCAGAAAAGGGGTTTTTTTGACATGGTAAATGTGCTTAATCTCGATAAAATTTAACCCATTTTCCGGCAGTCATGCCAAAATTAACGACATATCGTGATGATTTTAATATAAAAAAAATACCGTCGGATGCAGTATTGTTTTTTTTCTGTGTTATTGGCGTTTTATATACTAATAGGCTAAAATGTAGCATTTGACGCTGATTTTTTTGCGGCGTATGGCGGTTTTTTCCGCTAAAGTACCTTTTTAAGCATTCCCTGCCGCGCTGGCGGCAATAAAATGGCGGGCAACCGTTTTCTCGGCCGGTTTTATTCTCTTTTTTAACCTGTTCATGCTGTCATTTCCCTAAAGTAGACGAAAGCAGATAAATATTCTTCCTTTTGGGTAGACAAAGTGCAGGGTCATCTTTAAAATGCGCCCAATTTGCCAAAATTCTACCTTACAGGTGATTTTTGCATTGATTCCCCCCATTTTTAATGAATTAATATGCAAATATAATGACTGAATATTCCTTGGAGGGTGTTTTGATAAAGTCAGCGCTGTTGGTTCTGGAAGACGGAACCCAATTCCACGGTCGGGCCATTGGTGCAGAGGGCACGGCGGTGGGGGAAGTGGTTTTCAATACGTCAATTACCGGTTATCAAGAAATCCTCACTGATCCTTCCTATTCCCGCCAAATCGTCACCCTTACTTATCCCCATATCGGCAATGCCGGCACTAATGAAGCAGACAATGAATCACCCCGCGTGCAGGCGCAGGCGCTGGTGATCCGCGATCTGCCGCTCATCGCCAGCAACTTTCGCGATACGCTGTCGCTGTCGGACTACCTGAAGCAGCAGAATATTGTCGGCATCGCCGATATAGATACCCGTAAGCTGACGCGTTTGCTGCGGGAGAAGGGAGCGCAAAACGGCTGTATTATTGCCGGCGATGCCCCGGACGCGCAGCTGGCGCTGCGTAAAGCCCGTGAATTTCCCGGTCTGAACGACATGGATTTGGCGAAAGAAGTGAGCACCACCGAACAGTACAGCTGGACCCAGGGCAGCTGGACCCTGGAAGGAGGCCTGCCCGCGCCGGCGACGGATCTGCCCTATCATGTGGTGGCCTACGACTACGGCATCAAGCGCAATATCATGCGCATGCTGGTAGATCGCGGCTGCCGATTGACGGTGGTGCCGGCGCAGACTCCGGCCGAAACGGTGCTGGCGATGAATCCGGACGGCATCTTCCTGGCTAACGGTCCCGGCGACCCGGCGCCCTGCGATTACGCGATCGCCGCGATTCAGACCTTCCTTACCACCGATATTCCGCTGTTAGGCATCTGTCTTGGCCACCAGCTGCTGGCGCTGGCCAGCGGCGCCAAAACCGTGAAGATGAAGTTCGGTCACCACGGCGGCAACCATCCGGTTAAAGATCTGGCGGCAGATCGGGTGATGATCACCGCCCAGAACCACGGTTTCGCGGTGGATGAGAAAACGCTGCCCGACACGCTCAGGGTGACGCATACCTCGCTGTTCGACAGCACGCTGCAGGGCCTGCACCGTACTGATAAACCGGCTTTCAGCTTCCAGGGGCATCCCGAGGCCAGCCCTGGCCCGCACGACGCCGCACCGCTGTTTGACCATTTTATCGAGCTCATCAACGCTTATCGCTCAAAGCCTAATGTATCAGGAGCCTGAGATGCCAAAACGTACCGATATAAAAAGTATCCTGATCCTCGGCGCTGGTCCTATCGTTATCGGCCAAGCCTGTGAGTTCGATTACTCCGGCGCGCAAGCGTGCAAAGCCCTGCGCGAGGAAGGCTACCGCGTAGTGCTGGTGAATTCCAACCCCGCTACCATCATGACCGACCCTGACATGGCCGATGCCACTTATATCGAGCCAATCCACTGGGAAGTGGTGCGTAAAATCATTGAAAAGGAGCGGCCGGACGCGCTGCTGCCAACCATGGGCGGCCAGACGGCGCTCAACTGCGCGCTGGAGCTGGGGCGTGAAGGGGTGCTGAAAGAATTCGGCGTCGAGATGATCGGCGCTACCGCTGACGCGATCGATAAGGCGGAGGATCGCCAGCGTTTCGATAAGGCGATGAAAAAAATTGGTCTGGAAACTGCTCGCTCCGGCATTGCCCATACCATGGACGAGGCTCTGGCGGTGGCGGCGGATGTCGGTTTCCCCTGTATCATCCGCCCGTCGTTCACCATGGGCGGCACCGGCGGCGGCATTGCCTATAATCGCGAAGAGTTTGAAGAGATTTGCGAGTGCGGTCTGGATCTGTCACCTACCACCGAACTGCTGATCGATGAATCGCTTATCGGTTGGAAAGAGTACGAAATAGAGGTGGTGCGCGATAAAAAAGACAACTGCATTATCGTTTGTTCCATTGAAAACGTCGACCCGATGGGGATCCACACCGGCGACTCGATAACCGTCGCGCCGGCGCAGACCCTGACCGACAAAGAATACCAAATCATGCGTAACGCCTCGATGGCGGTACTGCGTGAAATCGGCGTGGAAACCGGCGGCTCCAACGTCCAGTTCTCGGTCAATCCGAAAACCGGCCGGCTTATCATTATCGAGATGAACCCGCGCGTTTCCCGCTCCTCCGCTCTGGCGTCCAAGGCTACCGGCTTCCCTATCGCCAAGGTGGCCGCCAAGTTGGCGGTGGGTTATACCCTTGATGAGCTGATGAACGACATTACCGGCGGTCGCACGCCAGCCTCCTTCGAGCCGTCCATCGACTATGTGGTCACCAAAATCCCACGCTTCAACTTTGAGAAGTTCTCAGGCACCAACCACCGCCTGACCACGCAGATGAAATCGGTCGGCGAGGTCATGGCTATCGGCCGCACCCAGCAAGAGTCGTTACAAAAGGCGCTGCGCGGACTGGAAGTGGGCGCCAGTGGCTTCGATCCCAAGGTCAACCTTGATGATCCGGAAGCGTTGACCACCCTGCGGCGTGAGCTGAAGGACGCCGGCGGAGAGCGTATCTGGTATGTGGCCGACGCATTCCGCGCCGGCATGTCGGTGGATGGCGTATTCAACCTGACCAACATCGACCGCTGGTTCCTGGTGCAAATTGAGGAACTGGTCAAACTGGAAAACGACGTGGCTGAGCGCGGCGTCACCGCGCTCAGCACCAATTATTTGCGTCAGCTGAAACGCAAAGGCTTTGCCGATGCGCGTCTGGCCGCGCTGGTGGGCGTCGCGGAGGCGGAAATCCGCAAATTACGCGAAAGCTACGATTTGCATCCGGTGTACAAGCGGGTCGATACCTGCGCCGCCGAGTTTGTTACCGATACCGCCTACATGTACTCGACCTACGACGAAGAGTGTGAATCCCAGCCGCATCAGGATCGTGAAAAAATCATGGTGCTTGGCGGTGGGCCGAACCGGATAGGGCAGGGCATCGAGTTTGACTACTGTTGTGTACACGCCTCGCTGGCGCTGCGGGAAGACGGTTACGAGACCATCATGGTCAACTGTAATCCCGAGACGGTCTCCACCGATTACGACACCTCCGATCGCCTCTATTTCGAGCCGGTGACCCTGGAAGACGTGCTGGAAATTGTACGTATCGAAAAGCCCAAGGGCGTCATTGTCCAGTACGGTGGTCAAACGCCGCTGAAGCTGGCCCACTCGCTGGAAGCCGCCGGCGTGCCGGTGATAGGCACTAGCCCGGACTCTATCGACCGGGCGGAAGACCGGGAACGGTTCCAGCAGGCGGTCGAGCGTTTGGGGCTGAAACAGCCGGCCAATGCGACCGTCACCACCATCGATCTGGCGGTGGAGAAAGCCGCGACCATCGGTTATCCCCTGGTGGTCCGCCCCTCCTACGTTCTCGGAGGCCGGGCGATGGAAATCGTTTACGACGACACGGATCTGCTGCGCTACTTCCACAATGCGGTCAGTGTCTCTAACAACGCGCCCGTGCTGCTTGACCGGTTTTTGGACGATGCTGTGGAAGTGGACGTGGACGCGGTTTGCGACGGTGAAAACGTGCTGATAGGCGGCATTATGGAGCATATCGAGCAGGCCGGGGTACACTCCGGCGACTCGGCCTGTTCGCTGCCGGCCTATACGCTGAGCCGTGAGATTCAGGACGTCATGCGCCAGCAGGTGGAGAAGCTGGCGTTTGAACTGCAGGTCAGAGGCCTGATGAACGTGCAGTTCGCCGTGAAGGACAATGAGGTATACCTGATTGAGGTCAATCCGCGCGCCGCGCGCACGGTGCCGTTTGTGTCCAAGGCCACCGGCGTGGCCCTGGCGAAAGTTGCCGCCCGGGTGATGGTCGGCAAATCGTTGCAGCAGCAGGGTGTGACCCGCGAGGTTATCCCGCCCTACTACTCGGTGAAAGAAGTGGTGCTGCCGTTTAACAAATTCCCCGGCGTGGACCCGATCCTCGGCCCGGAAATGCGCTCCACCGGTGAAGTCATGGGCGTGGGACGGACGTTCGCCGAAGCGTTCGCCAAGGCGATGCTTGGCAGCCAGTCACGCATGAAGAAAAGCGGCCGCGCGCTGCTGTCAGTGCGCGAAGACGACAAAGACCGGGTAGTCGATTTGGCGGCCAAGCTGCTGAAACACGGTTTTGAGCTGGATGCGACCCACGGCACGGCGGTGATTCTGGGAGAGGCCGGAATTAATCCGCGTCTGGTCAATAAAGTTCACGAGGGGCGGCCGCATATTCAGGACCGAATCAAAAACGGTGAATACAGCTATATCGTCAACACGACCGCCGGCCGCCAGGCCATTGAGGACTCCAAACTCATCCGGCGCAGCGCCCTGCAATATAAAGTGCATTATGACACGACCCTGAACGGCGGCTTCGCGACTGCGATGTCCCTTAACGCCGACGCCACCGCCCAGGTGATTTCGGTACAGGAAATGCACGCGCAAATCACGGAGTAAAGTCACTCCTGGCAGTGCTGAAAAGGGTGCGAAAGCACCCTTTTTTATGGCTGTTTCGCTCCGGTTTAACCGATTTCATTCTGCCGGCGCGGTGCTTTTAAGCGCTTTCTGAAATTTGTCACGCCTTACAATGGCAGCTATCGACGCCCCGGATCTCTTTCCGTATAGTGTCAGCAATTTTGTTGCCTGTAAGGTCTTTTATGATTATTAGCCTGATTGCCGCTCTGGCGGTAGATCGTGTGATTGGGATGGAAAATACCATGCCTTGGCACCTTTCCGCCGATCTGGCTTGGTTCAAGCGTAACACGCTTAATAAACCGGTCATCATGGGGCGTAGAACGTTTGAGTCCATCGGCAAGCCGCTGCCGGGAAGACAGAATATCGTGTTAAGCAGCCATCCCGGCGATAACGACGCCGTGACCTGGGTGACGACGCCGGCGCAGGCGCTGGCGGCGGCGGGTGAGGTGGTTGAGGTGATGGTGATCGGCGGCGGTAAGGTCTACGAGACGTTTCTGCCCCAGGCCGGGCGGCTCTATCTGACCCATATCGACGCTGAAGTGGACGGTGACACCTGGTTTCCCGACTATGAACCGGATGAATGGCGCTCTACCTTCAGCGCATTTCATGACGCTGACGAGAAGAATACCCACAGCTACTGCTTTGAAATCCTGGATCGACGCGTTTGATGCCAGACCCTCCCGGGGCGCCCCCGCGCTGGATTCGGAACACCGCCGAACCGTCAGGCCGTTAAACCGCCAGATTAAGGGGCGTGGACCTCAGGCGCTGATGGGATTTTCGACGCTGGTTTCGTTTTGACGGTTCGAGGGTACGCGGGTAAACGCCTTGTCTTCCCAACGCAGCAGGGTCAATTCGCCGCCCCAACAGCAGCCGGTGTCAAGCCCGTAGATGTGCGCCGGCGTTCCCTGGCCCATCAGCGAGGCCCAATGACCGAAAACAATGCTATAGCGCTCAGACACTGGCCCCGGTAGCGCGAACCACGGCCGCAGCGGCGTCGACGCTTTTTCCGGAGTATCCTTGCAGTTCATTTCCAGCTGACCGTTGGGGAAGCAGTAGCGCATGCGGGTAAAGACATTGGTACTGAACCGCAGGCGCGCCAGACCGCTTAGCTCAGGGCTCCAGTTGTTAGGCATATCGCCGTACATGGCGTCGAGGAACAGCGGATAGCTGTCGCTCTTCAGTACCGCTTCCACCTCACGGGCGCACTGGCGCGCCGTGGCGAGGTCCCACTGCGGCGTAATGCCGGCGTGAGCCATGACCAATTTTTTCTCTTCATCCACCTGTAGCACCGGCTGACGGCGGAGCCAGTTGATTAATTCATCAGCGTCCGGCGCTTCCAGCAGCGGCGTGATGCGATCTTTCGGCTTATTGCGGCTGATGCCGGCATACACCGCCAAAAGATGGAGATCGTGATTGCCCAGCACCAACTGTACGCTGTCGCCCAGACTGCGCACCAGACGCAATACCTCTAGCGAACCGGTCCCGCGCGCGACCAGATCGCCGGTCAGCCACAGCGTATCCACCGCTGGATCGAACCGGACCTGCGCCAATATGATTTTCAGCTCATCGTAGCAGCCGTGAATATCACCAATTAAATAAGTCGACATAGTTAGTTTATAAGAGAAGGAATCGCCAGGCGGAAGACGGGGATGGCAACGTGAAATCCCTGTCCTTGGTCATCGACCATATCGTAATGGCCTTGCATGGTACCCAGAGGGGTTTCCAGCACCGCGCCGCTGGTGTATTGAAACTCGCCACCGGGCAGAATGCGCGGCTTTTCACCGACGACGCCCTCGCCCTGAACCTCTGTCTCTTGACCGTTGGCATTGGTGATCAACCAGTAACGTCCTATCAGCTGCACAGGGTGCCGACCCAAATTGCGCAGCGTGATGGTATAAGCAAAGACATAACGATCACTTTCCGGCTGAGACTGCGTCTCGATGTACATGCTCTGAACCTGAACACAGACACGGGGCGAGTTAATCATCAAAGCACTCCTGTTAGTCTTGTGAAACGGTGCGCTCCGCCAGCACGTTGGCTAAACGGCAATAAAGCTCAACGCTCACATTTTCCGCGCGCAGCGTTGCGTCGATACCCTGTTCCGCCAGCTGTTGCGCGCTAAAAAGATTACCCAGGCTATTACGCAACGTCTTGCGGCGCTGGTTGAACGCCAGGCTGGTCAAGGTGGCGAGTTTGCTCAGATCCTTCACCGGGAACGGCAGCGTGGCATAGGGTACCAGCCGCACCACCGCCGAATCCACTTTCGGCGCCGGCCGAAACGAGGCAGGCGGCACTTCCAGCACCGGGATGATCTGGCAGTAATACTGGGCCATGACGCTTAACCGGCCGTAGGCCTTGCCGTTCGGGCCGTCCACCAGTCGGTTGACCACCTCTTTTTGCAGCATGAAGTGCATATCGCGAATGGCATGAGTATAGCTGAAAAGGTGAAACATAAGCGGCGTGGAAATATTGTACGGCAGATTACCGAAGACCCGCAGCGGCTGCCCCCGTTCGGCGGACAGCGCGGCAAAATCGACCGTCATCGCGTCCTTCTGCACAATGTTCAGCTTGGACTGTAAAAAAGGATGGCTGGCCAGACGGGCGGCCAGATCGCGGTCGAGCTCGATAACAGTCATCTCATCGACGCGCTCCGCCACCGGTTCGGTCAGGGCGCCGAGGCCGGGCCCGATTTCCACTATTGCCTGGCCGGGCTGCGGATGAATGGCGGCAACAATAGCATCAATGATTGAGCTGTCGTGCAGAAAGTTCTGGCCGAAACGCTTGCGCGCCAGATGCCCCTGATGTACGCGGTTATTCATTACGATGTTTTATCATGTCGATGGCGATATTAAGAGCCGTTTTGATACTGCCGGCCTCCGCCTGACCCGATCCGGCCAGCTCCAGCGCGGTGCCGTGATCGACGGAGGTACGAATGAAGGGGAGTCCCAGCGTGATATTGACCGCCCGGCCGAATCCCTGATACTTCAGTACCGGCAGACCCTGATCGTGATACATCGCCAGCACCGCGTCCGCCTGCTGCAGATATTTCGGTTGAAACAAGGTATCGGCGGGCAGGGGACCGACGAGATTATAACCTTTGGCGCGCAGCGTATCCAGGGCTGGCGTTATCACCTCGATTTCTTCCCGGCCCATATGGCCGCCTTCGCCAGCGTGGGGATTCAGCCCGCATACGTAGATGCACGGCTGCGCGATGCCGAATTGCTGCTGCAGATCGTGGACCAGAATCGTTATGACTTCATCGAGGGACTGGCGGGTGACGGCCCCCGGAACCGCCAGCAGCGGCAAATGAGTGGTCGCCAATGCGACGCGCAGCGATTCGGTGGCCAGCATCATCACGACCCTTTCGCGGCCGCTGCGCTGGGCGAAATATTCCGTATGGCCGCTGAATGGTAGGCCACCGTCGTTGATGACGCCCTTATGTACCGGGCCCGTGAGCAACGCCGCGAACTCACCGTTAAGACAGCTATCGCAGGCGCGGGCCAGCGTTTCGACCACGTAATGACTGTTGGCGACGTTGAGCTCACCGGCGGCGACCGGCGCCGGCGTATCAATGGCCAGCACCGTCAGCTCGCCGGCCGGCCGCGGGGTAGCCGGTTGTTCAGGCCGATAGGAGTGCAGCCGCAGCGGCAGGCCAAGCTGCTGCGCCCGCGCCGTCAGCAGTGCGGGATCGGCGCAAATGACCAGTTCAACCGGCCACGCCTGCTGGGCCAGCGCGGCGACAAGGTCCGGACCAATCCCGGCGGGTTCGCCGGGGGTGATGACAATGCGTTGATTACTGCCCATTGCTATCGAGGATTTTCACGTAAGCGGACGCGCGCTGCTCCTGCATCCAGGTTTGCGCCTCTTCAGCAAACTTGCGGTTAAACAGCAGCCGGTAGGCGCGATCTTTCTGGGCAGCGTCGGTACGGTCCACCTGGCGGGTGTCGATAAGCTGAATCAGATGCCAGCCGAAGGAGGAGTGCACCGGCGTACTGATTTCCCCTTTCTTCAGGTGCATCAGCGCGTTGCGGAACGCTGGATCGAAGGCATCGGCTGAGCTCCAGCCCAGATCGCCGCCCTGATTTGCCGAGCCCGGATCTTCGGACAGCTGTTTGGCGGCGGCGGCGAAGCTGATACGTCCGCTCTTGATTTGCGCCGCGATATCTTCAAGCTTGGCGCGGGCCTGCTGGTCGGTCATCACGACCGAGGTGCGCAGCATAATATGGCGCGCATGTACTTCGGTGACCGCCACTTTCTGATCGCCGCCGCGGATGTCGTTAACTTTCAGAATATGGAAGCCGACGCCGGAACGAATCGGGCCGACAATGCTGCCCTTTTGAGCGCCCTGAAGGCGCGCCGCGAACAGCGATGGGAGCTCTTCTAGTTTCCCCCAGCCCATCTGGCCGCCTTTCAGCGCCTGGGCATCGGCGGAGTAAGTAATTGCCAACTTTCCGAAGTCGGCGCCGCTTTTGCTTTGCTCGACAATTGAGGTGGCCAGTTCTTCCGCTTTGTCCAGTTGATCCTGCGTCGGGTTTTCCGGTAACGGGATGAGGATATGGCTGAGATTGAATTCGGCGCCGTTGCCGGTCTGGGCGGCAATTTGTTGCGCCAGCGACTCGACTTCCTGCGGCAAGATGGTGACGCGACGGCGGACTTCGCCGTTACGCACTTCGGCAATCAGCATCTCTTTGCGGATTTGCGTGCGATATGTGTTGTAGTCTATGCCGTCATAGGGCAGGCGGCTGCGCAGCTGATCGAGTGACATATGGTTCTGGGCGGCGATATTGCCGATGGCCTGATCCAGCTGCTCGTCGCTGATGGTGATATTGGTGCGCTGGGCCAGCTGCAAAATGATGTTATCCATAATCAGCCGGTCGAGGATCTGGCGGCGTAGCGTCGTGTCGTCCGGCAGCTGTTGGTTGGCTTCCTGAGCGCCGTGTTTCACCGTGGACAGCATATTGTCCACTTCGCTTTCCAGGACGATGCCGTTGTCCACCACGGCGGCAACTTTATCCACAACCTGCGGCGCGGCGAGCGCGCCGTTGGCGCACAGGGCGAGGCCGAGGATAAACGTTCTCCAGTTTTTCATAACTTTTCCATATATATCAGCCGCATATGCGGATTAAGTTCAATGTTTGCGTCGAGACTGCAGCTTAGAACGCCCGCTGATAGGGCAGAATGCCGGAGGCCAGCATCTTGTCCGTACCCAGGCCATAATTGCTGCTCAAACCGCGCAGTTCAATATTAAACGACACTTTGTTGTCGTACTGGCTGGAGCTGTCGGTGCTGTTCCAGCCGGTAATCTTCCGCTCATAGCCCACATTGATAGCCCAGCAGCAGGTGTTGTATTGCAGGCCGACCAGTTGGTCCGCCGGCTGATTCGCCTTGGTATCGTAATAATACGCCCCAACCAGCGACCAGCGGTCCACCAGCTGCCAGCTGCCGGTTACACCCACCTGCGAAATGCCCTGCTGATAGCCGGTATGGCTAATATCGGACAGCATTTGCTCAATATATTGCGGGCTGGCGTAATGGTAATTTAGCTGCAGGATGCGGTTTTCGTCGCGTCGGTACTCCAGCACCGCATCGCCCAACGCAACGCTGTTCAGCCGGGAGTCATACTGCAGGCCGCCGCGGATCCCCCACTGATTGCTGATACGCCAGTAGCTATCTCCCGCCCATACCACGCTGCCGGTATTATCATAATTATCCCAGGTGCCGGTGATATCACCGGTACGAGGCCGCGAGAAGTAGTAGATTTGACCGACGGAAGCGTTAAATCGTTCCGCGCGCTGATCGTCATAAATTCGGGTGGTGACACCGCCCGCCAATTGGTTGGCGGAGGAGATGCGGTCCAGGCCGCTGTAAGTTCGATCGCGGAACAGACCGGAGTAGTCGGTTTGCAGGATGGTGGAGTCATAGACGCCGATATCGTTCTGGTTGCGATAGGGCACATACAGGTACTGCAGGCGCGGTTCCAGCGTCTGCGTGTAGTCCGGTGCGTAATCCATATCGCGCTCGAACACCATCTTGCCGTCGGTTTTGAACTGCGGCAACACGCGGTTTACCGAGCCTTTCAGATGGCGGCCGGTGCCGGTATTTTCATTATATTCGTCGATATTTTCCTGCTGATAATGCGTGGCCATCAGCTTGGCTTCAGTATTTAAGCTGCCCCAACGGTTGGCCAGCGGCAGGTTGAGCGTGGGCTCGATGTGTAACCGAGTCGCTTCAGGGTAACTGTTGTTAACGTTGGTGAATTTGGCCGCCTGGCTGAATACTTTGAAGTCAAACGGACCAACGTCGTTTTTATAGTAGGTCACATCGAGCTGAGGAGCGGTGCGGTAAGCGTCGCTGCTGTTGGTGTCAAAGACCTGGAACTGTTTGTATGACAGGGCGGTGTCCCAGTTCTCGTCGGCATAGCCGAAACTGAATTTCTGCGTGGCGTAGCCGTCGGTGGTGCTACCGTATTTGGAATCCAGATCGTCAAAGTAGTTGGAGTCGCTGACTTTGGTGTAATCGACGTTAAAACGCCATACCTGATCCATGACCCCGTTGTGGCGCCAGTAGAGCAACCAGCGATCGCTATCGCCGTCGCTGGCGTGCTCGCTGCTGTAAACCCGGTCTTTAGGCAGCCAGTCGAACTCCACCAGCCCTTCGCCCGGTGTGGTGTGGTAGCGGAACTCGGTCTGGATCTGGGTACCGCGTTTACTCATGTAATTCGGCATGATCGTGGCGTCATAATTCGGCGCCAGATTCAGGTAATAGGGTGCGCTGAACTCGAAGCCGTTGTTGCTGCCGTATTTGGCATTGGGGATAAGAAAGCCGGAACGGCGCTTGTCGCCCACCGGTATTTGCAAATACGGGCTGTAGAATACCGGCACTTTGCCGATTTTAAAGCGCGCGTTCCAAATCTCGGCGACCTGCTCTTCGCGGTCGTGGATGACCTCCGATCCCACAACGCTCCAGCTGTCGTCCCCGGGCAAACAGGAGGTGAAACTGCCGTTTTCCAATACCGTATAGCGGTTATCGCCGCGCTGTTTCATAGTATCGGCGTCGCCGCGGCCTTGTCTGCCCACTATCTGGTAGTTGCCCTGATAGACATCCGTATCTTTGGTATTGAGATTGGACCAGGCTTTTGGCCCCTGCAGCTTGATCTCGTTGCTAGAATAATTGACATTCCCCGTGGCCGTGGCGGTACGCAGCGGCGCGTTGTTCTGCTCCTGGCGCTGCGTGAGCTGCACTTCATCGGCAGTGAGCGTGCTGTTGCCCTGTTCAATATACACGTTGCCGCTAAAGAGCGCATGTTCGGGATAATTCGCTGCGGCCTTGTCGGCCTGGATATGCACCGGCAGCGAATTGGCATCGCCGCTGACCAGCGGTTTGGTATAGGCCGGCACGCCCAACAGGCATTGATCCGCCAGATCGGCCAGCGCCTGCTGGCTATAAAGAGCGGACCCGATAAGGCTGGCCAGCAGTGTGGGTAAACGTTTTTTCATAAGCGTTTTTCAGGTGTTCCGTCATCCAGGGCTCATCGCGGCAAATGGTTAGAGGCTATATCACTCACCAGCGTTGCGCCAGTGTTAAATCCTGCCGTTTCGCCGCGCACCGTTAGGCTTAGCGTTAAATGACAGGTATGATAAAGCAATTTTGTACCGACGGCATGATGAATTGAGGAGTATATGCGTTATTGGGGTAAGCTGTTGGGCGTTATTCTGGCTATCTGGGCGGGCGGCGGTTTTTGGACCGTGGTGCTGGGCCTGTTAATAGGCCATATGGTGGACAAGGCACGGGGCGTCCGCGTGACCGGTCCCGGTTATTTTTCCGATCAACAAACCCGTCAAAACGTTTTTTTCCGCACCACGTTTCAGGTGATGGGCCATTTAACCAAATCCAAAGGGCGGGTTACCGAGGCGGACATTGTCAACGCCAACAGGCTGATGACGCGGATGCAGCTTAATGATGCGCTGAAAAGCGCCGCGCAGGAGGCGTTCCGCGAAGGGAAAGATAGCGATTTCCCGCTGCGCGGCCGGCTGCGCGAGTTTCGCCAGGTCTGCTTTGGTCGTTTCGATCTTATTCGCATGTTTTTGGAAATTCAGATCCAGGCGGCCTTCGCCGATGGCTCGCTGCATCCCAACGAACGGCAGGTGCTGTACGTTATCGCTGAAGAGCTGGGCATCAGCCGTGGCCAGTTTGACCAGTTCCTCAGCATGATGGAGGGAGGCGCGCAGTTCGGCGGACAGCAGGAGTCTTATCAGGGCGGCTATCGTCAGCCGGGACGGTCGCAGGGGCCGACGCTGGAAGACGCCTGCAAAGTGCTCGGCGTCAGCCCGCAGGACGATGGTCCGACGATTAAGCGCGCCTACCGCAAGCTGATGAGCGAGCATCATCCCGACAAGCTGGTGGCGAAAGGCCTGCCGCCGGAGATGATGGAGATGGCCAAACAGAAGACCCAGGCGATTCAGCAAGCCTATGATTTGCTGAAGCGGGAGAAAGGGTTTCGCTAAGCGGAACGCTGGCCGATGGTTAGCCGCCGCGTTATCGCGCTTAAAAATCCGCTTCGCAGTGAAAATGAATAGGCGATCCGTATTGGGGATGGGTGATGGCCAGCGTTTGCGCGTGCAGCAAGAGCCGGGGTGCCATCGCTTTGGCTTCAGGCGTGGCGTAAAACCCGTCGCCCAGGATGGGATGACCCAGGGACTGTATATGCACCCGCAACTGATGCGAGCGGCCGGTCATCGGCGTTAGGCGCACCCGGGCGCTGCCGTCGGGGTCGCGGGACAGTACCTCATAGTGGGTTAGCGCCGCTTTACCCGTGCCGAAACAGACCTTTTGCCGTGGCCGGTTAGGCCAGTCGCAAATCAGCGGCAGGTCAATGTCGCCTTCATCGCAGGCGGGATGCCCGTAGACGCTGGCAATATAGGTTTTGCGCGGCTCGCGCTCGCGAAACTGGCGTTTCAGCTCACGCTCTGCGGCCTTGGTCAGCGCCACCACCAGTACGCCGCTGGTGGCCATATCCAGCCGGTGCACCGATTCCGCCTGGGGGAAATTCGCCTGAATCCGCGTCATGACACTGTCTCTGTGCTCCGGCGCACGCCCGGGCACTGACAATAACCCGCTCGGCTTATTGACCGCCATGATGTGCGTATCCTGATAAAGGATATGCAGCCAGGGCATTTGCGGGGGATGATAAGGTTCCATAGGTCTCCGGGTGATCCCGGTGGCAATGACCGCCGGGAAGAGGTTGCTGTTTATTGATGTGTCACCACGATAAGGCGGATCGCGTCCAGACGCCAACTGGCCTCATCAAGGTGCCGGAGCACCTGACGGCGGTTTTCCGCCACCGCCTCCAGCTCGTTGTCGCGGATAGCCGGGTTGACCGCCCGCAGCGCCTTTAGTCGGCTCAGCTCAGCGCTGAGGAGAAGATCCGCCTGCGCCCGCGCCTCATCAATCAGCGCCTGGGCCTGTTCGGCAACCAGGTGCTCGCCGTGCGTGAGCATCCCATGCACCTCCGGCTGAACCGCGCTGACCAGTTTGCTGGCGGTATGGCGCTTCACGGCATTCAATTGACGGTTAAATTGCTCAAACTCCACCTGCGGCGCCAGGTTGGTGCCGTTTTTATCCAGCAGCAGGCGCAGCGGGGTCGCGGGCAGAAAGCGATTAAGCTGCAAATTGCGCGGGGCCTGGGACTCCACCACGTAAATCAACTCCAACAACAGGGTGCCGACCGGCAGCGCCTTGTTTTTCAGCAGCGACAGCGCGCTGTTGCCGCTTTCGCTCGACAGGACCAAATCGAGGCCGTTACGAATGATAGGGTGTTCCCAACTGATAAACTGCGTCTCTTCGCGCGCCAGCGCCTGATCGCGATTAAAGGTAATGGTACAGCCCTCTTCCGACACGTCGGGGAAATCAGGCACCAGCATATGATCCGACGGTTTGAGCACCAGGAGATTGTCGCTGCGGTCTTCCTGACTTATGCCGATGATATCGAACAGATTGAGAGCAAAATTTACCAGTTGGCTGTCGTTATCCTGCTCGGCAAGGGTCTGCGCCAGGACGCGCGCCGGCTCGCCGCCGTTGGAATGCAGCTCAAGCAAGCGGTCGCGGCCCTGCTCCATTTGTGCCTTCAGCGCATCGTGCCGCGCGCGGCAATCGTGGATAAACGCCGTCAGGCCGGTAAGCGCGCCCGGCTCCGCCAGGTAGCCTTGCAAGGTCTGATAGGTTTCGTCATACAGCGCGCGGCCGGTGGGGCAGGTATGCTCGAAGGCATCCAGTCCTTCATGGTACCAGCGCAGCAGCACCGCCTGCGCCGATTGCTCCAGATAGGGGACATGTATCTGGATATCCCGGTTCTGGCCGATACGGTCCAGACGACCGATACGTTGCTCAAGCAGATCCGGATTAAAGGGCAGGTCGAACATCACCATCTGGCTGGCAAACTGGAAGTTGCGGCCTTCGGAACCGATTTCCGAGCACAAAAGTACCTGGGCTCCGTCTTCTGCGGAGGCGAAATACGCAGCGGCACGGTCGCGATCCACCAGCGATAACCCTTCATGAAACACCGCGGCGCGAATGCCTTCCCGTTCGCGTAATACCTGCTCCAGCTGCAGCGCCGTGCCGGCATGGGCGCAGATCACCAATACTTTTTCCTGACGCAGATCAAGGAGGAAGTCTACCAGCCACTGCACGCGCGGGTCGAAGTTCCACCAGGTCGCATTTTGCCCCTCAAATTGCTGAAAGATCTGCTCCGGGTAGAGCATGTGGCGTGCGCTCTCATCCAACCTCTGCTTGCCGCCCATGATGCCGGCCACCTTGAAGGCCGTCTGGTACTGCGCGGGCAGCGGCAGGGCGCAGGCGTGCAGTCGACGCGCCGGAAAGCCTTTCACGCCCTGGCGGGTATTGCGGAACATGACCCGGCTGGTGCCGTGGCTGTCCATCAACATGGCCGTGAGCCGGCGGCGTGCGTCGTCGTCGGCCGCGTTTTGCTCATTGACACGGGCCAGCAGCGCATCGGCATTTTGCCCGCCGAGCATCTCGGCCAGCAGCGTCATGGCCGCGGCATCCAGCAGCTCGTTGTTCAGCAGCAGTCCAACGGTATCGGCCACCAGGCGGTAGCGCTGCTGTTCGTCGGCAAAGGCCTGATAGTCATGAAAACGGTTCGGATCCAGCAGGCGCAGGCGGGCGAAATGGCTTTGCATGCCCAACTGTTCCGGCGTGGCGGTCAGCAACAGCACGCCGGGGATATGGTGCGCCAGCCGTTCAATCACCTGATATTCGCGGCTGGGGGCGGTTTCGCTCCAGGCCAGATGGTGGGCTTCATCCACCACGAGAATATCCCATTCCGCTTCGGTCAGGTGCGTCAGCCGCTCTTTATTACGCCGCACGAAATCCAGCGAACAAAGCACTAACTGTTCGGTTTCAAAGGGGTTGTCGCTATCGAGCAATGATTGGCTGTAGCGCTCGTCGTCAAAGAGGGAAAAATGCAGATTAAAGCGGCGCAGCATTTCCACGAGCCATTGATGCAGCAGCGATTCAGGCACGACGATCAGCACCCGCTCCGCGCGTCCGGTCAGCATTTGCTGATGGATTATCATCCCGGCTTCGATGGTTTTCCCCAGCCCCACTTCGTCCGCCAGCAGGACGCGCGGGGCGTGGCGCTGGCCGACTTCGGAGGCGATATGTAATTGATGGGGGATCAGGCTTGCGCGAATGCCGCGCAGGCCATTCCACGGCGCGCGAAACTGCTCGCTGTAGAACTTGCGCGCGCGGTAGCGCAGCGCGAAACGGTCCATGCGGTCGATCTGGCCGGCAAACAGGCGATCCTGCGGTTTGCTGAAGGTCAGTTTGCTGTCGAGCAACACCTCGCGCAGCGTACAGCCGGTTTCGCCGTTATCCAGACGCGTTCCGATGTAAGTCAGCAGGCCCTCTTTTTCCTCGATGGTGTCGATAAGCAGCTGCCAGCCTTCGTGGCTGGTAACGGTATCACCGGGATTAAACATCACCCGGGTAATAGGGGCATCGGTACGGGCGTAGAGGCGGTTTTCACCGCTGGTGGAAAACAACAGGGTCACCATGCGGGCGTCCTGGGCAACGACGGTACCCAGTCCCAGCTCGTTTTCAGTATCGCTTATCCAGCGTTGACCTAGCGTAAATGGCATAAATTCTCGGCTCAGTGTTGTATTGGGCTAAATTACCGGCAATAGAGGAACTGGCCGTGGCAGGTGCAAGCCTGAAGTACACGGCGTGAAACGGGGTCAGAGGTTAACATTACGCGTTGAGGGCGCTATAGTAATAGATGGTGACGGCGACGTCACCTGTCAATCGGCCCGTCAATCAAAACAATCCCATTTGACCTGATATAAGGGTAGCAAAATCATCCTGCATAAAGGTAGGATCGCGTCCGCCACCGGCTGCAGCTGCTTGCTGAGGTAATGATCATAATCCGGCTGGCTCAGGCGGCATTCCAGCGGCTTGGGGCCGGCGGTGGTCATGATATAGCTTATCCAGCCGCCGTTTTGATATTGCTGCAGGCGGTGGTGGCGCTGATTATAATCGTCGGCGATGCGTGCCGCGCGGGCCTGGGGCGGGACGTTGCGCTCGTAATCGCCGAGTTTGCGCCGCAGCCGCTTGCGATAAATCAGCCGATCGTCGAAGCTGCCGTCGAGCGTTTGGCACACATAATCGCGCACGAAAGACTGATAAGGCTGCCGTCGAAAAATGCGCTCATAGAGTTGCTGCTGAAACTGCTGGGCCAGCGGCGTCCAATTGCTGCGAACCGTTTCCAGCCCTTTAAACACCATCCGTTCCCCTTGCTCGTCCTGTACCAGCCCGGCATAGCGTTTTTTACTGCCCAGCTCCGCACCGCGGATGGTCGGCATGAAAAACCGACTGAAATGCGTCTCGAATTCCAGTTCCAGGGCGCTGTCGAGATCCCACTGCTGGCGCAGATGGTCTCGCCACCAGTCGTTGATTTTGCTTACCAGCGCCTGACCGATGGACACCGCCGCGTCCTGTACAAAGGGGCGTTTGAGCCAGACGAAAGTGGAATCGGTATCGCCGTAAATGACCGGATAACCCTCCGCCTCGATAAGCTCCCGCGTCTGGTGCATGATGGCGTGGCCGCGCAGGGTGATGGAGGAAGCCAGCCGGTTGTCGAAAAAACGGCAGCCGGGCGCGCCCGACACGCCATAAAAAGCGTTCATGATGATTTTCATCGCTTGGGACAGCGGCGCGTTATGGTCGCGTTTGGCGCGCTCACAGCCCTGCCAGAGCTGGTCGACGTGATGCCGGCGCGAAAAGCGCGCACCGGCGAAACCCGCAAGCGTGTCGGGGCTTTCACCCGCCGCCAGCCCTTCAATCAATCCGATCGGGTCTATCAAAAACGTGCGGATGATGGAGGGATAAAGGCTTTTGTAGTCCAGCACTAGCACTGAATCGTACAGCCCGGGGCGGGAATCCATGACATAACCGCCGGGGCTGGCCTGCGGCGCCACGTCCCCGAGGTTGGGCGCGACATAGCCGGCGCGATGCATGCGCGGCATATACAGCCAGCTAAACGCCGCCACCGATCCGCCACTGCGAGTCCGGTGACCGTGGCCCGCTCCAGCAGGAACGCCAGCAGCCGGGTGGGCATTACGGGCGGTATATTTAATTTCGTCGGCACCAGTATAGGAATTCTGGTTCCTATTCTTATCGGCTATCTGGTCTCCGGCGGTAACTTTGCGCCGGCACTGATGTTTGTCGGCGGTATGACGCTGCTCAGTATTTTTTCCTGGATTGTGATTATGGGGAAAATCGAGCGTATCACCTGAGCTTCTGTGCACAGTCAGCGCGGCCGCGGCGCTTAGCAGTCGATGCCCAGTATCGCCGCCGCCTGGGACTCACCGCTCGCCAGCGCCGCGGTCGGCCCATCATAATAAATGCGGCCGTCGACCACTAACAGGGTGCGTGGCGCCAGCCGCAGGGCATCATCCAAATTATGCGACACCATCAGCAGCGTCAGCCGGCGCGTGGCGCAAACCTCATCCAGCAATTTCACCATCTCGGCGCGTAGCGCGGGGTCCAGCGCGGAAAAAGGCTCATCGAGCAACAGTATCGGCTGTTGGCGCACCAGACAGCGCGCCAGCGCCGTGCGCTGCCGTTGGCCGCCGGAGATCGCCGCCGGCAAGCGTTCGAGCAGGTTTTCCAACCCGACCTGCCGCGCCGTATCCTTTAATTGACAACGTTGAGCAGACGTCAGTCGCAATCCGGGATGCAGCCCGAGGCCGATATTCTCCGCCACGGTCAGGTGGGCAAACAGGTTGTTTTCCTGAAACAGCATCGATACTGGTCGCCGGGCCGGCGGCGTTTTGTTATGGGTTGCGCCGTTCAGCCACAGTTCGCCGCTGTGCGGTGTCAGGAAACCCGCCATCAAATTGAGTAGCGTGCTTTTACCGGCGCCGCTCGGGCCAAGTATCGCCACCTTTTCGCCGGCGTCGACGTGCAGGTCAAACCGCAAGGGTAAATGGCGATAAAGCCAGGTCACTTTATCAAGCGTTATCATTGGTCCCCGACCCTTTTTCAAACAACGTAAACAGCAGCAGACACAGCAGCAGCAACACCAGGGCGGTCACCGCGCCATCCTGGCTGCGATAGGCGCCGATCTGCTGGTAAAGATAAAGCGGCAAGGTACGGAAATCCTCGCTGCCGAAGAGCGCTATCACGCCAAAATCCCCCAAGGACAAGATACAGGCGAAGGCTAGCGCACGTCCCGCCGGCTGGCGCAGTGCGCGCCATTCGACCAAACGTAACCGGTTGAGGCCTCCGATGTTGAGCGTGAGGCACAGTTGCCGGTAGCATTCGGCTACGTCCTGCATCGGGCTTTCCAATACCTTTAGCGCATAGGGAATAGCCATTAGCGCATTGGCGAGGATAATTACCGGCGCCGGCGAGGCGGGTAATCCGCCGTTATCGGTTGCCAGCAGGAAAAAACCTGTCGCCAGCACGATACCGGGCATCGCCAGGATCACCATGCCGCTCAGATCCAACAGTTGGGCGCCCAGCCATCGCTGACGCAGGCGCAGTTCCCGGCTGCTCCAGAGCAACATACCGGTAAGCAGCAGGCACAACAGACCGGCGCACAGCGCAACCCCCAGAGAGGTGAATACCGCCCGCCATAGCGCCGTTTGCCGCAACACCGTCGGCAGATCGCCGTTGATCCCGTCGATGACGACCGCCAGCAGCGGCGGCAGCAACAAGAGTAGCGCCGCCAGGATAATCAACGCGTCGCCTATTCTTCCCCCTGTCGCCGTCTGGCGATCGCGCCAGCGGGCATGATGGGAATGCCCTACCGGCAGCGCGCTGGCCAGCCGTTGACTCAGCATTACCAGCCCGAGGCAGCAGACCATTTGCACCAGCGCTAGCAAAGCGGCGCGGCCGACGTCGAAGTCGTAGCTGAGGGCCTGATAAATCGCCAGTTCGATCGTCGTCGCGCGCGGACCGCCGCCCAGCGCCAGTACGGTGGCGAAACTGGCGAAACAGAGCATAAAAATCAACGCGGCCGCAGGAAGCAGTTGACGGCGTAAGTAGGGCCATTCGACCAGGCGGAAAAACGGTCCGGCGGTCATACCTAATTGAGCCGCCAGTTGCCGTTGCTCCACCGGAATACTTTCCAGCGCCTGCAGCAGTAATCGCGTCGCCAGCGGCAGGTTGAAGAAAACATGCGCCAGCAGGATGCCACCCAGGCCGTAGGGGGAAAAACGGTATTCCACCTGTAGCACCCGGCACAGCTGGGCCAGCCAGCCTTGCTGGCCAAAAACGCTCATAATGCCGAAAACGCCCACCAACACCGGCAGCACGAGCGTCATACCGCAGAACCGCAGCAGCAAGGCGCGGCCGGGAAACCGTCGGCGGTAAAGCGCCCGTGCCAGCGCTACGGCCGGCAGGGTGGCGCACAGCGCCGATAGCAGGGCCTGAGTAAAGGTAAAAGACACCACATGCCAAAGATAACGATCCGCCAGCAGTGGACGCCAGGGATGGGAGGGGACGTGACGCCACAGGGCGCTGAAGGCGGCGAGTGCGATAACGGCAATCACCGCCGCCGCCGTAGCGCCGGGCCACAGCCAACCGGGCATTGCTTTGACGCGGCCCGCCACTGCCGCAGACCGGGCGAGGAACAGGTCAGATCCGCTGCGCCCGCCCCGGTGCCGGGGCGGTTGCGTCGGCGTCGGGGACCGCGGGGACGCGCCGCCGTGACGACCTGCAGGAGACATTAACGGCTAACGGCCTGCTGCCAGCCGCTGACCCACCCGGCGCGCCCGGCTGCCACCTGCTGCGGGGTAAAGCTTAATGTCTGCTGCGGTGGCGGGGTGAAACCGGCGGGCAGCGCGGTATCAATCACCGGATACATCCAGTTGCCGGTCGGAATGGCCTGCTGGAAAGCCGGGGTAAGGATAAATTGCATAAAGCGATGGGCCAGAGCCTGTTGCTTGCTGGCCGCCAGTTGTCCGGCCACCTCCACCTGCTGATAGTGACCTTCGCTAAAGGCCGCCGCCGCATACTGATTTTTCTTTTCTTCGATAATATGGTAGGCCGGCGAGGTGGTATAGCTTAGCACCATGTCCGATTCCCCTTTCAGGAAAAGACCATAGGCTTCGCTCCAGCCTTTGGTCACGGTCACGGTTTTCGCGGCCAGCTTTTCCCAGGCCGCAGGCGCAGCGTCGCCATAGACCTTTTGCACCCAGAGCAGCAGTCCCAGCCCCGGGGTGCTGGTGCGCGGATCTTCGTAAATGATCTTCAGTGACGCGGGGTCGTCCACCAGCTCATGCAGGCTGCGGGGCGGGTTCTTGAGTTTGGTCTGGTCATAGACAAACGCGAAATAGCCATAATTGTAGGGCAGGAAGAGGTCGTTATGCCAGCTGCCGGGCAGGGTTAGCGCTTTGGTCGCAACGGCATGGGGGGCGAACAGTCCGGTGTCCCGCGCCGCCTGGATCAGGTTGTTGTCCAGACCCAGCACGATATCTGCCCGGCTGTTTTTCCCTTCCAGACGTAAGCGGTTCAAAAGCGCCACTCCATCTTCCAGCGCGACAAACTTCAGTTCGCAACCACACTCCTTTTCAAACGCCGTTTTTATCGCCGGCCCCGGACCCCATTCCGAAGAGAACGAGTCATAGGTGTATACCGTCAGGATGGGTTTGGCCAGTGCCGGCGCGGCCAGTAACAGGCAGAATAACCATTTTTTCAACACTTTGCGCTCCTAAGGACAAGGTAGCAAAGGACTTGAGGCAGCAGTGCGCACTCTCAAATCCCTTCGCCGGTATTAACCGGATCAGGTTCGACGGGTCTTCTCTCAGCTCACTCCGACCGCGGCGGGCGGTAGCATGGGCACCCCGTTGAGAACGGCATTGATTGTAAATGCTTACGAGTCTGGTTGACAGTAAATCCCCTATTTGGTGTCACAAAGAAAAAAATAAAGAAAAAGTTACTCAGGACGATGGCGTAAGCGGTGCTACGGCGCCGGCGGCGCGAACCAGGCAGATTTAAAATCAAACCAGCCCAGCGTATTCATACGAATTCTACGCATGCTGCGGCTGCCCTGCAGACTAAGCCAATTGTGGTACAAAGGGTGCAGCCAATGTTCGTCAACCAGCGACCGGCTCCATTCCGCCATTGGCAATTGACTTTTGCGCCAACGTTCGGCTGCATCAAACAGCGTCGGCGGCAGGCAACGATGTAGCAGCGGCATCTCATACAGCGTGGCGAACAGCGAAAACGATAGCGGCAGCGAGAAATTGGCGCTGCCCAACCAAATATCCGTGGTGGTGTTGCCGCGGTACCATTGCTCATAGTCCACAGTGTTGATGTCCAACTGTATGGACTCTGCCTCCAATATCGCCGTTAGCGCGGCGGCCAGCACCTCGAATTCGGCATGGTTGCGATAAAGGGTCAGGCGGGTCAGTTCCGGCGGTTTGGCCCCCGGCGGTTGATGACGGCGATGATTCCAGCGCGGCAGGAGCCCATAGGCAGGCGACCAGAAATGCTGGCTTGGGGGTGGGGTATGGGGCAACAGCGCCAGGGGATTGAGATAGTCGCCCAGCCAGCGGCGAACCTCGGGTTGCTGCATGAGCGGCGAGCGCTGATCGTGGAGGAGAAAATAGCACCCTTCTTCCTGTCGAATTTCCGCAGCGGCGCTCTCGCTGCCGTCTTCTGCCGGCGACACACCCAAATTTTGCAACTGAACTCCGCTATAGCTGAGTTCATGGGATAACTTCGGCAAGACCCAGATATTGACTTCATCGATAAGCGCTCGATAGCAGAAATAATCGTCGAAGGCGCGGATGGTGAGCTGGCTCGGGTGATTATGTACCACTATAGGGGCCGGTACCAACCGGCCGGCGGGCGAAATCCGGCAGGGTCCGCCATTCGGCGGGCAGTATCATCGCCGGTACGCTCGCCAGCAGCCAGGGGAGCCAGTCATCGCGCTCGGCAAGCTGAATATCCAGCGTATGGGGGGGCGGGCGAACCCAATGACAGGATAGGTGCAAACAGCGGGTTACCGGTCATACGCGCTAGCGATTGGATGACATCGTCGACGGTCATTTCCCGGCCGTGGTGAAAACGTACCGCAGGCCGCAGATAGAACCGCCAATGGTCGGGTGCCAGCGCTTGCCAGTGGTGTGCTATATCTGCCTCCAGTTCCCCATTTTCCTCATTTATGCGCGTTAGGCCGCTGAAAATTTGCCGAACGATATGGTTGTCTGAACGCCGCAGCGGTGTACCGGGCAGCAAATTGTTCAGCGGGCGATAGTAGAGCACCCGCAGGATATGATTGCCCTGGCGGAAACCGCGGCCCAGGTGAGAAAGCAGCATCGTCCGCAGGCTCTCGCGATCTCTCCCACCAACTGTCCAACTGATCGATACGATCCTGTTCGAGCAGCTCGCTGGCGCGCTGCTGCTGCAACCCCAGGCCGGTATAGTGAAAGTCTAACCGGGAGCGTTTACCGCGCCCGGCCTGAGAATGCCAACTGAGCCAACCTACATGCTGCATGTTTTTCAGCAGCGAACGGACGTGGTGGTGGCGTGAGCAATTGAGCTGTAACGCCAATTTGCTGAGGGGGGTATCGCGTGACTCGCCCTGGCAGCTTTTCCATAGTCGGATAAATTGCTGCTGTAAACGCTGTGAGGTCATAAAAGAGGAACCCTCCCTGAAAAGTCATCTGTTTTTCTTTCCGTATATTACGCCGATACTTTAGAGGCCGAAAGCGCGGCAGGATGCACCTCCGCTGCGCCGCGGTTAAGCGGCTGTACCTCCTCAATGTGTCTCAAGTTAGCCAGCCGCCGATACCGTGGTGCAAACGATGCAATGGACAAGCGCCTAGACACATTAACTCTTGAATCAGGTGGTGATCACCGGCCGGCGATGTAGGGTGCCGGCTTTTTTTTGTCCGCCGATCGCCGCACATGAGGTTGCCAAGCCATCGGCCACCGCTTGCGCGCAGCGGCGAATGGGGGGACGGTAACGCATAATGTTGCGAGGCGGTAACAGTATTGGCTAACCGGGTAAGGATGAAACCGTTTCATGGAGGATAACAGCAGACACGGCAGTGGCGGGGGGGGGGGGGACGACAGGGCGCGAGAGGAGATACGCGACTTCGGGATAGAAAAAACGCCAGGCCACCCCGGTGCATAGCGGTGGGTTCCGTCTGCACAGTGAGTATTCGATACCGCCGTGGTGAAAGAGGAACGGCGAGGCCCGACCGTCGCACCCGCCGGGCGCGACGGCGACGATCAGTTCAGAAATGCCGGCTGCCGGCTCTCGTATTGGCTTATCGCTTCATCGTGCATCAGCGTCAGACCGATACTGTCGAGGCCGTTTATCATGTAATGGCGGCGGAAGCTGTCTATCTCGAAAGGATAAACCTTATCGCCGGCCACGACCTGCTGTCGTTCCAGATCGACGGTAAATGTCATCCCCTCCTGCGCCGCGACCATAGCAAACAGTTCGTTGATCTGCTCTTCCGACAGCGTAATCGGCAGCAATTGATTATTGAAGCTGTTGCCGTAGAAAATATCGGCAAAGCTCGGCGCTATCACGGCATGAAAGCCGTAATCGGTCAATGCCCAGGGCGCATGTTCGCGCGAGGAGCCACAGCCGAAGTTTTCCCGCGCCAGCAGGATACTGGCGCCGCGATAGCGCGGCTGATTCAGCACGAAATCCGGGTTAGGTTGTTGCCCGGCGTTGTCCAGAAAGCGCCAGTCATTGAATAAATGCTGGCCAAATCCGGTGCGGGTCACCTTCTGCAGAAACTGCTTGGGGATGATGGCATCGGTGTCGACGTTGGCGGCGTCAAGGGGCACCACGATGCCGGTATGTTGGGTAAATTTAGCCATCTCTTTTTCCTTAATTTAATTCGCGGATATCGGCGAAACGGCCGGCTACCGCCGCCGCCGCCGCCATCGCGGGGCTGACCAGATGGGTGCGTCCGCCGCGGCCCTGACGGCCTTCAAAGTTACGATTGCTGGTTGACGCGCAGCGCTCACCGGGGTTCAGGCTGTCGTTGTTCATCGCCAGGCACATGGAGCAGCCCGGCAGGCGCCATTCAAACCCGGCATCGAGGAAAATTCTATCCAGCCCTTCCGCTTCGGCCTGCGCCTTAACCGGACCGGAGCCGGGGACCACGATTGCCTGTACGCCGGCGGCAACGCGACGACCGCGGGCAACAGCGGCGGCGGCGCGCAGATCTTCGATGCGTGAGTTGGTGCAAGAACCAATGAAGACCTTGTCAATCGTCACGTCGGTCAGACGAATGCCGGGCTGCAAATCCATATAGGCCAGTGCCTTGGCGGCAGAATTACGCTCTACCGGATCGCTGAATGACTCCGGCGACGGGATGACCTGATTGACGGCAATGACCTGGCCGGGGTTGGTGCCCCAGGTCACCTGCGGCGCGATGTCCTGCGCATCCAGCGTCACGACTTTGTCGAAGCGGGCATCATCGTCGGATTTCAGCGTATCCCAATACATCACGGCCTGATGCCAGTCATCGCCCTTGGGCGCAAACTGCCGGTTTTGCAGGTAGGCGTAGGTGGTGTCGTCCGGGGCGACCAGGCCCGCCTTGGCGCCCATTTCGATCGCCATATTGCAAAGCGTCATGCGGCCTTCCATGCTAAGCGCGCGAATGGCGGAGCCGCTGAATTCCACCACGTGGCCGGTACCGCCAGCTGAACCGATTTTACTGATGATCGCCAGGACAATATCCTTGGCGGTAATACCGGGGGAGGCGTGGCCGGTCATGTCCACTTTCATGGTTTTGGCACGGCCCTGTTTCAGGGTCTGGGTCGCCAGTACGTGTTCTATTTCTGAGGTGCCGATACCGAACGCCAGCGCGCCAAAGGCGCCGTGGGTGGCAGTATGGGAATCGCCGCAGACGATAGTCATGCCCGGCAAGATCATCCCTTGTTCCGGACCGATGACGTGCACGATCCCTTGATAAGGGTGGTTCAGGTCATACAGCTGCACGCCGAATTCCGCGCAGTTTTTCATCAGCTCCTGCATCTGGATGCGGGCCATATCACCACAGGCGTTGATGTCTTTGGTTTGCGTGGAAACGTTGTGGTCCATGGTGGCGAAGGTTTTGCCCGGTTGACGTACGGTGCGGCCATGGGCGCGCAAGCCGTCAAACGCTTGCGGCGAGGTGACTTCATGCACCAAATGGCGGTCGATATACAAAAGCGGCGTTTCGTTCTCCGCTTCATAAACCACGTGTGCATCATATAATTTTTGGTATAACGACTTGCCCATGTTGATTATGCCCCTTGACTGATTAACGCGGCGATAATATCGCCCATTTCACCGGTACCTACCGCGCTGCCGCCGCCGGCCAGGTCGGCGGTGCGGTGTCCGGCTTCCAGCGCCTGATTAACCGCGAGCTCAATCGCGTCCGCGGCGTCGTCCAGCCCCAGGCTGTAGCGCAGCAGCAGGGAGGCGGACAAAATCTGTGCCACCGGGTTGGCGATATCCTTGCCGGCGATATCCGGCGCCGAGCCACCGGCCGGCTCATACATGCCGAAGCCCTGCTCATTCAGGCTGGCCGAAGGCAGCATGCCCATGGAGCCGGTGATCATGGCGCATTCGTCGGAGAGAATATCGCCGAACAGATTCGAGCACAGCATCACATCGAACTGGGACGGATCTTTAATCAATTGCATGGTGGCGTTGTCGATATACAAATGCGACAGAGCGACATCCGGGTAGTCCGGTGCCACCTGACTGACCACCTTGCGCCACAGAATGGAGCTTTGCAACACGTTGGCTTTGTCGATGGAGGTGACTTTGCCGCGCCGTTTGCGCGCCGATTCAAAAGCTATGCGGGCGATGCGTTCAATCTCAAAGCGATAGTACACCTCGGTATCGAAAGCATGCTCGTGCGGACCGGTGCCTTCGCGGCCTTTCGGTTGGCCGAAATAGATGCCACCGGTGAGTTCCCGCACGCACAAGATATCGAATCCGCGTTCGGCGATATTGGCGCGCAGCGGGCAATAGGCCTCAAGCCCAGGGTACAGGCGCGACGGGCGCAGGTTGGAAAACAGCTTGAAGTGTTTACGCAGCGGCAGCAGGGCGCCGCGCTCCGGCTGTTCCGCCGCCGGCAAGTGTTCCCATTTCGGACCGCCCACTGAACCGAACAGAATCGCATCCGCCTGCTCGCAGCCGGCAACGGTGCCGGCGGGCAGCGGGCTGCCCTGGCGGTCGATAGCCGCGCCGCCCACATCATACTCGCTGGTGGAAATGCGCACGTTGAAGCGCTGGCGCACCGCATCAAGAATCTTATAGGCCTGCGCCATGACTTCCGGGCCGATACCGTCGCCGGGTAAAACCGCAATATGGTAGGTCTTGCTCATCATTACACCGTTTCCTGCATATCCTGACTGTTGTTGTGTTGGTGCAGGCGCCGCAATTCGATACCGACTTGCCGCGCGCGCCAGATAGTGTTCATCGAATTGACCATCGCCAGGGCGGAGGATTCGATGATATCCGTGGCCAGACCGACGCCGTGGAAACGGCGACCCTCATACTCCACGACGATATCCACCTGGCCCAGCGCGTCACGGCCGTGACCCTTGGCGGTCAACTGATACTTTTCCAACTGAATGGGGAGTTGCGTAATGCGGTTCAGCGCCTCGTAGACGGCATCTACCGGGCCGTTGCCGGTAGCGGCTTCGGCGTGCACCTCGTCACCGAAGGCCAGTTTCACCGAGGCGGTGGCGATATCGGCGGAGCTGGATTGCACGCTGAAGTATTCCAGGCGGAAATGCTCCGATTGCTCCTGCTGATTATTGATAAACGCCAGCGCTTCCAGATCGTAATCGAAGACCTGCCCCTTTTTATCGGCGAGTTTCAGGAAGGCGTCATACAGTTCGTCCAGGGAGTAATTGCTTTCCTGATAGCCCATCTCCTGCATGCGGTGTTTCACCGCCGCGCGACCGGAGCGGGAGGTCAGATTCAACTGCACTTCTTTCAGGCCGATGATTTCCGGTGTCATGATTTCGTAGTTCTGGCGATTCTTCAGCACGCCGTCCTGATGAATACCGGAAGAGTGAGCGAAGGCATTGGCGCCCACTACTGCTTTATTGGCGGGGATAGGCATGTTGCACAGCTGGCTGACTACCTGGCTGGTGCGGTAGATTTCCTGATGATGGATGCCAGTGTGGACGTTCAGCAGATCCTGGCGCACTTTGATCGCCATGATTACCTCTTCCAGCGCGGTATTGCCGGCGCGTTCGCCGATGCCGTTCAGCGTCCCTTCCACTTGACGGGCGCCGGACTGAATTGCGGCGATAGAGTTGCCGACCGCCATGCCCAGGTCGTCGTGGCAATGGACCGAGATGATGGCCTTATCGATATTTGGCACGTGCTGATACAGGGAACTGATAATGCCGCCGAACTGATTCGGCGTGGTGTAGCCCACCGTATCGGGAATATTGATGGTGCGCGCACCAGCTTTAATGGTGGCTTCAACAATACGGCACAGGTTGTCGATCGGGGTGCGGCCGGCGTCCTCGCAGGAAAATTCGACGTCATCGGTATAGTTGCGCGCACGTTTAACAGAGTGCACCGCCATTTCGACCACCTGGTCGAAGCTCTTTTTTAGCTTGGATTCCACATGCAGGGTCGAGGTGGCCAGGAACAAATGGATACGGAACGCTTCCGCCACGCGCAGCGCCTCGGCCGCGACATCAATATCGCGATCGACGCAGCGCGCCAGGCCGCAAACCCGGCTGTTTTTGATCTGGCGGGCAATGGTTTGCACCGACTCGAAATCGCCGGGGGAAGACACCGGAAAGCCCACCTCCATGACGTCAACGCCCATTCTTTCCAGCGCCTGCGCAACCTGCAGTTTCTCTTTTACGCTCAGGCTCGCCTGCAGCGCCTGTTCACCATCACGCAGCGTCGTATCGAAAATAATGACTTGTTGGCTCATGGTCGATCCTTATTCTGTTGGTTTCCGCACACGCCAGGCATAAAAAAACCCGCGCAGTAGTGCGCGGGTTTTAATCTGGAGTGGCCCGAATTCAGTTCTGAATACCGTGCACCAGCCTGCCGCGCATCAATTCTACGTGTAGTAGTAGGCTTAGTAGACGGATAGACTTGAACATAAGTTATGCGCTTTCCATTAATGAATTCGGTTAGTAAGGTTATTGGTACCGCATCTGGCGCGTGCTGTCAACCGTTCATTGCGGTCGCGCGCCTGCTAAAATTGACTCACCGACAAAAACAACCTGCCACAAAGAAGGGTCTTATCCAGTATATTATCTTGCCAGGTTGCGTCGGGGTAGCGTATTAAATATACCCTTTAAGGGTGCAGGGTTTTTTGCTCTTTGCCTGCATCATTAACAGGCGCTATCGTAATCGGCCATAAAATATAACTACACAGTATTCAGGGTGCTTATCTCACTGTCCCTCACGACACCGGAAAGGCGTTCCGCTGTCGGCGTAACACTGTAAGCCTGGAGGCAAACCATGGAGATGTTGTCAGGAGCCGAGATGGTCGTCCGGTCATTGATTGATCAGGGCGTTAAGCAGGTATTCGGTTATCCCGGTGGTGCCGTGCTGGATATTTATGATGCGTTGCACACGGTCGGCGGGATCGATCATGTGCTGGTGCGTCACGAACAGGGCGCGGTACACATGGCCGACGGCTACGCCCGCGCCACCGGCGAGGTCGGTGTGGTACTGGTGACCTCTGGTCCCGGCGCCACCAATGCGGTCACCGGTATCGCCACCGCCTATATGGACTCGATTCCCTTGGTGGTGCTGTCCGGCCAGGGCCGGTGGTGATCGAGCTGCCGAAAGACATTTTAAGCGCGTCGCACAAGCTGCCCTACCTCTATCCCGACTCGGTGACGATGCGCTCTTACAACCCCATGGTACAGGGCCACAAACGGCAAATCCGGCGCGCGCTCACGACGCTGCTCGCCGCCGAGCGGCCGGTGGTCTATACCGGCGGCGGTGCGATTACTTCCGCCTGCCATCACGCGCTGCGTCAACTTGCCGAACAGTTGAATCTGCCCGTGGTGAGCTCGCTGATGGGGCTGGGCAGTTTCCCCGGTAGCCATCGGCAAAGCCTCGGTATGCTGGGGATGCACGGCACCTTCGAGGCGAATATGGCGATGCATCGTGCCGACGTGATTTTCGCCGTCGGTGTCCGTTTTGACGATCGCACCACCAACAATCTGGCGAAATATTGTCCGGATGCCACGATGCTGCATATCGATCCGGCGTCGATTTCCAAAACCGTCACCGCCGACGTACCGATTGTTGGCGACGCCCGCCATGTCCTTGACCAGATGCTGGAGCTGCTGGCGGCGGGAGAAAGCCGTCAGCCGTTCGACGCGCTGCGAGACTGGTGGCGGGATATCGAGCAATGGCGCGCCCGCGCCTGCCTCAAATACGACAACAGCAGCGATAAAATCAAACCCCAGGCGGTGATCGAGACGCTGTACCGGCTGACGCAGGGTAACGCCTACGTGACATCCGACGTGGGCCAGCATCAAATGTTTGCCGCGCTGTACTATCCGTTCGATGAACCGCGGCGCTGGATCAACTCCGGCGGCCTGGGCACCATGGGCTTTGGCCTGCCGGCGGCGCTCGGAGTGAAGATAGCCTTTCCGCAGGAAACCGTGCTGTGCATTACCGGCGACGGCAGTATCCAGATGAATATTCAAGAGCTGTCCACCGCACTGCAATACGATTTGCCGGTGGTGGTGGTCAGTTTGAACAACCGCTATCTCGGTATGGTGAAACAGTGGCCCACCGACGATCCGACCCTCTCACGTATGACCATTCAGACCGTGGGAGACGAGAAGGTGCTGGAGCAGATTGAAAAGCAACTGCATAAGCTGGTGGACGTGCTGCGTGTCAGCGAATCGGGGCAGGGGGGTGGTAACCACGTTGAACGGGAAATTATGCTGGTGAAAGTGCAGACCAGCGGTTTCGGTCGCGAAGAGGTGAAACGCTGCGCCGAAATCTTCCGCGGTCAGATTGTCGATGTCACGCCGGCTATCTATACCTTACAGCTGGCGGGCACCAGTGAAAAACTGGATGCTTTTCTCGCTACGGTGCGTGAGGTGGCGGAGATAGTGGAAGTCGCCCGCTCGGGTATCGTCGGCCTGTCCCGCGGCGATAAAGTCATGTGCTGAACGCGTCTTTCACACAGGGCTGAAGCCTGCGGTATCGGCTGAATGTCCTGCTTTACGCCGGGCGACAAGTTGGTGTCCTCCGGCGAATGATTTTGTTGACGCCCGGCTGAAAGCGTGTGCCCGGTGCCTTACCCCGGACCGGCGTGATGCGCTCTCAGACCCAATCCGTCGCGTTCCCCGAGCCCGGATGACGTGCTCTCAGACTTTCCCCGATCCGACACCGTGTGATGTTTCTGTTGTCGTTTGTTCCGCTGAAGATAGGCTATCAGCGACTTCAGCCGGAGGCTGACGCCGCTTCGGCACAGGCCGTCGGATTTTCGCTTAGCATTTTGTGCTGATAGTTGTAGCATGGTTGAATTCCCCGGTGCGACTATGGATATTCGGGCAAACGGTTAATTGATAAGCATAAAGGGGTCTATGTGAAACTGGATGAAATCGCGCGCCTGGCTGGTGTTTCGCGCACAACCGCCAGTTATGTCATTAACGGCAAAGCGAAACAATACCGCGTCAGCGATAAAACCGTGGAAAAGGTTATGGCAGTGGTCAGGGAGCATAATTACCATCCAAATGCGGTAGCCGCCGGCCTGCGTGCCGGGCGTACCCGCTCCATCGGCCTGGTTATCCCCGATCTGGAAAATACCAGTTATACCCGCATCGCCAACTATCTCGAACGCCAGGCGCGTCAGCGCGGCTATCAGCTATTGATCGCCTGTTCGGAAGACCAGCCGGACAACGAGATGCGCTGCGTGGAGCATCTGCTCCAGCGGCAGGTTGACGCGATTATCGTCTCAACCGCCTTGCCGCCAGAGCATCCGTTCTATCAGCGCTGGGCCAATGACGCGTTCCCCATCATTGCCCTCGACCGTGCGCTGGATCGCGAGCACTTTATCAGCGTTGTCGGCGCGGATGAGGAAGATGCAGAAATGTTGTCCCAGGAGCTGAGCCAGTTTCCGGGGGATCACGTGCTGTATCTTGGCGCACTGCCGGAGCTGTCGGTGAGCTTTCTGCGCGAGCAAGGCTTTCGGCGCGGCTGGGGGCAGGATCGGCGCAAGCCGGACTTTCTCTATGCCAACAGCTATGAGCGTTCGGCGGCGGCAGGACTCTTCGGCCGTTATCTGGAGAATAATCCAATGCCGCAGGCGCTGTTCACCACGTCGTTTTCACTGTTGCAGGGGGTGATGGATGTGACGCTGAAACGCAGCGGCCGGCTGCCCACCCATCTGGCTATCGCCACCTTTGGCGATAATGAGCTGCTGGATTTTCTGGAATGTCCGGTGCTGGCGGTCGCACAGCTCCATCGGGAAGTGGCGGAGCAAGTGTTGGAGCTGGTGCTCGCCAGCCTCGACGAGCCCCACCGGCCCAAGCCGGGTCTGACGCGTATACGCCGCAGCCTGTTCCGGCGCGGTCAGCTTAGCCGTAATTAACCCTGCGCCGCCGGGCCGTGAGCCCGGGTTACTGCCGGGACGGCGCTGAGGCGACCGGTAGCGGCCCGGTTACCCGGAACAACCGGCGGCAATAATCCAGAAAGTAGCCGTACACCACACCGAGCACCATAGAAGCTACCGCATTGCTGACCACCGCCGCGAGCAACTGCCGCCACTCCACCCCCACCGCAAGAAGAAGCGCCGCATAGACCGGTGATTGAAAACTGACATCGCAAGCAGATCAGCCAGATTCCGGGTCCAGAATTGTTTGGGCCCGTGACGTGACGCCAGACTCACTACCGCATCGCGATACTGGCCAAACGGCCAGGCGATAATCACATTGACCGGTATCGCCAGCACACGCGACGATAGCGATTGCTGCAGACTCATACCGGACAACAGGATTTCAATCGCCATCCCGGTAAAGAAACAATACACCACCAGCGCGAAGGTATCCGCCGTGGCACTGCGCAGACGAGATGTGACAGAAGACATGGGGTGACAGCTCCAGCGCAAAAAGAGAAGTAAAACCGGCCAAAGATGCAGGGGACGGAGTGATTTTTAAGGATTAATTTATGGAGTGTAGAGTACATCACTGCCTATACTTAGTTAACTAGTTAATAATTTTTATTTAAATAGTTAATCTCGTGATTTGTACCGATAAAATATCCGGGGGTCGTCGTTTAGGCGATTTCTCGCCGTCGGATAATGAAAGATAATGATAATCAAATGGTTGAGCTTAATGATTTTCAGGGGCGGTCCTGATAGGTTTTAACTACCGCCGCGGTGAGAAAAAAGAATTGCGCCATTTTTAGGATTAGTCTGGCTATAAAATAAAGCGGAGGGATACCAATAAACATCTGATGATAAAATCAACAAAGATTAGGGCATATAAAACTAGAGGTGTATTTTAAGCCATCGAACAGAACGCTTTCACCGGATCAATATAAGGCGTTAAAATATCTGCGCAGTATGAAAAAAGAGGAATGGTAAACCCTTCTGTTACTCCCCCCCTTGCTTCATCCGCCCTCGTGTCGCCTAGCGTTGTACCGCAGCCATGAAGTCCGTCAGACCTGTTTTTTGGCCGGCGGTGGTTTTGCAGGCGCGAATATTTATATTTTTAATCCAAACAGAATGACGATGAATAGAGTGATGTTATTTTTAGCTTTTTTTCGTGATGTATTACATATTCTCCTCTCGAAGGGTAATTACCGACGTAAATAATCTCTTCTGAGTCATTTAGTCGCTTGACAATGTTTTGACACCATTCGTACACTCTTTTGTATGGGAATTTGTGGGGCAAAGTGGTGATTAAGGTTTTTAAGGGGTAAACGGACGCATGTTTCGTGGCGCAACCTTGGTTAACCTTGACAGCAAAGGCCGGCTCGCCGTGCCTACCCGTCACCGGGAAAAGCTGAATGAGGAATCGGCAGGTTTAATGGTGTGTACCATTGACCTCCATCAGCCATGTCTGCTGCTTTATCCCTTGCCGGCCTGGGAAATCATCGAACAAAAGCTGTCGCGATTGTCGAGCATGAATCCCGCGGAACGCCGGGTACAGCGTTTGTTGCTGGGACATGCGAGCGAGTGCCAGATGGATGGCGCAGGCAGAATACTGCTGGCGCCGACGCTCAGGCAGCATGCCGGGCTGTCAAAAGAAGTGATGTTGGTTGGGCAATTCAATAAGTTCGAGTTGTGGGACGAACAGACCTGGTATCAACAAGTCAAGGATGACATCGACGCTGAGCTGTCGGCGGAGCTACCGCTTACCGACCGGCTGCAAGACTTATCGCTATAGCCATGTCAGAAAATTATTTACATACCACCGTGTTACTGGATGAAGCGGTGAAGGGTCTGAATCTTCGGCCAGATAGCGTTTATCTGGACGGGACCTTCGGACGCGGCGGGCATTCGCGTCTTATTTTATCAAAGCTTGGTGCGCAGGGACGGCTGTTCGCCATCGACCGCGATCCAGCGGCCATCGAGGCGGCGCGGGCTATTGAGGATGCGCGCTTTGCCATTATTCACGGACCGTTTTCCGCCATGGCGGAATACATGGCGCAACGGGACCTGCTGGGCAAGGTTGACGGCATATTGCTGGATCTTGGCGTCTCGTCGCCACAGCTCGATGATCCGGAACGCGGCTTTTCATTCATGCGTGACGGACCGCTGGATATGCGTATGGATACCACGCGCGGCCAATCCGCCGCGCAGTGGCTGGCGCAGGCGTCGGCGGAGGACATCGCCTGGGTCTTGAAGACCTTCGGCGAGGAGCGCTTCGCCAAGCGCATCGCTCAGGCTATCGTCGCGCACAACCGGCAGCAGCCGATGACCCGCACCCGCGAACTGGCGGCGCTGATTGCCGATGCCAGCCCGTTTCGCGATAAGCATAAGCATCCGGCGACGCGCAGCTTCCAGGCGATCCGCATTTACATCAACAGCGAGCTGGAAGAGATCGAACGGGCGCTTGACGGCGCGCTGACGGTGTTGGCCCCCGGCGGCAGGTTGTCGGTTATCAGCTTCCACTCGCTGGAGGATCGATTGGTGAAACAATTTATTCGTCAGCACAGCCGCGGACCGCAGGTACCGGCGGGGCTGCCGCTCACGGAGGCGCAGATTGCCGCGCAGTACCAGGACCAGCGCCTACTGAAAGCGGCGGGCAAAATGCAGCCTTCGGCGCGAGAGATAAGCGATAACCCGCGCGCGCGCAGTTCGGTACTGCGCTTCGCCGAGAAGCTTGCGCCATGATCGGCAACGAACGGCACGGCCTTATCGGGATTATCGGCAACGATTTGCTGCGCCACGGCAAGTTGCCGTTGTTGCTGCTGATTGCCGTTCTGGTCTCGGCGGTCCTGGTGGTCACCACCACCCATCAGACCCGGCGGCTGACCGCGGAACGTGAACAGATGGTACTGGAGAAGGACGCGCTGGATATCGAATGGCGCAACCTGATCCTGGAAGAGAACGCGCTGGGGGATCACAGCCGCGTGGAGAGTATCGCCACCGAGAAGCTGCAGATGCAGCATGTGGATCCGTCGCAAGAAAATATTGTGGTTCAACCGTAATCTACACAGGGATCGCTAACGATACATGAAAGCCGCAGCACGCACGATGAAACTGAAACGCCAGGAGAACCAGACCAGCTTTGTCAGCTGGCGTTTCGCCTTGCTGTGTGGTTGCATCCTGCTGGCGCTGTTGGGGCTGATGTTGCGGGTGGCCTATTTGCAGGTAATCAATCCCGACAAACTGGTGCGCGAAGGGGATATGCGTTCGCTGCGCGTGCAGCAGGTTCCCACCGCGCGCGGTATGATAAGCGACCGCGCCGGCCGTCCGCTGGCGGTGAGTGTGCCGGTTAACGCCATCTGGGCCGATCCGAAAGAACTTAACGATCACGGCGGCATCAGCGCCGACAGCCGCTGGAAGGCGCTGTCCGATGCGCTTTCCATCCCTCTCGATCAGCTCTCCTCGCGCATCAACGCCAATCCCAAAGGGCGTTTTGTCTATTTGGCGCGCCAGGTTAATCCTGCTATCGGCGATTACATCCATAAACTTAAACTCCCGGGCATTTACCTGCGCCAAGAGTCGCGGCGCTATTATCCCGCGGGTCAGGTGACCGCGCATCTCATCGGAGTGACCAATATCGACAGCCAGGGCATTGAGGGCATCGAAAAGAGTTTTGACCGCTGGCTGACCGGCCAGCCCGGCGAGCGTACGGTGCGCAAAGACCGGTTTGGCCGGGTTATTGAGGATATTTCCTCGGTGGACAGCCAGGAGGCGCACAATTTGGTGCTGAGTATCGATGAGCGTCTACAGGCGCTGGTTTATCGCGAGTTGAACAATGCGGTGGCGTTCAATAAGGCCGAGTCCGGCACCGCGGTTCTGGTGGATGTCAATACCGGCGAAGTACTGGCCATGGCCAACAGCCCCTCCTACAACCCCAACAATTTGACCGGCACCACCATGGATGTGATGCGCAACCGCGCCATCACCGATATTTTCGAGCCGGGCTCGACGGTCAAGCCGATGGTGGTGATGACCGCGCTGCAGCGCGGCGTGGTGCGGGAAAACAGCGTACTCAATACGCTGCCCTACATGATTAGCGGCCACCAAATCAAGGATGTGGCGCGCTACGCCGAATTAACCGTGACAGGTATTTTGCAGAAATCGAGTAACGTCGGTGTGTCTAAGCTGGCGTTAGCGATGCCGTCCTCGGCGCTGGTAGAAACTTACTCGCGCTTTGGATTGGGTAAGGCGACCAATTTGGGGCTGGTCGGAGAAAGTAGTGGCTTATATCCCTATAAACAACGGTGGTCTGACATGGAGAGGGCCTCCTTCTCATACGGCTACGGGCTAATGGTAACACCGTTACAATTAGCGCGGGTCTACGCCACGATCGGCGGTATGGGCGTTTTACGCCCGCTTTCCATTACCCGGGTCGATCCCCCGGTGGCGGGAGAGCGGGTGTTTCCCGAATCGCTGGTGCGTACCGTGGTGCACATGATGGAAAGCGTGGCGCTGCCGGGTGGTGGCGGTACCAAAGCCGCGATCAAGGGCTATCGCATCGCTATCAAGACCGGTACCGCCAAAAAGGTCGGGCCGGACGGTAATTATATCAATAAATATATCGCCTATACCGCCGGGGTCGCGCCCGCCAGTAATCCGCGCTTTGCGCTGGTGGTGGTGATAAACGATCCGCAGGGCGGCAAATACTACGGCGGGGCGGTCTCCGCGCCGGTGTTTGGCGCCATCATGGGCGGCGTACTGCGTACAATGAACATAGAGCCGGATGCGCTGCCGCAGCCCGGTGAGAAATCCGACATGATCGTCAATAATCGAAAAGAGGCATCAGGTGACCGATCGTAATTTGCGTGAGCTGCTCGCGCCCTGGGTGCCTAACGCGCCGGGACGCGTGCTAAGGGAAATGACGCTGGACAGCCGCACCGCGGCTGCGGGCGATCTGTTTGTGGCCGTTGCCGGCCATCAGACGGACGGGCGTCGCTATATCCCCCAAGCGATCGCGCAAGGCGTTGCCGCCGTCGTGGCACAAGCGGAAGGCGAAGCCGAAGAAGGTGAAATCCGTGAGCTGCACGGCGTGCCGGTCATCTATCTTCACCGGTTGCAAGAGCGGTTATCGGCGCTGGCGGGGCGCTTTTATCAGCAGCCGTTGCACGCGCTGCGACTGACTGGTGTCACTGGCACCAACGGTAAAACCACCACTACGCATCTTTTGGCGCAATGGGCGCAGTTATTGGGCGAGACCAGTGCGGTGATGGGCACGGTCGGCAACGGCGTGCTGGGTCACATCCATCCGGCCGACAACACTACCGGCTCACCGATCGAAGTCCAGCAGCTGTTGTTGCAGTTGCAGCGCCAGGGCGCGACCTTCGCGGCGATGGAAGTCTCGTCCCACGGCCTGGTGCAGCACCGGGTCAGCATTCTGCATTTCGCCGCTGCGGTCTTTACCAATCTGAGCCGCGATCATTTGGATTATCACGGCGACATGGCGCAATACGAAGCGGCCAAATGGCGGCTATTCGGCGAGCTTGATGTTGGTCAGCGCATTATCAACGCCGATGACGCCACCGGCCGGCGCTGGCTGCAGAAACTGCCGCAGGCGATAGCGGTGGCGGTCAGCGGCACGCTGCCGCCGGAACGGCAGGGCGACTGGCTGTGTGCGGGCGAGGTGCGCTATCATGCGCGCGGCGCGGATATTCCCTTCCGCTCCAGCTGGGGAGAGGGGATCGTCCACTGTCAATTAATCGGGGAATTCAACGTCAGTAACCTGTTACTGGCGCTGACCACGCTGCTGGCGCTTGGCTACCCGCTGCCGGCGCTGCTTGACAGCGCCAGCCGCCTGCAATCGATTTGTGGCCGCATGGAAGTCTTTCACGCTGAAGACCGTCCCACGGTGCTGGTGGATTATGCCCATACCCCCGACGCGCTGGAAAAGGCGCTGACGGCGGCCAGGCTGCATTGCCACGGTAAACTCTGGTGTGTGTTCGGCTGTGGTGGCGATCGCGATAAAGGCAAGCGGCCGCTGATGGGCGCTATCGCCGAACAGTACGCCGACCGAGTGATTATTACCGACGATAACCCGCGCGGGGAAGCGGCGCAGGACATTATCAACGACATTAAGAGCGGCTTGCTGGATGCGGGCCGCGCCCAGGTGATTTCAGGCCGCGCCGAGGCGGTGACCAGTGCCATTATGCAGGCCGCGCCGGCGGATCTGGTACTGGTGGCCGGCAAGGGTCATGAGGATTATCAAATCATCGGTAAGCAGCGGCTGGACTACTCCGATCGCACCACTGTGGCGCGGTTGCTGGGGGTGATGGCATGATCCCCTTTACGCTTAGTGCAATCGCGCCGGTGCTTAACGCCGAACGGGTGGGAGACGATTGTACTATCCTGTCTGTCGTCACCGACTCGCGGGCGCCGAGCGCTGCCGAAAGCAGTGTGTTTGTCGCGCTGAAGGGTGAGCAGTTCGACGCCCACGATTTCGCCGAGCAGGCGGTCGCCGCCGGTGCCGCCGCGCTGCTGGTCAACCGCCGGCTGCCGCTGGACGTGCCGCAGTTGGTTGTCGCCGATACCCGGCGCGCGCTGGGGCAATTGGGCGCCTGGGTGCGCCAGCAGGTCCCGGCGCGGGTGGTGGCCCTGACGGGGTCCTCCGGCAAAACATCGGTCAAGGAAATGACCGCCGCCATTCTGCGCCAGTGCGGGCGGGTGCTGGCGACCGAAGGTAATTTCAACAACGATATTGGCGTACCGCTGACGCTGCTGCGTTTGACGCCGGCGCATGATTTTGCGGTTATCGAGCTGGGGGCCAATCATCTTGGCGAAATAGCCTGGACCACCGATTTGGTGCGCCCGGAAACCGCGCTGGTGAACAATCTTTCCGCGGCCCATCTGGCTGGGTTCGGCTCGCTGTCTGGCGTGGCGCAGGCCAAGGGCGAAATTTTCGCCGGCCTGCCGGCCAATGGCTGCGGCATTCTTAATGCCGACAGCCATGATTGGCCGCACTGGCAACAGGTACTGGGCCACAAGGCGGTCTGGCGTTTCGCCGTACAGGCCGCCGGCGGCGTGGATTTTTTTGCCAGCGACATCGAAAGCGACCAGCAGGGCGTGCGTTTCACCCTGCACAGTCCGCTGGATGAATGCCCGGTTCGGTTGCCGCTGCCGGGCAAGCATAATGTCGCCAATGCCCTGGCCGCATGCGCACTGGCGCTGTCGGTGGGGGCGGAGCTGCCGGCGGTTGCCGCCGGTCTGGCGCAGTTGCAGGCCGTGCCAGGACGGCTGTTCCCTATTGCGCTCGGCGCCGGCCGTCTGATGCTGGACGATAGCTATAACGCCAATGTCGGCTCCATGACCGCCGCCGCACAGGTACTGGCGGAAATGCCGGGCTACCGGGTGATGGTGGTCGGCGATATGGCCGAGCTGGGGGAGGAAGCGGCGGAATGCCATCGACAGGTCGGCGAAGCCGTCGCCCTGGCCGGTATCGACAAAGTCTTAAGCGTCGGCAGCCTTAGCCACCTTATCGGTGAGGCCAGCGGCCGGGGCGAACATTTTCAGGACAAAACCGCGCTGACCGCCCGACTGGCACAGCTGCTGTCCGAACAGGCGGTCATGACCGTATTAGTGAAGGGTTCACGTAGTGCCGCGATGGAGCAGGTGGTGCGCGCGTTACAGGAAAAAGCACCATGTTAGTCTGGCTGGCCGAACATCTGGTCCAATTTTACTCAGGATTTAACGTCTTCTCTTACTTGACGTTTCGTGCCATCGTCAGCCTGCTGACCGCTCTGTTCCTGTCGCTGTGGATGGGACCGCGCCTTATCGCCTGGCTGCAAAAATTGCAGATCGCACAGGTAGTGCGCAATGATGGCCCGGAATCGCATTTCAGCAAACGCGGCACGCCGACCATGGGCGGGTTGATGATCCTCACGTCGATCACGATTTCGGTATTGATGTGGGCCTATCCGTCCAACCCGTATGTCTGGTGTGTGCTGTTTGTCCTGGTGGGCTACGGCATCGTGGGCTTTATCGACGACTATCGCAAGGTGGTGCGCAAAGACACCAAGGGGCTTATCGTCCGCTGGAAATATTTCTGGCAGTCGGTGATAGCGCTGGCAGTTGCCTTCACCATGTTCGCGGTGGGCAAAGATACGCCGGCGACCCAGCTGGCGGTGCCATTTTTCAAGGACATCATGCCGCAGCTGGGGCTGTGGTATGTGCTGTTGGCCTACTTTGTTATCGTCGGCACCAGCAACGCGGTCAACCTGACCGACGGTCTAGACGGTTTGGCGATTATGCCGACGGTGTTTGTCGCCGCCGGTCTGGCGCTGGTGGCGTGGGCGACCGGCAACATGAATTTTGCGGGCTATCTGCACATTCCTTATGTGCGTTTCGCGGGTGAGCTGGTGGTGGTGTGTACGGCTATCGTCGGCGCCGGCCTGGGGTTTTTGTGGTTCAACACCTACCCCGCGCAGGTGTTCATGGGCGACGTCGGTTCGCTGGCGCTGGGCGGCGCGCTCGGCACAATCGCCGTGCTGCTGCGCCAGGAATTTTTACTGCTGATTATGGGCGGGGTGTTCGTGGTGGAAACCCTGTCGGTGATTTTACAGGTAGGTTCGTTCAAATTGCGCGGTCAGCGCATTTTCCGTATGGCGCCCATCCATCACCATTATGAATTGAAGGGCTGGCCGGAGCCGCGCGTCATTGTGCGTTTCTGGATTATTTCCCTGATGCTGGTCCTTATCGGACTGGCAACGCTGAAGGTACGGTAATGATGACGGACTATCGGGGCGAACAAGTGGTCATCATCGGGCTGGGGCTTACCGGCCTTTCCTGCGTTGACTTTTTGCGCCGCCGCGGCGTGACGCCGCGGGTGATGGACACCCGTTTTACACCGCCGGGTCTGGAGAAACTGCCGGCCGATGTGCCGCGCCACCTGGGGTCGTTGCATGAACAGTGGCTGCTCGACGCTACGCTTATCGTCACCAGCCCCGGCGTTCCCCTGTCGCATCCCGCGCTGGCCGAGGCCGCGGCGGCCGGCGTTGCCATTATCGGCGATATAGAGCTCTTTGCGCGTGAGGCATCGGCGCCGGTGGTGGCGATAACCGGCTCCAACGGCAAAAGCACCGTCACCTGTATGGTGGGCGAAATGGCCGCCGCCGCCGGCTGGCAGGTGGGCGTTGGCGGCAATATTGGTCTGCCGGCGCTGACGCTTTTGGATTCGCCGTGCCAGCTGTATGTTCTGGAGTTGTCGAGTTTCCAGTTGGAAACCACACATAGCCTGAAAGCGGCGGCGGCGACGGTTCTTAATATCAGTGAAGACCACATGAACCGCTATCCGCTTGGCCTGCAACAGTACCGGGCAGCCAAGCTGAAAATTTACCACGATGCCGCGGTCTGCGTGGTCAACGCAGAGGATGCGCTCACCCTGCCGGTGCGCGGACATGACGCGCGCTGCATCAGCTTCGGCGCGGAGCGCGGCGACTACTGCCTCCGCCGGCATGCGGGGCAGACCTGGCTGATGGCGCGCGGTGAGCCGCTGCTGGAAGGCGCGGAACTGCGCGTTGGCGGCCGCCATAATTACACCAACGCCCTGGCGGCGCTGGCGCTGTCGGATGCGCTGGGCATTCCGAGCGCTGCAAGTCTGGCGGCGCTGCGTCAGTTCCGCGGTCTGACGCACCGTTTTGAATTAGTGCATGAACGCCGCGGCGTACGCTGGATTAATGATTCCAAAGCGACCAATGTGGGCAGTACCGAGGCGGCGCTGAACGGACTGGAGGTGGTGGGTACGCTCCATTTACTATTGGGCGGCGATGGTAAATCCGCCGATTTCACGCCGCTGACGCCGTGGCTGCAGGGAGACCGGGTACAGCTGTATTGTTTCGGCCAGGATGGCGCGCAGTTGGCGTCCCTGTGTCCTGAAGCCGCTACGCTCACCGAGACGCTTGAGCAGGCGATGCGCATCATCGGTTCCCGGGTGAGGGCAGGGGATCTGGTGCTGCTGTCGCCGGCCTCCGCCAGCCTGGATCAGTTCAGCAATTTTGAAGTGCGTGGTGACGTATTCACCCGCCTGGCGCGGGAGGTGGGTTGATGCGCTTTCCCGGTTTAGGATTGATTCCCCGCCTGAAAGCGTGGGTGATGGGGGGGCGCGAGCCTGAGGCGCCGACCCATCTGCTCTATGATCGTACGCTGCTGTGGCTGACGCTGGGGCTGGCCGGTATCGGTTTCGTGATGGTTACCTCGGCGTCGATGCCGATCGGGGCGCGCCTGTCGGACGACCCGTTCTATTTTGCCAAACGTGATGCGTTTTATCTCGGTCTGGCGTTTGTGCTGTCGCTGGCAACGCTCAGGATCTCGATGGCGGTCTGGCAGCGCTACAGCTCGGTGATGCTGCTTATCACGCTGGTGATGCTGCTGGTGGTGCTGGTGGTCGGTAGCTCGGTTAACGGCGCGTCGCGCTGGATAGCGCTCTGGCAGCTGCGTATCCAGCCGGCGGAATTATCCAAGCTGGCGCTGTTTTGCTATCTGGCCAGTTATCTGGTACGCAAGGTAGAGGAAGTACGTACTAACTTCTGGGGATTTTGCAAACCGATGGGCGTGATGGTGCTGCTGGCGGTACTGCTGCTGGCGCAGCCCGATCTCGGGACCGTGGTGGTGTTGTTCGTCACCACTCTGGCCATGTTGTTTTTGGCCGGCGCCAAACTATGGCAATTCTTATCGATTATCGGTTCGGGCATTTTCGCGGTGGTGTTGCTCATCATCGCTGAGCCCTACCGTATGCGGCGCGTGACGTCGTTTTGGAACCCGTGGGATGATCCCTTCGGCAGCGGCTACCAGCTTACCCAGTCGCTCATGGCGTTTGGCCGCGGCGAATTCTGGGGACAGGGACTGGGCAACTCGGTACAGAAACTGGAGTATTTGCCGGAAGCCCATACCGACTTTATCTTCTCCATTTTGGGCGAAGAGCTGGGTTACTTCGGCGTGGTGCTGGCGCTACTGATGGTGTTTTTGGTTGCGTTCCGCGCCATGTCCATCGGCTGCAAAGCGCTGGAAATCGACCAGCGCTTTTCCGGTTTCCTGGCCTGTTCCATCGGCATCTGGTTCAGCTTTCAGGCGCTGGTCAACGTGGGCGCTGCCGCCGGCATGCTGCCGACCAAAGGCTTGACCCTGCCGTTAATCAGCTACGGTGGTTCGAGCCTGCTTATCATGTCGACGGCGATAGTACTGCTGCTGAGGGTGGATTTTGAGACGCGTCTGGCCAAAGCGCAGGCGTTTGCGAGGGGACCGCGATGACGGCAAAGACAAGGCGGTTGATGGTGATGGCGGGTGGTACCGGCGGACATGTGTTCCCGGGGCTGGCGGTCGCGCATCACCTGATGGCGCAGGGCTGGCAGGTCCGCTGGCTCGGCACCGCCAATCGCATGGAGGCCGATCTCGTGCCGCAGCACGGCATTGATATCGATTTTATCCGCATCAGCGGCCTGCGCGGCAAGGGATTGAAAGCGCAACTGCTGGCGCCGGTGCGCATTTGGCGCGCGCTGCGGCAGGCGCGGCGGATTATGCGCGCGTGGCGGCCGGATGTGGTGCTGGGTATGGGCGGTTATGTTTCCGGGCCCGGCGGTCTGGCGGCCTGGAGCTGCGGCATCCCGGTGGTCCTGCACGAGCAGAACGGTATCGCCGGCCTGACCAACCGCGGCCTGGCGAAAATTTCCCGCAAAGTGCTGCAGGCGTTTCCCGGTGCCTTCCCCCATGCCGACGTGGTGGGGAATCCGGTACGCGATGCGGTGCTGGCGCTGCCGGCGCCCGAAGCGCGCTTTCGCGATCGCACAGGCCCGATTCGGGTGCTGATTATCGGCGGCAGCCAGGGCGCGCGGGTGCTCAATCAGACCATGCCGGCGGTCGCCGCTCGTTTGGCGGGCATCTTGACGCTGTGGCATCAGGTAGGGAAAGGGGCGCTGGAGGAGGTTAACCGAGCTTACGCGGCGAACGGCGAGACACAGCACAAGGTGGTAGAATTTATCGACGATATGGCCGCCGCCTACGCCTGGGCAGATGCCGTGGTCTGCCGCGCCGGGGCGCTGACGGTGAGCGAAATCGCTGCCGCCGGGCTGCCGGCCCTGTTTGTGCCGTTTATGCACAAAGATCGTCAGCAGTACTGGAACGCGCGGCTGCTGGAGCAGGCCTGCGCGGCAAAAATTATTGAGCAGCCGGCCTTTAGCGTTGAGCGGGTTAGTGACGTACTGGCCGGCTGGGATCGGCCGACATTGCTGACCATGGCGCAACGCGCCCGGGCGGCGGCTATACCCGATGCAACGGAGCGCGTGGCGCGGGAAGTGGCGGCGGCGGTGCGCGCCTGAGCGTGCGCCGACAACACCGGACGGGCCGGGCGTGCCATCTTGAGCGTTTTTTTTGACTTAAGCGATGACACTGTGAATACACAACAACTGGCTAAACTGCGAACTTTTGTCCCAGAGATGCGCCGCGTCAGGCAAATCCATTTTGTCGGCATCGGCGGTGCCGGCATGGGTGGTATCGCGGAAGTGCTGGCGAACGAGGGCTATCAAATCAGCGGCTCCGATCTGGCGCCGAACGCGGTCACGCAGCAACTGACGGACCTGGGTGCGCAAATTTATTTCAACCACCGCCCGGAGAATATCAGTGATGCCAGCGTAGTGGTGGTGTCGAGCGCCATCGCGGCTGATAACCCGGAAATTGTGGCGGCCAAAGAGGTGCGTATTCCCGTCATTCAGCGCGCGGAAATGCTGGCGGAGCTGATGCGTTTTCGTCACGGCATCGCTATTGCCGGTACGCACGGTAAAACCACGACGACCGCGATGGTGGCCAGTATTTATGCCGAGGCCGGCCTGGATCCGACCTTCGTGAACGGCGGACTGGTGAAAGCCGCCGGCGTGCACGCCCGTCTGGGCTGCAGTCGCTACCTGATTGCCGAGGCCGACGAAAGCGACGCCTCCTTCCTGCATTTGCAGCCGATGGTGGCGATTATTACCAATATCGAAGCCGACCATATGGATACCTATCAGGGCGACTTTGAAAATCTCAAGCAGACGTTTATCAACTTTCTGCACAATCTGCCGTTTTACGGCCGTGCGGTGATGTGTATCGACGATCCGGTGATCCGCGAACTGCTGCCCCGCGTCGGGCGGCAAATCACCACTTATGGCTTCAGCGACGATGCCGATTTGCGTATCACCGATTATCGCCAGGACGGTGCGCGTGGCAGCTTTACCTTCACCCGGCAGGAAAAGGCCGATTTACGGGTGGAGCTCAACGCACCGGGTCGCCACAACGCGCTGAATGCGGTGGCGGCGATTGCGGTGGCGACCGAAGAGGGCATCAACGACGAGAGCATTTTGCAGGCGATGCTGCAATTTCAGGGCACCGGCCGCCGCTTCGATGATTTGGGCCATTATGATTTGGTCAACGTCAACGGCAAAACGGGCGAAGTCATGCTGGTGGACGATTACGGTCATCACCCGACCGAGGTGGACGCTACGATTAAAGCGGCGCGTGCCGGCTGGCCGGATAAGCGTCTGGTAATGGTGTTTCAGCCGCACCGCTATACGCGTACGCGAGACCTTTACGACGATTTCGCCAACGTCCTCTCCGGCGTGGATGTCCTGCTGATGCTGGATGTTTATCCCGCCGGCGAAGCGCCGATCCCCGGCGCCGACAGCCGCTCTTTGTGCCGCACTATTCGCGGCCGCGGCAAGGTGGATCCGATTCTGGTGCCGGATATGGAGACGCTGCCCGCAACGCTGGCGCAGGTGCTGCAAGACAACGATTTGGTGCTGATGCAGGGCGCCGGTACGGTGGGCAAAATAGCCCGTAAACTGGCTGACAGCAGGCTGCAGCCGCAGCCTGGCGAGGGACGTCATGGTTAAACGGCTTGATTTTCAGCGGTATGCGCCGACGGTCGCCGCGGCGGGAGCGGCCTGACATGTCGCAGGCGGCGATAAACGTACGCAACCGTGAGACAGAGAGAGCCGCTGCGGGACGCAGCAACGGCGGCCAGCTCGCGGGTCTGATCTTCCTGCTGATGGTGCTCGGCACCATCGTCTGGGGAGGTTGGATGGTCGTGGGCTGGATGAAAGATGCCCATCGTTTACCGCTGTCCCGGCTGGTGGTGACCGGATATCGTCATTACACCACCAATGACGATATCCGCCAGGCGATTCTGGCGCTGGGAGCGCCCGGCACCTTTATGACGCAGGACGTTAACGTTATTCAGCAGCAAATTGAACGCATGCCGTGGATAAAGCAGGTCAGCGTGCGTAAACAGTGGCCGGACGAGTTGAAAATCCACCTGGTGGAATATGTGCCGGTGGTGCGCTGGAACGATCAACATCTGCTTGACGGCAGCGGCAAGGTATTCAGCGCGCCGGCGGAGCGTATCGGCAATCAGCCCATGCCGATGCTTTATGGCCCGGAGGGCAGCGAGCAAGACGTGCTGAGCGGCTATCGCACCATGAACGCGGTGCTGACGGCGGCCAAGTTTCAGCTCAAGGCGGTTAGCATGAGCGCCCGCCATTCGTGGCAGTTGACGTTACGGGACGATACCCGGCTGGAACTGGGCCGGGACGACAGAGCCAGGCGCCTGCAGCGCTTTATCGGGATTTATCCGGTTCTTCTCCAGCAGGCCCGGAACGATAATAAGCGCATCAGCTATGTGGATCTGCGCTATGACTCGGGCTTGGCCGTCGGTTGGGCAGCGGCCTATATCGAACCGGAAAATAGTAATCAGCAACAGATTCAGGCACAGGCAGAACAACAATGATCAAGGCGACGGACAGAAAACTGGTAGTAGGACTGGAGATCGGCACGGCCAAGGTGGCCGCGCTGGTAGGGGAGGTGCTGCCCGATGGTATGGTGAATATCATCGGTGTCGGCAGTTGCCCGTCGCGCGGCATGGACAAGGGTGGCGTTAACGATCTGGAATCGGTCGTGAAATGCGTTCAGCGCGCTATTGATCAGGCGGAGCTGATGGCGGACTGCCAGATCTCCTCGGTGTATCTTGCCCTGTCCGGCAAACATATTAGCTGCCAGAATGAAATTGGCATGGTACCGATTTCCGAAGAAGAAGTGACCCAGGAAGACGTGGAGAATGTGGTGCATACCGCCAAATCGGTGCGTGTACGCGATGAGCACCGTATTTTGCACGTCATTCCGCAGGATTATGCGATTGACTATCAGGAAGGAATAAAAAACCCGGTTGGCCTGTCCGGCGTACGCATGCAGGCCAAGGTCCACCTGATTACCTGCCATAATGATATGGCGAAGAACATTGTCAAAGCGGTTGAACGTTGCGGGCTGAAAGTTGACCAACTTATTTTCGCCGGTTTGGCGTCAAGTTACGCGGTTCTGACCGAAGATGAACGCGAACTGGGAGTGTGCGTGGTCGACATCGGCGGCGGCACCATGGACATGGCGGTGTATACCGCCGGCGCACTGCGCCATACCAAGGTGATTCCCTACGCCGGCAATGTGGTCACCAGCGACATCGCCTACGCCTTCGGCACGCCGCCCACCGACGCCGAGGCGATCAAAGTCCGCCACGGCTGTGCGCTGGGCGCGGTGGTCAGCAAGGACGAGAGCGTTGAGGTACCGAGCGTCGGCGGCCGGCCGCCGCGCAGCCTGCAGCGCCAGACCCTGGCTGAGGTGATCGAGCCGCGTTACACTGAGCTGCTTAATCTGGTCAACGACGAGATTTTGCAACTGCAGGAGCAACTGCGGGCGCAGGGAGTGAAGCACCATCTGGCCGCCGGCATCGTCCTGACCGGCGGCGCGGCGCAAATCGATGGTTTGGCGGCGTGCGCGCAGAGGGTATTTCATACCCAGGTGCGTATTGGCCAGCCGCTGAATATCACCGGCCTGACGGATTATGCGCAGGCGCCCTATTATTCTACCGCCGTGGGGCTGCTGCATTACGGTAAAGAGTCACATTTAAGCGGCGAAGTAGACGTGGAAAAAAGAACGTCGGTCAGCACATGGTTCAAGCGGTTCAGCGGCTGGCTGCGAAAAGAATTTTAACGATTTTCAAGACGGAACCCGGCTGTGCAGGCGGCCGATTCCGAAGCGACAGGCACAAAACGGAGAGAAATTATGTTTGAACCTATGGAATTAACCAACGACGCGGTGATTAAAGTCATCGGCGTCGGCGGCGGTGGCGGCAACGCCGTCGAGCATATGGTGCGAGAGCGCATCGAAGGCGTGGACTTCTTCGCGGTGAATACCGATGCTCAGGCATTGCGTAAGACGGCGGTGGGCCAGACTATTCAAATCGGCAGCGGCATTACCAAAGGGCTAGGGGCCGGCGCCAATCCCGAAGTGGGCCGCCACTCCGCCGAAGAGGACCGCGAAGCGCTGCGGGCCGCGCTTGAAGGAGCCGATATGGTGTTCATCGCCGCCGGTATGGGCGGTGGTACCGGTACCGGCGCTGCGCCGGTTGTCGCGGAAGTCGCCAAGGATCTGGGTATCCTGACCGTGGCTGTGGTCACCAAGCCCTTTAATTTTGAGGGCAAAAAACGTATGGCGTTCGCCGAGCAGGGCATTGCTGAACTCTCCAAGCATGTCGACTCGCTTATCACCATCCCCAACGACAAGCTGCTGAAAGTCCTGGGACGCGGTATTTCGCTGCTTGACGCGTTTGGCGCCGCCAACGATGTATTGAAAGGCGCGGTGCAGGGTATTGCCGAGCTTATCACCCGCCCGGGGCTGATGAACGTCGACTTTGCCGACGTGCGCACCGTAATGTCTGAAATGGGCTATGCCATGATGGGTTCCGGCGTTGCCTGCGGCGAAGATCGCGCGGAAGAAGCGGCGGAAATGGCCATTTCCAGTCCGTTGCTGGAAGATATCGATCTGTCCGGCGCCCGTGGGGTTCTGGTCAACATTACCGCGGGCTTCGACCTGCGTCTGGACGAGTTTGAAACCGTGGGTAACACCATCCGCGCTTTTGCCTCCGACAACGCCACGGTCGTCATCGGTACCTCGCTGGATCCGGATATGAACGACGAACTGCGCGTTACCGTGGTCGCGACCGGCATCGGTATGGACAAACGGCCGGAAATAACGCTGGTGACCAATAAGCAGAGCAGCCAGCGGGTGATGGATAACCTCTATCGCGATCACGCCGCGGGCATGTCTTCGCTCAATCAGGAGCAGAAAACGGCGGCCAAGGCGGTCAATGAGCAAAACGCCCAGGGGAGTAAGGAACCCGACTACCTGGATATTCCGGCATTCTTGCGTAAACAGGCGGATTAAACCGTGCAGTTTTGGGAAACGCCGCTCTTTGTGCTAAACTGGCCCACCCACTCTTATCTATACTGTGTGGAGTAGGCGGCATGGTTAAACATTGCGAGAGAAACAGATGATCAAACAGCGGACATTGAAACGTATCGTGCAGGCCACCGGTGTGGGGTTACATACCGGCAAAAAGGTCACACTGACACTACGCCCTGCATCGGCAAACACCGGGGTCATCTATCGTCGAACCGATTTGAACCCGCCGGTAGATTTTCCCGCTGACGCCAAGTCGGTGCGCGACACCATGCTTTGCACCTGTCTGGTGAACGAGCATGATGTGCGTATTTCCACCGTAGAGCACCTGAACGCGGCGCTGGCGGGATTGGGAATCGACAACATCATCGTTGAAGTGGATGCGCCTGAAATCCCGATCATGGACGGCAGCGCCAGCCCCTTCGTCTACCTGCTGCTGGATGCCGGCATTGAGGAGCTTAACAGTGCCAAAAAATTCCTGCGTCTGAAACAGGCGGTGCGCGTCGAGGATGGGGATAAATGGGCCGAGCTTGCGCCGTATAACGGCTTTACGCTCGATTTCACCATCGACTTCAAACATCCCGCGATTGATGCCAGCTCGCAACGTTATTTCCTGAACTTCTCCGCGGAGTCGTTCGTTCGCCAGATAAGCCGTGCGCGCACCTTTGGCTTCATGCGTGATATTGAGTACCTGCAATCTCGCGGCCTGGCGCTTGGCGGCAGTTTCGACTGCGCTATCGTGGTCGATGACTACCGGGTGCTGAACGAAGACGGCCTGCGCTTTGAAGATGAGTTCGTCCGCCACAAAATGCTCGACGCCATCGGCGACCTATTCATGTTCGGTCACAACATCATCGGCGCGTTTACTGCCTTCAAATCCGGCCACGCCATGAATAACAAGCTGCTGCAGGCGGTACTGGCGCGTCAGGAAGCCTGGGAACTGGTGACCTTCGAGGATGAGGCTAAACTGCCGCTGGCGTTCAAAGCCCCTTCCTTCGTTATGGTCTGAACGAGGTCGCGGTGACGCAGTGTTATTGCGGCGTTCCGGCTTGTCGTCGGCAGGGTTAACCTTCTGGCGTCTATTTCCCGCGACGGGTGGGGTTGGCACTCTCTCCGGCCAGCTCCGCCAGTCGTTCCAGCGCGTTCTTTAATTTTCCTTCGCTGCGCGCCGCTACATGGCGAATAGACGCCGCGCTCTGTACGCTCAAATGCCGTGGCTTTTCCCCCAGCGGCCGGTCAGGTTGCCGGCCGCTGTCGTTATTTTGCGCATTCAACTCCTGTTTTCTCGCCAGGCCAGGGTTAATCCTGATGTCGATAGACGACAATGATGGTAGAATCTGCGCTCTTAACGCAGACAATAATTGAGGTTGTTCATAGCGTAACCGCATCTTCCAGCTGGCATTAGCGGTTTCCAGTACCAGCACTCCCTGGCGGACGTTGGCGACACGGCACCAGGGGCGCAGCGGTGTCGGCAACAGCGCATTGACCGCGCGGTTGAGCTTCAGCAGCAGGATGGCACGCTGCTGAATCTTTGACAGGGACACGCGGCCCGTTTCGGCGGCGTCGCCAAATAGGCTGTCGATGGGATGTGGACGACTATCGCGCATAACAACACTCCGGCGGAAGACATTATCGGGTAATGGGTATTCTAAATCGTTGGCGACAAATTGGCAGACGTTATTTCTGGCCGCATCTCCTGTTGGGGATTGTTGCGGCCGGCTTTGGCGTGCCTTTGTTGCCAGGCGGCGGCCAGGAGATGTTGTACCAGGCCGACAATTGCCCCAGTCTCAGCCGGCAAAGTGCCTTTCAGGCCGGCTTCAGCCAGCTGGCACGGCTGAAAGATGTCCCGTGTCGCACCACCTACGCTGTTGACTACTGGCATCAGCATGCCATACGTACCGTCATCCGTCATCTCTCCATTGCCTGGGCCCCCGCGCCGTTGCCCGAGGCCGTCGCGCCGCTGCGCGTGCAGCATCAGGTACTGCTGACCACGCTGGGTCTGTTGCTCAACCGCGAAGCGCGGCCGCCGGTGCTGGTCCGCCGGCTGCGGTCAACGGGCCACGTCGCTTTCATCGACAACCGTAGCGGCATTCGTCTGACGCAGCAGCAGGGAATACGCGCCGGCCCGCACGCCGCCGTCTGACGCTGAAGGACCGTAACTTTTCCGCAAACGACTTTTTGGCCGCTGATGGACGGGGCCGTGATGAGATGTGACTAACTATGCTAGCAAAATTACTTACCAAGATTTTTGGCAGCCGTAACGATCGTACCCTGTGCCGTATGAGCAAAGCGGTGGACGCTATCAACCAGATGGAACCGGCGATGGAGCAGCTGAGCGATGAACAGCTCGCGGCCAAAACCGTTGAATTCCGCGACTGTATCGCCCAGGGAGCGACCGTTGACAGCCTGTTGCCGGAAGCCTTTGCCGTGGTGCGCGAGGCCAGCAAGCGGGTGTTCGGAATGCGCCATTTTGATGTGCAATTGATGGGCGGTATGGTTCTTAACGACCGCTGCATCGCCGAGATGCGCACCGGTGAAGGGAAGACCCTTACCGCTACGCTGCCGGCCTACCTGAACGCCCTGAGCGGAAAAGGTGTGCACGTGGTCACGGTGAACGATTACCTGGCGCAGCGCGATGCGGAAAACAACCGCCCGCTGTTCGAGTTCCTGGGGCTGAGCGTCGGCATCAACCTGCCGGGGCTGCCGGCGCCGGCCAAACGCGCCGCTTACGCCGCCGATATCACCTACGGTACCAACAATGAGTACGGCTTTGACTATCTGCGTGACAATATGGCGTTCAGCCCGGAAGAGCGGGTGCAACGCAAACTGCATTACGCGCTGGTGGACGAGGTGGACTCCATCCTTATCGATGAGGCGCGTACCCCGCTGATTATCTCCGGCCCGGCGGAGGACAGCTCTGATATGTATCGCCGCGTCGATAAGCTTATCCCCCATCTGATTCGTCAGGACAAAGAAGACTCCGAGAGTTTTCAGGGCGAGGGGCACTTCTCGGTGGATGAGAAGTCCCGCCAGGTGAATCTGACTGAACGCGGGCTGATGCTGATTGAAGAGCTGCTGGTGAAAGCCGGCATTATGGAGGAGGGCGAATCGCTCTACTCGCCGGCCAACATTATGCTGATGCATCATGTGACCGCCGCTTTGCGCGCCCACGTGCTGTTCGCCCGCGACGTGGACTATATCGTTAAAGACGGTGAAGTGATCATTGTCGACGAGCACACCGGCCGCACCATGCCGGGACGCCGCTGGTCCGACGGGCTGCACCAGGCGGTGGAGGCCAAGGAAAATGTCGCGATCCAGAATGAAAACCAGACGCTGGCGTCGATTACCTTCCAGAACTACTTCCGCCTGTATGAGAAGCTGGCCGGTATGACCGGTACCGCCGACACCGAAGCGTTTGAGTTCAGCTCCATTTATAAACTCGATACCATCGTGGTGCCGACCAACCGTCCCATGATCCGTAAGGATTTGGCCGATCTGGTCTATATGACGGAAAAGGAAAAAATCGACGCCATCATCGAGGATATTAAAACCTGTACCGAACGCGGTCAGCCGGTCCTGGTGGGGACGATTTCCATTGAAAAATCGGAGCTGGTTTCCGGCGAGCTGGAAAAAGCCGGCATTGCGCACAAGGTGCTGAACGCCAAATTCCATGCCATGGAGGCCGACATCGTCGCCCAGGCGGGCCAGCCGGGGGCGGTCACCATCGCCACCAACATGGCCGGGCGCGGTACCGACATCGTGCTGGGCGGCAGCTGGCAGGCGGAAGTCGCGGCCCTGGAGTCCCCGGACGAGCAGCAGATCGCCGCCATCAAGGATGCCTGGCAGCCGCGCCATGAGGCGGTGCTGGCCGCCGGTGGCCTGCATATTATCGGCACCGAGCGCCATGAATCGCGCCGTATCGACAATCAGCTGCGCGGTCGCTCCGGCCGTCAGGGCGACGCCGGCTCTTCCCGTTTTTATCTGTCGATGGAAGATGCCCTGATGCGTATTTTCGCCTCCGATCGCGTCTCCGGCATGATGCGCAAGCTGGGCATGAAGCCCGGCGAAGCTATCGAACACCCCTGGGTCACCAAAGCGATTGCCAACGCCCAGCGCAAGGTGGAAAGCCGCAACTTCGATATTCGTAAGCAATTGTTGGAATACGATGATGTCGCCAACGACCAGCGCTGTGCAATTTACACCCAGCGGAACGAACTGCTCGATGTGGCGGACATTAGCGAGACCGTCAAGAGCATCCGCGAAGATGTGCTGAAAACCATTCTCGATAGCTACATTCCGCCGCAGTCCCTGGAGGAAATGTGGGATGTGCAGGGGCTGGAGCATCGCCTTAAGGATGACTTCGATCTGGATATGCCTGTCGCCCAATGGCTGGACGACGAACCGGGCCTGCACGAAGAAATCCTGCGCGAGCGAGTGCTAGAACAGATGCTGGCCCAATACCAGCGTAAGGAAGAGATCGTCGGCAGCGATATAATGCGCAATTTCGAGAAAGGCGTCATGCTGCAAACGCTGGATTCTCTGTGGAAAGAGCATCTGGCGGCGATGGACTATCTCCGTCAGGGCATCCATCTGCGCGGTTATGCGCAAAAAGATCCGAAACAAGAGTACAAGCGCGAATCTTTCGCCATGTTTGCCGCCATGCTGGAGTCGCTGAAATATGAAGTGATCAGCATGCTTAGCAAGGTGCAGGTGCGTATGCCGGAAGAGGTTGAGGCGATGGAGCAGCAGCGGCGCGAAGAGGCCGAACGTCTCGCCAGACAGCAGCAGTTAAGCCATCAGGCGCCGGTGGAGGAACTCACCCAGGGGAGCGCGGCAGCGGCGCAGGAAGGTCGCAAAGTCGGGCGCAACGATCCCTGCCCGTGCGGTTCGGGCAAGAAGTTCAAGCATTGCCACGGCAAACTGCAATAATGATGGCATCCCGCGGTCAATAGTCGCACATCATGCCCGGTTCGCCGGGCGTTTTAGTGAAAACGTGTTACACTTTTTCTAGGGCACGCGGCCTGGCTGTGCGGGACAACGTGAAGGAGCGCTGACAGCTATGACGATACGAACCATTGCGGTGGGCATCATTCGTAACGCCCGGCGGGAGATCTTTATCGCCCGCCGCCCGGCGGACGTGCACATGGGAGGATTTTGGGAGTTTCCAGGCGGTAAGGTGGAGCCTGGAGAGACCCCCGAGCAGGCGCTGTATCGCGAATTGCGTGAAGAGACCGGCATTGACGTCGAGCGTGCCCAACTGCTGGCGACCACCCAGCATGCTTTCGCCGAGCGGCAGTTGGCGTTTTATTTCTATCTGGTGGAGCAGTGGCGCGGCACGCCCTGCGGCAACGAGGGACAGCCGGTGCGCTGGTGCCCGCAGCAGGCGCTGCGTGCGGATGAGTTTCCGCCAGCCAACGCGGCCATAATCCGCCAACTGACGGCGGACTAGAAGCGCGCGTGGGGACAGCTGTTAGCGCACCATGCCGCTAACAGCTGGCGGGGATAACCAAGGTAAGGTGAAAGTCTGGCGCGGCATCGGGGGTGAAGCGTGTCGCCTGCGACGGCAGATATAGCGCCGCCGGTGCATTCCTCTCAATAGCGGGTTTCATCGCTCCACTCATCGCTATCGGTAATTTGCACATCGCTTGGGATGCGTTTTTCCTCTTCCGCCCATTCGCCCAAATCAATCAACTGGCAGCGTTTGCTACAAAACGGCCGGAACGGGCTTGTCGGGCTCCATTCCACCGCTTTGCCGCAGGTGGGGCAGGTGACGTTAACGATATCGTCGCTCATAATAGCGTTCTCCTAACAACAGGCCAGTTCAAACGGCAGGCGGTTCGGCACCACGCCGTTTTCGCTGTCCAGGGATAAAAAACGGATAGCGTAACGGGTTTTATGGCCGGATACTTGCGGATAGAGTTGATGCTCTACTGAGATGCGCAGCCGCAGCAAATCGCCATCGCCATCGTTATCCTGGAAAAAGCCGTTTAAACTGATTTGGTTCTTGAACGGCCCTGAATGGCGAACGATATCCAGTATGCGGGTCAGCGCGGCGTTAAGCGGATCCAGCGTTTGCAGCCAGCCGTTTACCTGCGTGTCCCGCTGCGGCTGCGGCAGATGGAGCCAGATATGCAGCGCCGGCAGGTCGAAGCTGCAGCCGCCGCCGGGTATGGAAAGCCGCTGGCGCACGGCGCCGATCAGGCGATCCTCGCGCAGCAATTGCCCCAGGCGCGGGGCCGCCATCAGCGTCGTAGCGCAGCGTTTGAACTCGGTGCGCAGAGCGCTGACGCGTTCGCTGTTGACGCCGGGCACGCCCTCCCACTGCAATAACTTTTGCTGCTGACGATCGAGCTCTTTCAGAATTTCACTGCGGATATCGCCGCGCTCCAGAACGTCCAGCAAATCGGCCAAGGTACGGAAAAACGTCAGCGTGTTAGCCGTCTCGCTTAACGCCGGATGTCGGTAAAGCTGCTGTAGTAGAAACTCCAACCGCAGCCAGGTACGCATTTTTTCATTTAACGGGTGTTCAAACAGCACAGTTGTCGAGTAAACGTTACTCATGATGATTTATCCTGTCGGGTTGCCGATGCCGCAAGCGCCAGATAGCGTTGATGCAAAGTAGCAACGCGATCCGTTATCTCCTCGGGGCGCCCGCTATTATCAATAATATCGTCTGCGCAGGCCAGACGCCGCTGACGCGACACCTGCGCCGCCAGAATGTTTTCCACCTGCTCGCGGCTGACGCCGTCCCGGCTGATCGTGCGCGCGATCTGGCGCTCGCGGTCCACATCCACCACCAGCACCCGATTGGCGCGCTGCTGCAGGTTGTTTTCGATCAGCATCGGCACCACCCACAGCACGTACGGCGCGCGGGCGGAGCGCAATTGCTGCTCGGTTTGCCGTTGAATAAGCGGATGAAGCAGGCCATTAAGCCAGGTTTTTTCTGCCGGGTCGCTGAAAATACGCGCTCGAAGCGCGGCGCGATCCAGCGAGCCGTCCGCGCTTAACATCGCTGGGCCAAAACGTTGTACGATGGCGCGCAGAGCCGCACTTTCCGGCTGCACCACTTCCCGGGCGATGACGTCGGCATCCACCAGGGGCACGCCGAGTGCGGCAAAGGTGTTGGCCACCGTGCTTTTACCGCTGCCGATACCGCCGGTCAACGCCACAATGTATTGGGTCACGTTAACTGCCTCACCCTAAAAGAGAATCTCCTAGCATAAGGTAAATTGGTACGATTGTAGCGTAAAATGGGCAGATTTCGCAGTCTTGCCCTAACTTTAATCCCGAGTATGATACCGCTACTGGAATAGGCAAATTGTATCCGATATTGATTAGCGACTCGTCGCCTTTTAACAGGAAAACTCTATGCGTATTGAAGAAGATGTGAAGTTAGGTTTCAAAGATGTCCTTATTCGGCCTAAGCGCTCGCTGAAAAGCCGCTCCGATGTTGAACTGCAGCGCGACTTCACCTTCAAACACCCCGGCATTCGCTGGTCCGGCGTGCCGGTTATCGCCGCGAACATGGATACCGTCGGCACCTTTCATATGGCCGAGGCGCTGGCCGCATTCGACGTGCTCACCGCGGTGCATAAACATTATAACGTGGATCAGTGGCGTGAATTTGTGGCGCGGGCGCCGGAATCGGTACTGCGTCATGTGATGGTGTCTACCGGGACCTCCGCCCGCCGACTTCGAGAAATTGAAGCAGATCCTGGCGTTGTCACCGCAGCTGAATTTTATCTGCATTGATGTTGCCAACGGCTATTCGGAGCATTTTGTGACCTTCGTCCAGAAAGCTCGCGAAGCCTGCCCGGATAAAGTGATTTGCGCCGGCAATGTGGTCACGGGCGAAATGGTGGAGGAGCTTATTCTCTCCGGCGCCGATATCGTCAAAGTGGGTATTGGTCCCGGCTCGGTATGCACCACCCGGGTAAAAACCGGCGTCGGCTATCCCCAGCTGTCGGCGGTGATCGAGTGTGCCGATGCGCCCACGGTCTGATCGGTCAGATTGTCAGCGACGGCGGCTGCGCGGGCCGGTGGAATATGCCATCCGCGATATCCTCGGCGGTCTGCGTTCCGCCTGCACCTACGTTGGCGCATCACGACTGAAGGAGTTGACCAAACGCACCACGTTTATTCGCGTCGCCGAGCAGGAAAACAGGATCTTCACCCAGTTGTAAACAGCGCCAGGCGGCGAACAGGACGCCACCGCCTTAACCTGTCCCCGGTTGCGTGGTTCAGCGTTGCTCTCAGCCTGCCGTTTTGATGAGCTTCTCCCGGCCCTGCAAATAGAGGTGACGCCGGCGCCCCCAACCAGCGCATCCTTCGGCCTGCAACCGCGCGCGGCGGGTGTGCCGTAGTCGCTTAAAACTGGCTAAAGACCTCTTCTAACTGCAGCAGCGGTAAATAAAGCATGACCACCAATCCGCACACCATGGCGCCCGTGAGCAACAGCAGAGCAGGTTCAGCCAGCTGCGCCAGCTGTTCGGCATTTTGCCGCGCCTGCTCGCCGTGTAACCGTGCCAGCTGCGACAAAATCTCGTCCAGCGTGCCGGTGAGTCCGCCGCTGCGAATCAACCAGTGGCAATGCGCCGGAAACAGCGACGTCGGCGCCAGCGCCCGATCGAGAGCGATGCCGGCGCGATGGGTCATCGACAGCGTTTGAAACAACTGATGAAGCGTGTGATGACGCAACAGGGGACCCGCCAGCGGCAGCCACAGTGCGGCGGTGCGCAGGCGGGTGACGCCAGCGCGGATGATAATGGCACAACCGTCGCCAACCGCGCCCAAACTGACCAGCAGCGACCGCATTACCTGCTGCCTAATACGCCATAGCCGTGCTTCGCTTTGCGCCAGCTCGGCGCAGCAGCTGTCCAGTCTGCCGGTAAGCTCGCCCAGGGCGAACATGGCGCACCACACCGGCGGAAAGACCTGCGGCCAGGCGGCGCAGGCCCGCGACAGCGTCAGTCCCCGTTCGATATCCGCGCCGATCTGTGCCAGTAGACAGCGCCAGCCTGCACGCGGGTATTCGGCGGCCAGCAGCGTCAGGCTTTCCCGCAGCGGGAGGCCGGCATGCAGTAGCGAGGCGAGCCGGTCGGTAAGAGTAATCAGCGCCCGGCGTTGCCAATAGCGTGCCGGCAGCCAGCAGTGAATACGCAGGCGAAAGGGCTGGTAGCCCTGCGCCACTAAACGCATGCCGCAGTCGCGGCGGCTACGGCCTATCATCTTTCCCCGGCAGAATCGGCCTTCGGCGCACAGACCCTGCCAACGCCAGAGCCAGAGGCCGTTCATGGCGAATGACCCAAAACGCGCCTGAGTTCGGCGAACGAGGTTGTGCCCTGCTGCGCCAGCGCCATGCCTGCGCCGCTTCCAGACCGAGTCGGCGCACAGCGTGTGTAGCGTTGAAAGGACCAGATAGCCGGTGCGGGCAGCGTTCAGCGTTACAGCAGCGGTTTCCGGATCGCGAATCTCGCCGACCATCAACACATCCGGGTCCTGACGCAGCAGCGCCCGCAGCAGCAGCGGAAAATCCAGCCGCGCCCGGGAATTGACCTGACATTGGTTAATACCAGTCAACGGCAGCTCAACCGGATCCTCCACGCTGCAAATATTGAGCGGACGCCGGCATACCTAATCTTTTAATCGTCAGGCGCTGTGGCGAGCAGCGTAATAGACGCAGTACCGTTTTTTCTCCATACAGCGTGGGCAGTGTGGAAAGCCGCAGTGAACACGGCAGGCTATCGCCGCTAGCGTTGAATTGCCCGTCCTGGGGCTGGCGGCGTTCGGCGATGTCCAACCGCGCCAGGACCTTCAGACGTGCGACCAGACCTTCCGTCAGGCCGGCGGGACAACCCTGCGCGGCGGTCATCAGACCATCGACGCGCAGCCGCAGCCGGTAGCCTGTGGGCGAACAGGGTTCGATGTGGATATCCGACGCCTCGCGACAGAGCGCGCGCTGCAGCAATAGATCCAGCGTGCCGGTTACCGGTATATCGTCGTGCAGAGGAGTACCGGCCAGCGCGCCTCGGCATGCGTACGGTTGAGCATTACGCACCCTAGTGTTCAGCGCTCTGGAATAACGCTTCGCACGGAGCGGCAAGATGGCCGTCGGCCGCGGTGTCGCTGCCAGAGCAGACCGTCGCCCTGTGTTTCGGGCGTCATCACCAGCGTCAGCCCCGCCAGGGTTTGGCGGCCGGTAAGACTTATCACATCCTGACGCACGCTGACGCTGCTGACATAACGGGAACGATGGCTGGCCGGAATATCCAGCTGACCGGCATTGCAGCTATCGATGTCGCCCTGCTGCATGGCGCACAGCTCCACCGCCAGACGGAAGGGGCTGGCGATGAGTAGCATATCGGTCAGCGCCGCGCGATCCAGATAACGTTGATAGTCGGGCAGCGCAATTGCGCTAAGAATAGGGATGATGGCGATCACCACCATTAGCTCCATGAGGGTAAATCCGCGCTGACGATGCATGTCTGGCCGCTAGGGTGAACGAAAACCCCTTCACCCTAGCGGCCCGGCAGACGCCCAGATAGCGGCGGAAAGAAAAAGTGGCAGACGGATTCGGCGCTACACCGCGCGGCTGCAGGTTGTGACAAGTAAATTGCGTGGCCGCGCGCAATAGTGATCGTTAATGAAAACGCATGGAGAGATCCAGCGCCCGTAAATGTTTGGTCAGTGCGCCGACGGAAATGTAATCGACGCCGGTCAGCGCGCAATCGCGCAGCGTAGCGAGCGTAACATTGCCGGACACCTCCAGCGCCGCTCGCTGGCGGGTTACCGCCACTGCTTGCACCATATCTTCACGGCTGAAGTTGTCGAGCATAATGATATCAGCGCCGGCATCCAGCGCTTGATGCAGCTCGTCCAGAGATTCTACTTCGACTTCCACCGGCACATCGGCGCGCAGCGCCACGGCGTTGGTGACGGCATTGGCGATGGATCCGGCGGCGATGATATGATTTTCCTTGATGAGGAACGCGTCCGCCAGTCCAAGCCGGTGGTTGCTGCCGCCTCCGCACAGCACCGCGTATTTCAGGGCGGTCCGAAGGCCCGGCACGGTTTTGCGCGTATCAAGCAGCGTGGTACCGGTACCCGCCAGCGCAGCGACATACCGTTTCACTTCGCTGGCCACGCCGCACAGCGTCTGGACGAAATTGAGCGTGGTCCGTTCACCGGTAAGCAGCAGGCGCGCCGGCCCGCTCAGTCGGCACAGGGGTTGATTGGCTAGAATGTCATCGCCATCCGCAACCAACCACTCAATCGCCACGCCGCCGCCTAACTGGTTGAATACCTCTTCAAGCCAGCATTGGCCGCAAAAAACGCCGTTTTCGCGAGTGATAATCACGGCGCTGGCCTGACTGTCCACTGGCAGCAGCAGCGCGGTGATATCGGCCTGAGCGTCGGTGCCGCCGCCCAGATCTTCTTTCAATGCGGCGCTGACCGACGGCGGGATATCCTGTTGAATTCGAGCAAGCAATTCCGCCCGGCGGCGCTCAACGTTGTAACGGCGGGTAGACATAAAAATCTCCGTATCTGCGGATAAAGGGAAGCGAGGATTCATGCTACCCTGAAGCCGGGCGAAGTACCATACTTGGTAAAATGAGGTCACCATGCGGTTGGATAACGGTTGGATTGCAGATGTGAAGCGCGTGCTTTCTCCCCATTGCGACGATCGACCGGCGGACATATTTCCTACGTTGCTGGTGGTGCACAATATCAGTTTGCCGCCGGGCCAATTTGGCGGCCCTGGATAGATCGGTTGTTTACCGGTACGCTGGACCCTGCGGACGATCCCTATTTTGCCGCTATCCAACTGCGCGTGTCCGCGCATTGTCTCATCCAGCGCGATGGGGAGGTGGTGCAGTATGTTCCCTTTCATCGACGCGCCTGGCACGCGGGAGTGTCCTGCTATCAGAGGGGCGTGAGCGCTGCAATGATTTTTCCATCGATATCGAGCTGGAGGGGACCGATACGCTAGCCTATACCGATGTCCAGTATCACCAGCTTGCCGACGTGACCCGCTTGTTGATGCGCCATTATCCCATTACGCCGGCGCACATTACCGGCCATAGCGATATCGCGCCGAGTGGAAAACCGATCCAGGACCGTCCTTCAATTGGCACGATTTTCGGCAATTATTATCACCACAGGCTGACGACATTTAACAGGGAGACGCGGGTTATGACGCTGTTTACATTACTATTGGTGCTGGCTTGGGAGCGGTTATTCAAACACGGCGAGCATTGGCAACTGGACCACTGGCTTGCGCGGCCGTTCAGCCGTCTGCGCGAGACGTCGCTGGCGCAGACGCTGATTCTGGCGCTGTGCTGGATTTTACTGGTAGCGGTCTGCCTGCGGCTGGCCTCAGGGTGGTTTTACCAAATCCCGTTGCTGTGGGTCATCCTGGCGCTATTGTGCATCGGTGCGGGCGGGATCCGGCGCCATTATCGTGACTATCTGATTGCCGCCGCCCGCGGCGATATCGATGCCAGCGCGGCGATGAGCTGGCGTTAATACACGGCCTGCCGGTGGAAGGTACTCCGGCGGAACGGTTGCGCGAACTGCAAAACGCGCTGCTGTGGATTAATTTCCGGTTTTATCTGGCGCCGCTGTTTTGGCTGGTCATCGGCGGCCCCTGGGGACCCGTGCCACTGGCGGGTTATGCCTTTTTGCGCGCCTGGCAAACCTGGCTGGCGCGCCGCTCAACACCGTTAAAACGCGCGCGCTCCGGCATCGATTTGCTGCTGCACTGGCTGCCGGTGCGGCTGGCGGGTGTGGCCTATGCCCTGCTGGGGCATGGCGAGAAGGCGCTGCCGGCCTGGTTCGCTTCGCTATGGGATATCCATAGCAGCCAGTATCAGGTTCTCACGCGGTTGGCGCAGTTTTCGCTGGCGCGTGAGCCGCATCTGGATGCGGTGCAAACGCCCCGTGCCGCGGTGTCGCTGGCGAAAAAGGTCACATTGGTGATTGTGGTGGTGGCGCTGTTGACCATTTACGGCGCGCTGGTCTAGGCTGTCCGCCTGTCGCCGGCACGGTAAAATCGGCCGGTGCGGAAACCGGGGATCAGCGTGCGTCAGCGCTCTGGCCGGAAGTTTTCAGCGCGAAGCCGACACCCAGCACCACCAGCCAAACCGGAATCAAATACACCGAAATCGCCATGCCCTGGGTGAGCAGCATAATCGCCAGAATACCCGCCATGAAGAGCAGGCAAAGACAGTTGCCTATCGGGTACCACAGCGCCGGAAAACGCGGAATGACGCCCTGTTGCGCTTTTTTGCGGCGAAATTTCCAATGCGCCAGACTGATCATGCTCCAATTGATTACCAGCGCTGACACCACCAACGCCATCAGCACACCAAAAGCCTGACCGGGCATCAGGTAGTTGAGCAGCACACAAATCGCGGTCGCGACCGCCGAGACGCCGAGCGCAGCCACCGGCACGCCGCGCCGGTCTACTTTCGCCAGCGATTGCGGGCCATTGCCTTGACGGGCCAGACCGTACAGCATGCGGCTATTACTGTAAACGCAGCTGTTGTAGACCGACAACGCGGCGGTCAGGACCACCAGATTGAGGATATTAGCCACCCAGTAGCTGTTAATGGCCTGGAAAATCAGGACAAATGGGCTACCGCCCTCTACCACTTTGGCCCAGGGGTAGAGCGAAAGCAGGATCGCCAGCGCGCCGATATAGAATATCAGGATGCGGTAAATGACCTGATTGGTGGCTTTAGGAATACTGCGCGTCGGGTCGTCGGCCTCGGCGGCGGTAATACCCACCAGCTCCAGACCACCGAAGGAAAACATGATAACCGCCATGGCCATCAGCAAACCTTTGCCGCCGTGCGGGAAGAAGCCTCCCTGCGCCCATAAGTTGGTGACGCTGGCTTCCGGGCCGCCACGACCGCTGAGCAGGAGCCAGGCGCCAAACACGATCATCGCGACGATGGCGATCACCTTGATAATGGCGAACCAGAATTCCATTTCACCATAAAGCTTCACGTTGGCCAGATTGATGGCATTAATCAGCAGGAAAAACACCGCCGCCGATACCCAGGTCGGCAGCCCGGGCCACCAATATTGCATATAGATGCCGACCGCGGACAATTCCGCCATCGCCACCAGGACATAGAGCACCCAATAGTTCCAGCCGGAGGCGAAACCGGCGAAATTACCCCAGTATTTATAGGCGAAGTGGCTAAACGAGCCCGCTACCGGCTCTTCCACCACCATCTCGCCCAGCTGGCGCATGATAAGGAAAGCGATAAAACCGCCGATGGCATAGCCCAGAATAACCGAAGGGCCGGCCATTTGTATGGTTTGTGCAATCCCTAGAAACAGGCCGGTTCCAATCGCGCCGCCCAAAGCAATGAGCTGTATATGGCGGTTTTTTAGCCCGCGTTTCAGCGTCTCGTCGCGCTGTTGACCTTCCATCATCGAATCCTCTGTCGTTAAGGCGGGCAAGTACCTGGATGCCGGCCTGCGCTGTGTCTGTCCACGGTTACGGTTATTGTACGTTTTAATTTACGCGGCCCGGCGGGGTATTTTCGCGTTCGGGCTGTCGCGGGCAACAGAATAGTGATGTGTGGTAGGCTTTGCACGGGATTTATGACACTTGCGCGTAATAAACCGGCGTTGTCGTTTGCTGGACGATGGGCGTAACGGCGCCGGGAAAATCGCCGGGGTTCATAAGGTCATGTCAGGGTTGCATGACTATGCATTTGGCGGCGTTTTTCCCTGGCTTTACGTGTCCGTCATCTTCCCACGGCGTCCCCGGAACGTTTCATAGACGTTAATAACGTTTTCGCCGGAAAACACGATTGTGCTGGAGAGCGGGCCTGATACAGCACAGATGTAAGGCTTTTGTGAGAATGTGCGCGATTTGATGATTTAGGTCAAAGCCACGATGGACAGAAGGTGAATACTTTGTTACTTTTAGCGCCGTGTAAATGTAATTGGTATTACCAATTGACTCCGCACCATCCGCTGAGAAGACAAGAAATGGCCTATAGTAAGATCCGCCAACCCAAGTTATCGGATGTCATAGAACAACAGTTGGAATATTTGATTCTGGAAGGGACGCTGCGCCCCGGCGAAAAATTGCCCCCCGAGCGTGAACTGGCCAAGCAGTTTGACGTGTCCCGCCCCTCGCTGCGGGAAGCCATCCAGCGATTGGAAGCTAAAGGCCTGCTGCTGCGTCGGCAGGGTGGAGGGACGTTTGTGCAAAGTAATTTATGGCAAAGCTTCAGCGATCCGCTGACTGAACTTTTGGCGGAGCATCCTGAATCGCAATACGACCTGTTGGAGACCCGTCACGCCCTTGAAGGGATTGCAGCCTATTATGCGGCGCTGCGCGGTACCGAGCAGGATTTCGAGCATATCCGTGAATGCCATCAGGCGATTCAGGCGGCGCAGGACAGCGGTGATCTCGACGCGGAAGCCGATGCCGTCATGAATTATCAAATTGCTGTCACCGAAGCCGCGCATAATGCGGTTTTATTGCACCTGGTGCGCTGTATGGGGCCGATGCTGGAAAACAACGTGCGTCAGAATTTTGAATTGCTCTACTCGCGCCGGGAAATGCTGGCGCAGGTGAGCAGCCACCGCGCCGGAATTTTCGCGGCGATAGTTGCGCGCGCGCCGGAAAAGGCGCGCGAGGCGTCACATCGCCATCTGGCGTTTATTGAGGAAATTTTGCTGGACCTTGGCCGGGAACATAGCCGGCGGGAACGATCGCTTCGACGTCTCCAGCAACGCAAGGACTAAGCCTCCGGGAACGGCGGCCCACGCGGCAGCAGAAGCTATGGGCCTGTCTTCGTATGTTCTGACGGCCAGAGCATAGGAAGACAGGCTCCAACTAAACCAATATTAAAGATAGATAAGGAACACCACCATGTCAGAACGTTTGTACAATGACGTGGATCCGATCGAAACACGCGACTGGCTCCAGGCGATCGAATCGGTTATCCGTGAAGAAGGTATTGAACGCGCGCAATTCCTAATTGATCAGGTGCTGGATGAAGCGCGTAAAGGTGGGGTCAGCATTGCGCAAGGTGCCGCCGGACGCAACTACATCAACACGATTCCAGTCGAAGAGGAGCCTGAGTATCCCGGCAATCTGGAACTGGAGCGCCGCATCCGTTCCGCCATTCGCTGGAATGCCGTGATGACCGTGCTGCACGCGTCGAAGAAAGATTTGGAACTGGGCGGCCACATGGCGTCATTCCAGTCGTCCGCCACCATTTATGAAGTGTGCTTCAACCATTTCTTCCGCGCGCGCAACGATAAAGACGGCGGCGACCTGGTCTACTTCCAGGGGCACATCTCCCCCGGCGTGTACGCTCGCGCCTTCCTTGAAGGTCGTCTGAGCGAAGATCAGATGAACAACTTCCGCCAGGAAGTGTACGGTAAAGGGTTGTCATCCTATCCGCATCCGAAGCTGATGCCGGAGTTCTGGCAGTTCCCGACGGTGTCGATGGGCCTTGGCCCGATAAGCGCCATCTATCAGGCAAAATTCCTTAAATATCTTGACCACCGCGCGCTGAAGAACACCAGCAATCAGACCGTGTACGCCTTCCTGGGCGACGGCGAGATGGACGAGCCGGAATCCAAGGGCGCCATCACCATCGCGACCCGCGAGAAGCTGGACAACCTGGTATTCATCATTAACTGTAACCTGCAACGTCTGGACGGTCCCGTCACTGGTAACGGCAAGATCATCAACGAGCTGGAAGGCGTGTTCGGCGGCGCCGGCTGGGAAGTGATCAAGGTGGTCTGGGGCAGCCGCTGGGATGAGCTGCTGCGCAAAGACACCTCCGGCAAGCTGATTCAGCTGATGAACGAAACCGTCGACGGCGACTATCAGACCTTTAAATCGAAAAACGGCGCCTACGTACGCGAGCACTTCTTTGGTAAATACCCGGAAACCGCCGCGCTGGTGAAAGACATGAGCGACGACGAGATTTGGGCTCTCAACCGCGGCGGCCACGATCCGAAGAAAATCTATGCCGCTCTGCAAAAGGCCAAGAAAACCACCGGCAAGCCTGTGGTGATCCTGGCGCACACCATCAAAGGCTACGGCATGGGTGTGACCGCGGAAGGCATGAATATCGCGCACCAAGTGAAGAAAATGAACATGGAAGGGGTACTCTACTTCCGCGATCGTTTCAATCTGAGCACCATTACCGACGACAAGATCGAAGCGCTGCCCTATATCATTTTTGCAGAAGGGTCCGAAGAGCACACCTATCTGCACGAGCGCCGCAAAGCGCTGCACGGCTATCTGCCGAGCCGTCTGAAGGATTTCACCAAGCCGCTGGAGCTGCCGACGCTTGAGGATTTTGCGCCGCTGCTGGAAGAGCAGAAAAAAGAGATCTCCACCACCATCGCTTTTGTTCGCGTGCTGAACGTGATGCTGAAGAACAAGTCGATCAAAGATCGCCTGGTACCGATCATCGCCGACGAAGCCCGTACTTTCGGCATGGAAGGTCTGTTCCGCCAGATAGGCATCTACAGCCCCAACGGCCAGCAGTACACGCCGCAGGACCGCGAGCAGGTCGCCTATTACCGCGAAGACGAAAAGGGGCAGATCCTGCAAGAAGGGATCAACGAGCTGGGAGCGGCCTCTTCCTGGCTGGCGGCGGCGACCTCCTACAGCACCAACGATTTGCCGATGATTCCGTTCTACATCTACTATTCGATGTTCGGTTTCCAGCGTATCGGCGATCTGTGCTGGGCGGCGGGCGACCAGCAGGCGCGCGGTTTCCTTATCGGCGGCACCTCGGGGCGCACTACGCTGAACGGTGAAGGCTTGCAGCACGAAGACGGCCACAGCCATATCCAGTCGCTGACCATCCCGAACTGCATCTCCTACGATCCGGCCTATGCCTATGAAGTCGCGGTCATCATGCATGACGGTCTGACACGGATGTACGGTGATAAGCCGGAAAACGTCTACTACTATCTGACCACGCTGAACGAAAACTACGCCATGCCTGCCATGCCGAAAGGCGTGGAAAAGGGTATTTGCAAGGGGATCTACAAGCTGGAAACGCTGGAAGGCGGCAAAGGCAAAGTGCAGCTGATGGGCTCCGGCGCCATTTTGCGCCACGTGCGCGAAGCAGCGCAGATCCTGTCGAAAGACTATGGTGTAGGCTCAGATGTGTACAGCGTGACCTCGTTCACCGAACTGGCGCGCGACGGCCAGGATTGCGAGCGCTGGAACATGCTGCACCCGACCGAAACCCCGCGCGTGCCTTATGTGGCCACCGTGCTGAACGATGCACCGGCGGTGGCGTCCACCGACTATATGAAACTGTTCGCCGAGCAGATCCGCAACTTTATTCCTGCAAGCGAGTTCCGCGTTCTGGGCACCGACGGTTTTGGCCGTTCGGACAGCCGCGAGAACCTGCGTCATCACTTTGAAGTGGACGCCAGCTATGTGGTGGTTGCGGCGCTGGGTGAATTGGCCAAACGCGGCTATATCGGCGCTGATGTGGTGGCGCAGGCCATCAGCAAATTCGGCATCGATGCTGACAAAGTCAACCCGCGTCTGGTGTAAGAGGTAGAGTAAATCATGGCTATTGAAATCAACGTACCGGATATCGGTGCAGATGAAGTGGAAGTCACCGAAGTCCTGGTCAGCGTGGGCGATAAAGTTGACGCCGAGCAGTCGCTGATTACCGTGGAAGGCGATAAAGCGTCCATGGAAGTGCCCTCGCCGCAGGCGGGGGTGGTGAAAGAGTTAAAGGTGGCGGTGGGCGATAAAGTCACCACCGGCAAACTGATTATGGTCTTCGAGGAAGCCGAGGGTGGCGCTGAGAAGCCTGCCGCAGCGCCGGAGAAGGCCGACAGCGCGGCGGCCAAACCGGCCGCCGGCGGCGGTGCCGCACAGAGTAAAGAGGTTAACGTTCCCGATATCGGCGGCGACGAGGTGGAAGTCACCGAAGTGCTGGTGAAGGTGGGTGACAAGGTCGAAGCCGAACAGTCGCTTATCACCGTCGAGGGCGACAAGGCGTCGATGGAAGTGCCGGCGCCGTTCGAGGGTATCGTCAAAGAGATCAAGATTAACGTTGGTGATAAAGTCAGCACAGGTTCGCAGATTATGATGTTCGAGGTGGAAGGAGCCGCCAAGGAAAGCGCCGCGGCTGTGGCCCCTGCGTCGGCATCAGACGCCAACAAAAGCGCAGCTGCTGCCCCGTCATCGTCCGAAGGCAAAGGTGAATTTGCCGAGAATGATGCCTATGTGCACGCTACCCCGGTGATTCGCCGTCTGGCGCGCGAGTTCGGCGTCAACCTGGCGAAAGTGAAAGGCACCGGGCGCAAAGGCCGTATCCTGCGTGAAGATATTCAGGCATACGTCAAAGAGGCTGTCAAACGCGCTGAGGCCGCCCCAGCCGCTGCCGGTACGCTGCCGGGGCTGCTGCCGTGGCCGAAGGTGGACTTCAGCAAGTTCGGCGACACCGAAGAGGTGGAGCTGGGCCGGATTCAGAAAATCTCCGGCGCCAACCTGCACCGTAACTGGGTCATGATCCCCCATGTAACCCAGTTCGACGAAGCCGATATCACCGAAGTGGAAGCCTTCCGCAAACAGCAGAACGCTGAAGCCGAGAAGAAGAAGCTGGATGTGAAAATCACCCCACTGGTGTTTATCATGAAAGCGGTCGCCAAGGCGCTGGAAGAGCTGCCGCATTTTAACAGCTCGCTGTCGGCGGACGCCCAGAAACTGACGCTGAAGAAATACATCAATATCGGCGTGGCGGTTGATACCCCGAACGGCCTGGTCGTGCCGGTGTTCCGCAATGTGAATAAGAAAGGCATCGTAGAGCTGTCGCGCGAGCTGGCGGAGATCTCGAAAAAGGCCCGCGCCGGCAAACTGACTTCGTCGGATATGCAGGGCGGCTGCTTCACCATCTCCAGCCTGGGCGGCATTGGCGGCACGGCGTTCACGCCTATCGTCAATGCGCCGGAAGTGGCGATTCTCGGTGTATCAAAATCGTCGACGAAACCGGTATGGAATGGTAAAGAGTTTGCGCCGCGGCTGATGTTGCCGCTGTCGCTGTCCTATGACCACCGGGTCATCGACGGCGCCGACGGTGCGCGATTCATCAGCTTCATCAATAACGTTATGTCTGATATTCGCCGCTTGGTGATGTAACCTCCAGGCCGGCCTGCCTGTTTTCTGCGTCGCCGCCGGTGGCAAAGGGCTGTCCTCGGCGTTACCAACTCAACAAGCGCCGTCGTAACATACTTTGCAGTCTATTAACATTTCTGTAAACTATGCGCGATGGAGACGTCCCGGTGGACACAGCGTGTTATGCAAATACACGCGATAAAATAGACGTCTGACCCGCCGGACAATCAACTAAGAGGTCATTATGAGTACTGAAATAAAAACTCAGGTCGTGGTACTTGGGGCAGGCCCGGGCGGATATTCCGCGGCATTCCGCTGTGCGGATTTAGGTCTGGAGACCGTCCTGGTGGAACGTTATTCCACCCTCGGCGGGGTTTGCCTGAACGTAGGCTGTATCCCCTCCAAAGCATTATTGCACGTCGCTAAGGTTATCGAAGAGGCCAAGGCGCTGAGCAAAAACGGTATCGTCTTTGGCGAGCCGCAAACTGATATTGACAAAGTGCGCACCTGGAAGGAAAAGGTGGTCAATCAGCTGACCGGCGGTCTGAGCGGTATGGCCAAAGCGCGTAAGGTGAAGGTGGTGAACGGTTACGGTAAATTTACCGGTGCCAACACCCTGCAGGTGGAAGGCGAAAACGGCACGACAACCATTACCTTCGACAACGCTATTATTGCCGCAGGCTCCCGTCCGATCCAGCTGCCGTTTATCCCCCATGATGATCCCCGCGTATGGGATTCCACCGGTGCGCTCGCCCTGACGTCGGTGCCAGAGCGTCTGCTGGTGATGGGTGGCGGGATCATCGGTCTGGAAATGGCCACCGTTTACCACGCGCTGGGTTCGGAAATCGATGTGGTGGAAATGTTCGATCAGGTTATCCCGGCGGCCGATAAAGACGTGGTAAAAGTTTTTACCAAGCGCATCAGTTCCCAATTCAACCTGATGCTGGAAACCAAAGTCACCGTTGTGGAAGCCCGGGAAGACGGCGTGTATGTCAGCATGGAAGGGAAAAAAGCGCCGTCGGAAACCCAGCGCTATGACGCCGTGCTGGTCGCCATCGGCCGCGTGCCGAACGGCAAGCTGCTGGATGCCGGCCAGGCCGGGGTCGAGGTAGACGATCGCGGCTTTATCCGTGTAGACAAACAGATGCGCACCAATGTGCCGCACATTTACGCTATCGGCGATATCGTCGGCCAGCCGATGCTGGCGCACAAAGGCACCCACGAGGGCCACGTGGCGGCGGAAGTCATCGCCGGCAAGAAACACTATTTCGATCCTAAAGTCATTCCGTCTATTGCCTATACCGAGCCGGAAGTGGCATGGGTCGGCCTGACGGAAAAAGAAGCGAAAGAGAAAGGCATCAGCTATGAAGTCGCCACTTTCCCGTGGGCAGCCTCCGGACGTGCCATTGCTTCCGACTGCCAGGACGGCATGACCAAGCTGATTTTCGATAAAGAAAGCCATCGGGTCATCGGCGGCGCCGTGGTCGGGGTCAACGGCGGCGAGCTACTGGGCGAAATCGGTTTGGCCATCGAAATGGGCTGCGACGCGGAAGATATCGCGCTGACCATCCATGCGCACCCCACGCTGTATGAATCGGTGGGTCTGGCGGCGGAAGTGTACGAAGGTACCATTACCGATCTGCCCAACGCCAAAGCGAAGAAAAAGAAATAAAGTATCTGCGGTCATCCGCAACAAAGGCGCCGGAGGGAGCGTTAAATTAAATGGCAATGCATTGAAAATAAAGGGATTTAATTTCGCAGTGTCCAGATAACGTCCATCTTTGACCAAAAGGCCCCGGTTTCCGGGGCTTTTCTTTTGTCGTCAACGACAGCACACAGCATCGCCTGGGCTGCCGTTTTTGCCTGATGCAGAGAGTTAAGAGAGGTTCAGGGTCAGCAGGTCATTGCCGTAATGTGTGCGGAGAAAAACGTTTTGGGCAGGGTAAAATCTTTCGGCAAGTCAACGGACTTCGGCGTGTTCAGCATTCTTTCCAGCGTGGTAAAGGTGCTACCGCATAACAGATTCTGGCACTGATGGTAGCTGCGCCGGGTTTCCGAACTCATTCCCTCGCTGGTGCGGGTTTTTGCCACCGCGCCGCAACGTGGACACTTGAACGCCATAAAACTTCCCACAATGACACTATTTGTTTACGGATAGTGTGTCATTATGTTGACACCTTGTCAGCCAGCGCCATCTCGGCATCCCGCAGGCTGACCTCAAGCTCCAGAGCAGTGACATACCCCCGCTCGCCCAGCGTATGGACCACACGGGCAATCACCCACCCGGCGTTGTCTATGGCCGGCTTGAAGCCGCTGACGCGCGCAGGCAGCTCAGGGTAAATATCGGGTCTGCCCCGGGCCAGGGTAATGCCGAACTCCGCTGCACCGCGTTGTAGGGTGGACCATTTCGCCGCTGCCGCCCGTCGCGCCGGCAAGATAATCCCCTTCACGGCGGGAGGAGGCGTGTTTTTTCTTGTCGGACGCCCGTTTGCGCGTCAGGGTCGTTTCCGCTTTTTTGCCCACATTCAAATCCAGCCAGTAGGCACGTACGCCGGTATAGGCGTCACAGTCCGCCACCCGAAAGCTGTGCCGGTCACCGCTTGCACGGGTCAGGCTGATGGCTGGCAACAGCTTACCGCTTTGCGTTGTTCCTTGCCCTGGCACCATAAACAACAACATGCCGTTCTTGATGGTGGCAATGGCACCCAGCAGTTCAGCCATGCGGGTTAAAAAGCTGATATCACTCTCCTGAGTCTGATCGGCGTGGTCAATTTCCACGTCCTTCAGACTGCGGCTCACGCCGGTTTGCAGGCGGTAGCGTCCGGCTATCGCGCTGACCACTGTGGCTCACTTCATCGACGGTAAATAGCCCCTTATGAACCAGCGCTTCGCCTTCCCAGCCCAGGGAGACGGAGATTTGTACGCCACGAGCAGGCAAATCTATCCCGTCGTCGGCATCGTCGAGCACCATCTCCAGCGTGTCGGCCTCAAATCCCCGGTTATCCGTCAGCGTCAGGGAGAGAAGACGGTCATTCACCGTCCCGACGCGCTTTCCGCCCATCAGCAAATCAAACGCCGGGCGGCGGGCATCCTCATTGCTGAGCAGGGTGTCGACAAATTCCATGGTACGGTCTCCGCTTTTTTGTCATACAGCATTGCCGCCAGGCCCTGCGCGGGCAATCCTGCCAGATTGTAAGAAGACCCTTGAAGGGGTGAAAACCTACCGCAAGACCTTTAGCCAGCGCGAGCTGATGATCATCTACCCGGATTTTATTGCCTACAACGCCCAGTCAGGTAAAAACGAGACCGTACCGGCCACTGCCTATGCCCTGGGGCTACGGGCAAAACTGGATGCGGAGCAGGGTTGGCACAAATCGTTATCGAATGTGGCGCTGGACGGCGTACTGGGGATTTCTGCGGACATCTGGTGGTCGTTGCAGGGCAAGGACACCGATGCCAGCGACCTCAACGCGCATCACGTCACCACGCTTATCAAGCGTGGTGGCTTCTATACCCGTACCGCGCAGATCCTGGCGGACATGATCGCCGAGGCGCATTTTTCCTATATGGATAAAACGCTTACCCCGTTGTTGGTGAAAGATGTGGTCGACGGCATCAACCGCAAGGGGATGCAGCTGGTGACGTCGGGACGGTTGCTGGGCTTTTCCTGTTGGTATGATCCGGCCGATAACCCGAAAGAAACCCTGCGCGAAGGGCAGGCACATATCCGTTACAAATACACGCCGGTACCGCCACTGGAGAGCATGGGACTGATCCAGACCTTCACGGACGAATACTTCGCCGTTTTCAATCAGCTGGGGTAAGGAAGACATCATGGGAATGCCGAAAAAGCTGTTTATGTTCGATACCTATATTAACGGCCAGACCTATCTGGGGCTGATTGAGGAAATTACGCCACCCAAGCTGTCGTTGAAAACCGAAGACTATCAGGGGGCCGGCATGCCAGGCTCGGTAGCGGTATTGATGGGGTTTGACAGCAGCGCCCTGGATATGGAGCTGACCATGTGCGGGCTGGAAGTGAGCCTGCTGAAAACCCTGGGCGGCCCCATTGACAGCCTGCAGCTGCGCTTCGCGGGCTCCTACACGGATGCTGCCAGCAGGCAGGCCGTCGCCTGTGAAATCTAGACGCGTGGCCGCTTTACCGAGCTGGACTGGGGGGCCGCCAAGGAGGGAGAAAACACCCAGCACAAGTACACGCTGAAAAATACCTATTGTCGCATCGCCATCGAACGCGAGGATGTGCTCGAAGTCGATATGATTAACATGATTTGGAAAGTCGGCGGCAAGGATCTGCTGGAGAGTCACCGTGCCAACATGGGTCATTGATACGCCAGGCACCATCCCTTTATGAAACCACAGGAAGACGCGACTTATGTCTAAAATTATCCCTTTGAGTGTTGCCATCAAACGTACCAGCGGCGAAGAAATCACGGAAGTGACGATAACCGATACCCTAAAACAGGTCGGTGCGCTGCGCGGCCTGAAACTGTATGACGTGATGACCAGTGATGTGAATGCCCTGATCACGCTTCTGCCCGCGTAACACACCCACGCCTGACGGAAAAATTATCACCATGAATGTTCAGTACTTTTCACAGTTTGCGGCGGGCGTGGCTGATTTTTTGGCACCGAACTCGGCAGCGACTGGGACGACATCGGACGATGCGTTATCCGCTGTCCCTGCGTAGAAACTGATGAGCTTATTGCCGAAGGAGAAGAAAAAACTCCAGGCGGTGGCCGCCCAGCTGTACCGTCACGGCATTTCCATCCGTCAGAGCGATAACGCTACCGCGCAGCTCACCCGCCGCACTGAAAGCTATAACCGCCAGCTGGTCGCGCAGCAGCGCCATTTAAGTGCCCTGACGCGCATGCAGGCCAGCTATGCCCGCGCCAAAGAGACGCGCGGCAAGCTCGCGGGCAGAGGGGCCGACGCCATGGCGGCGGGTGGGGGCGAGCTGTATGCCTCACAACGCCTGCTGGCCCCTGGACGGGATTTTGATGCCGGCATGTCCAGCGTGCAGGCGTTGACCCGCCTGGGCTACTTGGATGCGGGGCAGATGGATCGCGTGTCCGACGTCCTGACCGGTGCGTTTACCCGTACCAATACCGATTTACGCCAGCTGGGGGAAACCATGACCTATGCGGGCCCGATGGCGGCGGATCTGGGCGTCAGTCTGGAAAGCATGGCGGCCATGGCGGAGATCCTCAAGGAGGCCAGGCAGGCGCTGCGCACGTTTGACCAACCCAGCCAGGCGCGCCTGAAAAAAGATTTGTTTGGCGAAGAGGCCATGGTGGGCATGGGCGCGGTGATGGAGGCCGCCGTTAACGGCAAGTATGACGCCCTGTTTAACGCCCTGATGCACGCGGGCGGCGAAACTGGGCGCATTGCGCAACCGCGGGGCGCTGCTGGCAATGCCCTGCAGATGGGCCTGTCACGGGGTGCGGCCAGGGCCGGACGGGGGCAGCGCTGGCCGTGTTGGGCAATGGGCTCAGGACGCTGGCCACTTCGGGCTTTGGTATGTTGTGCAATGTTGCCAGAGCGGGGGTTACCCTGCTGGTTGCGGCACTGGTGGCCGCGGGCGTACTGATTTGGACGTATTGGGAACCCCTTAAGGCGTTTTTCTCCGGTTTTTTCACCGGCCTGAGCAGGACTGGCACCACTGAAAGAGGCGTTTATGGCGGTCTTTACGCCTCTGGCCCCGGTCTTTGACGGTATTGGTCACTCTATCAGCCAGGTGTGGGACTGGTCTACGCGTCTTCTGACGCCGGTGGCGTCCTCAAAAGCCTCCCTCGAAAAATGCACCAGTGCTCAAACGCGGCGGCACCGACGTTGTAGCTAAAGGAGACCAGCACCGCCCGCTGGTAATCGCTCATCGGTACGCTGACGGCACGGTCAACCACACGGGAAAACGTTGCCCAGTCGCGCTCCAGTAAGGCCCGGCACTCGGCGGCGCGTTTTCGTCCCGCCGGTGTGCGTTTCGTCGTCTTGCTGGCCGGTGTCGACTCAGCGGCTTTTTTCAACTGGCGATCAAGCACTTCGATATCCCGCTTGACCTCGATTACCGCTGTGCAGGCGCAAGGCCTGTTGCAGCAGTGACAATGCCTCGGCGCTGTCCCCGTCGGCGGCCCTGTTTCTCAGGGTGTACGCCAGCGTTTTAAGCAGGGAGGTAAGGGCGTCATACACCAAGGCGTCGAGGTGGGCATATTTGCCTTTGGCGACAATCTTGCCGTCTTCATCGCGTTGAGTCAGGGTGATCCCCTTCATGATGCGCTGTGGCGCGTCCTCACGCAGGTGCTGTAACCAGCCCTTCTTGGTGTCCTGCAGCAGCGGATGTTTGGCCCGGTCCGACTTCGCGGCGCGAGAAGTGCCGTTGAAGCCCACCATCAGCCGGTCATTCGCCTCCTGGCGGGCGATCTGGTCGCTTATCATCTGATGAAACTGCGGGTGGCCGCTCCAGGCATCAATCTGCGTATACGACAGGAAGGTATCGAAATTGGTTTGCTCACAGCGGTAGCGGTGCGCCGTCAGGGTATGCAGTGAGACTGGCTCACGGCGATCGCTGGGGGGGGGGGGGAGATAACCTCTGGCGACAACGTGTGACCCTGCGCGATGCCATCGACCAGGGGTATGATCGCGTTGATATCAATGCGTTGATGGCCGAGTACAGACCGGACGAATTTGCCAATCTGTTTATGTGTGAATTTGTGCGCAGGGGCGAATCCGCGTTCGACTATGATGCACTGCTGCGCTGCGCCGTCGATGGCTACAACAAAAACGTCTGGCCAGACTGGCAACCCTTCGCGCCGCGCCCGCTGGGCGATCGCCCGGTATGGCTGGGGTACGATCCGACCGGCAGCGGCGGCAAGGGGGATAGCGGAGGTCTGGTGGTGCTGGCTCCGCCACAGGTCGCCGGCGGCACCTTTCGTATCGTGGAGCGCCAGCAGTTACGCGGCCTGGAGTTTGAGCAGCAGGCAGAAGCCATCCGGCTGATAACCCGGCGCTATCAGGTCCAGTTTATCGGTATTGACGGTACCGGTGCCGGTGAAGCGGTCTGGTCACTGGTGCGTAAGTTCTTTCCGGCGGCCCAGTGCCTGCAGTATTCCCCGGCACTGAAGCGGGCACTGGTATGAGCCGCCCATCAGCTTTGACGGACTGGCGCGGGCATTTTCCTCGGCGGTCTATCACCAGTCGCCGCTGTTTTTTAAATGCAATGTGATCATAAGCTGCGTTGAGCCACACCTGCTGCTGACGCATGATGATATGAAAGCGCTTGTGCTGGATTTTCTGGTGTTTGGCAATGCCTATCTGGAAGCCAGGCGTAACCGGCTGGGACAGGTAATCCGGTTAATCCGCACGCCCGCCAAATATATGCGGCGCGGTGAGCAGGCAGGGCGCTACTGGTTTGTGAAAAGCTGGATGGAAGAGCATGAGTTTGCCCCCGACAGCGTATTTCATCTGATGAACCCGGATATTCATCAGGAAATTTACGGGCTACCGGAATATCTGGCAGGACTGGTGTCCGCCAGCCTGAGTCAGGTGGCCACGCTGTTTCGTACCCGCTTCTTTGAGAACGGCAGCCATGCCGGAGTGCTGGTCCATTTGACGGACGCGCTGGCAGATCCGGAAGGGGCCAAAAAACTGGAGCAGGCCCTGAGCAGTGCCCGTGGCAACGGGGCCTTCAGGAATGTGTTTTTACATACGGTAGCGGTTCAAAGGACGGCATCCAGATAAAACCTTTTAGCCAGATTGCAGCCAAAGATGAATTTATGAACATCAAGGACGCGACGCGCGACGATATGCTGGCCATGCATCGCGTCCCGCCGCAGCTGATGGGGATTATCCCCAACAGCAGCAGTAATTTCGGGACGTAGAGAAGGCAGCGAAGGTCTTTGCCATCAATGAACTGACACCGGTGATGGAAAGCCTGCTCTCCCTCAATGGCTGGCTGGGGCAGGAGGTTATCCGCTTTAAGTCTTATGCCCTGCTGGATGCGCTGGGAGCAAGTAAGACTTAATAATCAGACGCTCATAACTCATGCCAAATCACTTTGGTGGTTAGCGTCAAGGCATCCCCTCTATTGAGAACCACCTCTTTGTTATCGTAATAGACGTGTGTCTGATAGCCTGCGTTCGTGGCAATTTTTATTATTTTGTTTTCTTCTACAACTGAAGGAATAAAAATTTTAGATGCCCATCCGCCATCATACATCTTAATGATTATATGATTTTGTTCATTTAATGCGTTGCGCAACGCCTCTTCGGTTATATCTTTTCCATTAATTATGGGAAAAGTATGGAATGATTTTTCATCTAAATAATCAATGATTTCATGCCGTAATTCATCAATTTTAAGCCAGGTTTTTTGATCATATATTTTATCAATTTTGTAATAATTTTGTTCTTTAACGGTATTGTTGCCATCAGGCATATCGTTAAGATATTTTTTGTTCATTAATATTGACGCATTGGTCAACAGGTCATTTCGGTCATTTCTCTCTAATTCAGTTAGCTCTCTAGCCAAAACCGATAATTGAGGGAGATTGATAGTCTGGTCATATTGGTCTAATCTCTTGTTGTTAAAGAAATCCCATGCTTCAAAAACTAGTGATTCACGACTTGTTTTTATTAACCAACCAGGACCATCTGATTTAACTCCATTTTCTCCTTTCGTCAAACTTGGAATTTCAACCAGTGTACCAAAAGGGCGTTGAATAAATTCAATTACTCCAAAACCATTATGTATATGGCCGTTCAGCATGATGATTTGCGGATATTCGTTGAATAATTCCTTTAGGATTTCATCCTGATCGCCGAAACCACCAAAGAGGCCTGCTCTCCAATGAGAGGAGTTAAATGGTTGATGTGTGACAACAAAAATTGGTTTATGGATGTCGCTATTTTCAGCTAACTTTTCTTTTAGCCATCTTATTGAATTATCATTCAAATACATTTTATCTTTAAGACCGAGATCGGTATTCAAGCATAAAACATGATATTCATTAAACCAAGCATCAATACACATCATATTATCATAGTATTTAATGCCAAATTTATCTAAATGTTTGTGATATAAACCAACCAAATCCGGGTCTAAAGATTGATCTGGTTTAGCTCCTGTTCTCACATCGTGATTACCCAACATAAGCATCATGTGATTATGAAAATCACTTGGGAAACAATTTGTTATAATTGAAAGAGCCTTTTCTCTATCTCTATGATAATCACCAATATCACCGGCCATAATTAATGCTGTGGCTCCATTATTTACCATATTTTTCAATGACACCTCAAGTATATCATTCTCACGCTTACCATTCTGGTGTATATCACTAATTACGCCAATAATCATATCACATATCCTTTACTATAAATTACATTTAACTTTTATGAGTGTGTCTAACAACGATAATAATTATTATAACTATCAATATATATTATTTATGATTTTTATTAAATTAATTTAATGTTTATTGATAGAAGGTTGAAACAATAAGGGGAAATCTCAGAAAACGACAAATAAAGCATGTTAAGACGATTTCAGAGATCGAACCCTGATCTTGTCTAAAACGTCTGGCCCGCACCAAAAATTCACTCAAACAAAAATAGCCATTCTCGTTAACCCCTGAACAGCCCACCAAGCAAGGCACATGTAAAAACACGATAACCTCCCGCCAATGAAAATTTAACGCCGTGCAGTGCCGCGGCGGCGTATTTTTTCGCCTTTTTCGTCGGTAAGTGCACGCAGGGTTTCTTGCCGCCAAAACCCCTCAGCGCGCAAAAAGGGGGCTTTTTTGTGCACCTATGCAGAGGGGGAGACGCCGCGCCAGTACTGGCCCGAGACGGGTTTTCGGGGGTGGTAAAAATTGTGCACTTTTGTGCAGCCAGAAATCACGATGGCAGCGGACTGGAAACGACGAGTGATTTTAGTTATCCGCAAGCCTTTTCAGTACCTCAGCATGCTGCATCCTGCAGCGTTTGAAAGCCTCTTCAAAAGTCATTCCCTTCTAGCCGGAAACCTCGTTGACGCTTGTAAAATCGGCCCTAGGTATGGCAGCGTGTGCCGTCTGAGAGAGGCACGCCAATCCGAGCTTTTTAGCCAAGGCAACTTCAGCACAGGCACCCGCACTGTCCTGCCAGCCGTCCAGCAGGTAAATTCCGTCGGTGCATTGCAACATGGCCAGGCCGATGCGCATGCAGTCAGCCTCGGAAAGACCATCCGGTAGCATGGTGGGATTGAGTGGAATAGCGCCCTGAGCGGATAGCCGGCCAGGGAAAAAGTTGTCCGGTTGAAATCGGGTTTTCCGGTCATAGGACCGGCAATGTAAATTCGCATGATGACCTCTTAATAAGTATTGAATGGGCGTTCGGTTTAACAGGAAATGTTGGTTTAAAGGAACGCACGGCAAGGCGTCGTAAATGGCTCCCCAGGGCTCAATCACCGGCCTCTTCAAATTCGCCGTTTGCATTAAGCACATACCAGGTATCCGGTTTCACGCCGTTGTCGCCAATCTTGCTGGCGCGGATGTGGATAATGTCGCCCTCATCATTGCGGTAGCACAGTACGATTGCGCTGCCCTCAGCGGCTTTAGCCTTACCCTGCGCGCCGAGAGACGCGGCAACCGATCCGATGCCGCTAACGTCTGCCGTCGACCGGTGGCCGGTGTTGGTGGCGGCGGACCCGTCGCCTTCAACGATAGTCCGTTCTGCGGACTTATCAATTTTACTCGCTATGCACTCGACGGCGCGGCCAACCATTTGGTGGAGGGACAGCGCCTTCTTGATGGTAATTGTGCTACTGGCGAGTTTGCTGCCTCTCGCTCCATGGGCGATATCGCCGAATACTTCAACCTCGGCAAAACGATGATTTGCAGGCTCGTCGTAATTAAAGACATCAAGCGGATATTCGCAGGTGTGAAAACCTGAACTATAGATTTCTACCGCGCCGTCATGATGCGGCTCGGCGACACGCATACCGAAAAAGCGCCGCTTCTGGCGATGGCATTTGGCGCGGGCGCAAGTCCAGACGCCATTAAGGTAGCGCTGGGTGTCTGCCGGGCTGTCCCCGTTCCATTTACGGTTAACGCGCCCATTTTCCAGCGTGGCGTGATGGCTTGAGGGGGCTGTAACAGTTACAAATGCGCCAATATAGCCCTGTTCATTGGCGATATCTTCATACCCCTGTAGTCGTACCATCAGCTCAGTGTGTCGGATGGCGGGATTGGCCTGGCTGGCGGCATAGCCATCCATCAGGCTGATACGGTTACCCTCTCCATCTTCCAGCGCCATGCATTTGCGCCACTCGTTGGCGGTACGGCGCAGGCTGTTCAGCCACCACCGCGCATCACACATTCGTCTGATGGCCGGTTGGGCATCAAAGGGAACAAAACATTTTTCTAGCTTGCGCCAGAGCGGCGGCTGTAGGCCCAGCAGATGAACAATGTGGGCCAGGTGGTCATAGACGATGCGCCATTCGCTTTTATCGCACTGCGCGTGGGTCAGGCGGGCCACTTCCGTGGCGGCAACATGGGCGGCGTCGTTCGCCAGGGACTTGAGCGCATGACTGTCCAGGTCGGGCAGACGCTGACGCTGGGTGCGCAGGCGTAAAAAGGCCACCACGCCATTATGCTGGGGGGATTGGGTTGCGCGGTCGCCAAACAGCGCCCGGAAATCGTCGTCTGCTATTTCATTCAGGCGGTAGCCGGCGTTTGCACACGCAATGCGCGGCAACATCACCTTAACCACGGACTCGGTTAGCCAGCGGCGGGCGCTGTCAAAGCCCTTTTGCTTTTCGCGCTGGTCAAAGCGCCAGTAAATACTGGAACTCACCGTTTCCAGCTGGTCGTCAACCTGCTTTTTCGCCAGGAGAGTGTCCTCGCGGCGAAGCTCGGTAAGGCGCATTTCCTCAACGGCGTGATGTAATAACCGGTGAAGCCGTCCCTGTCTTCAGGCGGGAAATAAGACGGGTCGGTATACACTGCGTAGTGCTCATCTACATGGAGCGCCAGTGTTTCCTCAAAGGGCAGGCAGACAAACCGGATATGGGTATCGCGCGCCTTTTCGGCGAACAGGCGGATTTCTGCGGCGGGGAAATAGGGCTTTTTGTAATGTTCATACGGGATGTTAAATTCGCCACGCAGGTTGTAGCGGCACAGGCCGTTGTAGCCATGGCGATTGAGGTAAAGGAACACGGCGGCACGTTTAATGCCCCTGGTCGCTCGCCATTGGGCAAAATTGGTGCGGTAACGAAAATAGTCAACAGAAGTGTTAGCGTGCCTGAACAGCGGCAGCGCTGCCTGTATGACGCTTTCCGGGCTATCAACAACCGCCTGGTAGAAATTGATAAGGTCCGGGTTAATGTCTGCCAGCACATAGCGAGGGTAGTCAGTAGCGAGGAAAACCGAGGCACCGCCGACAAAAGGTTCGACCAGACAGTCAGCCGCCGGCAGGAAGGGGCGCAAGCGGGGCATCAGGCGAGACTTGCCGCCCGCCCATTTCAGGATAGGTTTCATCTGCATGTCCTCAGCAATGTTCGATAAAAGCGTCGGAATGACGCTGCCAGATTTCTGCCACCACCTGCGCCTGATAGCAGGCATCCTCAAGGGAGTGGTGCTTCAGGGTCTGGCGCGCGGGCGAGCAGCCGGTTGCCTGTGCCAGACATTGCAGAGTGCGCATATCCCGCACCCGCCAGTAATGCCAGGGGATGGGCAGGCCATGGCGCTCAAAGGCGGCGCTTATAATCACCACGTCAAAGTTGCCTCCCTTGCACCAGATATTCAGGTGCTTGCGGCCAGCGGGTATCTGGCTGGCGTTGATGTCATTCAGGGCATCTCGCGCAGAAGAGCGCGGTTCAATAATCAGTTCGGCGCGCGCTTGTGCATCCTGACGTAACCACCACAACGCCGTATCGACTTCCGCGAACGCCGAGGGTTTCAATGTCTATCATCAGGTGGTTCATGGCTTCGGCCCCTCATGCGTGTCAAGCTTCGATAAATGCCGGGGCATCCAGGCGAGCAGTTCATCCAGTATTTTTTCTGGCGCCAGCCCACGTTCGCGTTTCGATTTCAGCATGGTGCGTATCACCGCAAGCGTATGAGCAAGTTCGTTTTTTCTGGCTTCCGCACCAATATTCAGATACTCAGATTCGCCAAATTTTGGCGGATGGCGGATGGCGGATGGCGGTAGCGACCCGGCGCGCCGTCCTGACGGGAATGGATTATTTCAGTCATGGTAAGTTCTCCTTTATTCAGGCCGTATGAAGCCCTAGCGCCCTGCGCCTTTTTTATTTCACTTTAATGGCGGGTAATAAATTATTGTGGCACTAAGCCATCAGTGTGATTCTCCATTAACCACTTTATGCGCCGCCTCAAATCCTTTTCTATTCCGGCAATAAATGCCTGTGCGTAAGACTGTTGTGGATCAACATAAAAATAGGTGTAATCATCCTGTGCCCGAATAGAAAAATCATTTTGCATGGCGGGCAATACATGATAGAGAATACGGGCCATATCGTCGGTATTCATAATAAAAATCCTTAATGGTGACAGGTATTTTTAGCAGCTGCTTGAACAGGACAGCATAACATAACGCTGCACCTCCTTCGGCAATATCGGCCCGGGGACATCGCCTAATGCCAGGGATTTAAGTGCGGGCTTTAATGCCTCTACACTTCCACTATCCCCGATGAAAAAGGCGATCTGATAAATTTCGCGTATTTCATGTGCCATGAATACGAAAATAGACCAGCCTCTTTTCCGGTTTATTCGCGCAGTCAACATAATAATGTCGTAATGCTTCATTCATATAGTCGGCATAAAAATGATTCATGACCGACTCCTTTTTATCCCCGATAAACTTTTTTGACATGCCTTGCCGCATGTTTTCGGTGGGCTTTGGCGCGTATCTGGTCATCTTTGCGCTGCCTGCTTTCCCTGATATCGATAATGACTGCATAGAGGGAGAGTGGCAGCGCAATAAGTAACAGGAGTACCGGTACCAAATAATCCATCCACCATAAATCTTGCAATATCATGATTTATTCCTCACGTGTTTCTGGTGCAGAACCAAAACCACTGGTTTTAAGCGCTCCCACATAACGACCATCTTTGAAATATCTACGATGGAATTCAGTGACATGGATTCTGCCAGCCTCGTTGTTTCGACTTTTTTCGCTCATTTATGTTAACCCTCGCGTTAATAAAATATGGCCGGGTTTTAGCCATGCCCGGCGCATGGTTCTGTGGTAATCTCACCATGTCCGTCATGTTCTGAGCGGAACACGGGCATGATCACCACCCACAAAAAGGAGATAATAAACATGAGCATTGAAGATAAATTCAACTTTGCTAAGTCATTCGTTATCTTTGAGGCTGATTCCAGGTACATCGGTCAGGCTTATGCGCTACGCTTTTCTTATCAATCCAGTAAAAATCCGTTACCGCCTGCCGATGAAATATTGACAGCCCTGACTATTCCTCAGATAAAAAAGCTAATCGCTGATCTTCAAGGCGCTGTTTATGTCGCCGAGCATGAGCATGAATTTCTTGACAAAGAAGGTCGTCATTAACGCACCCCAGACTTTTAATGATCCCCGCAGCATAATGACTCGCGTCAATAGTGTTGCTGTCATTGTCTTCCGCTCGGTATTCACAGCTAATAACGCCGCCACCTCGCGTAAACTTTGTGCAGGTAACAACATGGCCCGGTCCTGAGTTCGCCTCGAAAGGATCTTGCGCAGTACTCAGGCTATCACGCTGCATAGACTACCCCTTGACCGGTGTAAAACCGCCGAATAACGCGGTCTATTTGCCTGGCGCTGTCGATGTCTCCGGCGGAATAGGCATCTTCTAAGGCATCCTCCAGACCAATACTCAGCCGGTAGGCGTAATCGTCGTCTAGCTGTTGCTGCAACTCGGGCGGCGTGGCTGTCGCCGCGCGGAGGTTTGCCCGCTTGGTGTGGTATTCCTGCACAAGTTCATTTATCAATGTGGCGTAGGCCGGTTGCATTGGCTTTCTCCTACAAACGTTGGCGAGCTTGGCGTTCAACGCTGCCTTGCGGGCCTGATAGGCTTTGCGCATGTCGTCGGCACGTTTTTGCTGAATGATGTCTATTAGTCTGTTGAAGAACACATAGAGCATGAAACCAATAGCGCCAATAACCATCAGGCAGCGGGCAATGAGAGTTAAATCACTCATTGGCGGCCGCTTCCTGCATCATGATTTCGAGCTTACTGCGACGATGCGCGGCTTTTCTGCACCGTTGCTTTGAGAGTCATCTTTGAGTTTTAACTTCTTTGTCCCACGGTCATACATCCAGTAATCTTCCCAGGAGTGCCATTCTGGCTGGCGGCTCCAGATCGGGAAGTATTTCCGCCAGTTTGTCCCAACGCGCCCGATTGATGTACCAGGTACCTTTACCGTTCGGTTTATCAGGTTGTTTCATTTGATGCGCTGGCAACATGCCACGCTGGCACATTTTGCGAACCGCAGCAGCCGTATACCCCACATAAAGAGCAAAAAGCGCCACAGTCACCAAAGCGGAGATCGGGCCATCGTAGGTAACTTCTTTCTTCTTTTTGTGTGCTTTTCCAACAGATTGATCTAGCTGAGATTCTTCCTCGTCTTCGTCAGTTTCGGAGGAGATGTCCATCTCTTCGTCGTCCTGTTCGTCGTGATCTGCGATCTGCTCGGTGATAGTTCTGATTAATGCCTCAGCTGAAAGCGTAGGCTCCATCTGGTATCCTCCTAACGGGTGCATTTGTCGCTATCTGTCCAGACCTGTCTAGAGATGGCGGCGTTTGCTTTTCTATTAAATCCCCGCAAGGGGGATCTTTTGCTAGAGGTTGATCCCCTCATAAGTATCTTGTCAATAGATTATTCTCGAAAGCTCTGCGCGATCCGAAAAGCTGAAAAACTAACTCAAAAGCAATTTTCCGAAATGACACAGCTAGCTCTTAGCACCGTGAGAAACTACGAATCTGGGCATAAACCAGCCATGGCTGAAATCATGGAAAAGATTCTTCAAGTTGAAATGTTTGAAAAATATTCAATGTGGTTGACAATTAATAAAACAGCACCAGAAGCCGGCCAAATTGAGCCTGCTCTCTCTCATGATGGATCCGATGGTATGGAAGTCGGCAAGCCAACCGAAAAAACGGTCGTGGGTTCGGATGTGAGATCGTCCTGCTATGTCCGCAAAACTGGCTGACACTTCACAACGCATTTTTAGACTGGGCAGAAAGTCAGTCGCTCAGTGATGTCGGAGGGCTTCATCATGTCGATTAAGAAGCTCAAAGACGGACGTTATCAGGTTGATGTTAGACCGCAGGGTGCAGAAGGGAAACGCATCCGCAAGATGTTTGCAAGCAAATCGGAAGCACAGGCTTACGATTTGCATGTTCTTGTTAACTACCACTCCAAAGCGTGGGTAGATAAACCCGCAGATCGGTGCCCGCTGGGGTGAGGCCGCCAATCTGAAGGCGGAGCATATTGTGGGTAATCGGGTTACGTTTGTTGAAACAAAGAACGGCAAAAAGCGAACAGTTCCTGTAGCAGATGAAGTTGTCGCACTGATCAAAACCTGCCAGAGCGGGCCGCTATTTGATGTGAGGTATACCGCTTTTAGAGAAAATTTGCGCATAGTGAAGCCAAACCTTCCCAAAGGGCAGGCGACGCACGTTTTACGGCATACGTTTGGTACGCACTTTATGATGAATGGAGGCAGTATTATTACGCTTCAACGCATTATGGGGCACGCCAACATCATGCAAACCATGGTCTACGCGCACTTCGCGCCGGACTTTTTACGCGATGCCATGCCCATAACCCCTTGGCCAAAAGTGTCCATATTCTGTCCACCGATATGGCCTAAATAAGCCTGGATCGCCCTTTGATTTATTATTAATTTTTTGAAAAATAAATAAATTTAAAATCCATCGAGGGGCGAAAAAAGCGCCGGAGGGCGCCTTTTTTATTGCGCTATGCGCGCTTGCTGCCCGTCGCTATCGCCGTTATCGGCTGCGCCAGATCAAACAGTTCACAGGCGGTTGTTTCCCCCACCGTAAAACGGGTTAACAGTTGTCTCACCTCCGGGCGATAAATCGCGTCGCCGATTTAGTCCCTCAATTGCAGCAGATGAGGCCTGGCCATATATTTCAGCAGCGCATCCTCTCGGGTCATGTAGTCCGCGAGGCAAAGCGTCCGCAAATCGCTATAGTCAGTTTCCCGAAGCGCCGTTTTCAACCGGCTGCCGCGAAACTCATCGTGGGTGGCGCAGCGATTGGCAAGCGCCAGCACATCATGGCAAATGTGCCAGAAAACAGGCGCTATCGGTAATGCGCAGCAGGTCGCGCGGCCGTGGCGGGATCGTCAAGTACGGCATGAAGTTTTTGTCGCATCGCCGGCGCGTCGGCCATGCTTTCGATTTGCGATTAGATGTACCGTTCCGGCGTCAGCTGTTCACGTATTTCTGCCAGTGCATCGCCCAGCGACTGGCAGACTTTCATCGTGCAAACTTCAGCAAACTGATGTTCCAGACGGTAATCCAGAGGCGGCGATTGATAGATCCGATGATCACCGATTTGTAGCAGATAAGACCACAATGCCTGTTCCAGCGGTCGTAGAGGAGCGCTAGCTGAAAAACGCCGCGGTACTCGCCGTCGGCAAAGGCGCGTAACTGCATAAAGCGGGCAACCATCGTTACCGGGGAGAGATCCCGCGGCTCGCCGGCGCCGGGCTGGCTAATTTGCCGGTACAGCCGGGCGATAGCGGTGCGTTTGCCCCCTTGACGCAGAAATTTGTCAAACAGTCGATCGACTAGCTCCATATGGCTGGCGTCTTCCAGCATTCGGGCGTGGATAATGCGCGCGATGCGCCTGCTGTTGAGCGCAAAACCTCTATTCAAAAGAGTACCGAGAGGGCGAGAAGAGATGATATTCATATCATGATGCCTCCGTCGTAAAGGGCAACCACCTAATGCTAACCACCTGCGATTGACTGGGCGCTTTTTGCAATTCGATCGGTGTGGCTTCGCACAGGTGGTTGCAGACCCCAAAACAGGGCGGTTCTCCGTTAGGTGATTAAAAAGGTAAGAATAGGTGGTTGGTGATGATAAGACGGTGCATGTAAAGGGGATGAGGGGGAGCGTGCTTTGCCAGGCCGAAATAACGTCCCCCTGAGCCGTGCCGGCGCCGGTTCCTCCACGGCGGGTGTGGAGGGGGGCAATGCGCTGGCGACAGAGGCTTCAATCTCTTTCGCCCGCCAATGCGGCGAAGAAGTAATATCGACCGGCTGTGTTTTCATATGAGTATCAACCACTTGTAAGACATCTGGCAGCGTAGGCAATAACACATTCAACGCGCCCGCCAGGAAGCTGCGGGTATATTCTCCAGTCACGCGCTGTTCAGGGTTGTTGCTGCTCTCGCTGTCCACATAATCGAGATTGGAGGGATTATCGCGGTTCAGCGACCAGAACGAGAGCGAAGACAATCCATGCTGAGCGGCAAAGGCGCCGACGTTGAAGGCATTGTCCAGAAGTAAATATGGTGCCATCGTCATTGCGGCCTATCATGGGCGTCACGCCGATTTTCGTGAAGCGCGCTTTCTCGGAGATATCGGGATAAAGCGTCTCTAGCTGGGCGGCGATATTAACGGCCGCGTCTTTCGCCGCCTGTCCCATTTCGCCGGCAACGCCGGGCTGGAAGAAATCCATCGCCATGCCGTTTGATGATAAAATCCACGTTTGCAGTGGCCAGTTGCTCAACCAGGGCAAATTGCGCGGGCGCCAGTCCGGTTGGCAGCGTCAGCTTCACGTCCGGGAATTCCGGCTGTAGACGGGCAAGCGCCGCGCTGATTTTCCCCATATCGAATTGGTTGTTCTCAAGGTCAAAATCCAAACCTCGCGGCTGATATAGAGTAATCGCCTGGTGATAGGCTTCCAGCAACTCATCTTCGAATAGGGTGCTGGAAATATCCCGAGCATTAGCGCTGCCGAAGGACAGATTGAAACCCAACCCGGTTTCGGTCAGGGCGTCGGCAAGCGGTTTGGCCCATGCCAGAGGGGTCGTGCTCTGCCTGGCCCAGCAGGGAGCATTATCTTGACCAAGTGTTATGAAGGACAGTGTCAGGCCATCGGTTTTCAAGGCGGCCGTGAGTTCGGCATACAAAGGGTTGGGACGACCAGTGGGAAATGCCTCTCCCACATCCCACTCTGCGTTAACCGAAACATCCACATAGGGCGTAAAAGTCAAAGGGGTGTTCATTCAGTCTCCTTACTATTGGAATTAATAATTGCGCGCGCCAGAGGAGTATTGATGAAAAAAAAGAGGACGTAAGGCATTAACTCTTGAACGAAAGCGCAGCGGCAGAGAGCAGAGGGCGGCCGGTTAGAGCGGGTGCGCAGCAACGGCGGCCGAGCGCTTATCCGCCCTGGCTGTATTGTGCTGACGATAACGTAGATACCGGGCGGGTGCTGACGCTATGCATCGGCATGCTTTCGTGTCAAAGTGATCCGTCAGGCGGCTCGCGGTTCACGCCGTGCGGCTGCCTGCCTCGTCATGAGTCGCTAAAGCATTATCGTTTCAGCTAAATATCATGTTGCTTTTATGTAAACAAATTAACAAGGCGGTTAAATACTGATAAACTGGCGCTTGCCCAGCCGGATAACAACAAACCTTTTCTAATAAATATATCGCTGGTGAGGAATGGAAAGCCAGGCACTACTATGACAATGAAAGCGAGGAGAACGTCGTGCTAGAAGATTATCGTAAGCACGTTGCCGAGCGTGCTGCACAGGGCATTGTCCCTAAGCCTCTCGATGCTGTACAAATGGCGGCGCTGGTTGAACTGTTGAAAACCCCGCCGGCGGGTGAAGAAGCCTATCTGCTGGACCTGCTGACCAATCGTGTCCCGCCAGGTGTGGACGAAGCGGCTTACGTTAAAGCGGGTTTCCTCGCGGCCGTTGCCAAGGGCGAGGCGCATTCTCCTCTGGTGATGGCGGAAAAGGCCATTGAATTGCTGGGCACCATGCAAGGCGGCTACAACATTTCGCCGCTGGTGGACGCGCTGGATAATGACGCGTTGGCGCCGCTCGCCGCGCGCGCGCTGAAGTCCATGCTGCTGATGTTCGACAATTTCTACGACGTGGAAGAAAAAGCCCGGGCCGGCAATGCGCATGCCCAAGAGGTCATGACGTCCTGGGCCGAAGCGGAATGGTTCTTATCACGACCGCCACTGGCGGAAAAAATGACCGTGACCGTGTTCAAGGTCACCGGCGAAACCAATACCGATGACCTGTCGCCGGCGCCCGACGCCTGGTCGCGGCCGGATATTCCACTGCATGCCCTGGCGATGCTGAAGAACGCCCGTGACGGCATTATCCCCGATCAGCCCGGCAACGTGGGCCCCATTCAGCAGATCGAAGCGCTGAACGGCAAGGGTTTCCCGTTGGCCTACGTTGGCGATGTGGTGGGGACCGGTTCCTCGCGTAAATCCGCCACCAACTCGGTGCTGTGGTTCATGGGGGATGATATTCCCTTTGTGCCTAACAAACGCGGCGGTGGGATAGTGCTGGGCAGCAAAATCGCGCCGATTTTCTTCAACACCATGGAAGATGCCGGCGCTCTGCCGATCGAAGTCGATGTTTCCGATTTGAATATGGGCGACGTCATCGATATCTATCCCTTTGCGGGTGAAATACGTCATCATGATACCGGCGCGCTGCTGGCCAATTTTGCCCTGAAAACGGACGTGCTGGTGGACGAAGTACGCGCCGGCGGCCGTATTCCGCTCATTATCGGTCGTGGTCTGACCGCGCGCGCGCGCGAATCACTGGGACTTTCCTCCAGCACCATCTTCCGCCACGCGCGGGATGTTGCCGCCAGCGACAAAGGCTACACTCTGGCGCAGAAAATGGTCGGCCGCGCCTGCGGTGTACCGGGCGTGCGTCCGGGACAATATTGCGAGCCGAAAATGACCTCGGTGGGTTCACAGGACACCACTGGCCCCATGACCCGCGATGAATTGAAAGATCTGGCGTGCCTGGGCTTTTCCGCTGATCTGGTTATGCAGTCGTTCTGCCATACTGCTGCCTATCCGAAGCCGGTTGACGTGCAGACCCATCATACCCTGCCGGACTTCATCATGAATCGCGGCGGCGTCTCTCTGCGCCCGGGCGACGGGATCATCCACTCTTGGCTAAACCGTATGCTGCTGCCTGATACCGTTGGCACCGGTGGGGACTCCCACACTCGCTTCCCGATCGGCATCTCGTTCCCGGCAGGATCCGGTCTGGTCGCCTTCGCCGCCGCGACCGGCGTGATGCCGCTGGACATGCCCGAATCGCTGCTGGTGCGTTTCAAAGGCACCATGCAGCCGGGCATCACCCTGCGCGATTTAGTGCATGCGATTCCGTATTACGCCATCAAGCAGGGGCTGCTAACGGTCGAGAAAAAGGGCAAGAAGAACATTTTCTCCGGCCGCATCCTGGAGATCGAAGGGCTGCCGGAGCTGAAAGTGGAACAGGCGTTTGAATTGGCCGACGCCTCGGCGGAGCGCTCTGCCGCTGGTTGTACCATCAAGCTTGACCAGGCGCCGATTACCGAATATCTGAATTCCAATATCGTGCTGCTGAAATGGATGATTTCGGAAGGTTATGGCGATCGTCGCACGCTGGAACGGCGTGTTAAAGACATGGAAAGCTGGCTGGCCAATCCCTCGCTTCTGGCGGCGGATGCGGATGCCGAATACGCCGCGGTCATCGATATCAATCTGGCCGAGATCAACGAGCCTATTTTATGCGCTCCGAACGATCCGGATGATGCCCGTCTGCTGTCGGATGTCGCCGGCAGCAAAATCGATGAGGTCTTCATCGGCTCCTGCATGACGAATATCGGCCACTTCCGTGCTGCGGGCAAATTGCTGGACAGCCACAAGGGCCAGCTGCCGACCCGCCTGTGGGTTGCGCCGCCGACCAAAATGGACGCCGCTCAGCTCACCGAGGAAGGTTACTATAGCGTATTTAGCAAGAGCGGTGCTCGCATGGAAATCCCGGGCTGCTCGCTGTGCATGGGTAACCAGGCGAGGGTAACGGATGGTGCCACGGTGGTGTCTACCTCGACCCGTAACTTCCCCAACCGTCTGGGCAACGGCGCCGACGTATATCTGGCTTCCGCAGAGCTGGCGGCGGTCACCTCGCTGCTGGGCCGCTTGCCGACGGTAGAGGAGTATCTGCAGGCGATGGCGATGGTGGATCAGACGGCGGTGGATACCTACCGTTACCTGAATTTCGACCGCCTCAGTGAATATACCGATAAAGCCGATCAGGTCATTTTTCAAACCGTGGTCTGACGCGTCTCTGGTCGGCGGCGTTCTCTGCCGACCGCTTCGGCTACTCCTCCACCGCCCGTCGTTGCTGACTGGCATTTTTTTGAGGATGGACGTGGCACGCGATGTGCTGCGGAGCCAGCTGTGGATTGTTCCCGCTATCCGGTTTTGGCTGACGAAGAAAAAGCTCGTAAACTCCCCTTATCTTCCACCGTCGTGTTTTAAACGGATGCGGCATTGCGCCTCTTGCGGGGTGGACAGCTACAATGGATTACGAATTCCTCCGCGATGTTACCGGCCAGGTGATTGTCAAATTCTCCATGGGCCATGAAGCCATCGGCCATGAATTTACCCTGCTTATTGACGCCGAAGAGGTGATAGTCCGCGCCAACGGCATGTCGGTGGCCTTTGACGCGCTGGAGGAGGGGCGAGTTATTACAATGAAGAAAGCCTGTCGCTGTGCGGCAGCGACGATTTTCTGCTGATGCTATAAGCCGGTATCGCTAGTTTATCCAAACCGGCGGATGAAGCGTGGGGAATAACGGCAGTGCGGCCGATAGTATTATATTGAACGCGACGTCGCCCGTTGTCGCCGCTCATCGCTACCGCGTACCGGCGCACGCCATGCTTACCTCCGCTCGGGCCTGGAGCACCGCCGCGGGACAACCGCTTTTAGTCCTCTAGAGGGCGGAAGCTTTACTGCCGGGATAATCGCTTTTGGTCCCCTTAGCGGCAAAAGGCTATGCCCCGGCGTATCCCCTTTTGCACCCGCTCAGGGCGGCAGGCATATCACCGGGATAGCCGACCCTGATCCCCACCAGGGTAGAAGACCAGGACGCTGGCAGCGGCGGGGGGTTACAGCACCGGCAAGTTGCGGCCGTAATAGATTTCCTGCATCTCTTTATAGAGTAAGTCGGTAATCGCTTTACGCTCCTCGGCGCTGAGATCGTCCGGTCGGGCATTGAACAGATAATGTTTCAGATCAAAATCTTTCAGCATTATCTTGGTATGAAAAATATTTTCCTGATACACATTCACATCCATCATGTGATAGAGCGCTTTCATATCTTTCGACATGAAATTCTGAATCGAATTGATTTCATGATCAATGTAATGTTTTACCCCGTTGATATCGCGGGTGAAGCCGCGCACGCGGTAATCCATGGTGACAATATCCGACTCCAACTGATGGATCAGGTAATTGAGCGCTTTTAGCGGGGAAATGACGCCGCACGTCGATACCTCAATATCGGCGCGGAAGGTGCACAGACCGCCCTCGGGATGGCTTTCCGGGTAAGTATGCACGCAAATATGGCTTTTATCCAGATGTGCCACTACCGACTCCGGCAGCGGGCCAGGGTGTTCAGACGTGTCAATGCTGCCCGGATCAACCGGCTCCTCACTCACCAGTATGGTCACGCTCGCACCCTGCGGCTCGTAGTCCTGGCGGGCGATATTCAGGATATTGGCGCCTATCATGGAGCAGGTTTCGCTGAGAATTTCCGTCAGACGATTGGCGTTATATTGTTCGTCAATGTAGGTGATATAGCCGTCACGGTCGTCCGCCGTTTTGGCATAGCAAATATCGTAAATACAAAAACTCAGGCTCTTGGTCAGGTTATTAAAGCCGTGTAGTTTTAGCTTCTGCAATTTGGTTCACCCCCTTATGGATACCGTTTCAGCGGGAGGCTGATAAGGCATTCAGCAAATATTGCGGCAGGGCGAAGCTGCCGTGATGGATCGCCGCATTGTAATAGCGGCAGGTTAGCGCGGTCTCGTCGATACGAGCCGCCAGGGTCGCCGTGTCGAGCTGGCGTAGCGCCGGATTCTGGCTCGCCCAGGCGAAGGTCATGATGCCGCCATAATAGGTCGGCACCGCCGCCTGATAAAAACTGATGTCGCTAAAATAGTGACCAAGTTTACGATGGCTGTTTACCACTTCATCCTGCTGTAAAAAACACACGCCGTTCTGCGCGACGAAAATGCCGCCCTCATTGAGACAGCGTGCGCAGTCTTGATAAAAATTAGAGGTAAATAGGCTTTCTCCCGGCCCGATAGGGTCGGTGCAGTCGGAAATGATGACATCAAATTTCTCACTGCTTTGGGAAACAAAGTTCACCCCGTCAGCGATCACCAGCTTGAAGCGCGGATCGTCAAACGCGCCGGCGTTGTGGCGCGGCAGGTATTGCTTGCAGAACGTCACTACGCCGGCATCGATTTCAACCATCGTTATCTGTTCAACGCCGGGATGCCGGCTGACTTCGCGTAGCATACCGCCGTCGCCGCCGCCGATGATCAGCACTTTTTTGGCACCGCCATGCGCGATAAGCGGTACATGAGCCATCATTTCATGGTAAATAAACTCATCACGCTCGGTGGTCTGCACCACGCCGTCCAACGCCATGACGCGGCCGAGCGCGGCGTTTTCAAATATCACCAAATCCTGCTGGCCGGTTGTATCCCGGTACAGAAGATTATCCACAGTAAAATATTGGCCGAAATGATCGTGTAACGTTTCGTGCCAGGTTTCTTGATGGGACATGTCTGGCTGCTCCTTGGCAAGTCCGCCATGAAAAAACAGCGCAATATGATAGCTAACTCTGCCCGCCGTTGCACGGTTAAATTTCGTGCACAGGGGCTAGGAGAGCGTATTATTTGGTATAGGCGAGCAAACCAAGAGAGTTAGTCGCCAGCGATTCGCATTTTTTCGCCGACGGTAAGGGGATGCCGCTCAGGTCGCGGTAGCTGTCTTCACCCAGCGTACGCATATCGTAGGCGGCATAGTTGCTCAGATCCCAGCGGTTTTGCTGGGCAAAAATTAAAATGGCGCGGCGAATTTGTTCATTGGGCATATCCGCGTAACCGCAGTTATTCTTAAGATAGACAAATACCGCCGTCAAGTAGGCCATGTCTTCTGCTTCATTCTCCGTCAGCGCCTGCGCAGCGCTGGAAATCAATAGCATGCTAATAAAATGCATCACCAATACGGTGTTTTTCATAGTGAAACTCAATTCGATAGTTATACTTTGACGTTATCATATTTCAGGATGGACGCCTTCAGTTTTTTTGGCCGCAGGACCGCATCTCCTTAGTATGGAACAGGATAATGCAACTGTCTTGCCTCCCTGCCACACCGCCAACCAGTCACACCGTTAACTAGCTACACTACCACCATCTCAGCCTCTCCCGTCAAGCACGGTGACAATCCTTAACCCAATACCCGGAACGCGTCATCCTCGACAGGGCCGCCGTTTCGTTGCCTTGTCGGCGCCTCGGGTTACTGAATCTGCTTTGCGCCTGGCTCAGTCTGATTAACGTTATTATGCCGTCAGCACAGACCGGTGAGCTGCCCATTCGCGTTGGTAACGGGCATTGAAGCGTTGGGCGTGAAGCGAAAGTACCTGAGGCCGTATTTGCAATCAGGGATATAACATCTATTTTATAACTAATATTATATTAATAAAACACTAATTTAGTATGTCGGTCATTGCCGCCCCTTTCTTATCGTCAAAAACAGGTGTTTCTTGTTCAGGTCGACGTTGGCTTAAGATAATTTGGCAGGGTGTGATAAATAGAGTTTACAGGCCGGACAGCGTCTTGCCCCGTTTGTTATCGCGAAGATAATGACACGTCGCCGGTTGAATAATATAGCCTCGTGCCCGGCCCGGCAGGATTACCCCTTTGCCAGACCTCAGAATTATTAACGACGTCTGCTCTTGGTGGAAGGCAGATATATACTGGCAACAAGATTTTTTTAAACGGACAGAAGATTATTTTATAAAGGCTAGCAGTGAGTATCCCGCCGTAACAGCCTGGCTGGTGTTGCTTAACGCAAATTGATTCAAACATCATTGCCTGAAGAGGGCTTGACGCGCGCGTTGTAATCTATATTTTTCTGAACGTTATAGCCAAAAAACACTAATTATGGGATGGGGTGGGTGACGAGAATAAAGCGTAAGTTTGGCTATTATACGCTGACGGTCATATAAGCATTAGGTGCGGCGTGGCGGCATCAAGCGGGATTACACATTTTACGCCCCATGAATGAATGCAATATATTCTTCAAGGGGCTGTCTTGGTGGAAATAACCTGTACACAGGAGAGGAAAATGCCAATCACAAGTTATGCAGAATTAGATAACCAGTTTCAGTGCGTCAAAAAGATGCTGTCTTTGAAAGTAAACCTCGACGCCGACGATCACCGTATAATTCAGAAGATTTTACACGTCGGGAATAGCGCTGAGAGGTGGAGGGTTCCCCCACCGACAATTCGCCCAAAATGCTCCTGTCGTTCATTGGCGAATGATTTTGTGAAGATTAAAAATCTGCATAGCGCCATTCTGGCGGCGCCGGCAGAAATAGCGCCGCAGCTCCTGGCTGCTTTTGGTCAAACATTGTGCTCTATACCTTATCAAACTGCCCCATTGCTGGTGGTGAGTATTGCGCAGGCGAGAGTCAAAATGGCCGAAGGTTGCCACAAGGTCGCAAAGGAGCATGGGATTACGGATGAACTGGTGCAATGCGGTCTTGAACTCAGCGCAGTTATGGGGCCTAGCGTCAAGGGGGTCGCGGACGGACAAACCTGTAAAACCATTGCGGATGCGCTCGAGATTCTCCATTCCGCCCCGCGATTGGCCCTGGAGATGCTGACGGTTAAAGGACCTGCAGTTGATTGCCGTCGAAAGCGTGGCCGTGCAAAGCGTTGAAGAGGGGAGTCCTTGCCAGGAGGAGGTCGCCAGCGCCTTCGGAATCGACAGGAGAGATGCGCTTATCGCGCTAGAATTGCTTGCCGTCAACGGTCCGGCGGGCGAAGGCGTCAAAGAGGGGCAATCGTGTCGCAGCATAGGCGAAAGCTACGGCATTGACCTGCCTGAGGAGCAGCTTGAGCTGCAATTGCTGGCGGTGGAAGGAGCCTCAGGTCATCGCGCGCGGCAGGGCGATTCATGCCGGGTGATTGCCGAAGAATGTGCTATTAGCGATGCCCAGGCTGCCTTCGCTCTAGAGATGATTTCGGTAAAGAGCGCGGCCGCTGATAGGGTTATCAAAGGTGAATCCTGCCGGGCGGTCGCTGACGCGCTGGGCATCACGAAAACCAACGCGGTACGGATCGCGGTTGATAACGGGCCGGCCGGGGAGAAGGTGGCGCAGGGATTGCCCTGGCAGACCATCTCGCGGGAGTGCGGTCTCAGCGATGATGAGGCGGTTTTTGCGCTGGCTAACAAAAGAAAAGACGCGGCGCCACAGCGGGTCGACGTCTTTATTTGGTGCATGGTGCAGGTCTGGGAAAACCGGGGTCTCTCACAAGAGACGATCCGCGCCATGTTAAACACTATTGAGCCCCTGTTACGGGCAAAATTCAATAAGACTGACGGTCATGCCAGCCGGTATGACGTCAAGCTCGCACTGGCCTAGAATCATGGACGGCTGCGGCTAGGGCCAGCGGCTATCTGCCGTCCCGCCACGTTAGCAATGGCGCGCTTTTCTTCCCCCGCTATGATGGCGGTTGTTCGCTTCCCGTCCGTGCTTATCGTCTTCGTAATGGATACTCCCTTGTCTGTACGCTGGTGCCAACCTGGCCTGGAGGGGGAGGGGTAGCGATAACACCGCTCAGCGGCCAGATATGTCGCTTTGTTTTCATGCTTTCACCCCATCCGACATCCTTGTATCTTGAAATTTAGTTAGCATAGTGACGAATAGATTTGGCAAGGTGTATGTAGTCTGATTCATCCCAGGGTTTATAGCCCGTAGAGAAGCTAATGACGCCTATACTGAGCCACTCATCTGAAACCTGAACAGTTGTCCGTACTCCATAACGTATTTGCAAGGATGGGTAATAATGAGTCTGCCAAATCCACTTTTTGTGGGAATTGATGTTTTTAAAGCGACACTGGACATTGCTGCCAGCAGTGATATTGCTCAGTTTACGGTCAGTAATGACTCTGACGGACGGTTTTGATGCTATTACTGATGAACTGAGAAAGTATCCGGTGGTGTTGGTTCTGATAGAGGCCACTGGTGGACTTGAAGCTGCCGTGGCCTGCTTGTTTCAGGCTGAAGGCTTTGACGTCGCGGTGGTCAATCCCAGACAGGCTCGTGACTTTGCCCGCACTATGGGCTATCTGGCAAAAACGGACCGTATTAATGCACGGGTGCTTGCACAAATGGCGGAGGTCACTAATCGACATCCAGGGCGGGAACGCTTTATCCGTGCCATGCTGGATGCGGAGCGTCAGGTTCTTGCTGCGATGGTAGTGCGCCGACGCCAGCTAACAGCGATGTTGATTGCTGAGCGTAACCGTCTTTATCCCGTTCATCCACAGAGCAGGAAAAGTATCAATATCATCATCAAAGCGCTGGCTGCCAGACTGAGCAGTATTAAAGGGGTTGGTACGATGACGGTTGCAGCGTTGCTGGCGGAGGTTTCCGACCTGGGTAGCCTCTCGAGACGAGCCATCAGCGCGCTTGTAGGTGTTGCTCCCATAAACTGGGACTCGGGTACCATGTGGGGTCGGCGAACCATCTTTGGCGGAAGGGGCGGAGTCCGAACAGCGCTTTATATCGCCGCACTTGTTGCTTTAATCCGGTGATAAAAGCATTTTATACTCGGCTACTTGCAGCGGGAAAAGCCAAAAAAGTCGCGCTGGTTGCCTGTATGCGTAAACTTCTGACTATCCTGAACGCGATGCTCAGAAAGAACGAAGAGTGGGATGAATCGTACCATCACGTTTCTCTATAATTTTATCGTTCAAGACAGTTGCTTCCCTGATATAATCCCCCGCCTTAAGAGGTGCGAAGCGGGTACCTGATGGCGCGATGTGTCTGCGGTCAGTCGGCATCTCATTGACAGCTTTTCATTCACGGTCGTAATGGTTTTGACTGATTAACATAAGTGGTATAGGTAATTTATGAAACATCACGTGGAAGTCATGATCTCCGAACAGGACATCGCCAAGCGTATTGCCGAACTGGGGCAATCCATTAGTGAGCATTATCGCGATAGCAACAGCGAAATGATCCTGGTCGGCCTGTTGCGGGGGTCATTCATGTTTATGGCGGATTTGTGCCGCGTTGTCACCGTGTCCCACGAAGTGGATTTTATGACTGCCTCCAGTTACGGCAGTGGTATGAGCTCAAGCAGCGACGTAAAAATCCTGAAAGATTTGGACGAGGATATCCGCGGCAAGGACGTGTTGATTGTCGAAGATATCATCGATTCCGGCAATACCCTGAGCCGGGTGCGCGAGATCCTCGCCTTGCGCCAGCCAAAATCCCTCGCCATTTGCACACTGCTCGATAAACCAGACCGCCGGGAAGTCAAGGTAACGGTGGAGTGGGTGGGATTTACCATTCCCGATGAGTTTGTCGTCGGCTACGGTATCGATTATGCCCAGCATTACCGGTATTTACCCTATGTCGGCAAAGTCGTGACGGCTACAGAATCTGCCTAAACCGCTTTGTCATCCAGTCAGATTGGCCGCCGGGCAAGAGCGTCCACAGAGATTGTGGGGTCGGCACACCTGATATAGGCGGCCACGGTATTTGCCATCGTTGACCGGAGTGCGGGCCAGGAAAACGTGTGTTCTGGAAGGGGAAACCGGGATTGAAGGCAGTTCGCTTTACGTCACGCGCCCTGCTGGATGGCCGGGGCGGGGCCAATACAACCACCACTGAGACTTTATGGCATAATGAGATTTTATGTTGTTATTACAGGAGGAGGGCTGTTACCACCCTTAAAATATTATCAGAATGTCGATTCTTAGTAGAAATCATTATTTACGTGAGCTGTTTATGCCAAATCGACCTTAAGAAAAGCATGATTCTCTATTACGCAATGAAGCCTCGCATAAATAAACACTCTCAGAAACCTCTCTTCATAGTCTAGGCTAATGAGTGAGCAGAAGCAGACTTCTTCACGATCTCCGGTCAGTGGCGATGAAACGGCCCACGAAATGGTATTGGCAACAGTGTGTTAATGGTTTGATTTTAATTTGCTAAAGTCTTTACCCAGCTCTTTACCTCGTTCTGCTAATAGAAAATTCCGCGCTTTCTCTTCCAGACGAGCAAAAGTAAAAATATATTCCGTGTCAAGCCCCTCTTCACGCAGGTGCTTAATGTTTTTGATTATGAAATCCTGTATTTTCCTTTTTTGAGTAGACAGTGAAAAGATAAGGATCACGCTAATGCCTTCATCACGAAGGTATTTAACGTGTTTCATGACAAAATTCTGTTCACGGACGTCTCGTCCAGCAAGGTTTTCGATATGGACAAGATCCAGTCCAGCGTCATGCAGATGATAAAAATTGTTTAAAATAAAATTATGCACTTCATCGCTTTTTTACGACAGGGTGTGCGTGTGAAACAGACTGAAACCCATTTTAAGCAGTGCGTTTCCATTTTCAACCAAAAACGTCTGTGTCCGTGGGGGGGGTTGGTGGCAAGGTGATAAATATACTCCATGCTAGCCTCCATATCATGTAGCACTTTGAAATGATCTAATAAAAAAGACTGGGCTGAGTTTTATCGTCTTTTTTGTCAAGCGTTAATATGTGGCTCATATCAAATCCTGCTTTATGCAGAACTTGACAATTTTTCAGGACAAAACGCTTTTCCTCTTCGCTTTGTTTTATTAAATCATTAATTAATCTTGAATCAAAACTTGATTTAAGAAGCAATTCACTATATGCAATCTTGAATAATTCATATTCATTAAGTGTTCTTTCTACAACATCGTTGAAAGCATGGCACGTTAAGCGCACGTTGAACTTGTCGTTACCGATATAGTTAAATATATGTTCGAGCATTTCAGGTGGTAGGTCATTAATGTTTTTTTTGTTTGGTGCCGCTGTGTTTAAATCGACAGGCGTATTGTCTACCCTTATCGGCATCAGGGATGCCAGGTGGTGTAGCTGAAACTCTATTTTTCGGGCCGGCCGTGTTTAAAATATCGGGCGTTGTGTTTACATATCATTGATAGACCTCTCTATGAGTTAAGAACATTTTCAGCCAGTCAAGTGAATGGTTTTATAACACAAATATATGAATAAAACGTCAACGTGAATAACTGTGAGCACCACGCTCAAAGAGGAATGACCATCATGTGAACGACCCGTCAAGCTGCACTAACGCTCGATTTATTTGCCGGGGCAAAGGGAAATAAGCGAAACCCTTACCAGTGGGGCTTTCTGCGGGATAGACGGCGGCATATTGAAAAACGCTGCGTATATTCCAGAATACGACGAGCCTTATCATCACCACTCCAGCAAGAACCGTCGGCCGCACTGCCGATGTCGATCTCGGCGAGGTCATACTCTACCCACGGCAGGGCTTGTGCGGTTAAAGACCGCGTGTGCAGATCGTCTATACTGTACAAAACCGCCGGAAATGGATTGGAAATGTCCTGAGGCCGTTGGCCGCAGCAGTAACCGGATCACTGGCGACTAAGTGGACGCCGATCGGTTAAACGCACATCAGGCGCAGGCAGGTCGGTCAACAAGAACAGCCGTTGCCAAAGTGAACGTCCGTCGAATTAACTGCCGTAGCGCTGTAGCAGGGTGGCCATCCCCTGACGATAACGCTGTTCCAGTGTCTCGCGGCTGGTGGCGGTAATTTCCAGATCGCGGAGCAGTCCGTCGTGCAGGGCATACACCCAACCGTGAATAGTGACCTTCTGGCCCCGTTTCCAGGCAGAGCGCATAATAGTCGAGTGTCCCAGGTTATATACCTGTTCAATCACGTTAATCTCGCTCAGGATGTTGGCGCGGTCTTCGGGATGAAGCTCGCCCAGCAGTGAGCTATGCTTGTACCACAAATCACGGATATGTAGCAGCCAGTTGTCGATAAGCCCCAGCTCGGGATTGTCAATGGCCGCCTGAATGCCGCCGCAGCCGTAGTGGCCGCAAATGATAATATGCTCGACCTCTAGCACGTCGACCGCATATTGCACCACCGACAGACAATTGAGATCGGTATGGATAACCAGATTGGCGACGTTGCGATGCACAAACAGCTCACCGGGCTCCAGCCCGGTCAATCTTTCCGCCGGGACGCGGCTGTCAGAACAGCCAATCCACAGAAAACGTGGTTTCTGCGCCAGCGACAGCCGCTCAAAGAATCCCGGGTCCTCTTCATGCAGAAGCTTGGACCAGTCCTTGTTGTTACTGATAAGGGTTGAAATGTCTTTCATAGATGTTAATAGCCCGTAACTGTCGTAATGCGATGCGCTAATATAGGCCAAGCGCTGGTGTTTTAAAATCAGTTCCTGAAAACCGTTTAGAATAAGGTAACCGGTCACAAATGACATATGCATTGGAGTTGGAGCAGTTGACCAAGACCTACGCAGGAGGCGTACAGGCTCTGAAAGGGATCGATCTGAATGTGGAAGCCGGCGATTTCTATGCGCTACTTGGCCCCAACGGGGCGGGAAAATCCACCACCATCGGCATTATCAGCGCTCTGGTGAACAAGAGCGCCGGTAAAGTGCGGGTGTTCGGCTACGATACCGATAAGGACATTGTCAATGCGAAACGCCAGCTGGGTCTGGTGCCGCAGGAATTTAATTTCAACCCGTTTGAAACTATCTATCAAATCGTGGTACACCAGGCCGGCTACTACGGCGTGGAGCGCAAGCAGGCTGCGGCCCGCGCGGAAAAATATCTGCGCCAGCTGGATCTGTGGGACAAACGCGACGAGCGCGCCCGCATGCTCTCCGGCGGCATGAAGCGCCGGCTGATGATCGCGCGCGCGCTGATGCATGAGCCGAAGCTTCTGATCCTGGATGAACCCACCGCCGGCGTCGATATCGAGCTGCGCCGTTCCATGTGGGTTTTTTTGCGCGATCTGAACAACAGCGGCACCACGATTATATTAACGACGCATTACCTGGAAGAGGCGGAGATGCTTTGTCGGCATATCGGCATTATCCAGCACGGCCGACTGATGGAAAATACGTCTATGCGCGAGCTGCTGTCAAAGATGAAATCCGAGACCTTCATACTGGATTTGGCGGCGAAAAGCGCGCTGCCGCAGCTGAACGGGTATCGCAGCCAGCTGCTTGATACCAGTACGCTGGAGGTGGAAGTGATGCGCGAACAGGGACTTAATAGCCTGTTCAGTCAGCTAAGCGCACAGGGGGTACAGGTGTTGAGTATGCGCAATAAGGCCAACCGCCTGGAGGAATTATTCGTGTCATTGGTCACGGACGGCAAAGCAAGGGGTCAACGGGCATGATGCAGCTGTATTGGGTCGCATTTAAAAGCATATTACGTAAAGAAATTAACCGGTTCGCACGGATCTGGGTGCAAACCCTGGTGCCGCCGGTCATTACCATGACGCTGTATTTTATCATTTTCGGCAATCTCATCGGATCGCAGATTGGTGCCATGCACGGCTTTTCGTACATGCAGTTCATCGTGCCGGGCCTGATTATGATGGCGGTGATCACCAACGCCTACACTAACGTCGCGTCATCGTTCTTCAGCGCCAAGTTTCAGCGCAACATCGAAGAACTGTTGGTGGCGCCGGTGCCTACCCATGTGATCATTGCGGGGTATGTGGGCGGCGGCGTGGCGCGCGCGATTTGCGTTGGCATTCTGGTGACGGCGGTATCGTTGTTCTTCATGCCGCTCCAGGTCCACTCCTGGTGGATGGTCGTGCTGGCACTGATATTGACCGCGGTGCTGTTTTCGCTGGCGGGTTTGCTTAATGCGGTCTTTGCCAAAAGCTTTGATGACATCAGCATTGTTCCCACCTTCGTGCTTACACCGCTGACCTATCTGGGCGGCGTGTTCTATTCGTTAACGCTGCTGCCGCCGTTCTGGCAGGTGGTGTCGCGCTTGAACCCGGTGGTGTATATGATTAGCGGCTTCCGCTATGGCTTCTTGAGCATCAGCGACGTGCCGCTTACGCTTACGCTTGCAGTGCTGGTGGCTTTTATCTTGGTGTTTTATCTGCTGTGCTGGACGCTTATCCAGCGCGGACGCGGTTTGCGCACCTAGCCTGACTGGCGGCGCTAGCGCCGCGCCGTGGCGTGTTGCGGCTTAATCCTGTTTCAGCGCGGGCTGGCCGGTTGGGCCACCACGATAGGGAACGGGCGCGGGCGTAAATTCACCCGCGGCCCGCGGGTGCCAGAACTCAGGCAGTCTCTCCCTGCGGCCCTTGGCGCGCCGTACCGCTGGGTAACGCTGCCTGTGGGGTTTGGCGCGGATGGTTCAGGCCATCTGCACCGGCAGTGCTTTGGCGGTGCGCTGTAGCTGATTGTGTTGGTCGAAATAGGCCACCCGGGGTGCGTGATGTCGCGCCTCTTCGTCCGGCATTTGCACATAGGCGCAAATAATCAATAAATCGCCGACGCAGGCGCAGCGCGCGGCCGCGCCGTTGACCGAGATGATGCGCGAGCCGCGTTCGGCGGCAATTGCGTAGGTAGAGAAGCGCTGACCGTTGTCGACGTTATAAATATCAATCGCTTCATACTCCAGGATACCCGCTGCATCCAGAAAGTCCTGATCGATAGCGCAGGAACCTTCGTAATGGAGATCCACCTGGGTGACGTGCACCCGGTGTAGCTTGCCTCGTAACATCGTGCGTTGCATGAGCTTAAGCCTTTTAACCGTTATGAAATGAGATCCACTTGCGCATTATCAATCAGCCGGGCCTTACCCAGCCAGGCGGTGAATAACACCACCGCTCGCCGACTGTCGACCGTCAGCGGCTGCAGGGTCTGCGCGTCGCGAATGACCAATGTATCCGGCCTGAGCCCGGCCTGAAGCAGTTGTTCCGTCGCTGAGGTCAGCAACCCATCAATGTGGCGTTCGCCTTCGCGCAACTGCGCCACCAGCCGCATGAGCACCTGATTGAGCTGCGGCGCCAGGCGGCGCTCCTCGGCGCTCAGATAACCGTTGCGCGAACTGAGCGCCAGCCCATCGGCGGCGCGCACCGTTGGTACGCCGATAATCTCGATATCATAGCTCATGTCGCGCACCAGTTGACGAATAAACGCCAGTTGCTGAAAGTCCTTTTCGCCGAAGCAGGCCACGTCCGGCTGAACCAGATTAAACAGCTTGCTGACAATGGTGGCGACGCCGCGGAAATGGCCCGGCCGGCTTTCACCTTCCAGGATATTGGCGAAACGGGGCACATCGACAAAGGTCTGACTGGCGAGATCGTCGGGGTAGATTACCCCCGTCGCCGGTGCGAAGACCATGTCCACGCCGCGCCTTGTTAGCTGTTCGCAGTCCTCCTGAAGCGTTCGCGGGTAGGCCGCAAGATCTTCCGGCCGGTCGAACTGCATCGGGTTGACGAACACGCTGACCACGACTTTATCCGCGCGGGCGCGCCCGGCGTCAATCAGCGCCATATGGCCTTCGTGCAAATTTCCCATGGTCGGGATCAGGGCGATACGCTTATGCTCCTGACTCCACTGTTTAACCGTCTGACGCAGTGTTGGCGGCGTTTCGATAATCAGCACGGGAGTCTCCTTCATCATTGAAAGCTATGTTCGGCCGCGGGAAACTGGCCGGTTTCGACCTCTTGCACGTAGCGGCGTACGGCGGCGGCAATATCCCCGCCTGCCGCCAGAAAATCTTTGGCGAAGGAGGGTGCGCTATCGCCGGTGATGCCGAGCGCATCCTGCATGACCAGGATCTGGCCGTCGGTCACGGCGCCGGCACCAATGCCGATAACCGGAATGCTCAGCTCATGCGTTACGCGTTCCGCCAGCGCGACCGGTACGCATTCCAGCACCAGCAACTGGGCGCCGGCCTGTTCCAGCGTCCGTGCGTCGGCCAGCAGCTGGTCTGCGCCGACCGCATCGCGCCCTTGAATTTTATAGCCGCCGAAGATATTCACAGATTGCGGGGTTAGGCCAAGGTGGCCGCAGACGGGTACCGCCCGCGCGGTCAGACCGTTAACGGTATCGGCTAGCCATGCGCCGCCCTCAAGCTTGACCATATTGGCGCCCGCGCGCATCAGCGCTGCCGCATTTTCAAAGGTCTGTGCCGGCGTCGCGTAGCTCATGAATGGCAGATCGGCCAGCAGCAGGCACGAGGGCGCGCCGCGCCGCACGCAGCGGGTATGATAAACCATATCCTCCAGGGTGACCGGCAGCGTCGAGTCATGGCCCTGCATGGTCATGCCCAAAGAATCGCCCACCAGCATCACCTTAATCCCCTGTTCGGCGAACAGGCGGGCAAATGCGGCGTCGTAAGCGGTAATGGAGGTGAATTTGCGCTGTTGCTGTTTCCATTTGCGCAAATGAGAAATCGTGGTCATGGTGTGTAACCTCTGTGCCGCGGGAGCGTCCGCTGTCAGCTTAAAGAATGGCAGCCTATTTTAATGGAAGCTTTGCCGGGGGTATAGCGTTTATCGCACAAAACAAGGGGGGGACATTGACATGACCCCGTCGCGGGTGCTATTACCCTGCCGGCCAGAGAGAGAAGGTGGGGGAGGCGCGAACATGCATCCTTGTGCTGAAACCCGGAGGCCGGCGCGTGAGGGCGGGCCGCGACGTGGCCTCTGGCATGAGGCGAGAGAAGGCAGAGACCGCCGCACGGGCGTTAGTGTGCCATGGCGTCAGCGTGCGGGCGGCAGCGCTCAGTCCTGGTGGTAACTGTGCTCCTCATCCCAATAGGTGAGGCCGTTGCGCGGCACCTGACGCAGACGTTCAGCCAGCGGGACGCCGTTGGGAAACTGAAGATCCGGGGCGAGCTCCGCGAGGGGATAGAGCATAAACTCGCGGTTGTGCATGTCGTAATGCGGTACCGTCAGACGCGAGGTAGCGATAATGCGCTCGCCGAACAGCAAAATATCCAGATCCAGCGTGCGTGGCCCAAAGCGATCGGCCTTGCGCGTACGTCCCTGGCGCAGTTCGATCGCTTGGGTGTGATCGAGCAGCGTTTCCGGTGCCAAGGTTGTGTTCAATGCCACGACGGCGTTAAGGAAATCGGGTTGATCCTGCGGGCCCAGCGGGCGACTGCGATAATAGGATGAGCAGGCGACCAACCGGGTTTGCGGCAGGCTCGCCAGCGCCACGAGGGCGGCGCTTACCTGCTGTAGAGGTTCCGCCAGATTGCTGCCAAGAGCCAGCCAGACGCACTCCATCAGGCGCTGTCGCGATTGGGCGCCCGACGGCGCGGACGGGAACGAGTCGGACCCTCATCGCCAAGGGTGGTAAGCATATTTTTTTGCCGCGGCGGCGCGGCGACCTGAAACTCACCCCACCAGCGGCTTAGTCGCTGTAATTCAGCGTTCTTTTCGACTTCGGCGCGTAGCGTCAGCAAATCATAGGAGGCGCGGAACTTGGGATGTTCCATCAGCTTATGGGCGCGCTTGCCCTGGCGGCGCGATAGCCGCAGCTGCAGTTGCCACATATCCCGCATCAGGGCGGTTAATCGTTTCGGGATGGCCAGTGTTCTACATTGTTTGTCGAGGATGTCGTTCATCGCCAGAGAAAACGCGTCGAAATAGGACAGGCCGCTCTCCTGGGTCAGTTTTTGCGCATGCTCCAGCAGCGGATACCACAACATGGCGGCGAACAAGAAGGCCGGATTGACCCGCATATCGCTGCGCAAACGCTGATCGGTGTTGGCCAGAACGCGGATGACCATCTGCTCCATATAGCTGTCGCCGTGCTCGGTAAAGTTACGGCTAATCAGCGGAAACAGCGGCTGGAACAGCTGGTATTCGCACAGCAGGTGGTAAGTGGCTTCACCATAGCCCGCCTGTAGCAGCTTGAGAGCTTCTTCAAACAGCCGCGCGGGCGGAATGTCGTGCAGCAACGCCGCCAAACGGGGAATCGGTTCGGCGGTTTCGCGGCTGATGGTCATGTCCAGCTTGGCGGCAAAGCGCACCGCGCGCAGCATGCGAACCGGATCTTCCCGGTAGCGGGTTTCCGGATCGCCAATCAGGCGAATAGTGCCTTCCTGTAAATCTTTAAGCCCTCCGGTATAGTCGCGCAGGGTGAAATCGGCCACGCTGTAATAGAGACTGTTCACGGAAAAGTCACGGCGCTGGGCGTCTTCTTCAATGGAACCGAAAATATTGTCGCGCAGCAGCATGCCGTTTTGCCCGGTCAGGGCTGCCCCCGTCGCTCCTTCTTCCGGCTCCAGCACCTGATGATGGCCGCGGAAGGTGGCGACTTCGATAATTTCGGGCCCGAACATGACGTGAGCCAGCCGGAAACGGCGGCCGACCAGACGGCAGTTGCGGAACAGTTTACGCATCTGCTCCGGGGTCGCGCTGGTGGTGATGTCGAAGTCCTTGGGCTTTTTACCCAGCAGCAGATCGCGCACGCCACCGCCGACCAGGTAGGCTACGTATCCCGCTTTGTTCAGGCGGTAAAGGACCTTTAATGCGTTTTCACTGATCTCTTTACGGGAGATGGTGTGCTGGTCGCGCGGGATAATCGTCAAAGGGCGTATATCCTCGGGTGCCGTTTCCACGCTTTCACGATTGAGCATCTTACGGCAGAAGTTGGCTACTCGGGTAAAAATAGTACACCTCAATAGTAACAAATAAACAGGAACAACCTAAAACCGCGGCTAATAATAGCTCACCCCGCTAAGTTTGAGAATGGGTGGGTGTTTTGTCCCTTACGGGGCGGGCGTGGACGGCACGGCATCAAGCTGCCAGTGGTCCACCGCCCAGTTTAACATACACTCAAGGCGCATAGCGCGCCACTGCGGCGGTAGCAGCTGATTTAACAACTGTAACGCCTGCGTCAGCAGCGGTCGGGGGTCGCTCATCGGCAGCGCCGGAGCGTGATTTTATTTCGATAATTTCAGCCCTGACGGCGACAGATGAATATAGTCAGGTTCTTTATAACCTAATTGACGATAGAACGCTAATTGGGGCGATGAGATCGGCGCCACGCACGACCTCCGTGACGCCCGTAGCGGCATCCACCACCACCACCGCCAGATTATAGGCGAACAGCCCGTCGCGGCGGCGGATGATAAAATCTTCCTGCGCCAGCACCGGGCTGGCATCGATTCGGCCACGCAATTTATCGTGAAAATGAAACACCGGCGCGGTTTGCCGCAGGCGGATAGCCGCCCCTGCGGCGCTCAGGTGTTGATCGCGGCAATGGCCGTCGTAGAGACCGCCCAGGCTCTGGATACGGCTGCGGGTGCAGTCGCAATAATAACTGAGGCCGCGCCAGTGCAGCGTCACCAGCGCGGCCAAATACGCCTCATGCCGCTGCGACTGATACATGACCGGACCGTCCCAGTGCAGGCCATAATGGCGTAACTGGCGCAGCAGGGTATCGGCGGCGCCGTGGACTTCCCGTGGAGGGTCGATATCTTCGATGCGCACCCGCCACTGGCCGCGACATGCGCGCGCCTGCAAATAGCTGCCGAGGGCGGCGGCGAGAGAACCAAAATGAAGCGCGCCGGAAGGCGACGGAGCGAAACGTCCGATGTAGGAAACTGAGGCTGGCATGATGGTGATGAAGGAGTAACCGAGCAGCTACCGCGATGTCATGAATTTCCGTCAACGACACCGCAGTAAACTGGGCTCACTCTTACCCTGCCATCTGCTTTTCGCGAATTTCAGCCAGGGTTTTGCAGTCAATGCACAAATCGGCGGTCGGCCGCGCTTCCAGGCGACGAATACCGATTTCCACGCCACAGGATTCGCAGAAGCCGAAATCATTTTCTTCTACTTTCTTGAGGGTTTTCTCGATTTTCTTGATAAGTTTACGCTCCCGGTCACGGTTGCGCAGCTCAAGGCTGAACTCTTCTTCCCGTGCGGCACGGTCTACCGGATCGGGGAAGTTGGCGGCCTCGTCCTGCATATGTGAGACGGTACGCCCGACTTCATCTCTGAGCTGATTACGCCACGCTTCTAAAATGCGCTTGAAATGCAGAAGCTGGGCTTCATTCATGTACTCTTCACCAGGCTTTTGCTGGTATGGTTCCACCCCGGCGATGGCGAGAATGCTCAAGGAGGATGTCTTACGGTTTTGCCCTTCTTGCATGGTGCTTCTCCTTCTAACACGCACTAGCGATCCCCAACGTGGGGGAAAAACAGGCCGCTATAAATAGCAGATGACGTTAAGGTTGGCAATATTCATAACGCCTACTTGACAGGGGTGTCAGGAAAGGCGTATTTAGCGCGACGGTAAACTTTGGAAAACTGACGCATTTTACGCCATTTTGCCGATAACCGCCCTATGAAATAATTATCGGCAGCGGAGTGTGGATACGCATGCCGTGCCGGGATAACTGACAACCATAGCACAGGACTTCTACGCCATACTGCTGAGCCTGTAATACCAGATCGGCATAGTGTGGGTCAATGTGGCGGGCTGGCGACACCCGGTCGATACCCGAATGCAGCACGGCGAAAAACAGCACCGCACGATACCCCATTTCCGCCATTGCCTGTAATTCTCGTAAATGTTTTTGTCCGCGCAGCGTGACCGCATCCGGGAAATAACCCGACTGGTGTTGCAATAACGTCACGGATTTCACCTCAATATAGCAGTCCGCGCGACCTTCTGCCGATAATAACCAATCTATCCTGCTGTTCTCTGCGCCATATCGCACTTCGCCGCGAAGATGCGCATATCCGGCCAGCTCTGGAATCGTTCCAGCGCGTAGCGCCTCCCCCACCAGGGTATTGGCGTGCAGCGTATTAACACCTATCCATTGACCGCTGGCGGTCTCAGTTAGTTCCCAACTATGGGGATAACGTCGTTTGCGGTTATCCGAGGCGGAATACCATACGGTATCGCCAGGGGTAGCACAGCCGGTCATGGCGCCGGTATTGGGGCAGTGAAGGGTTAATGCTTCGCCGTCAGGGGTGACGACATCGGCAAGAAAACGTTTATAACGTTGTATCAGTCGGGCGGGTTTGAGAGCAGGCTCGAATAGCATAAGGCCTTCCTTAATGTGGAGCATCGCGGTGGAGGGGCCAGTTCTGCACCAGCGTATAGCGCACGCGACCGTTGTCAAACGCCGATAGCTAGAGACTGAATCGGCTTACGTGGTTTGTCCAGCCCGGCGTATCCGGCGGAAGCGCTACCGGTTTGGTCGCCTGCCGCAGACGACCCGCTGCCGCGATGAGCGCCCGCTCCTGCGCGGCGCGCTAGAGGCTTCGACGGGACGGCGGGTGTGAGGTGCAGGCATAAACGGGTTCTTCATCAAGAGGCGGCGCCCCTGACGCCGTCAGGGGCGGAACCGATCATTGTTCCAGGATGCAGCGATGCTACAATGCCTGCCCTGGAATGTTAACCTTTTCGCGGAGACGTTGTGGCGTTATTACCGGTCAGTGCCGTGGTTGATGAAGTGTTCGCCGCCTTGCAAAGAGCCGCGCAGGTCATGTTGCATGCGCCAACCGGCGCTGGCAAATCTACCTGGCTGCCGCTGACGGAGCAGTTGGGCGAGCGTCTGGGTCAGACGGTCGGCTACCGGATGCGCAATGAGAGCCGCTGCGGTCCGGCGACCCGGCTGGAGGTGGTCACCGAGGGCATTTTGACCCGTCAACTGCAGCAGGACACGACGCTCGACTGCGTCTCGCTAGTGATCCTGGATGAATTTTACGAGCTCAGCCTGCAGGCGGATCTGGCGCTGGCGTTATTGCTGGATGTGCAGCGCGGCCTGCGTGACGATCTGGTGGGGCTGATCATGTCCGCGACCCTGGATGACCGTCGGCTGAGTCAACTGTTGCCTGAGGCGCCGGTGATTCGCTCTGAAGGACGCAGCTATCCGGTGGAACGGCGCTATCAGGCGCTGCCGGCCCAGACGCGACCGGAGGAGGCGATCGCCGGCGCGGTGCAGCAACTCCTGCGGCAACAGCCCGGTTCGCTGCTGCTGTTTCTGCCCGGCGTGGCGGAAATCAACCGGGTGCAGGGGCTGCTCGGCGAGCGGGTTGCAGCGGACGTCATGCTGTGCCCGCTGTACGGCGCGCTGCCTCTGGAGGCCCAACAGCGCGCAATCCATCCCGCCCTTGCGGGCCGTCGCAAAGTGGTGCGGGCCACCAATATCGCCGAAACCAGCCTGACCATCGAGGGCATCCGCCTGGTGGTGGACAGCGGTCTGGAGCGGGTGGAGCAGTTCGAACCGCGCAGCGGGCTGTCGCGTCTGCTTACCCGGCGCATCAGTCAGGCGTCGATGGCGTAGCGCGCGGGCCGGGCCGGGCGGCTGTCTGCGGGCGTGTGCCTACATCTGTTTAGTCAGGAGCAGGGGGCGAGTGCGCCGGATCATTACGCGCCGGAAATCACCTACGCCGATTTGGCCCCATTCTGGCTGGAGCTGCTGCAATGGGGCGTGCGCGAGAGCGGGCAGCTGACCTGGCTGGACGCCCCGCCGGCGCTGGCGGCGGTTGATACGCTGACCCGGTTGGGGGCCATCGACGCCCGCCAGAACCTGACGCCTGCCGGCCGCGCCATGGCCGGCTACGGCTGCGATCCGCGCCTGGGGGCGATGCTGTACCACGCCGGCGAAGAGGCCGATGCCGTCGCCACCGCCGCGCTGCTGGCGGCCATGATCGAGGAGCCGCCCAAGAGCGGCTCGCCGGATATCCGTGACCATTTCCACCGCCCGTTGCCGCACTGGACGGCGCGCGCACGTCAACTGCGTAGTCGACGCGGAGGCGGCGAGGGACGGCCGGACCTCGATCTGGCCCCTTTGCTGCTGGCCTGGGGCTTTCGCGATCGCATCGCCCGCTGCTACGACGCCGATGGACGCTACCAGCTTGCCAGCGGCGCCGGGGCAGCGCTGGCGCCGGACGACGCGTTGAGCGCACAGGAGTGGCTGATAGCCCCCGGCCCGCCTGGTTCAGTCGCACCACCGCCATGCAATGGGATCAGGACAAAGGTAGCCTGCGGGTCGTACAGCGCGAACGCTTGGGGCGCCTGCTGTGCGTAGCCGAATGGCTGCCGGAAAGCGGCTGGCCGGCGGTTGATGATGACGCATTACTCGCCGCATTGCCCCTCTGGCTGCTACCATCGCTGTCCGGCGTACGCGATGCGCGCGTCAATCTCGTCGAGGCGCTGCTGCTGCTGCGTTATCAGCAAGGCGAGCCGCCGGTGCTGGCGGTACGCATGCAGGAGATGTTCGGCGAGCAGCAGACGCCGCGCGTGGCGGTCGTCCTGGAGCTGCTGTCGCCCGCCCACCGGCCGTTGCAGATCACCCGTGATTTGGCGGCTTTTTGGCGCGGCGCCTATCGCGAGGTGCAAAAAAAGATGAAAGGGCGCTATCCAAAATACCCCTGGCCGGACGATCCGGCACAGGCGTTGCCCACCCGGCGCACCCGTAAGCCGCAATAACGGGAAATTCAGAGGTTTCCGCTTTCGGCCCGGCCGGGGTAGGAACAAAGTAGACGGTTTAGCCGTCGGCAGTTGGGAGAGTAATAAACGATGTCTGGGGATGACCGTGAACCTATCGGACGTCATGGACGACCGTCAGGCCGCAAGGCCCCGCGTAAGGCCGCACCGCGCCGCAGGCGGGATGATGATTATGATGACCGTTGGCAGGATGATGACGAAGACGAAGAGGAGTACCTGATGCCGCCACGTAAGGGAAGGGGAGGCGCGCCGCGGAAAAAACGCCGGCTGCTGAGCTGGCTTATTAGCATCTTGCTGCTGCTGGTAGTTGTTATCGCGATCTATGGCGTGTATTTGGATGCTCAGGTTCGTCACCGCATTGATGGCAAAGTCTGGCAACTCCCGGCGGCGGTCTATGGTCGCATGGTGAACCTGGAGCCTGGCATGTCCTACAGCCGCAGCGACATGGCGACGCTGCTGGAAGGCATGCAGTACCGCGAGGTATCGCGTATTACCCGGCCGGGCGAATTCACCGTACGCGGCAACAGCATCGAGCTGCTGCGCCGGCCGTTCGATTTCCCGGACGGCAAGGAGGGCCAGATCCACGCCTGCATGACCTTTGCCAAAAACCAGCTGCTGGAAATCAAGAATCAGGACACCGGGCGCAATTTTGGTTTCTTCCGCCTCGACCCGCGGCTGATTACCATGTTGCAATCGCCGAAGGGTGAGCAGCGGCTGTTCGTGCCGCGCGCCGGTTTTCCGGACCTGCTGGTGGATACCCTGATTGCCACCGAGGACCGGCATTTCTACCAGCATGATGGTATCAGTCTCTCCTCTATCGGCCGCGCTTTTCTGGCCAATATCACTGCCGGACGCGCGGTGCAGGGAGGAAGCACGCTGACACAGCAGTTGGTGAAAAACCTGTTTTTGACCAATGAACGCTCGCTGTGGCGTAAGGCCAATGAAGCTTATATGGCGCTGATCGTCGACTATCGCTACAGCAAGGATCGCATCCTGGAGTTGTATCTGAACGAGGTGTATCTCGGCCAGAGCGGTAGCGATCAAATCCGCGGCTTTCCGTTGGCCAGCCTGTATTATTTCGGTCGGCCGGTGGATGAGCTTAGTCTGGATCAGCAGGCGATGCTGGTGGGGATGGTGAAAGGGGCGTCTCTGTATAATCCCTGGCGCAATCCCAAACTGGCGCTGGAACGGCGCAATCTGGTGCTGAAGCTGTTGGAGAACCAACAGGTTATCGACGGTGAGCTGTATAATATGCTGAGCGCCCGCCCACTGGGGGTACAGCCGCGCGGCGGGGTATTGACGCCCCAGCCGGCCTTCATGCAGATGGTGCGCGAAGAGCTGCAAAGCAATCTGGGCGATAAAATTAATGATCTGTCCGGCGTCAAGATTTTCACCACGCTGGACCCGCTGTCGCAGGATGCGGCGGAAAAAGCGGTTGAAGTCGGCATCCCCGCCCTGCGCGCCGGCCGTGGCGTGAAGGATCTGGAGGCCGCGATGGTGGTGGTCGATCGATTAAGCGGCGAAGTGCGCGCGATGGTAGGCGGCGCGGAGCCGCAGTTTGCCGGATTCAATCGCGCTATGCAGGCGCGGCGTTCGGTGGGATCGCTGGCGAAACCGGCCACCTATCTGACCGCCCTGAGCGAGCCGGATAAATATCGGCTCAACACCTGGATAGCCGATGAACCGATTACCCTTAAGCAGCCGAACGGCAGCCTGTGGTCGCCCAAAAACTACGATCGGCAATTCCGCGGCAAGGTCATGTTAGTGGATGCCTTGACCAACTCGCTTAACGTGCCGACGGTCAACCTCGGTCTGTCGGTGGGGCTTGATCGTATTACCGCGACCCTGGTGAAGCTGGGCATCCCCTCTTTGGTACTAAACCCGGTGCCGTCGATGTTGCTTGGCGCTATAAGCCTGACGCCAATGGAAGTGGCGCAGGAATTCCAGACCATCGCCAGCGGCGGTAACCATGCCACACTGTCAGCGGTGCGATCGGTGATAGGGGAAGACGGTGCCGTGCTGTACCAAAGCTTCCCGCAGGCAGAGCGGGTCGTGCCCGCTCAGGCGGCGTATCTGACGCTGTATGCGATGCAGCAGGTTGTGGTGCGAGGGACATCGCGCTCGCTGTCGATGAAATTTCCGTCTTCACATCTGGCGGCGAAAACCGGGACCACCAACGATTTGCGCGATAGCTGGTTCGCCGGTATTGACGGCAAAGAGGTCTCTATCGCCTGGGTCGGTCGCGATAATAACGGGCCTGCCAAATTGACCGGCGCCAACGGCGCATTGACGCTGTATCGCCGTTATCTGGAAAACCAGGCGCCGTTGACGCTGAACTTGACGCCGCCGGAGGGTATCAGTCAGATGTCCATCGATTACGCGGGGAATTTTGTCTGCAACAGCGGCAGCGCGATGCGCACATTGCCGGTGTGGACCGACGACCCACAGTCGCTGTGCCAGCCGGCCCAGACGCAGGTGCAATAGCAGCCTGACGCCGCCGCGCCGGCGGGACAGCCGCAGCAAAATCCGCCGTCGCAGGATGAATAAAAAGACAGTAACGGTGTCGCGAATTGGATTCGGGAAATGTTCGGTAAATAGCGATCGAATACGGGCGGCGCGCCGTCGGGCAGCGGGCAGGTTAACAGCGGCGTTGTCCGGCAAGCCCGCCGCCGGCGCTGGCCTCATTCTGGACGTTTAGCGTCGCTGCCGTGCGGCTCGAGGGTATAGACCGACAGCACCACCCGGGAGAAGGTGGTGAAGAATTGCTCCAGGTGAGCAAAACTTCCCGCATCCTGGGCAAATACCGATGAGCTGTCCACCAGATTGGTCAGCAGAAACACCAGGTCCTGCCGCGGCGTATCGGTCTTCAACTATCCCTGCTGCCAGGCATACTCCACCGCCTGGCTAATCACGTCATACATGGTCTGCGTGAACGACGCAAGAGAACGGTAGGCGGCATCGCTCAGAACATCGCTTTCAAGAAGCAATCGGCCTATTAAACTCCAGGGATGCCTCCCTTTATCATCAGGATTATATTTGCGGTATAGCCGATAATTGTACGCTACCACCTGGGCCACCTTTTGTTCCAGCGTGGTGGTATCCAGCCAAATAATACTGTGATTTTTCTTGGCTTCGGCCACATATTCCCGCACTACGATTTCCACCAGATGATTTTTATTGCCGAAGTGATAATGAATATTGGTGGTCGTGATCTGTAAGGCTTTAGCGATAACGCCAAAGGTGGTTTTATGGTAACCATGGGCAATCAGCAAGTTGTGCGTAATGTCTTTGATCTTTTCCTGCATTGAGCTGCTGGTTGTCAGGCACTGGCTGTATTCTGGTTTTGGCATAATCCTCTCGAGGCTAGCTAATGCCACTGCGCCTTGCAACAAGAGATGGCGTTTTCTGCACGATATAATTAAACGGAGAAGGTGGGCAGAATATTTAGCATTTTTCAGGGGGATAGCAAAACACGGAGCAGCAATTTGCGCAACAGAAGTCTGGCGGCGCTTCAGGATGAAGACGTCGCGTCCGGCGGCACTAGACGGGATTATTGCCGCATCATCAACAGGGTCTCGCCCTGTTGCACGATAGCCTGATGCTGATTGATCATCCGCAGGCCAAAGGTGACAATGCCCCTGTCGGCACGTTTGGTCGGACGTTTGCTCACCACGGTAATCTCGGCGTAAATGCGATCGCCGGGCAGCAGCGGCGCGCAGAATGTCCAGTTCCAGCCCAGGGTTGCGATGCCGCTCAATCGCACGGCCGAGCGGGTCTTCAAGCCCTCGAGAAGCGCCAGCCCCAATAAACCATGGGCGATACGTCCCGGAAATCCCTGCTCCCGGGCGAAAGTATCGTCCATATGCACATCAAAAAAATCGCCGGTAATGCCTGCAAAAGCCACAATATGCGACTCCGTCAGGGTGATCGCTTGGGTGTCATAATGATCGCCCGAGTGCAAATCGGCATAACCATATTCGCCGGCCGGTAACCGCCGTCCCGTGGGGGGAACGGTAGCGGATTGTGACATAGCATCTCCTTAGCGTCCGCCTTGAGCGTTGCACAGAGTTATAAGCGTTGCAGCGTTAAACTCCCGTCGGCATGGATAACCGAGCCGGTGGCGAAAAACACCTCGCGTTTGATAAGCATGGCGACGGCCGCGGCGATATCGTCCCCGCGGCCCCAGCGTTGTGCCGGCACCAGACCGTCACCGATCAATCGGTCATATTTTTCGTTTACGCCGGCGGTCATATCGGTCCGGATAATGCCCGGATGGACTTCAAACACCTCGATGCCATCTGCGGCCAGGCGCGCTGCCATTCCCTGCGCCACCATGGCGAGTCCCGCTTTGGCAATGCAATACTCCAGCTGGTTCACCGATGCCATTTGCGCGGAGCAAGAGGAAATAAAAACGATGCTGCGCTCGCCCTCTGCAGCTGTTCGGATCAGCATGCGCTTGGCCACCGCCTGGGCGAGGAAAAACGCCGCGCAAGTTGGTGTTCAGCACTGCGTCGAAGTTCGCCGCTGGGGTGTCCAGCACATCAAGCTGCTCAGGCGGCGCGATGCCGGCGTTGGAAACCAGTACGGCGATCGGTCCCAACTGCTGCTCGATGCTATCCAGCACGGCGGCGTGGCCCGTCGGCGCGCGTTGGCGCATCACTGCCACCGCTGCCGGTAATAATTGCGGTGGCGGTCGGGTAATGCGGCTGCATCAGGCGTCTCCTAGGGTGCTGAAAAAGGTTAGGTAGGGGCCGTTATCCGCCAAACGCTCGACATAGAGCGCCAGCTCGCGCAGATGATAGTCCCCCCACTGGATGGCTTCGCCGAACGGGTTCTGGTGGCCTGCGGGGACATAATCCCAGCCGTTGGGTCGATGGTATTGACTGTGCAGCAATAATCCCTAGTGCTGCGGCGCCAGGCTGAGATACCGGTCGTCCAACAGCGTTTGCAGCACTGTTAATCCCGCCTGGCGATAGCGTTGCGCACCGGCGCGTTGATTGGCGCCGAGCCAGGCGCCGAATCGCAGTAGCCCCTGCGCCGCAATCGCCGCCGCGGAGCTGTCGACGGGTTCGACGGCGTTGGCCGGATCCGGGTAGCGCTCGTAGGGCGCGTCTAGGGTCGCAAGACCGGGGGCGCCGGTGTCCCAGTAGGGGATGCCATCAAGGGTGGTGAACGCCAGATAGAAATCGCACACGGCGGCGGCGGCTTTTTCCAGCGTCGCCACGGTACTGGCTCTGTCCTGAGAGGCGTGCCATTTGTCGGCGGGCAGCGCTTGCAGATACTCCAGCAGTTCCGCGAAGCTGCATATCGCCCAGCTCAGCCCGCGGGTCCAGGTAGAGAAGCCGGAATAGCCTTGCTGGGTCCACGCAACGAAAAGCGCCGTTGCGCGAGTTAAAGAGGGCTTCGTGCGCCGTGTGGCCGCGGATATCGTAAATATCCCGCCCTTCGCCATAGAAAATGCAATAGCGCGCGCTGGTGAGAGAATGCGCCACGGCGCGATCCAGAAGCGAGACGGCCCCTCATCCCCCTCGATTTTCATGACTTGTCCCAGGTCGTGCCCAACAGCAACACCCGTAGGGTACGCAGCGTGTCAATAAACAGGGAGTGCGCTCCGTTAAAGGAGTGGATAAATCCTTCACCGGCGCCGAGCGCGGTCCAGCGATAGGCCTGCACCGCGCCCGAACAACGGATGGCCAGGCGGTAATAGTCCAGGCAACCCGGCTCGGCCGGTAGTTTGCCCTCGGCCACCAGGCGCAGCAGATTGCCGTAGGTGCTGACCTGATTAAAGCCGTGGTCGTGCACGCCAAAATGGGTGATATGCTGCGGCATGTCGTCGCGGATGAGCGTCAGCGCCGTATCCAGAAAATGCCGTTCGCCGGTGGCATCGAACTGCAACAGAGCGCTGCCGTATTCAAACCCTTGAGTCCAATCCGTCCAGCCTTTGGGCTGATAGCGTCCGGCAACGGTATGCACCGGCGCTCCCCGGGCGCGATCGAAACTGGCGTCGAGCGCGCTGATTTTATGAGCCGAAAGCGCCCACATGCGTTCAATGGCGGGCAACAAACGGGCGGGGGTCAGAGAGTCATCGATTTTCATTGGGGTCCTCTTTGCTGTCTAGCATGGGCAATCGTTGCAGGAGGGTGCTTAACGTCACATCGATCGTCTGCCGCCACCAATTGTCGGCGGAGAAGATTTCCACTTCATACAGGCCGCGATAGCCGGCGTCGGCCACGCTTTGGCATAGCAGCGGCAGATCGATGACGTCATCGCCCATCATGCCGCGATCGGTCAGCAGGTGTTGGGTGGGTACCAGCCAATCGCTGAGATGAAACGCCAGCAACCGTTGCGTCCGGCACGCACGCGGTAATTGCGGGATGACGTCGGGATCCCACCAAGTGTGATAAACGTCGGCGGCAATACCTACCTCCGGGCCCAGACGCTCGCAAAGCGCCAGCGCCAAGGGTGGCGGTATTGAGCGATATCTGCTGCGCTGTCAATGGCGGCATGGCGACTCCTTAGCGTGCAGACCGAAGAAGGTTAGGAACGCCGCCAGCTGACCTTCAATCATCGGCCTGCCGTTAGTCGCCCGGCAGCCCGCTTGACGCGCGTGCGATAAGCGGCGTCTCGGGAGGATGCATAATGATATCCACCACCTGTAGCGCCGGACTGAACGCGGTAAAGGGCGCAGGGAGGTCCTCGCCGGGTTTCATCCCGACGGGGGAGCAATTGATAAGCAGAATCGATCCCATGCAGGTCAGCAGGTGCGGTGCTAACGCGGGTAGGCTCGTTAGGATAATAGGCGTTGATACGGTCTACCAGCGCCTGTGCCACTTCGCCATTGGGATCGCACAGCGTCAAAGAGGCCACGCCGGCCCCCAATAAGGCCACCGCGGCACCGCTGCTGCCGAGCTGTTTGACATGCTGTCCGCGTAGCATGAAGCCCTCCGCCTGCAAGCTGGCGACCAGCCCCGCGCCATCAAACATATCGCCCTGCCACCCACCTTGCGCGTCGCGTCGAAGGACATTCACGGCGCCGACCCGCTGCGCCTGCGCGGAAAGCGTATCCGCCGCGCGCAGGCGCGCACCTTATGGGGCATGGTTATCACCAGACCCGCGACATTACCCAAGGCCATGATGCCGCGCAGGCTGGACTAAAAGGTAGCGGCGACCACCTGTAGAGGCACGTAGACCGCGTTGATGCCGTTTTGCTGGAAGAACGCATTCATCAACTCAGGCGTTTTCACCTGCGCGATGGGATCGCACACAATGCCGTACAGCCGCGTACTGCCGTCAATCGTTAACGACGTCATAGCGGTACCTGCGGCGCAAGTTGAGCGAGACGCGGATGCCGTGCGCGCGTTTTCGCCGCCATCTCTTCATGCAGGCCCATGGGCTGCGGCAAAAACAGTCTGGCGTCCATCGATTTGAGATCAGCGGCAATGCGCGGCCGAAAGGCCATCTGTTGCAAAACGTCGCGTTCTAGATCGATACCGGGCGTCCAGTGCGCCGTCGACCACGCGGAACACGGCGCGCTCGGTGACGAACAGCACCGTCTGACACCGCTGGCTGCGTAGGGGCCGCTGTAGGAAATCTGCTGCAGGGCGGCGACGAACTTGCGGTGGGCGCCCTCTTGTTCGATATGTAATTGCCCCCCGGTGCAGGCCGCCGGCGGTAAATGTGCCGCCGAATACCATTTTTTTGGCGTTTTGACTGATGTTGATAAAACCGCCGACGCCGATGAGTTTGTTGGCGAAGCGGCTGATATTGACTCTGCCGCCGGCGTCGATTTCGGCCGCGGAAAGAAAGGCGATATCAATCCCGCCGCCATCGTAAAAATCAAACTGATAGGGCTGGTCCACCAGCGCGCTGTAATTGCGCACGGCGCCGGCATCCAGCCCGGCGGCAGGGGCGCCGCTGATAAGCCCTTCCCGTTGGTGAACACAATAGAATCCAGCACGTCCTCTTCCGCGCTCACCAGACCGATGCCGGTGCAAATGCCGGATCCCACATTGCATACGGCGCCGGGCAACAGTTCCATGGCGAAGCGGCGCACCACGATTTTGCGTTCATCGAGCGGCAGTAATGGAAAATCGTTAAGCGGAATGCGGAACTCGCCGGTAAACGCCGGATCGTTCGGACTTTGATAGGTCACGGCCTGCTGTGCGTCTACTACCACCAGATCCACCAGCATCGCCGGTATCTTGACATTCTTGGCCGGCAGCGTGCCGCGGCGGGCGAGGCGTTTCACCTGAACGATGACCAGACCGCCGCAGCGTTTGGTTGCCTGTGCCATTGACAGCATGTCGCCGAAGATGGCCTCTTGCTCCATGGTGATATTGCCGTCTTCGTCCGCCGTGGTGCGTGCAAAAAAGCAACATCGACGTGAAAAGGTTTGTAGTACAGCCATTCACGGCCGGCAATTTCAATCAGACTGACCAATTCCTCATGGCAACGCTCGCTCTGGCGGCCGCCGCCGAGGCGCGGATCCACAAAAGTATGCAGCCCGACATGACTTATCAAACCGGGCCTGCCGGCGGCCATTTCTCGGGTCAACTGCGACAATACGCCCTGAGGCAGCGTCCAGGCTTCGATCTCATTCGCCAGCGCCAGCTGCGCCAGGGCAGGAGAATCGACCAGAGTGCCGCAGACTACGCGTTTCAGCAGGCTCGTATGCGCCAGCCGTGAGGCGCCGCGCTGGCCGCAATCCCCAAGCCCCACCGGATTAAGCACGGTTAAGCGTTGGGGAGAGCCCTGCTGCTGAAAACGCCGTTCCACAGCTTCAAGCAGCGCTTCGGGTACCGCATGTCCCCCTCCCGATCCTTCGATCATGAGGGTATATCCATCGCGCAGTAATGAAACCGCGTCATCAGCCGATACAATCCGCATCATTTTTCTCCATTCGTGAATAATCAACCCTGGCTACCCAAAGGCGCGGGTAAACAGGCCATGCCCTGCATCGCATTAACACCACATTGCAATTTGCTGCCAATCCACTGCGCTATTTCGGCCGCGGCATTAACGCCGCGGTTGAAAGTGAGGACGCAGGCTCGGCGTTACTTTTCTGCTGCAATAACGGCGTGCGGTCTTCATCGTGGTGGGATAAGTGCTTTCCCAGCGCCACGGCAATGACGGTAAACAAACAAAACGCGCCCAAATACACCATGACCCACGTCGGTCTGCCGCCCCCTAACGCCACCAGCGCTGTGGCGATAAAAGGCGTTGGCCCGCCGATAAGGGCGCCGGATAATTCTCGACACATGGCAATGCCGGAGAACCGATAACGGGTGGGAAATAAATTAGAGAGAAAAGCGCCTTGTGCGCCGCCGGTGCAGCCCCAACTGATGTCATAGATGGCGCTTACGCCCAGCGCCGCTAATAAAGTATTTTTGGTATCGACCAGATAAAACAGGGGGTAGACAAAAAAACAGCGCGCCACAGATAAATATCTTGGTGCTGCCATACCGGTCGGCCAGCCAACCGCCAATCGGCCCGCAGATAAGCGTGAAGGTAAATGCGATGATCAACACCATCAGATCGTCGGTTTTCGACATACCGAGGGTATTAATCATATAACTCAGCGCAAAAGTATTGAGGACATAGGTCAGCGCCTGATGGCCCCCCATGGCAAAGAAGCCACAGAGCAGCTCGCGGGGACTTTCTTTGAACAGTTGACGAATCGGCGCTTTTTGCTGCTGGCGCTCACGCTGCGCTTTATCTATGGCGTTTACATATTCCGGCGTTTCGTCCAGCTTGGCGCGGATATAAAGCGCAATAACGAACAGCAATACCGACAGCTGGAAAGAGATACGCCATACCCAGCCTAATAACGTTTCCTCCGGCAGCCAAGAAAAGAACAAAAACGTTACGGTCGCGATTAATACGCCAAAATTGGTGGCTGTATTGGGGATAACGGTAAAAAAGCCGCGCCGTTTGACCGGGGTGTATTCCACGACCAGGGTAATGGCGCCTGCCAGTTCGGCGCCGGCGCCGAAACCCTGCAGAATGCGCAGGAAGATAAGGAGTATCGGCGCCCAGATGCCGATACTGTGCCATGTCGGCAGGATGAGCTCCGGTTTGCGGCCAAATTTATCGCCGATATGGGAAATCACTATCCCCCCCACCGGGCGAATAATAAATCCGATGGCGAAGGTGGCAAACGCTTCCAGCATACCGCCCAGTTGGCTCAGTTGCGGAAAGAACAGTTTATTGATAATCAGCCCGGAGGCCGCGGCATACAGTCCGTAGTCATACCACTCTATGATGGTGCCCAGCGTCGACGCAAAGATTGCGCGTTTGACATTTTTATCGATACTGACGGGTTGTTGCGATATCGGGTTCATCGAACGTTCTCCTGCATACAAGACGAGATGTTCTTCCTCACAGCATAATAAGAAGAATGCTTTGCCTCAGGGGGCCATCGCTGCCGCAGGGTGGCCGGCGAAAAACCGTTATAACGGGTGGCGAAATATTCCCCGGAGGGAAGCGCCAGGCTGCGCCGTGTTTGTCACGATCGTTGTTGGCTGAATGTCGCCGCTCCTTGTTGGTAATTGCCCGTGGCAAAACAGAGAGTGGTTAATTCATTTTTATATTGCATGCCAGCTTCCAGCGGCATCGATAACGAGGCGCGAACGGCGCTTTTCACGGCCTGCACCGCCAGCGGGTCATGCTCTGCCAGCCGCTGGCATAAGGTCAGGGCGGTGTCGTTTACGTCATTATAGCCACCAGGTATTCCACCAAGCCTAGAAGCCAGGCCTCTTGCGCGTCGATGGTGTCACCGCTTAACAGTAAACGCATCGCCTGACCATACCCCACCAGCCGCGGCAGCAACTGCGAGGCTCCGCCGCCGCCCACCCAGCCGCGCACGACTTCAGGCGGGCCAAATTTGGCGCTTTGGCCCGCTACGCGGATATCCGCCGCCAGCATCATTTCCAGGCCGCCGCCAAGCACCCAGCCTTTCAGCGCGGCGGTCACTACCGGCTTGCGCGCACGGCGCACGGTGGTGCCGTAATCGGTACGATGGCGAAACTCCATGGCCGAGCGATAGCTTGACAGCGTCTGTAAATCGCTGCCGGCGCTGAATGCCCGTTCGCCTTCTCCCCGCAGCAAGATGACGTGGACCGCGTCGTCGTTGTCGAGCCGGGCGAATAACGACGCCAGAGCTTCACTCATTTCCGGCGTCATGGCGTTCATTTTCTCCGGCCGGTTGATCACCACTTCGGCAACGGCCCCGTGTCGGTATAAAGCGATTTGGTCGCTCATAATGTGTCCTTATAGTCCTATGAAGCGCAGGGTAGCGCATTACTAGTTATATTTATTTACTAGTAAATGGTGATCAACATAACAGTTTTATAATTTGGTCGTTACGTCATTGCATTCTTACCATGGAATTAATTTGTTCACGTGGTAGTGTGGGTGTTCTGAACGGCGGTCTGCGCCAGGGACACTTTATCTTGCGACGGGTAAATAAACCGCATGCAGAGCCATGCCGCGATATAGGTGATGCCGCAAAGGATAAACAACAGGTTATAACCGAGACCGATTTTGCCCAATAGATACCGTCTTGCCAGTTATCTTGCAAGACATATTCCAGCATCGAACACCTGTCCTGATTTCAGCACTCCGTAAGCTTGTTGCAATAGTTTCTTCATTGCCGCACACACGACAACTTTCCCTGATTTATTACGTGCATTCATATGCTCTTTCAGCGCTATTATTGCTGGGTTATAGCGCATTGCCGTCAGGGCCGGCATATACAGGGCTTTACGTATCATGGCGTTGCCCACCTTTGATATCCGACTTTTACCTTTCCACAGCCCAGACTCCTGCAACATCGGATTCAGACCAGCCCAAGCCACGACAGCTTTGCTGCTATCGAACCGTGACATATCACCAAAATAGCCCAATATCATGCTACTCAACACGCCAGCTATCCCAGGGATCGATTCCAACAGTTCCCTGTTTTGCTTAAGACTTGGATCGTTGCCTATATGATTGTCCATCGCCTGTTTTATCTCTGCTATTTGGGTATCCAGCGCAGCGATGACCGCGCAGATGGAAACCTGTACTAACGAGGGGGGCTGTTTCCAGGCGATTTTCTTCCATCTGCTTCATTTCCTGCAGATTTATTAGCCGGTTGACCAACGCTTTCAGCTTTCTTTCATTCAGCGGCAACGGTTGCCACAACACGGGAGCATGCAGCTTACAATAACGCGCGATCATGCGTGCATCGCCTTTATCTGTCTTGTTACGACTCAGTTCACTGCAGCCGAATGATTTTATGCGTGCTGGATTTTCCACGCTTACAGCGTAACCTGCATCAGCCAGGAAAGTAGACAATGGCTCACTGTAAGCACCTGTTGCTTCCATGCATATATGGCAGTCACCGAACGGCTCAAGCCATTTTTTCAGCGCATCGAAACCCTTAGGCGTGTTAGAAAAGGCTTTGGATTTGTAGGCTGCTTTACCTTTCCAGACTGCAACGTCAAATTTCTGGGAAGCAACATCAATGCCGACAGGGGTGAGAATTTGCACGTGCTATCTCCTTCTGGGTGAATCAGGAAACCGCCATGACCTTCCTTATAGATACGTGCTCCAGGCACAGGATACCGTCCAGTCTTGAAGGCGGGAGATAAGTCGTGGGGGATGAATCTATTGGACAGGCTCTAAGCCCGAGGGAGGGTTCCATCTCACCCACGACTTCCCGATGATCAGTCGGGGAGCATAATACCCTGAGTACAATGATCGAGATATAAGGTTGAAGTGATCGAGCACAGCGCCCACCACAAACGGAAACAGCGCGGAGGTCACGCCGCTCGCCATGCCGCCGATGCCCACGACCGAAGCCACGACCCGTTTGGGAAACATATCGGAGGCCAGAGTAAACATATTGGCCGACCAGCCTTGATGCGCCGCCACGGTCAATCTCAGTAAGCCGACGATGACCCACACATTCTCTATTCACGGCGCCGCCATCATTGGCATCACCAGCATGGCAAGCCCTAGCATGGTTGTTTGGCGGGCGCGGCTGACGGACCAGCCGCGCGCGATCAATTTTGACGCTGCCGCCCCGCCCAGCACGTTGCCGATGGAGGTGAAAATATAGACAATGATCAGCGGCAGACCGAGGTTCTGCAAATCTAGATTGAAGCGGCTGTTGAAGTAAGACGGTAGCCAGAACAGTAGAAATCACCAGATAGGATCGGTCATGCCTTTGCCCACCAAAATAGACCAGGTGGCGCGGTGTTTAAACAGCGAGAACCAACCGACGGCGTGCCCGCTATCCTGTTCCTGGTCAGTCTCTTTGTCGTGGCAGATCACGCTTAATTCCTGCGGGGTGACGCGCGGATGCTGCTGCGGCGCATGATACATGACGTACCAAAAGGCAAACCAGATGAAGCCGGGGATACCGGTCAGCAAAAAAGCGCTTTGCCAGCCGAAACTCACTGCTAACCAGGGAACCAGAGCCGTGGCCAGTACGGGCGTCGACCCGGGGCATCTTTATATTACGATGGCGTCAGTCGGCTATTATTATCTCAACAATCGCTATACTCTCGAAGTCATCTATGGTCAGAACTTTGTTTCCGCCGACGCTCTCGAGGCGCGTTTCGCGTTTAATGTCGACACCACCCTTCGTCTGCTTAAACCCTGAGGCCGGGTGGGCTGTTAACGCCGGGTAGAGACGCGCCGGCGTCACGCTAACGGTGGGACCGCTGAGCTTTATCGGGCTAATGGCCCCGCATATGGTGCGCATGCTGGGCTTCCACAAACCGCTGGCGCAGGGGCTGATGGCCTCGGCGGTAGGGGGCATCTTGATGATGTTCGCCGACTGGTGCGGTCGTATGGTGATGTTTCCGAACCAAATCCCCGCCGTCCGCAGCCCCGCGTACTGTGGGACGGTGTGGGCGACCCCTTCGCTGCGTCGCCGGAAGAAAAGAAACGGGCGACGCGGTACGCTGTTCGGCCACCACCGTCAGGCGGGGCCGGGAGCAAACCGCGCCTGACGGGGCTGCATGGCATAGGGGCCACTGTCGGGAAAAGCCGCGCAAGCACAAGCCTGGCGACAGACAGTTCACAGCTGGGCAAAACTCTGTGCCGCGGCCTCCACCGTGTGGCGAATTTCGGCATCGCCGTGCGCCAGGGACATGAAGCCGGCTTCAAACGCCGACGGCGCCAGATAAACCCCCGCCGCCAGCATCAGATGGAAGAACCGTTTAAAACGATCCACGTCACACGCTTGGACGTCCTGGAAGCAGGTCACCGTCGGCGACTCGGTAAAGAACAGGCCGAACATACCGCCGACGCGGTTGACCACCAGAGGCACGCCCGCCGCTTCCGCTGCCGCCAGCAGCCCCTGCGCCAGACGTTCGGTCTGCTGCGTTAGCTGCTGATGTACGCCCGGCCGGGCGACCTCGCGCAGGCAGGCGTAGCCCGCCGCAATGGCGACCGGATTGCCCGACAGGGTACCTGCCTGATAGACCGGCCCCGTCGGCGCCAGCGCCGCCATCACCTCACGGCGGCCGCCGAAGGCGCCAACCGGCATGCCGCCGCCGATGATCTTGCCCAGGCAGGTCAAATCTGGTTTCACATCATAATAAGCCTGGGCCCCGCCCAGCTCGACACGGAAACCGGTCATCACCTCATCGATAATCAACAGTGCGCCGAACTCGTCGCACAGCGCGCGTAGGCCGGGCAAAAATTCCGGCAGCGGCGGGACGCAGTTCATATTCCCCGCCACCGGTTCAACGATGACACAGGCGATCTCGCGCGGGTACAGCGTAAACGCCTCGCGCACCGATTGCAGGTCGTTATAGCTGCAGGTGAGGGTATATTTGGCATAATCCGCCGGGACGCCGGGAGAACTGGGTTGCCCCAGAGTGAGCGCCCCGGATCCGGCCTTGACCAGCAGTCCGTCCGCGTGGCCGTGATAGCAGCCTTCAAATTTGATTACCCTGTCGCGGCCGGTATAGCCGCGCGCCAACCGGATGGTGCTCATGGTGGCTTCGGTGCCGGAGTTGACCATGCGCACACTCTCGATAGAGGGCACCAGCTCGGTCAGCAGCCGCGCCATTTTCACCTCGATTTCCGTAGGAGCGCCAAAACTCAGACCGCGCTGCACGGCGTCCAGCACCGCCTGGCGAATCGCCGGGTGATTATGGCCCAGCACCATAGGGCCCCACGAGCCAACATAGTCGATATAGCTATTGCCGTCGGCGTCGGTCAAACGGGCGCCGTCGGCGCTGGCGATAAACAGCGGCGTGCCACCAACGCCGTTGAATGCACGCACCGGTGAATTGACCCCGCCGGGGATCAGCTGCTGCGCCTCGGCGTACAAACTTGCGGAATGACTCATCAATCGACTCCTGAATGGCAAAATTAACCTGACCCCTGTAGTGTAATCAACTGGCGGCCATTGTGAAATCACCGCGCCTGGCATTTAACATCAAAGAGCAGTGTCAAACTACGTGTGTTATGAATAAATCCAATCCTTCTTATACGTGGGTGCTGCAGGAGCGGCAGGCGCGCCGACGTATGATCCGCCGGCTGCTTTACCGCGATAAAACGCCGGTGCTGATCTTGTTAATGGCCGCGTTGGTGGGAACGCTGGTAGGCGTGTTGTTCGAGAAAGCGGTCAATGGCGTACAGGCCCGTCTCGCTGCGCTGGCGGTATTGCCGCAGCATGCCTGGCTGCTGATGCCGGCGGCGTTCGTGCTCTCGGCGCTGCTGGCGATGATCGGCTATTTTCTGGCGCCGCTACGCCCCGGAAGCCGGCGGTTCCGGCATCCCGGAAATCGAAGACACGCTGGAAGAACTGCGGCCGGTACGCTGGTAGCGGGTCATCCCGGTGAAATTTATCGGCGGCATGGGCACGCTTGGCGCCGGGATGGTTTTGGGGCGTGAAGGCCCTACGGTGCAGTTGGGGGACAATCTTGGCCGTATGGTGCTGGATGTGTGTAGGTTGCGCGGTGCGGAAGCGCGCCACACTCTACTGGCGACCGGCGCTGCCGCCGGATTGACCGCGGTCTTTAATGCGCCGTTAGCAGGGATTCTGTTTATCATCGAAGAGATGAGGCCGCAGTTCCGTTACAATTTGATTTCGATTAAAGCGGTATTTATCGGCGTCATTAATGGCCAGTATCGTGTTTCGCCTGTTCAATGGCGAACGGGCGGTCATCGCGGTAGGGAAACTGGCCTTCGCGCCGGTCAATACCTTGTGGCTCTATTTGCTGTTAGGCGCCCTTTTTGGCGCGGTGGGCGTTCGTTCTGTTTAACGCCCTGATTTTTCGCGTACAGGACGTTTTTCAACGCCTGCACGGCGGCGATTGGCGCAAGATCATCGCCATTGGCGGTCTGCTGGGGGGCGGCTGCGGCATTTTGGTACTGGTGGGTCCGTTTGCCGCCAGCGGTGGTTTCAGCCTGATCCCGCTCGCCGCAGCCGGACACTATACGTTCGGCATGCTGATATTCATCTTTCTCGCGCGCATGCTTACCACACTTTTGTGCTTTTGTTCAGGAGCGCCAAGAGGCATTTTCGCGCCAATGCTGCGTTAGGCACCCTGCTGGGTATGGCTTTCGGCGTGGGCGCAATGATGTTATTTCCCCAGGACGGCCTGCAGGCGGGCACTTTTGCCATCGCCGGCATGGGGGAGCTGTTCGCCGCCTCGGTACGGGCACCCCTGACCGGTATTGTGCTGGTGCTGGAGATGATCGATAGCTATCAACTTATTCTGCTGATGATTATCACCTGTCTGGGCGTGACGCTGTTGGCGCAGTTCCTGGGGGAGCAAGCCGCTTTATTCCTCCTTGTTGGCGCGCACCTTGCAGCGCCTAGGGCAGGAAAAGGATGCTCGGCAAGCGCACGTTGAGGCAAACGCGATTTCCCCGATGCGCAATACTTGAACGTAAACGATGCCTAACGGATAATAGCCCTAGCGATCGGGTTGACGTGCCTTCAGCCCGACGATGGCCCGGGAGTAGAATTATGAGTGAAACGGCAACTTTGCCATTACGGTTTACCGATTCAGCGGCAAGCAAGGTCAAAAACCTTATCGCAGACGAAGAGAATCCGAATCTGAAATTGCGGGTTTACATCACCGGCGGCGGCTGTAGCGGCTTCCAGTATGGCTTCACCTTTGACGATAAAGTCAACGAAGACGACTTTACCATCGAGAAACAGGGTGTTGCGCTGGTTGTGGACCCCATGAGCCTGCAATACCTGGTGGGCGGGTCCGTTGACTACAGCGAAGGGCTGGAAGGGTCGCGCTTTATCGTCACCAACCCTAATGCCAAGACCACCTGCGGTTGTGGGTCGTCGTTCAGCATCTGACGCGCCGCGTGCCGGTTTTTTATGCCCGCGATAGGGCCCTATGTCGGTTCCGCCGGCGCGGCGGTCGGCGCTAGTTGCGGCTGTGAAATTCAAATACCGGCAGTTTTAGGTGCCAGCAGATGGCCGCCAGCCGGATAAGCAGCGTCGTCGCTATTCCCAGCATGGCGGCGTGCTGAAGCGTGAAACGCCACTCACTGTAGGTCACGGTATGCACAATACCGCCGGCGATACAGGTGGTGGAGTAAATCTCGGTGCGCAGGATAAGCGGAATTTCTCGCGCCAGCACATCCCGCAGCATGCCGCCTCCCACGCCGGTAATGACCCCCATACATACCGCGATAAGTGGCACGGCGCCGCTGGAGAATGCTTTATTGACGCCGATACCGACAAATACCGCCAGCCCGATAGCATCCAGCACCGGCAGGATCCATTTCGGCAGATGGCGCGGCTGGCCGATGACAAGCAAGGTGACGAAACAGGTGATAATGGCCACCACCAAATCGGTGGAATCGCGTACCCAGAATACGGGGCCGTTAGCCAGCGCCATATCGCGGATGGTGCAGCCATCGACCGCGGTCACCACGCTGAGCACCAGCACGCCGAAGGGATCCATGTGCAATTTGCCGGCCAGCAGAACGCCGGAAATGGCGAACACCGCCGTACTGAGAATATCCAGCCAGTACAGCATCAGGGCACCTTTGCCGGGAGGGCGGCGCGGATTGGCGCCAGTTGCGTACAAAGCTGCTGCGCCGCCAGCAGAATGCGCGGCCCCGGACGGGTAAAACTGTCCTCATTGAGGGCAAGCACCGGCGCCGACAACTGCGGCCGGCTGCCGAACTGCAAAAAGACCCGCAGCGGCGCGCCGCCGGCGTAACGCTTTCGCAGCGTCGCCTGCTGGTCCTCCAGCGCATGGGCCGCTTGCCGCGCCTGTTCCGGATGCGGGCTATAGGAGGCCAAGGTGTTCAGCGCGCCGGCCATCTCGTCGATGCTTTGCGGATCCAGGGTCACCACCGGAATCCCGAAAGCAGCCAATGTCTCCAACGCACGCTGCGGATTGCCGCCGCGCCACCCTAGTACCAGATCCGGTTTCAGCGCCAGTATGCGCTCGATATTGACGCCCTGCCACGAGGCGACCCGCTCAAGATGTCGCGCCGCGGGAGGATAATCCGACCAGTCGCTGGCCGCCACCAGCACCGCCCCCATGCCGGCGGCGTAAGCCAGTTCCGTGGTGTGGGGCGCGAGGCTGACCACCCGTTGCGCCGCGCGTCGGTAGCGCATTTACCGCTGGCCGGCCAGCGCTTGCACCATTTCCTCCACCAGGCGGGAGGAGCTTTGCGCCGCCACGGTGAGGAATTCATCAAAGCTCAGATGGGATGCTTGATCCGCGACATCGGAAATCGCGCGCACCACGACGAAGGGGACGGCGAACTGATGGCACACATGGGCGATGGCCGTCGCCTCCATTTCCACGGCGATAGCCTGCGGGAAGGTCTGGCGGATATGGGCCAGGCCGTCGGCGTCGTTGATAAAGGCATCGCCGCTGACCACCAGACCGCGTACCGCATGCATACCCAGACGATCGACGCTCTCCTCTGCCAGCGCTACCAGCGACGGGGCGGCATTAAACGACGCCGGACACTGCGCCATCTGGCCAGGTTCATAGCCGAAAGCGGTCACATCGACATCGTGATAGCGCACTTCATGGGACACCACGATATCGCCGACCTTCAACGACGGCGCCAAACCGCCGGCAGAGCCGGTATTGATGACCAGCTCCGGTTTAAAATGATCCAGCAATAGCGTCGTGCCCAGCGCGGCGGAAACTTTGCCGATGCCAGATTTCACCAACGCCACCTCAACACCGTGTAGCTGACCCATATAAATTTCACACCCCGCCTGCTGACACAGGGTAGAGTGGTCTATGCGATCGCGCAGCAGCGCTACTTCCTGTTCCATTGCGCCGATAATACCAATTTTCATAAAAAGCGTTCCCGTTAAAAAATGCGTATTGAAATGTTAGGGGGCGTTCATAGGCTGCATTCTAGCATGCCTGGTGCGGAGAAATAACGGCCGGTGGGCTTGCGTTTGCCAACCGGCATTGGTATCACGGCAGGGTGCGGTTTTCAAGCGGGGAAAAAGATGTCCGAAATCGACTTCAGTCATAAAATCAGTTTTCAACGTTCCTATAGTCCGGCGATCAGGGCCCAGGATGATTATGCCATTATTCGCCAGTTTGAAAGCGACCGCGGGCGGATCATCAATTCCGCCGCCATACGCCGGCTTCAGCAAAAAACCCAGGTTTTTCCGCTGGAGCGCAATGCCGCGGTACGTTCGCGCCTGACGCATTCGCTGGAAGTACAGCAGGTGGGTCGCCATATCGTGAAAGAGATATTTCATCATCTCAAAAACGACGGGCGCATTGGCGCACTGGGATTATCGCAACTGGAAGCGCCCTGCGAGAGTATGGTCGAAATGGCCTGCCTGATGCACGATATCGGCAATCCGCCGTTCGGCCATTTTGGCGAAGCGGCGATCAATGACTGGTTTCGTCGCTGGCTGGATATCGCCGGTCTGGAACAGGATGCGCTCGGCAATGACCGCTGCCAGGTAGCCAGCCTGCGCCTGCGCGCCGGCGACGAAGACAACAATGCGCTGCGCAGCCGTATCCGCCTCGACCTGTGCCATTTTGAAGGCAACGCCCAGGCCATCCGTATGGTCCATAGCCTGCTGAAGCTTAATTTGACCTATGCGCAGGTCGGCTGCATTCTCAAATACACCCGTCCGGCCTACTGGCATGGGCCGGCCCCGGCGCCCTTCAGCTATTTGATGAAAAAGCCCGGCTTTTATCTGGCGGAAGAGGAGTATGTCCAGACGCTGCGCCGCGAATTATCCCTGGGTGAATTCCACCGCTTTCCGCTGACGTATATTATGGAAGCCGCCGATGATATTTCGTATTGCATTGCCGATCTGGAAGACGCGGTGGAGAAAAAAATCTTTACCGTGGAACAATTGTACCTATTCCTGCAAAAAGAATGGGGCAGCGTCGTCAAAGGCGATTTGTTCGATAAAGTCATCGGCCAGGCGTTTAATAAAATAAGGCGTTATCAAGGATTGCGCAGTGGCGACCAGTTTTTTATGTATTTACGGGTCAATACCGTGGCGCGACTGGTGCCCCACGCGGCGCAGCGTTTTCTGGATAATCTGGCGCCTATTTACGACGGCCGTTTCAATCAGGCGCTGCTGGAGGACTCAAGTCCGGCGTTTCGGTTGTTAAAGATATTTAAAAGTGTTGCTTTTAAGCATGTGTTCAATCATCTGGAAGTAGAGCAGCTGGAACTACAGGGCTACCGTGTGATAAGCGGCCTGCTGGAAATTTATAATCCCCTGCTCGAGATGTCGCAGGCGGATTTTCAGCGGTTGGTGACGGAGGACTACCATCCCGCGCATCCCATCGCCAGCCGGCTGTATCATAAACTGTCCGCCAAGCATCGTTTGGCTTATGGCGAAGCCATGGAAACGGTCAACCGCTATCCCGCCGGGCAGCAATCCATGATGGAATTTTATTATCGCGCCCGTTTGATTCAAGATTATATTAGCGGAATGACCGATCTTTATGCCTGGGATGAATATCGTCGGTTGATGGCGGCCGAGTAGCCGCGGTAACGGTGGTCATTTGTAAAGCGGATCAATATTTATTTACCTTTGCCGCTTTCTTTGCGCTGAACTACGGGGTATTTCATTACTCTTATGGAGAAATGCAACACGCTCTGCATTATGACCCCTTAATTTTAGTCGAGATAATCACAGATGAAAAAATCCACGTTGGCCCTGACGGCGCTTGCTCTAAGTTTGGGTATGGCGCTAAGTCCCGTCTCTGTCTTTGCGGCAGAAACCGCCTTGTCCAATCAGCAGTTACCAAGCCTGGCGCCGATGCTTGAAAAGGTCATGCCCTCTGTGGTGAGTATCAGCGTAGAGGGCAGCACGCCGATTACGTCGCGGCAAATGCCCGATCAATTAAAACAATTTTTCGGCCAAAACTCGCCATTATGCCAGGACGGTTCGCCGTTCCAGGCGTCGCCGCTGTGCCAGGGCGGCGGCGATGACGGTGGGGAGGGGGGCAGCGCGCTGGCCCAGGAAAAATTCCAGGCGTTGGGTGCTGGGGTCATTATCGATGCCGCGAAAGGCTATGTGGTGACCAACAATCATGTGGTCAACGACGCTTCCAAAATACAGGTACAGCTCAGCGATGGTCGCAAATTCGATGCCAAGCTTATCGGTAAGGACCCGCGCTCTGATATTGCTCTGGTGCAACTGATCGATTTTAAAAATCTGACCGCCATCAAAATGGCGGACTCCGATCAGCTGCGCGTCGGGGATTATACCGTGGCCATCGGCAATTCCTACGGCCTGGGTGAAACGGCAACGTCTGGGATTGTGTCGGCGCTGGGACGCAGCGGACTGAATATCGAAAATTATGAAAAATTTATTCAGACCGATGCCGCCATTAACCGTGGCAATTCCGGCGGCGCGCTGGTTAATCTTAACGGCGAGCTTATCGGCATTAACACCGCCATTTTGGCGCCGGACGGCGGCAACATCGGTATCGGCTTTGCCATACCGAGCAATATGGTAAAAAATCTGACCAAACAGATCGTCGAATTCGGCCAGGTTAAACGCGGCGAAATCGGCATCCTCGGCACCGAGTTGACGCCAGAACTGGCCAAAGCGATGAAGATCGACGCCCAGCGCGGCGCGTTCGTCAGTCAGGTGATGCCGAAATCCGCCGCGGAGAAAGCCGGAGTCAAGGCGGGAGATGTCATCGTGACCATGAACGGCAAGGCGCTGAACAGCTTCGCCTCGTTTCGGGCAGATATCAGCTCGCAGCCGGTGGGCACCAAAATGACTCTTGGCCTGCTGCGTGACGGTAAACCGGTGACGGTCGATGTTACCCTTGAGCAAAGTATGCAGTCTCAGGTTGACTCCGGAATGATTTTTACCGGTATTGAGGGTGCGGAGCTCAGTAATACCGAGTTGGATGGTCAGAAAGGCGTGTGGGTGGATAACGTGAAAGCTGGCAGCACCGCCGAGCGGGTTGGACTGAAGAAAGGGGATGTCATTTTGGGTGTGAATCAGCAGCCGGTGGAAAATATCGGTGAGCTGCGTAAAATCCTCGACACCAAACCTAACGTACTGGCGCTGAGTATTCGCCGCGGCGATACCTCGTTGTATTTATTGGCGCAATAAATCGCTGCTTTATCAAAACTGAACGGCGTCACGCCGTCCGGTTTTTTTTGCCCGCAAAAAAACGTGATGTTAACCACAACTTGCATGCACCGCCGCTGACTTTGTGCATTTGCACAATGTTTGAAGACGTGACGGTGAGTATGCTGCAAGGATTGTGTAATCAGCGGTGAGGACGGCGATGGCAACCTATCATCTTGATGCCAGGCTGGCGCAGGAAATCGTGGCAAGAACCATGCAGATTATCGACAGTAACATTAACGTGATGGACGCCCGCGGCTGGATTATCGGCAGCGGCGATCGAGAGCGTATCGGCGAACTGCATGAAGGGGCGCTGCTGGCGCTGTCCCAGGCCACGGGTAGTGGATATTGACGATGGGGTGGCCAAGCACCTCCATGGCGTGCACCCCGGCATCAATCTGCCGCTGAAAATCGACGGTAATATCGTTGGCGTCATCGAGTTAACCGGCAATCTCGGCCAGCTGCGTCAATATGGCGAACTGGTGTGCATGACCGCCGAGATGATGCTGTAGCAGGCGCGATTGCTGCATATGCTGGCGCAGGACAGCCGGCTGCGCGAGGAACTAGTGCTGAATCTTATCCGCGCCGAAGAAGTGACGCCGGCGCTGACCGAATGGGCGCAGCGCCTGGGGATCGATATTCATCAGCCGCGCGTGGCGGCGGTGGTGGAGGTGGACAGCGGGCAGTTCGGTGTCGATAGCGCCGTGGCCGAACTGCAACAATTGCAAACCCTTTTGACGACGCCGGAGCGGGACAATCTTATCGCTATCGTCTCCCTGACCGAAATGGTGGTATTGAAGCCGGTGCTGAACAGCCACGGCCGCTGGGATGTCGAGGAACACCGGCGTCCGGGTGGACAGTCTGTTTTCGCGCATGACCGAAAGTAGCCGCCTGCGGGTACGTATCGCATTGGGGAACTTCTTTACCGGACCTGGCGGCATTGCCCGTTCCTGGCTTACCGCCTGTACGACCATGGCGGTAGGCAAGCAACGCTATCCGGATGAGCGGCGCTACTTTTATCCCTATTTGATGCTGCCGGTACTGTTGGACAGCTTGCGCGGCGGATGGCAAGCCAATGAACTGGTGCGGCCACTGGTAAAACTCAAAGCGATGGACAGCAACGGCCTGCTGCGGCGAACCCTTATCGCCTGGTTTCGCCATAACGTGCAGCCAACGCCCACCTCGCGCGCGCTGTTTATTCACCGCAATACCCTGGAATATCGTTTGAACTGCATTTCCGAAATGACCGGCCTGGATCTGGCCAATTTTGATGATCGTCTGCTGCTGTATGTGGCACTACAGCTGGACGATAATGTCTGAGGCAGCGGGGCGGCCCGCTATGCCGGCGCAGGGGGACTAAACTTGCCCGGCGTCGGGCAATCCAGGCAGCGGAGGCGGTGTCGGCGTTCACCGTCCAGCCTAAAGCGCCGATGCCTTTACCGAAGAACGCCAGACTCATTGCCGCCGCCACCACCACATAGGAGGCGGTGTAGTTACAGATGACCATGCTGGTGCATAACAGCATCCCGACGATAATCGGCTTTTTACGCGCCACCGACAGCGAGTAGCACCGGTTAAGCAGATAGTCGGAGAACACCCCACCAATACAGCCGCAAATTGCCGGCAGTGCCGCCACAAAGCCTGCCTCAAGAATCGACATCCCGCGCCCTTTGACCAGATAAATGGGAAACCAGGACAGTAAGAATCAGGTTATGGCGTTGACACAGTAATTGGCCAGATAGATGCCAAGCAGCATACGGCTGGACAGCAATTGTTTGATATAGCCTAACTGCGGCGTGCGATCTTCCTTGCGTCCCGCCGCGGCGTCCATCTCCACCAACGCGCCGCCCGCAGCAGGTACGCCAGTTCGCTCTGGCTTACCCGGGGATGGCTCAGCGGGCTGTACATGGTTTTCACCCACACCGCCGACAGAACGATGCCCACTACGCCCATTACGATGAACACGTATTCCCAGCTCACCTCTTGCGTTATCCAGCCCAGAAGCGGGTTAAACACCACCAGCGCGGCATACTGTGAAATATTGAATATCGCTGAGGCGGTGCCGCGCTCCCGCACGGGAAACCAGGCAGAAACGATGCAGCTATTGGCCGGCATCACTGGCGTTTCGGCGAAACCCACCATAAACCGTAGTATAAACAGCATCATGGCGGTATTGGCGAAGAAATGGACAAAACCCTGAAAGAAGGTAAACACCGACCAGATCACTATCGCGCAACCTTAGACTTTTTTGGAGCCGAATTTATCCAAAAGCCAGCCGCCCGGCAGCTGAGCCAGGGTAGGCCCAGCCGAAGGCCGAAAAGACATAGCCCATTTGCAGCGGGTCCAGACCCAAGTCCCGCGCCACATGCGGATCGGCGATGGACAGCGTGGAGCAGTCGGCGTAATTGACGGTACGGATGATGAATAACACTGCCAAGATCCAAAAGCGCGAGCGCGTTTTATGGGCGCTGGAGTCAATCACCGTATTATCCATGATAAGCGACTCCCGGCAGAGCACCTGCAAAGGGAGTGTGGTGGCTAGAGAAGGCCCGTTGTTCGCAACGGACGGTATACCTAACGATCCATGGGCTGAAAAGCTGCATAGTCGTGTCCTGTACGGTAGTGAAGTAAAATGAACGTTTTTTAATCTGCATAGCGGTTCAGCAGCAGTATAAGAGTTAATTTCCCGGCAAACATTGGGCTTATGGCTGAATAGGGCGGCGGGCCGATGCGCGGGCTTTTTACAGAAATGCGCTGAAAGCAAGTGATGGCGATCACTGATCCTCGCCGCGCGCTAGATTATTAAAAAGGCGTTTTATTTTTGGCCAGCCGTGTCTGGCAGAGGCGGTTTGTGAGCTGACGCGGGCCGTTATGGACATCCGCTGCAATCCGCGGCGGTTTTTTGCCTTTTTTATTGGGAAGATGCCCAATGAAAACGGCGGAGCAATGTCCTTATACTGAGGTATCAACTGCTTAAACCTTGGGTTTTCCCGCATCCGGCGGGGGAGCAATAGCGTATTTTCGTGAGAGGAAACGTCAATGGCCAATACCCAAAGCGGTCCCGTTATTACCGAGATGAAAGTGATCCCGGTCTCGGGCCACGACAGCATGCTGCTGAACATCGGCGGTGCGCATAGCGCCTGGTTTACCCGCAATCTCGTGGTTCTCACCGACAGCGCCGGCCATACCGGCGTCGGCGAAGTGCCGGGTGGCGAAGTCATCCTGCAAACGCTGCAAGAGGCAATTCCGAGGGTAATCGGTACCGAGGTAGCGCGGATGAACCGGCTGGTGCAGCAGGTGCATTTGGGTAATCAATCCTCAGGCTTTGACGCTTTCGTCGGCGGCGCCTGGACGTTTGAACTGCGGGTTAACGCCGTGGCCGCGCTGCTGGGCCAGTGCCTCGGCGTGCCGGTAGTGGAACTGCTCGGCCCCGGCAAACAGCGCGATGCGGTGACGGTGCTGGGCTACCTGTTTTATGTCGGTGATCGCGAACGTACCGACCTGCCTTATCAAAGCGGCGTTCAAGGCGGCCATGATTGGTACCATTTGCGTCATCAAAAAGCCCTGGACAGAGCGGTGGTGGTGCGGCTGGCGGAAGCGGCGCTGGCGAAACGGTTCCCCGACGCACGCATTACCGTCGATCCCAACGGTGCGTGGTTGCTGGACGAGGCCATCCGGCTGTGTAAGGGGATGCAGCGGATCCTCAGCTACGCCGAAAATCCGTGCGGGGCCGAGCAAGGCTATTCCGGCCGTGAAGTCATGGCCGAATTCCGCCGCGCTACCGGGCTGCCGGTGGCGACCAATATGATCGCCACCAACTAGCGCGAAATGAATCACGCCGTCATGCTGCAGGCGGTGGATATTCCGCTGGCCGACCCGCATTTCTGGACGATGCACGGAGTAGTGCGCGTCGCGCAGCTCTGCGACGACTGGGGGCTAACCTGGGGCTGCCATTCCAATAACCACTTCGATATTTCGCTGGCGATGTTTATCCACGTGGGCACGGCCGTTCCCGGCCGTCCCACCGCTATCGACACCCACTGGATCTGGCAAGAGTGCAATCAGCGCCTGACCAAGGCGCCGCTGGAAATTCGCCACGGGCAAATCGCGGTACCGGAGCAGCCCGGGCTCGGGGTTGAGCTGGATTGGGAGCAGGTGGAGCAGGACAATGCCCTGTACAAAAGCCTGCCGGGCGGGGCGTGCAATGACGCTACCGCGATGCGCTATTTGGTGCCGGACTGGCAATTTGATCGCAAATGCCTGGCTTTCGGTCGCGGCTGAGCCACGGTGGCGGAGAAAAAGATGATGAAGCGCAACGATACGCCGGTAGTGCGCGGTATGCAGGTGATACCGGTCGCCGGCCATGACAGTATGTTGTTGAATCTCAGCGGTGCCCATGCGCCGTTTTTCACGTGTAATCTCGTGCTCTTGGAAGACAGCGCCGGCCAGCGCGACGTGGGGGAGGTCCCTGGTGGCGAGGCCGCCATGCTGGATTTGCTTGGTAAGCATTTGGGCGTCAATGTCGCCTCGTTGCTGGGCGAAGGCCAGCAGCGGGATCAGGTGGCAATGCTGGGGTATCTGTTTTATATCGGAGAGGGTAACGAAACCGGCTTGCTCTATCAAAGTCAGCCCGAGGCGGGGTGCGATTGGTACCGCCTGCGCCATGAGCCCGGACGCTATTGTGCGGCTGGCGCAAGCGGCGCAGGAGAAGTACGGCTTTAGTGATTTCAAACTTAAGGGCGGGGTCTGGGCGGGGGAGGAGGAAGCGCAGGCGGTGACGGCGTTGGCGCGCCATTTCCCTGACGCGCGGATTACCCTTGAGCCCAACGGAGCCTGGTCATTAAACGAGGCCATTGAGCTCGGTAAATCACTGCGCCACGTACTGGCCTACGCCGAGGATCCTTGCGGAGCCGAGCAGGGCTTTTCCGGGCGCGAGGTGATGGCCGAATTCCGCCGTGCCACAGGCCTGCCGACCGCAACCAACATGATAGCCACCGACTTGCGGCAAATGTGCCATGCCATCGCCATGCGGCCTGACTGACGTGGGGATCGCACTCGAATAACCATTTCGACATCTCGCTGGCGATGTTTACCCATGTGGCCGTCGCCGCGCCGGGTAACATTACCGCCATCGATACCCACTGGATTTGGCAGGAGGGCAATCAGCACCTGACCCAAGCGCCGCTGGAAATTAGCGCCGGTAAGGTGACGGTGCCGTCAACGCAGGGGCTTGGCGTTGAGCTGGATATGGACCGTGTCATGCAGGCCCATGCGCTTTACCGCCAGCATGGCCTGGGCGCGCGCAACGATGCTGCCGGTATGCAGGCGCTTATCCCCGGCTGGACGTTTGACGGTAAACGTCCCTGTATGGTGCGCTAATCGCTGGGAGCCGCAAGGTGCAGTGTCCCCTGTCAGGGGCCCGGTCACTCCCCCTATCTGAGCAGGAGAAAGGGAAAAGATTGTTTTCGTCATCAGCCCCTATTGCTCTCATCCGGCGTTGGGTGATTCAGGGATTCATGAGGGCGCTCGCCGTCGGCCTCATTCATTACCCTCTGCGGTTCAGAATCGTCGTCCCGCCGAACATTAATTGCTGGGCCATCGGACGGACCATGAACCGCGCCGGGAAGATCGGAGGCAAGGCGCTGGCCTTTTCCAAACGGTCGCGTTGCTGCTCAGTGAAGACGACGGACAGGGCTTTAAAGTTGTCTTCGGCTTGCTCCAACGTGCGCGCTCCCACAATCGGCGCGGACCACCGCCGGATTGAGCAGCGTCCACGCCAGCGCCACCTGCGAGCGCGAGGCCCCCAGTTCAACGGCGATTTCGCCCACGACATCGGCGATGTCCAGCGCCTTCGTGTTGAGGTGGCCGGTAGAGGCAATGATCCCTATTCGGGTTGGGGATACGTCGGCGACGTTCGCCTCCGACAGGTCGGCGCGACGATATTTGCCGGTCAAGATACCCCCGCCGAGCGGAGACCAGGGTAATACCCCCAGCGCCTGCGCCATCGGCAACAATTCATGCTCAACAGATCGCTCGGCCAGACTGTATTTGACCTGTAGTGCGACGAAAGGGGACCAGCCGCGTAGGTCAGCGATGGTTTGCATCTGTGAGATGCGCCAAGCGGGTGTATTGCAGATGGCCACATACAGAATTTTCCCCGCCCGCACCAAGTCATCAAGCGCACGCATTACCTCTTCGGGCGTCGTGGTAAAGTCCCAGGCATGCACGTGCAGAAGTTCGATGCGATCCGTGTCGAGTTGGAGCAAACTGTCCTACTACCGAGCGGACAAGGTTGTAGCGATGATTGCCGCCCGAATTTGGGTTGCCCTGCTCGCGGGCCATGGTGAACTTGGTTGACAGGACGATACGGCCTCGCTTGTCCTTGATAATCCTCCCCAGGATTTTCTCGGAGCTGCCGTTGGTGTAGTTGACTGCGGTATCAATGAAATTGCCGCCGCGATCAACATAGGCATCGAAGATGCGCTTTGCCTCTCCCTCGTCGCAGCCCCAGCCCCATTCGGTGCCGAAGGTCATCGTACCGAGCGCAAACGTTGAAACGCGAAGCCGGATCGTCCGAGCAGACGGTATTGGTCAAGAGAGCTTAATGTTGTCATGTAGCGCTATCCTATCCTGTGGTTGCAGTGAGTTATCTATGGCAATATCTTCAATCAGCGCCCTTCAGCAAGGGTAGCCTGCTTGTCCTATTTCATTGCACGATTGTCCGGTCTTTAAACGGCGCATTTTGCGATGGCTGCTGTAACATAAAAACGATGAACAGACTTGATAGGTTGGTTGATCTCATCAGCCGCCATGCGTCGGCGGATGGCACGCATGCGAGCGCCATTCCGGGGGGTAAAACTGCATCGCAGTTCTTCACCTACCATGCCAATGCCGGTGATCTATGGCCCGATGCTCTGTCTGGTCGCCCAGGGGACGAAGCAAGCATCCCTTGGCACCACGGCGTATTGCTAAGATCCCGCGCATTACCTGGTGGCTACCGGTGATGGGATCGGTCATCAAGGCCAGCGCAAGCCATCCTTATCTGTGTCTCCAACTCGATCTGGACTCGTCAGAGCTGTCAGACCTCGCGATCCGCCATCCGGCACCCCCCAGGGATGAGAGCCCCCTGCTTGCCGGGTTAACGCTGAACAAAACGTCCCCTCTGTTGCTTGATGCAGCAATCCACCTGGTCGGGCCAAATGGTTGCATTATCAGGAACATGGTCCTGGCGGACAGCCGGCTCAATCAGATTGCCCGTGCGATCCTGTGGATCAGAACACACTTTCGTGAGCCCTATCGTATTGATAACGCTGCCGAGATTGCGGGAATGAGCCGCTCCACCTTTTACCTGCATTTCAAGGCGGTGACGACCTTAAGTCCTATTGAGTTCCGTACGCATCTGCGGCTACAGGAAGCGCAGCGGCTAATGGTGAGTGAGGCCGCCGACGCGGCCAGCGCCGGCTTCCAGGTTGGTTATGAAAGCCCTTCACAGTTCAGCCGTGACTATGCACGCATATTCGGCATGTACCCAGCCAAGCATGCCCACCGGTTGAGATAGGAACAGGGCAGCCTGACGGCCGCAAATTAAAAGCCACGGCTCGCTGCCGGTAACGTGATGGATTTACGCCTGGCAAAATATGGGTGATTCGATACACTCTTTGACTTGGTACATACCCGTAACCCCCGTAAACGTAACGCTACCGGTTAACTCCTGGTCGGCGCAGATAAGCTGTCTTCGCGTGACAGAATCAACAGTACGCTAATGGGCCCCATGGACCCGCCGCCGGCGATGTTTGCCAGTGCCATAGTCGTTTCAGCCAGCAGATAATATTCGCTTTTGTCCCGTTCAGCCTATGCCAGCGCAGCGCGGAAATAGGCAAACTGATCAGCGGTTCCAGCCGCTATTGTAGCCATCTGCCAGCAGTAGGGGGCCGATGCCGACTCGCAGGTCATCAATGTTGGCACTGGCTTCACAGGCAGCGGATGTCCCGGTTGCCCATTTAGTGGGCCACTACACGGGCAGCGAAGGCGCGGAGAGGCCCAAGCGGCGTTCGCTATGGGAAAAACGGCGGAAGAGGCTTATTTGCCGGCAGGGAAAAAGCCCCGGCCAGCAGGCGAGGGGCGACTGGGGGTGGGATAAATAGACCGGCGCAAAACGCCGGCATCGCGTAGGCGCCGTCTCGAATCAGGTTACTGGCGCCGGATTAAAGACCGACAGCGCATTATGGATACTCCATTGATCCAACGAGGTTTTTTTGCGACCGTTGGCAATCTCCAGAATAAATGGAACAGCTCCCAGCCCACGTCCTCAATGGTGGCCTCGCCGGTGGCGATGGTGCCGGCATTAATGTCCATCAAATCGTACCAGCGATCCGCCAGCGCCGTACGGGTGGCCATTTTAATCACCGGTACCGCCGCCAGACCGTAGGGTGTTCCGCGGCCGGTAGTGAACACCTGCACGGTGATGCTGGAGGCCAATTTCTGGGTACCGCAGACAACATCACTCGCCGGGGTAGCGGCATAAATGAGGCCGCGCCGGGTGGGGCGCTGACCCGGGGAGAGCACTTCGACGATCGCGCTGGTGCCGGATTTGGCGATAGAGCCGAGCGCCTTTTCCACCACATTGGCCAGGCCACCCTTTTTGTTGCCGGGGGAGGGATTGGCGCTGCGGGCCGTGTCGTCCACGCGCTATCCGCCCGCGGGCATGCGCGGCGTATCGGTGTCTCACCGCTGTAATAATTACGGCACCGACCGTACCGGAGTATTTTTCGCTGATTAACGACAACATCACGGTACTGACGCAAATCGAAAGTCAGGACGGCGTGGACAATATCCACTCCATTGCCGCAGTCGATGCGATGGAGTGGACGGTATTTTCGTCGGCACGGGGGACTTGTCGGCGGCGCTGGGCTACCTCGGAGCGCCCAACTATCCCGAAGTGCAGCGGGTGATCCAGCACATTTTCGCCCGCGCCGATGCGCAGGGTAAACCGAGCGGCATTCTGGCACCGGTCGAAGCCGACGCCCGTCGTTATCTGGAATGGGGGGCGCGCTTTGTCGCCGTCGGCAGCGATTTGGGGGTGTTTCGCAGCGCAACCCAGTCCCTGTGCGACAAATTCAAAGGCTGAGCGTCTGGCGTTAAACGCAACATGCTGAACGCAAAATGCGAAAAGCCAAACGCCGGCTGGCGTAAATTACACGAATCAAGAGGATGTCACGATGAAGATTGGATTTATTGGCCTGGGGATGATCATGGGAAAACCAATGAGTAAAAATCTGCTTAAAGCGGGTTATGCATTGGTCGTGCTGGATCGCAACACTGAAGCGGTTGAAGAGGTGGTCGCCGCCGGCGCCGAACGGGCCTCGTCGCCGAAAACCTTGGCTGAGCAGTGCGAGGTTATCATCACCATGCTGCCCAATTCTCCCCATGTCAAAGAGGTCGTTTTGGGCGAGAACGGCGTAATTGAAGGGGCCAAAGCCGGCAGCGTGGTCATTGATATGAGTTCCATCGCGCCGCTGGCCAGTCGTGAAATCGCCGCGGCGCTGGCGGCAAAGCAAATTCAGATGCTGGACGTGCCGGTAAGCGGCGATAAAGGGATTTTCGAGCGCCATGCCGCGCTGCTTAAGTCGATGGCCGGCTCCGTGGTGCACACCGGCGACATCGGTGCCGGCAACGTTACCAAACTGGCGAATCAGGTGATTGTGGCGTTGAACATTGCCGCCATGTCGGAAGCCATGGTACTCGCCACTAAAGCCGTTATGGATCCGTAAATGGTTTATCAAGCCATCCACGGCGGCCGGCCTGGCCGGCAGCACCGTATTGGACGCGAAAGCGCCGATGGTGCTGGATCGCAATTTCAAACCCGGTTTCCGTATCGATCTGCATATCAAGGATTTGGCCAATGTCTTCGATACCTCCCACGGCGTGGGCGCGCAGCTGCCGCTGACCGCCGTGGTCATGGAAATGATGCAGGCGCTGAAACAAGACGATTTGGGTACCGCATACCATAGCGCACTGGCCTTCTATTATGTAAAGACTGGCCCATTTTGTCGTAAAGCGGCAGTAACGGCCTCGAGCGCCGGCCGGGCGCTCTTTCACCCGGCGGAATGCCGACGTCGTCGGCTTCAGCTCTCAACAGGCGTAGCGGGTAGTTTATGAAAATAGTCATCGCTCCGGATTCATACAAAGAGAGTTTATCGGCGTTGGAAGTCGCGACGCAGATCGAAAAAGGATTTCGTGAGGTGTTTCCCGACGCCGATTACGTCAAGTTACCGGTGGCGGACGGCGGCGAGGGCACCGTGGAGGCCATGGTGGCGGCCACCGGCGGCGAAATTATCCGCGTGCAGGGTCACAGGCCCGCTCGGTAAGCAGGTGGAAGCGTTCTTCGGTTTGTCCGGCGATCGCGCCAGCGCGTTTATTGAAATGGCCGCCGCCAGCGGGCTGGAGCTGGTGCGCAGCGACGATCACAATCCGCTGCTGACCACCTCTTTCGGTACCGGTGAATTAATCCGCTGCGCGCTGGACCACGGCATCAAGCACTGCATCATCGGTATCGCGGCAGCGCCACCAACGACGGCGGCGCCGGCATGATGCAGGCGCTTGGCGTCTGTTTGCTGGATGGCAACGGCGAGGCTATCGGCTTTGGCGGCAGCCAGTTGGCCAAATTGGCCCGCATTGATATTAGCGGTCTGGATGCGCGTATTCGCGATTGTCGGTTTGAAGTCGCCTGCGACGTCAGCAATCCGCTGACCGGTGACGAGGGCGCTTCGGCGATCTTCGGCCCGCAAAAGGGGGCAACGCCGGCAATGATCCGCGAATTGGATGTGGCGTTGAAGCATTACGCCGATATCATTAAGCGCGATCTTGACTAGGATGTCGATCGGGTCTCCGGCGCCGAGTTGCGTCAGGGTATTGAAATTGTCACCGAGGTGCTGGGGCTGGAGTAGTTGGTGAAAGATGCGTCGCTGGTGATAACCGGTGAAGGCCGCATCGACAGCCAGACGCTACAGGGTAAGGTGCCGATCGGCGTAGCGCGGGTGGCGAAACGGCACCAGAAGCCGGTTATCGGCATCGCCGGGAGTTTGACCGCTGATTGGGCGTCGTGCATCAACACGGGCTGGACGCGGTATTTAGCGTGCTTTATAGCATTTGTACTCTGGAGCAGGCGCTGGAAAACGCCGGCGAAAATGTGCGTATGACGGCGCGCAATATTGCGGCGCCGGTGAAGCTCGGTCAGACGCTACGCTAACGGCACTGGCTAACACTCGCCCTGCGCTCGCGCGCCGCATCAGCCACGGGCACCCGCTCGTCGTTCGTCCAAACACGGCAGGTTTGCACGCTTATCCCACGCTAGCCGCTCAGCCAGGCACGGGCGGCGATGCGGACATTCTCAATCTCATCAAGCATTTCCAGCCACTTCGGCTCCAATGCCGCGACCTCGAAGCCGCTGCGCAGCTGTTGCTCAATATTGGCGCACAAACGCCGCAGCCGCGGCACGCCGCTATAGCTGCAACTGCCGTGCAGTTTATGGATCAGGCTGCCGATATGCTCGTCGTGCGCGCCGCTCGCCACCGCTTCTACACGCTGTTTGATCTCGGGCAGAAATTCGAGCAGCATACCCAGCATCTCCCGTGCCAGATCCGGCTTATCCGCCGCCTGGCGCAGCGCCAGCTGCCAATCAAGCGATACATCTTGATTGCCGGAAGGCAGCGGCGGCGGGCGGACGTCGCTTGGTCCCTCACGCGGCGCCGCAGGCGACGCAGGGTCGTGAATACCGTAACGCGACAACAATCGGCGCAGCATCGCTTCATCGATAGGTTTGGCCAGACAATCCACCATGCCGGCATCCAGCAGCCGCTGGCGTTCGTCGCTAATGGTATGGGCGGTGACCGCCACAATCGGCGTATGGGCATGCAGCGGCAACTGGCGAATCAGCTCCGCGGCGCGCAGACCGTCGATTTCCGGCATTTGGATATCCATCAAGATAATATCTAGCGGTTTTTTACGGGCGTAGGCAACAGCCTCGGCGGCGCTGTTACACAAGAGGGTCTGCTCCACCTGCTCTTGCAGCAACGCGCCGATAAGCTTGAGATTGGCGGGATTATCATCCACCGCCATTACGGTCAGCGGCAGGCAGGGCGTGCCGGCCTCGGGCTCGCTGCTTGGCCGCGGTGAGGGGGGCGATTGCAACAAGGGAAGCAGGCGCTGGCCGGATACCGGTTTGGTCAGACAGGCGTCCGCGCCCATTTGTTTCAGCAGCTCTGCCTCTACCATCCAGGAGCCCGGCAGCGCCAGGATAATACAACGGGCATGGCCGCTGGCCTGCAACAGCTCATAGCGCATTTCCGGCAGCGATAGTGTCGCGGTGACCGGTTTACCGAGAAGCAGAATATCCACCTGCGCATCCCCCAGCGCGTCCAGGTCCGGGTAATGGCTGACCTCAAGGGGCGTATCCGCCAGCAGTTCGAGGGTGGCCTGGGCCGAGGCGCTATTGGTCTCGATAAGCGCGAGACGCTTATGCATCAGGGCGTCGTAGCGGTGCGGATCGACCCAGGCGTGACAGTTGATCTGCAACGGAATATGGAACCAAAAGGTGGATCCTCGTCCGGTGCGGCTGCGGAAAGTGATCTCCCCGCCCATTTCGTGCACCAGTTTTTGCGTAATCACCAGCCCCAGACCGGTACCGCCGTGCCGGCGGGCAATACTGGCATCGGCCTGACGGAAAGCTTGGAACAGCTGCGATTGCTGGCGCTCAGGAATACCGATGCCGGTATCGCGGATTTGTACGTTGATTTCCACGCGCTCCCGCTCGTGGCCCTGGCAGCTGACGCGAATGATGATATGCCCCTGCTCGGTAAATTTAATAGCGTTGCCGATAAGGTTGGTCATCACCTGTTGCAGCCGCAGCGGATCGCCGATGACATATTCCGGCACCTCGCGCTGCACCTGTAAGATCAGCTCCAGCCCCTTTTCATGGGCGGTATGAGCCAGTAGGATCACCACCTCATCGAGAATGGCGCGTAGCGCGAAGGGGATCGTTTCCAGCATCAGTTTGCCGGCTTCCAGTTTGGAGAAATCCAGTACATCGTTAATGATGCTGAGCAAGTGATTACCCGAGCGCTCAATGGTTTGCAGATAATCGCGCTGGGTAGGGGAGAGCGGTGTTTTCAACGTCTGACGAGTGAAGCCGATGACGCCATTCAGCGGCGTGCGCAGCTCGTGAGACATATTCGCCAGGAACTTTGATTTGATGCGCACTGCCTCCTGAGCACGTTTTTTCGCCAGATCCAGTTCGACGTTCTGGATTTCCATTTGCTCCAGGGTTTCGCGCAAATCCGACGTGGCCTGATCGATATTTTGCTGCAACTCTTCGTGGTAGGCGCTAATGGACATCGCCATGGCGTTAATGCCGTTTTTCAGCATGTCCAGCTCGCCGAGCATGTAGCCTTCCACCCGGCTGTCCAATTGGCCGCGGCGGATACGGTCGACGGTGTTGACCATGTTGCGGATAGGGCCGGTAACATCGCGCATCATACGGTAGGCGAACAACCCGGTGCAGCAAAGACACAGAAGCAGTAGCAGCGTGGAAACGAATGCCTCTTTATATTGTTGCAGCCGTACCGCGTCCATATCCAGTTCGATGGTGATATAACCAAGCGGTTTTATGGCGCCGCTGGCCGCGCCATAAGCGTGCTCGCCGTCAGGCAGACTGTCCTCGCGCACGATGGGGGTACGCATGATGAGCGATGAGCCGGTGCGTAGCAGGGTCAATCCTTCGGGCATCGGCGCGCCGTCCGGCAACTTCAGCCGCGCCATATTTTGTTGATAATTGGAGGTAACGAACAGCGTATTGTTAGCATCGAACAGCGAGATGGACCGCACAATATCAGAGTGGTGGCGATGCAGCAAATTGACCAGGTGGCGTACTGATTCGCTATTGTGAAACGTCATGCCGTATTCGCTGTACAGCGCCAGCGGCTCGATAATACTGGCGCCGGCGTCGACCAACTGATGTTGGAGTTCGTTGTAGCGGTGGACGACAAAAAACGCGCTGAGCAGTAAGCCAATGAAAAGCGTCGGAGCCAGGATCAGTATCATCATTCGCGCACGCAAGCTGTATTTGGTCATAACGGTCCAATATGGGAGAATAGCGTCAGGCTCATTTCGCAAAGGCGTTTCCGGCAATCTATGGCACAATTCTACTCTGCAAACCGCCGCGTGGCTACCCGCGAGAGGGTCACGGTCTCTTGTGACCAAATGGATGCGTTCGGCCAGGGGTTGGCTCGCCACCGGGGCAAGGTGATGTTTATCCCCGGACTGTTGCCGGGCGAGCAGGTCGAAGTGCGTCTGACCGAGGATAAGCGCCAATACAGCCGCGGCGAAGTTATCCGCCGTCTGAACGACCCCCTGAGCGGGTCACGCCCCGCTGTCCGCATTATGGCGTGTGCGGCGGCTGTCAGCAGCATATCAGCCAGTCGCTGCAGCAGCGTACCAAGGCCGCGGTGCTGGCTCAGCTTTATTGCGCGCGAACAGCCAGGCGCGGTGCCAGATGTGGCGCAAATCGGTTCCAGCGCCTATTGTTACCGGCGGCGTACGCGCCTGGGGCTGGTCTATCGCCCGAAAGGCTGTCATCTGAGCATGGGTTATCGACAGGCAAAGTCGAGTGAATTAGTAGATATTCACGCCTGCCCGATTTTGCGGCCGGAGCTTGAGCAACTTATCGCGCCCTTGCGCGCCTGTCTGGAAGGGTTGCGGGCCGTGGCGCATCTGGGGCATGTTGAACTGGCGGCGGCGGATAACGGTCCGCTGGTGGTGGTGCGCCACCTGCAGCCGCTGGGGGAAGAGGACCGCCGCCGGCTGCTGGACTGTTTGCGCGGCGAGCCTCCTTTTTACCGGATAGCGGCATTGACGTTGCGTTTCAGCCCGCGCGACTTCATTCAGATCAATGACGAGGTCAACCGGCAAATGGTGGCCTAGGCGCTGGACTGGCTGGCGCCGACCTCCGGCGATCGGGTACTAGATCTGTTTTGCGGCATGGGCAATTTCACTCTGCCGCTGGCACGTTCAAGCGGGCAAGTCACCGGCGTGGAAGGGGTTGCGGCGTTAGTAGCTAATAGGCAATATAATGAGCAGAGTAAATTCACTAAGTAACGTGACTTTTTTTCACGAAAATCTTGAGCAGGATGTGATGCGGCAGCCGTGGGCCGCCGGCGGATTTGATAAGATATTGCTCGATCCGGCCAGAGCGGGTGCGGCCGGCGTGATGCCTCTGTTGGCGGCGTGGGCGCCGCAGCGCATTGTCTATGTTTCTTGCAATCCGGCGACGCTTGCGCGGGATAGCAAAATTTTATTGGCGGCAGGCTACACCCTGGCACGCCTGGCGATGCTGGATATGTTTCCGCATAGCGGCCATCTTGAATCGATGGCGTTATTTATCAAGCGTTCCGGCATCTCTGCAAGATAGGGAGTGGGTATGGTTGCGGTAAGAAGTGCACATTTGAATCCGGCGGGCGAATTTGCCGTGGATGACTGGGTGGCCAGTCTGGGCATCGCCAATCCGCAATCAAGTGAATGGCTGGCCGACACCTGGCGCTATTGCGAGCAGCGGTGCAAGGACCATCCGGATGCCCCCCTGCTGTTGTGGCGCGGCATCGAAATGGTGGAAATCTTGTCCATGCTCAGCATGGACAACGACAGCCTGTGCGCGGCGCTATTGTTCCCGCTGGCCGATGCCGGTGTGGTGGAAGAGACGGTGCTGGAGGCGGAATTCGGCAAGAGCATCGTCGAACTGGTGCACGGCGTGCGCGATATGGACGCCATCCGCCAGTTGAAGGCAACCCATAACGATTCGATGGCGCCGGAGCAAGTGGATAACGTGCGTCGCATGCTGCTGGCGATCGTCGAGGATTTCCGCTGTGTGGTCATCAAGCTCGCCGAACGTATCGCCCATCTGCGCGAACTGAAGGATGCGCCGGAAGACGAACGGGTGCTGGCGGCGAAAGAAAGTACCAATATCTATGCGCCGCTCGCCAATCGTCTCGGCATTGGTCAGTTGAAATGGGAGCTGGAGGATTTCTGTTTCCGTTATTTGCATCCCGATGAATACAAGCGTATCGCCAAGCTGCTGCATGAGCGGCGAATTGACCGCGAACAGTATATTGAGGATTTTGTCGCCTCCCTGCGCAAGGCCATGCAGGAAGAAGGGCTGAAGGCCGATATTTACGGCCGGCCGAAACACATCTACAGCATCTGGCGAAAAATGCAGAAAAAGACGCTGGAATTCGACGAATTGTTCGATGTGCGCGCGGTGCGGGTCGTGGTCGAGCGTCTGCAGGATTGCTATGCCGCGCTCGGCATTGTGCATACGCACTTTCGCCACTTGCCGGACGAGTTCGACGATTACGTCGCCAACCCGAAACCCAACGGCTACCAGTCAATCCATACCGTGGTGCTGGGCCCGCGCGGCAAAACGCTGGAAATCCAGATTCGTACTCGCCAGATGCATGAAGATGCCGAGCTGGGCGTGGCCGCGCACTGGAAGTATAAAGAGGGCGGCACTGCCCTTACCGGCGGTCGCTCCGGCTACGAACAGCGTATCGCCTGGCTGCGCAAGCTGCTGGCCTGGCAGGAAGAGATGGCGGACTCCGGCGAAATGCTCGACGAAGTGCGTAGTCAGGTGTTCGACGATCGCGTGTATGTATTTACGCCTAAAGGAGACGTGGTGGACCTGCCGACCGGATCCACGCCGCTGGATTTCGCCTACCATATCCACAGCGACGTTGGCCACCGCTGTATCGGTGCTAAAATCAGCGGCCGCATCGTGCCGTTTACCTATCAGTTGCGCATGGGCGATCAGGTCGAAATCATCACCCAGAAACACCCGAACCCGAGCCGCGACTGGCTAAATCCTAATTTGGGTTACGTCACCACCAGCCGCGGGCGATCCAAGATCCATAACTGGTTCCGCAAGCAGGATCGGGATAAGAACATTGTCGCCGGGCGTCAACTGCTGGAAGACGAACTGGAACATCTGGGCATCAGCGTGCGCGAGGTGGAAAAAATGCTGCTGCCGCGTTACAACGTCAATACGCTCGATGAACTGCTGGCGTCCATCGGCGGCGGCGACGTGCGCATCAATCAGATGGTCAATTACCTGCAGAGCAAGCTGAACAAGCCCAGCGCCGAAGAGGAAGACAAACAGGCGCTGCGCCAGCTGACGCAGAAAACCCCGCCGGTGCCGCGCAACCGCGACAACGGGCGGGTGGTCGTGGAGGGCGTAGGCAACCTGATGCACCATATCGCCCGCTGCTGCCAGCCGATCCCGGGGGACGATATCACCGGCTTCATCACCCAGGGGCGCGGCATCTCCATTCACCGCGCCGATTGCGAACAGCTGGCGGAGTTGCAAGCCAATGCGCCGGAGCGCATCGTTGACGCGGTGTGGGGCGAGAGCTACTCCAGCGGCTATTCGCTGGTGGTGAGAGTGACCGCCAACGATCGCAGCGGCTTGCTGCGCGATATCACCACCATTCTGGCCAACGAAAAGGTCAACGTGCTGGGCGTGGCCAGCCGCAGCGATGTGAAAAAACAGCTGGCCACCATCGATATGGATATCGAAATCTATAACCAGCAGGTGCTGGGACGGGTGTTGTCGAAACTTAACCAACTGCCGGACGTCATTAACGCGCGCCGGCTGCACGGAAATTGACGCGTCAAAGGGCGTTTTATGTCTGAACCACATGCCGCCACGGCGCTGCATCGGCTGTTGGCCATTATGACCCGTTTGCGCGATCCCCAAACGGGTTGTCCCTGGGACAAAAGCCAAACCCTGGATTCCATTGCACCCTGCACCCTGGAAGAAACCTATGAGGTGCTCGATGCTATCGCGCGCCGCGACTATGGTGACCTGCGCGCCGAACTGGGCGATCTGCTGTTTCAGGTGGTGTTTTACGCCGAGTTGGCGCGTGAGGAAGGGCGATTTGATTTTGCCGCGGTCTGCGATGCCATCAGCGACAAACTTGAGCGCCGGCATCCGCACCTGTTCGGCGATGCGCCGGTCGCGCCGACGAACCATCGCGAGCAGTGGGAACGGCTGAAAGCGCAGGAGCGGGCGGAAAAGTCCCGCCTGTCGCCGCTGGATGATATTCCCGCCGCGCTGCCGGCGCTGATGAAAGCGCAAAAAATCCAGCAGAGCTGTGCGGCGGTGGGCTTCGACTGGTCGACATTAGTGCCGGTGTTGGCGAAAGTGTACGAAGAGATCGACGAAGTGATGCATGAGGCGCGGCAGCCGGAGGTCGATCCGGACAAGCTGGCGGAGGAGGTGGGGGATCTGCTGTTCGCCACTGTGAATTTATCGCGCCATCTGGGCCAGACGGCGGAAATCGCTTTGCAGCAGGCTAACCGCAAATTCGAGCGCCGCTTCCGCCAGGTGGAGGCGATTATCGGCGCGCAGGGACTTGACCTGAGGCAGGCCAGCCTGCAGCAAATGGAGGACGCCTGGCAACAGGTGAAGCGCCGGGAGAAGGCACAGTAGCGCGCTACGTTGTCGGCTGAGGGATGGGGCCGCGGCCAAGAGAGGCGCGCAGACGGCAGGTAAAGCGCCGGGAAAGAGCGCAACGGCCCGGTGCGCCGCCGGTGTACGAGGCGAGGCCGCGTCAGCCGAAGATGCTCAGGCGTCAGATAAGGCGTTTACGCCAAGGGCGCGAGTAGTGCGATTAAAAGTAAATTTTGTTCTATATTATTGATTTTTAGCTGTATTTTAACCTTGCTGCGGCGCGCCTGCCTTTACGGAAGGCCAACAGGCGTGCGCTGTGAACCAAAACGAATATTTGTGGCGCAATGTGGCTTCAGGTATACTGTTTTCCCGTCTTGGTTATTCCGTCTTTACACCTAATTTCTCAGGTTCAGCATGACAACAAACTATATTTTTGTAACCGGCGGGGTCGTCTCCTCCTTGGGTAAAGGCATTGCCGCAGCCTCCCTGGCTGCTATTCTCGAAGCCCGGGGCCTTAACGTTACCATCATGAAGCTGGACCCCTATATCAATGTGGATCCGGGTACCATGAGCCCTATCCAGCACGGCGAGGTTTTTGTGACCGAAGACGGCGCCGAAACGGATCTGGACTTGGGGCATTATGAGCGCTTCATTCGTACCAAAATGTCGCGCCGCAATAACTTCACCACCGGTCGCATTTACTCCGACGTGTTGCGCAAAGAGCGCCGCGGCGACTATCTGGGCGCCACCATTCAGGTCATTCCTCATATAACCAACGCCATCAAGGAACGCATTATAGAAGGCGGAGAGGACCATGATGTGGTGCTGGTGGAAATCGGCGGTACCGTCGGGGATATCGAATCGCTGCCGTTTTTGGAAGCCATCCGCCAGATGGCGGTAGAAGTCGGGCGCGAGCATACCCTCTACATGCATTTAACCCTGGTGCCGTACATGGCGGCGTCCGGGGAGGTGAAAACCAAACCGACCCAGCACTCGGTGAAAGAGCTGCTCTCCATTGGCATTCAGCCCGACGTGCTGATTTGCCGCTCCGATCGTTCGGTGCCCAACAACGAACGGGCGAAAATTGCTTTATTCTGCAACGTGCCGGAAAAGGCGGTGATTTCGCTTAAAGACGTTGATTCGATTTATAAAATTCCGGCGCTATTGAAATCACAGGGGCTGGACGATTATATTTGTAAACGATTCGGCTTGAACTGTCCCGAAGCAGATCTGTCTGAGTGGGAGCAGGTGATTTACCAGCAGGCGAATCCGGTCGGCGAAGTGACTATCGGCATGGTCGGCAAATACATTGCCTTACCAGACGCCTACAAGTCGGTAATCGAGGCCCTGAAACACGCCGGCCTGAAAAATCGTCTGACGGTGAATATTCGTCTGATCGATTCCCAGGATGTCGAAACCCGCGGCGTCGAAATACTGAAAGATTTGGACGCTATCCTGATCCCCGGCGGCTTCGGCTATCGCGGCGTGGAGGGTAAAATCCTGACCGCGCAGTACGCGCGTGAGCAGAATATCCCCTATTTGGGTATTTGTCTGGGGATGCAGGTGGCGTTAATCGAATTCGCCCGCCACGTGGCGGGGATGCAGGATGCCAACTCCACCGAATTTGTGCCAGACTGTAAATATCCGGTGGTGGCGCTTATCACCGAATGGCGTGATGAAGACGGCAATGTAGAAATGCGCAGCGAGCAGAGCCATCTGGGCGGCACCATGCGCCTCGGCAGCCAGCTCTGCCATTTGGCGGACGATAGCCTGGCGCGGTCGCTGTACGGCGAGGCCACCATTTTGGAACGCCACCGTCATCGCTATGAAGTCAACAACATGCTGTTGAAACATCTCGAGTCCGCCGGCCTGCGCGTTGCTGGCTGGTCGGGAGATCATAAGCTGGTAGAAATCATCGAATACCCGGATCATCCGTGGTTTGTTGCTAGCCAGTTCCACCCGGAGTTCACCTCAACGCCGCGCGATGGTCATCCGTTATTCGCAGGCTTAGTTAAAGCCGCGGGCGAGTATCAAAAACGGGCGCAGAAATAAAAACAGGGAGCGGCCAGAGCGCGAGCGGCGCCGGCAGCCCGTCAGGAATTATGTTTTAACTTGTACTTAGGAAATACGAATGTCCAAAATTGTAAAAGTCATTGGCCGTGAAATCATCGACTCTCGCGGGAATCCGACCGTAGAAGCAGAAGTACATCTGGAGGGTGGTTTCGTTGGTCTGGCTGCCGCGCCGTCGGGCGCCTCAACCGGCTCGCGCGAAGCGCTGGAGCTGCGTGACGGCGACAAATCCCGTTTTCTGGGCAAAGGCGTCACCAAAGCGGTTGACGCGGTGAACGGTCCTATCGCTCAGGCCCTGACCTGTAAAGACGCCAAAGATCAGGCCGCGCTGGATAAAACCATGATCGACCTGGACGGCACTGAAAACAAATCCAAATTCGGAGCCAACGCCATTCTGGCAGTGTCCCTGGCCGCCGCCAAAGCGGCCTCTGCCTCCAAAGGCATGCCGCTGTATGAGCATATTGCGGAGCTGAACGGTACGGCGGGTAAATTCTCCATGCCCCTGCCGATGATGAACATCATCAACGGCGGTGAACACGCCGACAACAACGTCGACATTCAGGAATTCATGATCCAGCCGGTCGGCGCGAAAAGCATCAAAGAAGCGGTCCGTATGGGTTCCGAAGTATTCCATAACCTTGCGAAAGTGCTGAAAAGCAAAGGCATGAACACTGCCGTGGGCGATGAGGGCGGCTATGCGCCGAACTTGGAATCCAATGCCGCGGCGCTGGCCGCTATCAAGGAAGCGGTCGAGAAAGCCGGTTATATGCTGGGTAAAGACATCACCCTGGCTATGGACTGCGCGGCCTCTGAATTCTTTGGAGAAGCCACCGGTAACTACAACCTGAAAGGCGAAGGCAAGACCTTCACCTCCCAGGAATTCACCCATTACCTGGAAGATCTGACCAAACAGTATCCGATCGTGTCCATTGAAGATGGCCTGAACGAATCTGACTGGGACGGTTTCGCTTACCAGACCAAAGTACTGGGCGACAAAATCCAGTTGGTGGGCGACGATCTGTTCGTCACCAATACCAAGATCCTGAAAGAAGGTATCGAGAAAGGCATTGCCAACTCAATCCTCATAAAATTCAACCAGATCGGTTCGCTGACCGAAACGCTGGCGGCTATCAAGATGGCTAAAGATGCGGGCTATACCACCATCATTTCCCACCGCTCCGGCGAAACCGAAGACGCTACCATCGCCGACCTGGCGGTAGGCACCGCGGCTGGCCAGATTAAGACCGGTTCCATGAGCCGTTCCGATCGCGTGGCGAAATACAACCAGCTGATTCGTATCGAAGAAGCGCTGGGCGACCGCGCGCCGTTCAACGGTCTGCGTGAAGTGAAAGGCCAGGCGTAACGCTGGCACTCAGTCCTGCTCTGCGGCCCTTGGGCCCCTGAGCAGCGTCTGAAAGCAGTCAGGCCCGCTTCGGCGGGCTTTTTTTATCCATCGCTGCGGCCCATGCCTAAACCGGCTGGCGATTTCCGGCGGGTAGACAATACAGTCTTATCCGCAGCCGTCATTATGAGAAAGCTATGCAGTACCCGCTTAATGAAATTTTTCAGACACTCCAGGGCGAAGGCTATTTTACCGGCGTACCGGCGATATTTATCCGCTTGCAAGGTTGCCCGGTGGGCTGTAGTTGGTGCGATACCAAACACACCTGGCAACAGGACGAGGCCGAGAGGGTGACGGCGGGGGAGATCCCGTTAAAAACCGCCGACAGCAGCCGCTGGGCCAGCATAACGGCAGAAGAGATCATCGCGCTGATGGTAAAGCAAGGCTGGACCGCCCGCCACGTGGTGATAACCGGCGGCGAGCCTTGCCTGCATGATCTGATGCCGCTGACTCATACGCTGGAGCAGCAGGGGTTTAGCTGCCAGATTGAAACCAGCGGAACCCAGGAGATACATTGCACGCCGCAAACCTGGGTGACGGTATCGCCGAAGATCAACATGCGGGGCGGGCTGCCGGTACTGGCGCAGGCGCTGGGCCGCAGCGATGAAATCAAGCACCCGGCGGCGCGACAGAGCGATATTGACGAGCTGGACGCGCTATTGGCGACCCTGCACGATACCAAGCAGCGGGTAATCGCGCTGCAGCCCATCAGCCAGAAAGAGGCGGCCACCCGCTTGTGTATCGAAACCTGTATCGCCCGCAATTGGCGCTTGTCGATGCAAACTCACAAATATCTCAATATCTCCTGATAGCTGCCCGCCACGTCATTTATCCGGTCAGACGCTTAGGGTGTAACAGCGCGCGCGTAGCTAAAATCTGGACCCTATACCGTCCCAACCCTCTCCGCTTCGCAGAAATGCCCGCAGACGTCCGGCGTGATGGACGTGGCGGGTGGCTGACGTAGCGCGCGCTATTGGCCGCGGTAAACGCAACCCGCGGTGCAGGTTTCTTTCAGGGTAACGGCGCTCAGCAGCGGCAACTGCGGTTTGAGCTGTTGCCAAATCCATTGCGCCAGCACTTCGCTGGTGGGATTTTCCAAGCCGGGGATTTCATTAATATAATAGTGGTCCAATCGATCTAGGATCGGCTGGAAGGCGGCTTTCAATTCGGCGAAATCCATGATCCAGCCGGTATGGGGATCCACTTCGCCGGTTACTTCCAGGCGTACCAGGAAAGAGTGGCCATGCAGCCGGCCACACTTGTGCCCCGCGGGGACATGCGGCAAACGGTGGGCGGATTCAAAGGTAAAATCTTTATATAACGTGGTAATCACTGTCGCTTCTCTTCAACTACATTAACTGCATGATAACGGTTAGCGCGCTATGATGCCATGTCTGGCGCCGCCGGCAACCCCGGGTGCGAAAAATGCGGTTAACCTGGTGGCCAGCCCGCATCGATCGCGCCGGCGCCTTCACAGTGTAAAGTGTACGCGCATTCGGCGGACCTGTTCTATCGATAATTCCGGTAAGTTTAAGCTTATTTATACCTTATGATGTTTAGTTATTTATTATTCACATCGCATCCTTTATTGTGGACCGGCGAGTGATTAACATTACAAACTCTAATGATCTTTATGGCCCGGCCCGGCGTGCCGGCACAAGGAACTGCCTACCCCCATGACGAAACAGGCCCCCCCTACGACAGTGCTGCCGCTAAGCGAGGAGCAGCTGGATCGCTTACAGACAGCGACTGGTGATTTATCTCCCCTGCAGCTGGCTTGGATTTCGGGTTATTTCTGGGGGCGGGTGGCGGAAGGGAAGCCCGCCGTGCCGCCGCCGTCGCAAAGTGCCGCCGCAGCGGCACCCATTACGCTAATTAGCGCCTCCCAGACCGGTAACGCACGCCGGTTGGCGGAGCAACTGCGCGATGATCTTATCGCCGCCCGGCTTGATGTGGTGCTGATTAACGCGGGTGACTACAAATTCAAGCAGATCGCGCAGGAAAAATTGCTGCTGATAATCACCTCCACTCAAGGGGAGGGCGATCCGCCGGAAGAGGCAGTCGCATTATATAAGTATTTATTTTCCAAGAAAGCGCCCGCACTACCGTCGACGCAATTCGCAGTCTTCGGCCTCGGCGACAGCTCTTATGAGCATTTTGCCAAAACCGGCAAAGATTTCGACAGCCGGCTCGCGGAGCTTGGGGCGCAGCGCCTGCATGACCGCGTGGATGCCGATGTGGATTATCAGGCGCAGGCCGAGACCTGGCGTGCCGCCATCGTTGAACAGCTGAAGTCCCGGGTAGCCGTCGCCAGCCCGGCGCAGCAGCAGCTGGCGGCCAGCGGTAACGTTAACGAGGTGGATTCCAGTCCTTACACCAAAGAGGCGCCGCTCACCGCGCATTTGGCGCTGAGCCAGAAGATCACCAGCCGTCAGTCGCTCAAAGATGTGCGCCATTTGGAGATCGATCTGACCGATTCTGGCCTGCGTTATCAGCCTGGCGACGCGCTGGGGGTATGGTATGAAAACGATCCGGCGCTTATCTGTGAACTGCTGGCGCTTTTGTGGCTCAAGGGTAAGGGTGATGAGCCGGTCCCGGTGGCCGGGCAGACGCTGCCCCTTGCTGAGGCGTTGCAAAAGCATTACGAGTTGACGCAAAACACCCCGGCCATTGTGGCAGGCTATGCCGCCTTCGCCCGGGACGAGGCGTTGTTGGCCGTGGTGGCGGATAAAGCGCAATTACAACAGTTCGCGCTTGCGACGCCGATTGTCGACATGGTGCGCCGCGCGCCCATCGAGCTGAGCGCCGAACAGTTGCTGTCGCTGCTGCGGCCGCTGACGCCGCGTTTGTATTCCATCGCGTCGTCGCAGGCGGAAGTCGGCGAGGAAGTGCATATCACGGTCGGCGTGGTGCGTTACGAGATCGATGGCCGGCCGCGTACCGGCGGCGCCAGCGGCTATCTGGCCGATCGGTTGGGAGAAGATGATGAATTGCGGGTGTTTATCGAGCATAACGATAATTTCCGCTTGCCGGGCGATCCCAATACACCGGTCATCATGATAGGGCCGGGCACCGGGATTGCGCCTTTCCGCGCTTTTTTGCAGCAGCGCGAAGCCGACGGCGCCCCGGGCCAGAACTGGCTGTTTTTCGGTAATCCCCATTTCACCGATGATTTTCTTTATCAGGTGGAATGGCAGCGTTATGTCAAAGAGAGGCTTCTGACCAAAATCAGTCTCGCCTGGTCGCGGGATCAGGCGGAAAAGATCTATGTGCAGGATAGAGTGCGCGAGCAGGGCGCCGAAGTGTGGCGCTGGATCCAGCAGGGTGCGCATATTTATGTCTGCGGCGACGCCAATCGTATGGCCCGTGATGTCGAGCAGGCGCTGGTGGCGGTGGTGGCCGAGTATGGCTGCATGGACCCTGAGCAGGCGGACGAATATTTGAGTGAGCTGCGCATTGAGCGCCGTTATCAGCGGGATGTCTATTGATGAGCGAACAACAACCGAAAGCCAAATTTTCCGACAATGAGCGGTTAAAAGGCGAAAGCCGTTTTCTGCGTGGCACCATCGCGCAAGATTTGCAGGACGGGCTGACCGGCGGCTTCAATGGCGATAACTTTCAGCTGATCCGCTTTCACGGTATGTACCAGCAAGACGATCGCGATCTGCGCGCTGAGCGCGCCGAGGAGAAGCTGGAGCCGTTGATTAACATGATGCTGCGCTGCCGCCTGCCGGGCGGTGTGATTACACCGCAACAATGGCTGGGCATCGACGCGTTCGCCGCCGAGCAGACCCTTTACGGCAGTATCCGTCTGACTACCCGGCAAACCTTCCAGTTTCACGGCGTACTGAAGCCGAAGCTGAAAGGGATGCATCAATTGTTGCACTGTTTGGGGCTGGACTCTATCGCCACCGCCGGCGACGTCAACCGCAATGTCCTGTGCACCTCCAATCCGGTGGAATCGGTGCTGCACCGACAGGCCTGGGAATGGGCGAAAAAAATCTCCGAACATCTGCTGCCGAAAACCCGCGCCTATGCGGAAATCTGGCTGGACGGCGAAAAGACCGAAACCACCGATCAAGAGCCGATCCTGGGGCCGACCTATTTGCCGCGTAAATTTAAAACCACGGTGGTGGTGCCGCCGCTCAATGACGTGGATCTGCATGCCAACGATCTCAATTTTGTTGCCATCAGCGATAACGGCCAATTGGTCGGGTTTAACGTGCTGGTGGGCGGCGGCCTGGCGATGACCCACGGCGATAAGAGCACCTATCCGCGCAAGGCCAGCGAATTCGGTTTCATCGCTTTGGACGACACGCTGAAAATCGCTGAAGCGGTGGTCACCACGCAGCGTGATTGGGGTAACCGCTCCAACCGCAAGAACGCCAAGACCAAGTACACCCTGGAGAGCGAAGGCGTCGGCGCGTTTCGGGAAGAGGTGGAGGTGCGCGCGGGGGTGCAGTTTGCCCCTATCCGGCCCTACGCCTTTACCGAGCGCGGCGATCGCTTCGGCTGGGTTAAGGGGATCGATAACCAATGGCACCTAACGCTGTTTATCGAAAACGGCCGCATCCTCGATTATCCGGATCGCACGCTGAAAACCGGCCTGGCGGAAATTGCCCGCAGGCACAAAGGAGACTTCCGCCTGACCGCCAATCAGAACCTGATTATTGCCGGCGTCGATAAGAAGGACAAAGCGGCTATTGAGGCGCTGGCGCGTCGGCACGGGCTGATTAACGATGATGCCACCCCCCAACGCAAAGCGTCCATGGCCTGCGTGGCGTTTCCCACCTGTCCGCTGGCGATGGCTGAAGCGGAACGTTTCCTGCCGCAGTTTGTCAGCAATGTGGAAACCATCATGTCGGGACATGGGCTGGCGGAGGACGAGATTATCCTGCGCGTGACCGGCTGCTCTAACGGGTGCGGCCGCGCGATGCTGGCGGAAATCGGGCTGGTGGGTAAAGCCATCGGCCGCTATAACTTGTACTTGGGCGGCGATCGCATCGGTACCCGGATACCGCGCATATACCGGGAAAATATCACCGAAGACGAAATTCTGAGCATCATCGATGACACCGCGGGCCGCTGGGCGCGTGAGCGTCAGCCGCAGGAGTCCTACGGCGATTATCTGGTGCGGGCCGGGATAGTGCGCCCGGTGGTTGATTCGGCGCGCGACTTTTACGATTAAGCTGAGAGAATGGCATGAGCGATTGGGATCTCGGCGAATTGAATGCGCTGGAAAAAGCGCAGCAGACGGCGGCGCTGGCGGCGGTGAACCAGCAGTTGGAAAGTCAGACGGCTGAACAGCGGGTCGCCTGGGCGCTGGAACATTTGCCGGAGCAGGCGGTGCTGTCATCGAGCTTTGGCATTCAGGCCGCGGTCAGCCTGCGTTTGGTGACGCGCCAGCGTCCAGATATTCCGGTTATTCTGACCGACACCGGGTATCTGTTCCCGGAGACCTATCGCTTTATCGATGAGCTGACAGAGACGCTGGGGCTGAACCTGCAAATCTTTCGCGCCACGACCTCGCCGGCCTGGCAAGAAGCGCGCTACGGCAAACTGTGGGAGCAGGGCGTTGAGGGGATCGAACGCTATAACCAGCTCAACAAGGTGGAGCCGATGAATCGCGCGCTGGCGACTCTGGGCGCGGGGACCTGGTTTGCGGGTCTGCGGCGCGAGCAGTCCGGCAGCCGCGCCCACCTGCCGGTGCTGGCGATTCAGCGCGGCGTCTTCAAGCTGCTGCCCATTATCGACTGGGATAATCGGCAGGTATACCAATACCTTACCCGTCACGGCCTCAGCTATCATCCCTTGTGGGAACAGGGTTACCTGTCTGTGGGTGACACTCACACGACGCGCAAGTGTGAGCCCGGCATGAGCGAAGAAGAGACGCGCTTCTTCGGGTTGAAACGCGAATGCGGGTTGCATGAAGGCTAAGATTCTGCCCCGTTGGGGGGAGAGGGAAAAGCCCGGGGCGGATGCCCCTTGAGTGCAGTTGTGGGCGCCGGAGGGCGCTATTTTGGATTTACCTCAGTCGGGACGGTCCTCTAAGCTCCGTCCGCGGCGGAGCGGGGGCTTGTTCAGGTTTGCGTGCTGGCGCGGTTCGTTTTCGCCGTGGCCTTCACCTGGGCGCCGGTGGGTTCGCGCAGTAACGGCCGCAGCAGGATCAGACCATCGCGGGTACGCCGTGCCAGTTGACCATGCAGGTGGCGGTCCAGCCACAATAGGTTATCCTGCTGGCTCTGGTAACACACCGTGCCCTGCGGGATGTAGGCGCTGACTTTCCGTTGCAGGCAACTGTCGCCGGCAACGCCGGAAGTGATATCCAGCACCGGTAGCTCGGCGCGGGCGAACGGCAGCAATGGTGACGGGCACGCCAGCCCGCGCGAAGTTACTGATGGATCAGCAGCGGTATGCTGGCGCGGCGGGCCTGCGCGCGCAGGGCGTTAATTTGCGGCAATAGCGCGTTCGCGCCTGCCAGCAGCTGATAATCGACGCGCAGCTTTTCGCAGGCGATGAGCTGCTGTAGATCCACCACCAGCCGCGTTTGCTGTTTCTCCGGCGGCGACACGCGATCAAGGTAGTCCTGGCTGCCTGCCAAATCGGGCGTGACGGCGCTCAACGCCACGAAACGCACGCCGGAGCGCAGCGGCAGGCGTCCCAGATCGCGCGCCAGCGCCAGCATGATACCGATCCCGGCGGCATTGTCGTCCACCCCCTGCAGCGTCAACCCCCCGAGGTTGTGGTTCAGATCGCGATCGTTGCGCGGCAGGTAGGTGTCGAGGTGGGCGATAACCAGAATCTCCCCTTGCCCGGCCAGGCCGGCTTTGGCGGCGATAGTAGAACTGGCGGTAATGCGCTGCCAGTCCACTCGTTCGCCCGGCGCGCCATAGCGATAGCGGGTATTGAAAGCGCGCAGATAGCTCTGATAGCCCAGCGCGCGAAATTGTTGCTGCAGGTGCTCGGCGGCCAGCAGCTCCGTAGGACTGCCCGCCATGCGCCCGGGAAAATAGGTGGCGATAGCGCGGGTTTGCTCTTGGGCGTAGCGTTCGGGAGAGAGAGGAGAAGCGGCCTGGGCGGCCTGCGTCAGTCCAGCGCTTACGAACAGCCAGAGCGCAATACGCAGGCAAGCGGGGTAACGCATAACGGAAAGTCCTTGTTTACCGGAATGGCCTCAATATTCGGCCGCGCAACTGTCGGCTATAGTATGGGGCGGCGACGGCGGCAAAACAATTCCGTTTCGCTGGAAAGTCAATGGTGTCGTTATTCCATAAAGGTAAATCAAATTCCAATTAAGAATTTCATATACCATAAATGGTCGACGTATAGTCATTATATTACTAAACACGAACAGAAAGGTTGCTGTGGAATATTTACCGCTATTTGCCGATCTCAGGCGTCGTCCGGTACTGGTGGTTGGCGGTGGCGAGGTGGCCGCGCGCAAAATTCAACTGTTAATGCGCGCCGGTGCGCAAATCATAGTGGCGGCGCGGGCTTTATGCCCGGCGCTTGAGGAAATCCGCCAGGCCGGCGGTCTGTCCTGGCTAGGCGAATCGTTTGAACCGGCCATGCTGGACGACGTTTTCCTGGTGATCGCCGCCACCGATGATGCGGCGCTGAATGCCAGGGTCTCCCAGTGCGCCGAACAGCGCCATCTGCTGGCCAATGTGGTGGACGACCAGCCGTACTGCTCATTTATCTTTCCCTCAATTATCGATCGCGCCCCCATCGTAGTGGCCATCTCCTCCAGCGGTACGGCGCCGGTGCTCGCGCGCATCCTGCGCGAGAAACTGGAATCGATTCTTCCGACCTTTCTCGGCCCCATGGCTGCCATAGCGGGCGCCTGGCGCGGCCGGGTAAAGCAGCGGATCCGCAGCATGGCCGGCCGTCGCCGGTTCTGGGAGAAAGCGCTCAATGGCCGCTTTGCCAGTCTGATGGCGCAGGGGCGGCTGGAACAGGCCGAACAGGCGCTGGAGCAGGCCCTGAACGCGGGCCCGGAACACGGGGGCGAGGTGGCGTTGGTCGGCGCCGGCCCCGGCGATAGCGGGCTATTGACGCTGCGCGGGCTGCAATTGATGCAGCAGGCGGATGTGGTGCTGTATGACTATCTGGTAAGCCCTGAAGTTCTCGAACTGGTGCGCCGCGATGCGGAGCGGATTTGCGCGGGCAAGCGCGTCGGCGAGCACTCGATGCCGCAGCAGGAGATCAATCGCCTGTTGGTGACGCTAGCGCAGCAGGGCAAAAAGGTGGTGCGGCTTAAAGGGGGAGATCCCTTTATTTTCGGCCGCGGCGGCGAAGAGCTGCAAGCCGTGGCGACGGCGGGCATACCCTTTCAGGTGGTGTCCGGCATCACCGCTGCCGCGGGCGCCACCGCCTATGCCGGCATTCCGTTGACCCATCGCGAACATGCCCAGAGCATTACTTTTATCACCGGGCATCTGCGTGACGGCGCCGATGCCCTGGATTGGCAGGCGCTGGCGCGTGGGCGCCAGACGCTGGCTATCTACATGGGGGTAGTCAAGGCGGCGGAAATCAGCAGCCAGCTGATTCGCCATGGCCGGTCGGCACAAACGCCGGTGGCGGTGATAAGCCGCGGGACCTGCAGCGACCAGTACGTGCAGACGGGCACGCTGGAGGCGCTGGATCAACTGGCGCAAAAGGCGCCCACCCCCGCATTGGTGGTGATTGGCGAAGTGGTCGCCCTTCATCATGAAATCAATTGGTTTGGTCAGCAAAACCTGGCGGCGCAAAAGCGCGCGTCGGTGGTTAATCTGGCATAAGGATGTCATTTATGGATCAACAACGTTTTACCCATCTTCTGCAGCTGGAGGCTGAGAGTATCCATATTATCCGTGAGGTGGCTGCCGAATTCAGCAATCCGGTGATGATGTACTCCATCGGCAAAGACTCGTCCGTGATGCTGCATCTGGCGCGTAAGGCCTTTCATCCCGGCAAGCTGCCGTTTCCGCTGCTGCATGTGGATACCGGCTGGAAATTCCGCGAAATGTATGCGTTCCGCGATCACACCGCCAAGGCCTACGGTTTCGAGCTACTGGTGCATAAAAACCCGGAAGGGGTGGCGATGGGCATCAATCCCTTTGTCCACGGCAGCGCCAAGCACACCGATATCATGAAGAACGAGGGCCTGAAACAGGCACTGAATCAATACGGCTTCGATGCCGCCTTTGGCGGCGCCCGGCGCGATGAGGAGAAATCCCGCGCCAAGGAGCGTATTTACTCTTTTCGCGACCGCTTTCACCGCTGGGATCCGAAAAACCAGCGTCCGGAGCTGTGGCACAACTACAACGGCCAGATCAACAAAGGGGAAAGCATTCGCGTTTTCCCGCTCTCCAACTGGACCGAGCTCGATATCTGGCAATACATCTTTTTGGAAAACATCGAAATCGTACCGCTGTATCTGGCCAAGAAGCGCCCCGTGCTCGAACGCGACGGGATGCTGATTATGGTGGACGACGACCGTATCGACCTGCAGCCGGGTGAAGTTATCGAACAACGTATGGTGCGCTTTCGCACGCTCGGTTGTTGGCCCCTGACCGGCGCGGTGGCCTCCGACGCGCAGACCCTGCCCGAGATTATCGAGGAGATGCTGGTATCCACCACCAGTGAGCGTCAGGGCCGTGTTATCGATCGCGATCAGTCCGGGTCGATGGAAATGAAAAAGCGTCAGGGTTATTTTTAAGGAGCCATCTACATGAACAATGCCATAGCCCAACAGATCGCCGAGCAGGGCGGGGTAGAAGCGTACCTGCACGCCCAGCAGCATAAAAGCCTGCTGCGTTTTTTGACCTGCGGCAGCGTCGATGACGGCAAAAGTACGCTGATTGGCCGCCTGCTGCACGACACCCGGCAAATCTACGAGGATCAACTGTCGACGCTGCATACCGACAGCAAGCGCCTGGGTACCCAGGGCGACAAACTCGATTTGGCGCTGCTGGTGGATGGCTTGCAGGCCGAGCGCGAGCAGGGCATCACGATTGATGTTGCCTATCGCTATTTCTCCACCGAAAAGCGTAAATTTATTATTGCCGATACGCCGGGGCATGAACAGTACACCCGCAATATGGCGACCGGCGCCTCGACCTGCGATGTGGCCATACTGCTTATCGACGTGCGCAAAGGCGTGCTGGATCAGACCCGGCTCCACAGCTTTATCAGTACGTTGTTGGGCATCCGTCATCTGGTGGTGGCGGTGAACAAAATGGATCTGGTGGCGTTCGACGAGCAGATCTTTCAAGGTATTCGCCAGGATTATCTGCGTTTCGCCGAGCAATTGCCGGTCGATCTGGACATTACCTTCGTCCCGTTGTCGGCGCTGGAGGGCGATAATGTTGCCGCGCTGGGGAAGGCCATGCCCTGGTATAACGGCCCGACGCTGCTGGATGTGTTGGAAACGGTGGAGGTTATCAATCTTAACGAGCAGCAGCCGGCGCGCTTTCCGGTGCAATACGTTAACCGTCCCAATCTGGATTTTCGCGGTTACGCCGGCACCGTGGCGGCGGGCGTACTGCGCGTCGGTCAGGCGGTGAAAGTGCTGCCGTCGGGCGTCACTTCCACCATCAGCCGCATCGTGACCTTTGATGGCGATTTGACGGAGGCCTGGGCTGGTGAAGCGGTGACCCTGGTTTTAAAAGATGAGGTAGACATCAGCCGTGGCGATTTGCTGGTGGACGCCGGCGAGACGCTGACGGAGGTGCAAAACGCCCAGGTCGATGTGGTGTGGATGACCGAACAGCCATTGGTGGCGGGCCAGAGCTTTGATATCAAAATTGCCGGCAAGAAAACCCGCGCGCGGGTGGACAACATTCAGTATCAGGTTGATATCAACACCCTGACTCAGCGTGTGGCCGACAGTCTGCCGCTTAACGGTATTGGTCTGGTGGAGCTGGCGTTCGACGAGCCGATGATTCTGGATAAGTATGCCGATAATCCGACTACCGGCGGCATGATTTTCATCGACAGGTTAAGCAATGTCACCGTTGGCGCCGGCATGGTGCGCCAGCCGCTACAGGACGTTTATCGCGAGCCGGGCGCCTACGGCGAATTTGAGCTGGCGCTCAACGCGCTGGTGCGCCGCCATTTTCCGCACTGGGGCGCACGCGACCTGCTGGGAGGCAAATAATGACCGCCGACGCAGGGCGTCCTGTCGACGACAATGTGGTTTGGCATACGCATCCGGTTACCCGTCAGGACCGCGAGGGGTTGCATAAGCACCAGGGGACGGTATTGTGGTTTACCGGTCTGTCCGGCTCGGGCAAATCGACCCTTGCCGGCGCGCTGGAGCAGGTACTGCATCAGCGGGGCGTCAGCACCTATTTACTGGACGGCGACAACTTCCGCCACGGTTTGTGCCGCGATCTGGGCTTTAGCGATGACGATCGCCGCGAGAATATTCGCCGCGTAGGCGAGGTGGCGCGGCTGATGGTTGACGCCGGTCTCATCGTGTTAACCGCCTTCATTTCGCCCCATCGCGCCGAGCGTCAGCTGGTGCGGGATATGCTGCCCGCCGGCCGCTTTATCGAAGTGTTTGTCGATACGCCGCTGGCCGTCTGCGAGGCGCGCGATCCCAAAGGGCTCTACCAAAAAGCCCGTTCCGGCGAGCTGCGTAATTTTACCGGTATTGACACGGTTTACGAGGCACCGCAGCGGCCGGATCTGCATCTGGATGGCGAACAATTGGTAACAAATTTGACCGGTCGTTTATTAGATCTGCTGGATGAGCGCGTTATTATCAACTTCTGAATGCGCTGCCGGCGAGCGACTGAACGTCGCCGGCGATTACCAGCCAGAGACAGGTCTTGATGCCGAACGTTACCGAGATAAAACGCGCTATTCCTTTCAAATTCAGCCTCGCCCTTGACCGTAAGTTTCGCCGGGATGAGCCGCCTTATGCCCTGTGGGGCGGTATCGCCGGGTTTGTCTTTTACTGGCTGGCTTTTGCCGTGCCGATTCTGCAATTTGGCGCCAACGCCCTGTTTTTCCTGCTCTACACCTGGCCGTTCTTTCTGGCGCTGTTGCCGGTGTGCGTGCTGATGGGCGTCATCTACAGCGTGCTGCTTGGCGGCAGAGTTTGCCTGTCGCTGCTGGCCACGGGTCTGTCGGTCTTCAGCCTGTTCTGGCTGGTGTTCATTTTTCTCTCGGGCTGGTAACGGCCAGTACGCCTCCTCATGCGGTAACAAAGCGTAAAAAATCGGTAAAAAAGCCCCTGAGCCGCCGACTTTTTGGCGTAAATGCCGCGGTATTTGCTGGCTGGTGTGGAGTCCGACCGCAGGTTATGGGATGATTATGCCGTCATTCAGGGGGGGAGGTATGGGAAAACTGACGCTGCTGTTATTAGTATTGCTTGGCTGGTTACAATATTCGCTATGGCTGGGTAAAAACGGTGTGCACGATTTGGTGCGCGTCGAGAGCGACGTTGCGGCGCAGCAAAGCAACAATGCGCAGCTCAAAGCGCGCAACGATCAGCTGTTTGCGGAAATTGATGATTTGAACGGCGGCCAGGGAGCCATCGAGGAACGCTCACGCAACGAGCTTGGCATGATAAAGCCGGGCGAGACCTTCTATCGTCTGGTGCCGGAGCAGTCGAAACGGCAGCCGGCAGCGCCCGCGACACAAGACAATCAATAATGATCGCATTAGCAGGGCAGACCCCTGACGTTATCGCCATACTACCGGCGGCCGGTATCGGCAGCCGCATGCAGACCGCCCTTCCCAAACAATATCTCACCATCGGCAACAAAACGTTGCTCGAACACGCCATTGACGCGCTGCTGTGTCATCCTTGCATCAGCGAGGCTGTGGTGGCGATAAGCGCGGAAGACCGCTGGTTCTACCAGTTGCCGGTCGCGGCCGATCCACGGGTGCGTGTTGTCACCGGCGGGTCGGTGCGCGCCGACTCGGTCATGGCTGCGCTGCGCTGCGCCAGCGCGGCATCATGGGTGCTGGTGCACGACGCCGCTCGCCCTTGCCTGCATCAAGACGATCTCCGCCGCCTGCTGGTGATAACCGCGCATACCGAGGTGGGGGGGCTCCTGGCGACGCCGGTGCGCGACACCATGAAACGCGCCCACACTGGCTCGGACATTATTGCCGCCACCGTCGAGCGCGAGGATTTATGGCACGCATTGACGCCGCAGCTGTTTGCGCGCGACCTGCTGATAACCTGCCTTGAGCGGGCGCTGGCGGAAGGTGCGACCGTCACCGATGAGGCCTCGGCTTTAGAGTATTGCGGTTATGCGCCGCTGTTGGTACCGGGGCGCGTGGACAACATCAAAGTGACCCGCCCGGAAGATTTGGCGCTGGCCCGCTTCTTTTTTTCTCAATTGGCTAATACGGAGAGCGTGTAAATGCGTATCGGACACGGTTTCGACGTGCACAAGTTCGGCGGCGAAGGCCCACTTATCATCGGCGGCGTGCGTATCCCTTACCCGCAGGGCCTGCTGGCGCATTCCGATGGTGACGTTGCGCTGCACACCGCCACCGACGCCTTGCTGGGCGCCGCCGCGCTGGGCGATATCGGCAAATTGTTTCCGGATACCGATTCGGCCTTCAAAGGGGCCGACAGCCGCGCGTTATTGCGCGAAGCCTGGCGACGGATTGCGGCCAAAGGCTACCGTCTGGGCAATCTGGATATTACCCTTATTGCCCAGGTACCTAAGATGGCGCTGCATATTCCGCAAATGCGCGTGAATATCGCGGAAGATCTCGGCTGCCACATGGATGATGTCAACGTCAAGGCGACCACCACCGAACAGTTAGGCTTTACCGGTCGCGGCGAAGGCATTGCCTGCGAGGCGGTGGCTCTACTGGTCAGGACCTCATAACTGACGATCTGGACTATCATCAGCTGCTGGTTGCAGGGCAAACCGGCCGCGACCGGTTTGATGAAAGCCGGGGCGGCGGATTTCCAGGTACGAGAAACGCTCGGGTTCGAGCCGGACGGCGAAGGTGAACGTGTGTTGGTGCGGCTGCGCAAAACTGGCTGCAATACGCCCTATGTTGCCGAGGCGCTGGCGGCCTTTGCCGGTACCCGCCCGGTCCGTGAGCTACGCTGGGCTGAAGGATCGCCACGTCGTTACCGAACAGTGGCTTTGCCTGCATCTGTCCGGTAGAAGCGATCCCAACTTCGCGGCTTTCCAGCTTGCGGGCTGCGAGATTCTCGCCACCGCCCGTCATCGGCCGCAAACTGCGCATTGGCACTCTTAAGGGCAACGCCTTCACCCTGACGCTGAGTGAGATAAGCGACCAGGCGGATGTCGACGTGCGGTTGAACTGCCTTGCCCGGGAAGGCGTACCGGATTATTTCGGTCATCAGGGCAATAATCTGAGGCTGGCGCAGCGCTGGGCCGAGGATAATCGCCGCATTAAAGATTGCAGCAAGCGCAGCTTTGCGCTTTCCGCCGCCCGCAGCGCATTGTTCAATAACGTGGTCAGCCAGCGTCTGGCGCAATTTGGGCCAGAGCGTGTTCTGAACGGCGACGCCCTGCAATTAACCGGCCGCGGCAGCTGGTTTGTCGCCACGACGGCGGAGCTACCGGCGCTGACCGACCGGCTGGTGGCGGGGGAGCTTTCGCTGACGGCGCCATTGCCGGAGGAGGGGGAATTGGGTTCCCTTGCTGCTGCGGCGGCGTTTAAACAAACTTGTCTGGCGACGCGCCCTGCTGCTGCGACCGAAGGAGTTAAGCTGGCATTGGCAAGACCACGCGACGCTGACGCTTTCCTTCAGCCTGCCTGCAGGCAGTTATGCTACGGCGGTAGTGCGTGAATTGCTGGATGCCACCGCCGAAATTGACCACTGACCCGCCATCGTCCTCACGAAACCTTTCAGCTGCGGCGTGACTGCCGTGGTCAGCCCGCCGTTACGCCTCGCGCACCCTCTCTTGCACGGCGGCGAAATTTGCCTCATCCGCTGAATTGCCAGCTTCACCACGGTGACATTTCATGCCATTATTGATCTCTATTTCCGCCCTGATCGTGCGCCGGTGACCCTGACCGGCGGCGGGTCAGGCCGGTTTTTGCCTTTCACCGCAGGGCGTCGTGGTGCGGGAGATTTTCTTATAACCTCAAAAAAGACTATGCACATACTTTTAAGCAACGATGATGGCATTCATGCGCCCGGCATACAGCAGCTGGCGGAAGCGTTACGCACGCTTGCTTTCGTACAGATCGTGGCGCCAGACCGCGACCGCAGCGGAGTGTCCAATTCTCTGACGCTGGACGCGCCGCTGCGCATGCAAACCCATCCCAACGGCGATATCGCCATCCTCTCCGGTACCCCCACCGACTGCGTCTATCTCGGCGTCAATGCACTGATGCGCCCCGGACCGGATATTGTGGTGTCCGGCATCAACGCCGGGCCGAATTTGGGCGACGACGTTATTTACTCCGGCACCGTCGCCGCCGCGATGGAAGGGCGCCATCTGGGCTACCCGGCGCTGGCGGTGTCGCTGAACGGCACCCGCCATTTCGCCACCGCCGCCGCCGTCACCTGCCGCCTGCTGCGCGCGCTAACGAGCACTCCGTTGCGCACGGGCAAAATTCTTAACGTCAATGTCCCCGACCTGCCGCTGTCGTCCCTCAAGGGGTACAAAGTCACCCGCTGCGGCAGCCGGCATCCTGCCAGCGAGGTTATCCGGCAAACCGATCCGCGCGGCCGGGAAATGCTGTGGATCGGGCCGCCGGCCGGCTCCTTCGATGCGGGGGCTGACACCGATTTCGACGCCGTAAACCGCGGTTATGTCTCCCTGACGCCGCTGCAGGTGGATCTGACCGCCAGCGCCGCACTGCCCGTACTGAGCGACTGGCTTGGCGATACGGAGGGGCTTGGCTCATGGTAGACGTACGTACGCAGACGCTGCTGGCGCAGCTGCGTCAGCAGGGTATCCGCGATGAACGCCTGCTGCAGGCCATGGAGGCGGTGCCGCGCGAACATTTTATCGACGAGGCTTTCGAGCACAAAGCCTATGATAATACCGCACTGCCCATCGGCCTTGGGCAGACCATTTCCCAACCTTACATCGTGGCGCGAATGACCGAACTGCTGGCGTTGTGGCCGGAATCGCGGGTGTTGGAGATTGGCACCGGCTCCGGCTATCAGACCGCCATTCTGGCGCATCTGGTGAAGCACGTCTGCTCGGTAGAGCGCATCAAAAAGCTGCAATGGCAGGCCAAGCGCCGGCTAAAACTTCTCGATCTGCATAATATTTCCACCCGCCACGGCGACGGTTGGCAGGGCTGGCTGTCGCGCGGGCCGTTCGACGCCATTATTGTCACGGCGGCGCCGCCGGAAATCCCTCAGGCGCTGATGGCGCAGCTGGATGAAGGCGGCGTGATGGTGTTGCCGGTCGGCGATGAACAGCAGCATTTGACGCGGGTACGGCGTAAGGGCGGCGAGTTTGTCGTCGATACCGTTGAAGCGGTCCGATTCGTTCCGCTGGTGAAAGGCGAACTGGCCTGATCTCCCGGCGCTTAAATTTCTATACAAGTGTTTAATGGCGCAGGCGACCGGTTGTTGCTAGCATTAACGATAGTATAATTATTAACTAAGAAATAGCTGAAAATGCTCCTGTTAGTGGGACAATAAGCCAAAAAAGGATGTATAACACATAATGTCTGGCCTATTTGGAATGATGACTGGCGTTGCTGCCATAGGGGAGAATTGAGCATGGGAAGCCCGAAGAGCGCGTGGCGCCGCGTTGCGGTTTGTGCCATGGCGAGTATCTGGCTGGCGGGGTGCGCCAATAATGAATCCAGCGCACCGATAAGCAGCGTGGGCGGCGGCAGTGCCACCACCGTTGAGCGCGCCCCCCAGCTCGGTCAGCCGCGCGCTGTGGTGAGCGGTGGCGAGCAGGGCCAGGTGAATGTCTCTCCGCAAGGAAATATTGTTTACAACAGGAGTTATGACAATATTCAGAAAGGTTCCTATTCCGGCGCGACATATCAGGTGAAACGCGGCGATACGCTGTTCTATATAGCCTGGATTACGGGGAACGACTACCGGGATCTGGCGCAAAGGAACAACATTCCGGAACCTTACAGCCTGAACGTAGGTCAGACTTTGCAGGTAGGTAACGGAACGGTACCGATTACCGGCAATGCGCCGGCTGGAACCGTTCTGGCGTCCAACGCCAACCAGACCAATACCGGTGTTGTGGTCGCCCTGGTTCCTACCTCGAATACACGATTGACAGAATCAAGTGTTGATTCTAATAAAAACAATGGTTATCCTGAAAGTTCAAGTAAACAGAGTGTAGGGAAAATGTTGCCGTCGTCGAATGGCAAAATGTTACCTACCACCGGCACCGTTGTTACCACAACTGCGCCGGTCGCAGCACCCAGCACGGCACCAGCCGCCACGGCGTCTGGCAGCACGGCAATCACCGGTTGGCGTTGGCCGACGGATGGGAAGATTATTGACAACTTTTCCGCCGCTGAAGGCGGTAATAAAGGGGTTGATATCTCCGGTTCTCGAGGACAGCCAATTTTGGCGACCGTCAGCGGCAGAGTGGTTTATGCCGGCAATGCCTTGCGGGGTTACGGTAATCTTATCATCATCAAACACAATGATGATTACTTGAGCGCCTACGCCCACAACGATACGATGCTAGTCCGAGAACAACAAGAAGTCAGGGCGGGGCAGAAAATCGCTACCATGGGTAGCACCGGAACCAGCACAACCAGATTGCATTTTGAAATTCGTTACAAGGGGAAATCCGTAAACCCGCTGCGTTATCTTCCGCAGCGATAAATTGGCGGAATGTCTCGACGTTCTGTCCTGGGATCACGGGTAGGAGCACTATGAGCCAAAATACGCTGAAAGTTAACGAGTTACATGAAGAGGCCGAATTCGATGAGAATAGGGCTGAAACATTTGACGAGAAGGCGCTAGTCGATGAGCCTGCTGATAATGATTTAGCCGAAGAAGAGCTGCTGTCTCAGGGAGCAAGTCAGCGTGTTCTGGACGCCACACAGCTGTATCTGGGCGAGATCGGCTACTCCCCGCTGCTGACCGCTGAAGAAGAGGTCTACTTTGCACACGGCGCGCTCTTCGGGTGACATTGCCTCACGATGCCGGATGATTGAGAGCAACCTGCGTCTGGTGGTGAAAATTGCCCGCCGTTACAGTAACCGTGGACTGGCGTTGCTGGATTTAATCGAGGAAGGTAACCTCGGTCTGATTCGCGCGGTAGAAAAATTTGACCCGGAAAGAGGGTTCCGTTTCTCTACTTACGCCACCTGGTGGATTCGCCAGACGATTGAACCGGCCATCATGAACCAAACCCCCGTACCATTCGCCTGCCGATCTATATCGTTAAAGAGCTGAACGTCTATCTGCGCACCGTGCGTGCACTGTCGCATAAACTGGATATGAGCAGAGCGCGGAAGAAATTGCCGAGCAGCTGGCAAGTCCGTGGAAGACGTCAGCCGTATGCTGCGTTTGAACGAGCGTATCACGTCGGTGGACACGCCGCTGGGCTATGATTCCGAGAAGGCGCTGCTGGACATTCTGTCCGATGAAAAAGACAGCGGTTCGGAAGACACCACGCAGGACGATGACATGGAGCAAAGCATCGTCAAGTGGCTGTTCGAGCTGAACGCCAAACAGCGTGAAGTGCTGGCTAGACGTTTCGGTTTGCTGGGTTATGAAGCCGCGACGCTTGAAGATGTGGGCCGTGAAATCGGTCTGAACCGCGAACGCGTGCGTCAGATTCAGGTGGAAGATTTGCGCCGTCTGCGGGAGATCCTGCAGGGTCAGGGCCTGAGCATTGAGGCGCTGTTCCGCGAATAAGCTTACTCTTGGCGCCGGTCAAGCGCCATGTCAGGCCCGTCGGCGTTACTCACTGCTGCGGACGCCACCCAAAACGGTAAGGTTGCCCTCACCGTTTTTTTTGTGCCTGCCGCATTACCGGAACTTATAGCATTTTCTTCAGCCGGTACAACCACTCCAGCGCCTGGCGTGGCGACAGGCTGTCAGGATCCAGGTTTTCCAGCGCCTCGACCGCCGGTGCCACGGGCTGCTCCTCCGGTTGCAGCAGCGACAGCTGGGAGCCGTCTACGCTGCCTGCCGCCGCGCCGGTAGACAGCGTTTCCAGCTCTCTGAGCTTCTGGCGCGCGCGTTTGATAACCTCACGAGGCACCCCTGCCAGCGCCGCCACCGACAGGCCGTAACTCTTGCTGGCGGCGCCCTCCTGTACGCTGTGCATAAAGGCGATGGTGTCGCCGTGCTCCACCGCGTCCAGGTGCACGTTAACCACGCCCTCCATTTTTTCCGGCAGGGTGGTCAGCTCAAAGTAATGCGTAGCGAACAAGGTCATGGCCTTGATGCGGCCTGCCAGGCTCTCCGCGCTGGCCCAGGCCAGCGACAACCCATCGTAGGTCGACGTGCCGCGGCCGATTTCATCCATCAGCACCAGGCTCTGGTGCGTAGCATTGTGCAAGATATTGGCGGTTTCGGTCATCTCCACCATGAAGGTGGAACGGCCGGAGGCCAGATCATCGGCGGCGCCGACGCGGGTAAAAATGCGATCTATCGGACCGATAGTAGCTTCATCAGCCGGTACAAAACTGCCGATATACGCCAGCAGCACAATCAAGGCGGTCTGGCGCATATAAGTGCTTTTACCGCCCATGTTTGGACCGGTGATGATTAACATGCGCCGCGCGTCGGACAACGTCAGCGGATTGGCGATAAAAGGTTCGCTTAACACGTGTTCTACGACGGGATGGCGCCCACCGCTAATGTGGATCCCCTGACGGGCGTCGATTGTCGGGCACACATAGCGCAGCGTCTCCGCGCGCTCGGCCAGATTGCTTAATACGTCCAGCTCCGCCAGCGCGGTGGCGCTCTGCTGTAGCGCCGCCAAATGGGGCAATAGCAGGTCGAAAAGCTCATCGTAGAGCGCTTTTTCCAGCGCCAGCGCCTTGCTTTTCGAGGTCAGCACTTTATCTTCGTATTCTTTCAGTTCGGGAATGATGTAGCGTTCAGCGTTTTTCAGAGTTTGACGCCGCACATAGTGGATTGGCACCAGGTGGCTTTGGCCGCGGCTAAGCTGAATAAAATAGCCGTGTACGGCGTTAAACCCAACTTTGAGCGTCTCCAGCCCGGTTTTCTCCCGTTCGCGCAGTTCCAGACGATCGAGATAATCGGTCGCCCCCGCCGCCAGACCGCGCCACTCATCCAGCTCGGCATGGTAACCCGGGGCGATAACGCCGCCGTCGCGCACCAGCACCGGCGGCGCCTCGATAATGGCCCGCGCCAGCAAATCGCGCAGCGTCTCGAATTCACCGACCCTGTCCAGCAACTGCGGTAAATACGGCTCCGATTGGCCGCAGAGCAGCGCCTGAATGGCCGGCAACTGCGTAAAGGCATAACGCATGCGCGCCAGATCGCGCGGGCGCGCCGAACGCAGCGCCAGCCGCGCCAGCACCCGCTCCAGGTCGCCTACTTGACGTAGCAGAGGTTGCAGTTCCGCCACGTGGTCCTGTAGCGCACGGATACTCTGCTGACGGTAGGTGAGGGTGGTGATGTCCCGGGTGGGCATATGCAGCCAGCGTTTAAGCATGCGGCTGCCCATGGGCGTCACCGTGCGGTCTAAAACGTCCGCCAGCGTATTTTCGCCGCCGCCGCTAAGATTTTGCGTCAACTCCAGATTTCGCCGCGTCGCGGCATCCATCACGATACCGTCCTGTTGCAGCTCCAGCGTGACGGCACGAATGTGCGGCAGCGATGTGCGCTGAGTGTCTTTGGCGTATTGCAGCAGACAGCCGGCAGCGCGCAGGGCCAGCTGCGCCCGCTCAATGCCAAAACCGTTTAAATCGCGGGTGCCGAATTGCAAGGTGAGCTGCTGACGGGCGGTATCGAGCTCGAACTCCCACAGCGGGCGGCGCCGCTGGCCGCGACGGTGCTCGATAAGCTTCATATCCTGCAGTGTTTCCGGATAAAGCAACTCGGCCGGATTAGTACGCTGTAATTCCGCGGCCATCGCTTCGCGGTCTGCGGGCTCGGAAACCAGGAAGCGGCCTGAAGTGATATCCAGAGTGGCGTAACCGAAACCCTGCGGCGCCTGCCAGAGGGCGGCCAGCAGGTTATCCTGGCGTTCATTGAGTAACGCTTCATCGCTTAGCGTGCCTGGGGTAACGATGCGGACCACGCGGCGCTCCACTGGCCCTTTCGTCGTGGCAGGATCGCCAATCTGTTCACAGATGGCGACCGACTCCCCCAGCGCCACCAGCTTGGCCAGATAATTCTCCACCGCGTGATAGGGCACCCCGGCCATGGGGATAGGCTGGCCGGCGGAAGCGCCCCGTTTGGTGAGGGATATGTCCATCAGCTGCGACGCACGTTTGGCGTCATCGTAGAAAAGCTCGTAAAAATCCCCCATCCGGTAGAACAGCAGTATATCCGGATGCTGCGCCTTCAGCTTCAGGTACTGTTGCATCATGGGGGTGTGTGAATCCAGGTTTTTGGTGTCAATCATCGACATGTTTAAAATAATCCATTGAATTTTAAGTTTATTGTGATTTTGTTGTTGTCATTGAGTATCACGATGTCTGGTAACGCAGCCCTGCTCCCTTCTGCTCGACGCCTTCACGTAGGGTGGGGGAGGACCGTCCCTTTTGCTACCGCTATACTAGCCCAGCGACTGTTCCGCTGTCACAGGGTAAAATACGCGCCTTCAGGCAAATTTCGTACGTTGGCCGAGAGCTAAGGGCAGCAGTGAGGGCAAAATAATCAGGAAGCGCGGCCGTCGGGAGAAGGCGAGGAAAACAAAGCCCCTGAACACCGCAGGCGGGGAACGGAGGGTAAAGCGCCCCGACACAGACGCGCTTTTTCCGGCCAGCGAGATCCCGGACGCGGGCCTGTGCGGGGAACGCCGGCGGGCTGATGGCGCAACGCACGCATTCGCCCGACTGGCGGAGTGTTTAAGGGCGCATCAGCGGTTCAATATCGACCCATTTTTTTGTTGGTCGATAGCAAAGCTGAAGGGGCGGTAGGGCGATTTTCTGCCCCGCTATCGCCAATTCTCCTAAGTGAATTGTCCATTTTTCATTTGCACCTTTATTCCATGTTTTGAATACCATATAGACCGAACCATAATCGTCATTGTTGAAAATTCGCGGAACCAGACGGTGCACCTCATCACTGTTGATATCATAGAGTAAGGGCCGCGCATACTTCATCGTGTCACCCGGGAAGTCATAGGGGAATGCGTCCGTGCCGAGGAAGATCTCAGGTCTGGCATACTGACGCGAACCGTCGCCCATGTCGACATAGGCCTGACGGCTATCATAGAGAATGGGAACAGCAGGCTCACCCTTTTGTCGGGCACGAGAAGGGCGCAGGCGACCTTTATTATAGGCAATCAATTGCACGTAAAACTCAGGACGCGCTTCCGTCCCCTGCACTTTGGGCAGGGTAAAGCTCCACCGCTTCTCGGTCATGACCAAGCCCGGGATACTATGGTCATAAAGATAGGTTTCAAGAATGAGCGTTTTTTTTCCGTTGGGCGTCGTTACGTCAAAATGATACTCGCTTTGGCATAGATCACTATAGCCGGGGCGCTCACGCGGCCGATTAACGTTACCATCATGGGCGTAGTGATCCCTGTCCACTTACTGTATTGCGAAAACCACTTAGAAGACGTCCTGGTTCATTTTTTTCCCTGTGATTTGAGTGTAATAATCCGAAATCATGTTTTCAAGTCAAGGGGCTATTCGACGTTATTGTTTCTATCGGGATGCGTCATCACGCATCGGGTAAAGTACGCTATTGCATGTTGGTTTTTCTCCTCGCCGAGATATTTTCCGTGTTGCAACCGTAGGATGCGGTCGGCAACGTGCCCCAACGCCGGGTTATGCGTTACCAGCACGATGGTCCGCTCTTGCCGGTGCAGGTCTTGCAGCACATCCAGCACGCGCTGCTTGTTTTCTTCATCAGGTTGCCGGTCGGCTCATCGGCGAAAATCACCGGCGGTTCATTAACCAGCGCCCGGGCGATACAGACGCGTTGCTGCTCGCCGCCGGAAAGCTGACTGGGTAAATGGCTGACGCGATGACCCAGACCTACCTGCTCCAGCACCGCCCGGGCGGCGGGTTCGTCTACGATGCTATGGTAATGTTGTGCCAGCATCACATTTTCCAGCGCGGTCAAAAACGGGATTAAATGGAATTGCTGAAACACCAGGCCTATCTTCTGCGCCCGGAAACGTCGCCGTCCTTCCTCATCCAGCGCCTCTGCGTCGGTGCCGTCAAGGAGAACCTGACCTTCGCTTGCGGTATCAAGGCAGGTGAGGATGTTCATGAGCATGGTTTTACCCGAACCCGATGCTCCCATGACCGCCACAAATTCGCCGCGCGCGATGTGCAGATTGATATCTTCCAGTGCGGTAACTTCACCGAATCGTTTGTACAAATGGCGGGTTTCAATCACCCTCTGGGTAGGTGTATGACGGATATGGCACTACTCTCCTTTAAGCACTTTCGCCGGCTCGACGCTGACCGCGCGCCGCACCGGAACGATGGCCGCGAGCACCGCGACCAGCAAAGACAACAGCAGGGTGATGGGCAAGACCGGTAGCCGCAGGGAAATGGCGTAATTAAAAACCGTCAACCCCAATAGCTGCGCCAGCAGATAGCCTAGCACCCAACCACTCACCACCGCTGCCAGCGCGATGATGCTCGTTTCCGGTAGGATCTGGCGGATAATATCGCCGTTGCTGGTGCCCAAGGCTTTTTGCAGCGCAAATTCCCGCGTGCGTTCGCTGACGATTGCCATGAGCGTGGTGTTTACGCATAGCGACGACAGCGCCAGAATGACGACCGATACCAGCCCCATCAATCCTTTGATCTTGTCGAGCACCTGTCCTTCGGAGGCGGACACTTTACGTATCGGGAGAATATCGAGGGCGGGATAGTGCTGCGAAAGACGCCGGGCATAGCTGTCCACCTGTCCTACGTCATTGCTGACGCTCAATAAGCCGTGGCTGATTTTCCCGGTTGGTTTAGCCACGCCTGCGCTACGTCCAGACTCACGATCAGCATGTTATCCGTGGCGTCGCACGCCTCAACGATCCCTTTCACCAACAGTTTTTTGCGCGCTTGGTGATCCACGAGCGTCAAGCTATCGCCTGGCTTCAGATTGAGACGCTCGGCGAGCTTGATGCCCACCATGGCGTTGCGATCGTCAAAATTGACGCCGATCCATTTGCCCGTGACCTGCCAATAAGGCACCAGTTTGGGCAGCGACTCGAACCATACGCCCACCATGACGACCTTTTCGAGCTCGGTACGCACCATGCCATAAAACCACGGACTGGCGCTGTGAATGAGTCCGGCAGGCGCCTGTTCGATAATGGTTTGCAAATCCTGCTGCGGCATATGGGTGCCGTGCCCCGGGCCGAGGTAGAAATTGGCGCCGAAGGTGCGCAGCTCTTCGCTCATTTTGGTGTTGATGTCGAACCAGACGGCAGAGCGCGCGGTCACAATAGTCGCGCCCACCGTGAGGGCGACAAACACCCCCCCACGCGCTGCAAACGCAGGCGTAATGCACGCCAGACCAGCAACCAGAGCAGGTCGTGCTTAACTGCCATAGAGCACCTCCACAAGGTATAGACGGGCGATGCGCCGGGCCGGGAACCAGGTGCCGATTAACGCGATCAGCCCCGCAATAACCAAGACACAGGGCACCACTATCCAGGCGAAATTCAGCGGCGAGCCAAAAACATCAGGCCGATAACCTGCGCCAGCCCCCAGCCCCCAGCCCCCAGCCCCCAAGGCAACCGACAGCGCCACCGAGTAAACCGCTGGTCGCGGCTTCGAGATAGAACAGCAACAGAATTTGCTATGGGGGTGCGCCGAGCGCTTTCATCAACCCGATTTCCCGTGCACGTTCCATGATGGTGCTGGTCATCAGCGAGGCGATACCCATGGCCGCCGCGGCCAGCGTCACCACCGCCATCAGCAGTTGAATTTTATCTATGACTACCCCTTTCGATGCGGCTACCTGCCAGACCGGACGCACTTCCGCCCCGGAAATCGCCTCTTCCAACTGGTGCGCAATAGAGGAGACATAGGTGGTGCAGTACCAAAGGTCATAGTCTTCGGAGTTAAGCGCGTCCAGGTTTTCCCACGCCCGGCGCGATAGCGCGTTTTCCGGTACCGTCAGGGCCGAAACGCGAATAGCCTGAATTTTTCCCGGCAGGTTCAGTAATGACTGGACTACACCCAGCGGCATCACCAGTTGGTTGTCTTCTTCGCCACCGCTGGACAGGATGCCGCTCACGATGACTTCACGCGTATTCCCATCGACGGGCAGCGGGAGTTTGTCGCCGACCTGCCAACCGGTACGATGGGCCAGCGCCTGACCGACCAGCGTTTGCGGCAGCGCGCCTGCCGGCTCTCGGGGCCAATCCCCCGTAACCTGCCAGAACGGGCTAACCGTGAGCTGGCCGGTCTGGTACCCCTCTTCATAGGGGATGTCCACCGGTTGGCTGAAAAAGGTCCCCAGCATGCCGACATCGCGGTTGCCGACCTGCACGTCGCCGCCCAGCATCGGTGCGAAGCCGACAATATTGTTGCGCCAGAAGATATCTTTGATGTTGGGCAGTTCGGCTTCATCCAGGAAGTCCTGACCTGACAGCGGGTTGTTTTTCCCGCTGAACACGGCGGGCAGCGCTGCCTGGCCGGCGGGTTCAATCAGAATATTAGCGCCGTAAGATTTCAGCTCGCGCGATATCTTATCGCCAATATCGATAGACACCGCCAGCCCTTTCCACCGTAAATGGTGCCCCCAGGACTGACGCAACATTCTCCATAAAATGGCTACTCCTCCTTCGCCACGCCGGGCACAAACTGCTCAGGCGCATCGCGGAAACGGGTATAGTTGGCGTCCGAGGCAAAGTACCAGGTTTTGCCGGCCCACACGTATTTATAGTCAGCGGCGGTGTTGGTAAGCCGTGTTCCGTCCACCGGATCGACCACATTGATGGTCAAAACTGTGGAAAAATAGTTTGCCCCCGCGGCCAGGGCATCGCGGGGGATGACCAGTTCCCGCGCGTCGTTGCGCCAGTTTTCGATGGGTACCGGGTTACATCCCCCGGGCTTGCCAATCGATGGAATGAAAATATGGACGCCGCAGGCAACGCAAATGACCTGGTTGCCTTCCATGACGTACCCTTGATCGCCGCACAGCAGACAGCGTCAAACACGACGCCAAAACGCAATTTGTCGGGATAACGATTGATGACAAAGAAGCGCACCGCTTTTCCATCATCCGCCACCCAGACAAAGCGGTGAAGTTTTCCGTCGCTCACCCTCGATGGGAAGATGAACCAGGCCATCACCGGCAAGCGTCACCGTCTGCGCTTCGGACAGACGCGGCGGTTGCGAGGAGACCAGATTCCACCACAACTGGCCGGCGATGACGATGACGATGACGGCGCAAGCGGCCGTGGTCAGCGCCAGCCGCAGGGCATCGCGTCGGTCGGCACGGGCAAGGCGGCGGGCTATGGGGTCGCGCGTCGCGCGGAAATGACGCCGCAGGGTCGGCAGCCAGCATGCTGACAGCAGCACAAGCAGACCGGCACCTACCCAATTGAACATCGCTGCGTTGTTGGTGACGTGGGCAACAAAGCTGAGCAACGACTTCAACAGCGGCACCACTTGCAGTTTCATCAGCAGCAACAGCAGGTTTCCGCTCATCGGCAGCCACAGCATGAAAAGCACCACCAGCGTCAGAGGCCAGTAAAGCAAGCGCAGACGTGCCACCAGCAGACGCACTACCGCAGCGATAAGGCTCAGTAGCGCAAACGCCAGCGCCAGCGCGGTGAGATTCAATAGCAGATCGGTATTGAGCGTGCGTGCTGGTGAGCCCGCCCAGATTCGGATCCAGGCCCTAATGGCGCGCTGCGCCAAACACCAGAATCCCCTGCCAAAGATAACGGACAGAGTGCGGCACCCACCAGAAGCTGAGCAGAAATAGCGACGAAATCAACACTTCGGTGCTGACAGTCAGCAATTGCAGCGGCTGGGAGCCGCGGAACCACAGCCCGCACAGCAGCCCGGCGACCAGACCCGCCAGCGTGGTCCACACCAGCGGACGCAGTGCGGGCGGCGGGTTACGGCTCCACAGGACACCGGCCAGCAGGGCGATACAGAAAAAGGACTGTAGCGTTGTGGTGAAAAAATAACTCATAACGTCGACTCAAAAACGGCTTCTGCGCCGCCAGATAAAACATGCGGGACGGCCCTACGACCCTCCCGCCTTATTGTCATGGCGATCCGCGCCCTTTAATTCAGGACGACATACTTGAATTCGTAGCTGACGTCGAACGGCTTCCACTAGCGGTCGACGCCGGTCTCTCTATCGGTATGGCTGTGCATACCGGCTTTTGACGGCGGATCGATATGATAGGTGACCTTGTAGTTGCCTATGCCCATCATTTTGATGTTGGTGCCATAGTGCGGACCACGCTTGCGACCATGGGCATAAAAATCCCTTCTTGCTTCTCGCCGGTGTTATTGTTGACTAAGGTGTAATTGATCGTCAGAAACGAAATCTATTCGCCCGCGCCAAAACCGTTTTTATTCCCTTCCGTAGCATGAATATCGGCTTCCAGATGGATGTCGGATTTTGCCGCCGACAGCCCCATACCGGGCGGCTCCATATTAATCGGCTGCAAATACACGGCGGCCAGCTCCATTTCATTCATGGTGACCGGCTCGCCCGCGGGGTATTCCGTAAACGCCAGCGCGGCGGGGGCGGTAAAAATGCCGGCGATCGCGGCGCCGGCAATCAGTGTCTTATTGATGTTCATCTGACATTTCCTCTGGTCAAAAAAGAACTACGGATTAGTGTGTATTGTTTTGTCGGCCATCTGACCGCGGCGCTGCATAACCCACAGCGCCACCAGCGCCACCAGCGCCACCAGCGCCACAAGCAGCCAGACCGCCTGCGGCAGCAAGGTTTCGCGATAGGGGTAAATGCCAGCCAGCCGATTTCCGGTATGCCGTTAATCAGCGTCGGCTGGAACAATTTGCCTTCCACTAGTTCCAGCACCCCTTTACCGGCAAAGACGAAAGCCATCAGGTACATAAAACTGCCGGTTACCATAAAGAACGGTTTAAGCGGCAGCCTGACTACCGAGTAACGCATGACCAGCCAGGCCAGCAACAGCACGACGCAGCCAATCGCAAAACCGGCGTCAATCGCCAAATGGCCGGACAAATTCTGCGTATCGCCGAAAAGTGCATAGTAAAACAGCACCGTTTCCGCGCCTTCGCGGTACACGGCCAAAAAGCTGGTCAGCCACAGACCGATCAGCGAATTGCGGGATAAGGAGTGGGATAGTTTGCCTTCCAGCTAGGCCTGCCAATGACGCGCTTCCACTTTGGACAGCAGCCAGTAGCTCATAAAGAACAGCATCACCACCTCTATCAGCATGGTGATACCCTCCAGCAACTCCCGGCTGGCGCCGGAATTGGCGAATAGTAGCTGGAATAGGGCGGCGGTCACCCGCTCGCCAACAACGCGAAGATCACCGACTGACGAATTACGGCAGCTTGTCGCGGTGGTTGTTTTTCACCAGATAGGCGACGATGGCCGCCACAATCAACAGCGCTTCCAGCCCTTCGCGCACGATAATCATCAGGCTGTAAAGCAGCAGGCTCCAGTGAGTTTCATCGCCTGTTCCCAGCATGGCGACCGCCTTTTGCAAGTCTTGCTGTAGCGCGCTGGCCTGGGCCGTAAGCTGGTCTACCGGCTGGCCGGCCTTCATCAGACTGACCAGGCGGGTAAAATAGTTTTCCAGCGTGGTTTTGAACGCGGCATTGCGCGCGCCTATTTTATTTTCCATGCCGGTGGCTTCAAAACGATCAAAATAGGCATCCTGCACCGCCAGGATTGCCTCCTGCGCTTCACCGCTTTGATAACGCGTAATCGCCTCGCTGATGCTCTGATTAATCCCTGACGCCACGTTTGCCCAGTCGGCATCCGGTACGCTGGCGCTGGCGACAGCGGCATTATCTGCCGTTTGCTGCGCGCTTACCGGCTGGTTATCGCGCGTGTCGGCAGACCTGGCAAAGTGTCTTCGATATCCTGCCGCAGGGTTGTGACCTGATAGGCAACGTCATTGAGCCGGTCGGGCTGTTTGGCCAGCGCGGTAAATTGCTGATTGATGGCGGCGGCGTCCTGGGCGGAACGATTCTATCGTACCGCCATTTCCATTTCGGAATTTTTAAACCCCTGAAAATGTGTCTGCTTGATGCGCTGGCTGGCGACGTCGTATTGGCCGGCCTGATATAGCGTCACCGCCTCAGCCAGCAAGTCATCAATGCTACGGAAGCTGTCCTGCCAGTAAACGGCGATATCGGAACGGGTTAATGCCGTGTGCTGTTCTTCCGCTACCAGTTGATGCCGACTGTCCAGAACTGGCTCTACCTCGCGCAGCGCTTTTTTAGCCCTTCGATTCTGGCCAAAACGTCGCCGACCGGTTTACTCTCGCCGATCATACGGCGAATGTCACCGAAGGCAGCCTCCATTTCATAGCTTTTGCTGGCGGAGATATTGATGCGAATCGGCCTTTCGAGATTCTCAAAAACCCCGAAATAAGCCATTTGTACTTCGCGTCGTGCCGCGGTGTTTTGCTGTTGTTGGTAAAGTTATGCAGTTTTATCAAGGAGTTGCTCAATATCTTCAATATAAGACGCGTACTGAGTTTGCGCCCAGACGCAGGTGCTAAAGAGCACCCTTAATACGGCCAGCAGAAAGGATCGGGCAATAAACACAATGCATACCGTCAAAACGCAAATGATAATAATTATTACGAATCTTTTTTGTTATTTGTGCATGATTAAGATCATAAAAATGAAAAACAGTGACAAAATGTTTAAGTTTCCTTGGAAAAGAATAACGAACTAACACCTCTCTTTAGTGGATTGGTAATTTATATTTATTGGCGTACTATTCCGGCGGAAAACCCCTGTATAACACGTGGAAATAAACGACGACGTATATGCAAACATGACATGGGCAATAACGCTCGCGCCGGCGTCACGTGATGCTATCGAATGTTATTGCTGCTCAGGCTTAATGAGATAGCAAAAGTTTTTCCCTGGCGAGGCGTTGTAAAAAAGGACCATAACCGCACTCACCTATCCAGAAATTAACGTTTTTCTCCACGCCAGTGGAGGTCATGGTCGCCCCGCTAATACTATCGACGGTGTAAACATCTTGGGGATCGGCGCCAGATTGCACGACCTTCAAGGCGGGCTGGGCGTCGTCATTTAGCAGTTTTTTTCCTGTCCATTGGCGCAGCCAGTCGGGATCTTCCACCCGCGCGCCCAAAAAAGGCGTCTCGTTTTGCTGGTAGTGCAGTAAATTTTTTACCGTACGGCCGTCCGGGGTCAGAGCGACAAACGCATACATCATCGACTTGGCGCCCTTGCCATAAATGGCCAATATAATCTGCTGAAGTTCATCGTTAATATGAATAAAGTAGACATCGCCTGTCGTACAGCGCTGGCGGATTTGCTCGGGATCCTGATCCGTTGGGAGACTCACACAGGATTGAGGTGTATTTTTAGGGGAAGCGTTTGGCAGTAATGCACCACTATCCAAATTGACCTGACGGGCAATGACCCGCCGGTGGTAGAGGGCGTTAAGCGTGCGCGTGTCGGTTTCACCGGCCCAGCCCAGCCCGACGACTTGAATGATCGCTGCGATTCGCTGTGCATCCTCGGGTTCCGCACTATTATTTTGTTAATCAGCAAAAAATAACTGACCCCCGCCGCGAAACAGACGACACAAAATAAAATCATCGACGCAACAATAATTTTACCTTTTCTCATCTTTTTATTTTCTTCCCCTTTCTTGCGACGCTCATAGCACGCCAGAAAATAACGCTGCTCTTGGCGCATACATATGCCACCGATAGGTCAGGTTTGCAAATAGCAATAAAGGGCAGGGCGGAAATGAGATAAAAAAGGGGAAATTAAATCGCTATAGCAGCGGAAAAATAAAACGGTCAAGGCACGCTGGCAAGGTTTGGTACAGTTGAATTATTGGGGTTAGCGTTGAACAAATGGGCAGGTTGTGCGGAATGAGCCAGGCGTGAGAGAAATTACAACTGGCTTCCCTTAACAGTGAGGCAGCCGCTAAATTAAACGCAGTCGAGAGGAATGGGCAATGTCATCTGGCATGGGAAATAGAAATAGCAAGGTGGCGCAGCGCTTTTCTTCACGCCCGTCAGCGCCGTTAGAACGGGGGGATGCCGGGTCTGGATCGCATGGTCAAGCCAGACCAGACAGACCAAATATCTCCGCCCCTGCCGGTGGCCTGGGAGGGGCTATCCACCCCAGCCTGGGGCGATTAGGGGACGCGCCGGCGGGACGAAAGGTAGTCAAGCGGCGGGAGATCGGCTAAAATTGTCGACCAGCAAAACGCTTAGCTATGATTTTCTTGCCAAATTTTGCAGATACCTTACTTTTTAGAGAGATGACCATGTCACAATTACCAAATTGCCCTAAATGCGACTCTGCCTACACATGGCAGCAGGATGAACAGCTTAATTGCCCGGAATGTGGCCACGAATGGTCGCTTGCAGAGGCGAGCGCCGGAACGGAAGAAGGGCTGGTGGTGCGCGACACTAACGGCAATCTCCTGGCGGACGGCGATGCGGTGACGGTTATCAAAGATCTAAAAGTCAAGGGCAGCACTTCGATGCTAAAAATCGGCACTAAAGTGAAGAGTATTCGTCTTGTGGAAGGGAACCACAATATCGACTGTAAAATTGAGGGTTTCGGCGCCATGAAACTCAAATCGGAATTCGTGAAGAAAATATAAATTTTCATAAACGAGGCGTTGTTTTCCTATTTTTTATGGTATATGGATCCTCAATGTGTCACCTGGCAGCCCTTGTTCCTTTTATTGCTCTGCTCGCCGCCCGCCCTGTGCTGTATGGCGATTTTGCCACTAATCCCAACGTCGAGCGCTTCATCGATAAAATGGTCAGCAAACATGGTTTCGATCGCCAGGCGCTGCATAACCTGCTGGCCCAAACGCAGCGGCTGGACGGCTTGTTGCGGCTCATGAACAGGTAGGCCCCCGTTGCACAGGGGCCTACCAGGCTGACTGGCGCCTGGCTGCGCTACAGTCAAAAATTCATCACGCCGGACAACGTACAAAACGGAGTTGCGTTTTGGAACCAGAACGCCTTAGATCGCGCCTGGCGTCAATACGGCGTGCCGCCCGAAATTATCGTCGGCATCATCGGCGTCGAGACACGCTGAGGACGGGTAATGGGCAGAACGCGCATTATCGATGCGCTGGCGACGCTGGCTTTTGATTATCCGCGCCGCGGCGACTATTTCGCCGCCGAGCTGGAAACGTTTTTGCTGATGGCGCGCGATGAGGGCGATGATCCGCTGGCGCTGCGCGGCTCCTTTGCCGGCGCCATGTGCTATGGGCAGTTTATGCCTTTTCTTTCAAACGTTATGCTGTGGATTTTGACGGCGATGGCCACATCAATCTCTGGGATCCCCAGGACGCTATCGGCAGCGTTGCCAACTATTTCCATGCCCACGACTGGGTGCCGGGCGGTAAGGTCGCGGTACCCGCCAACGGTCAGGCGCCCTGGCTACAGAATGGCTATGATACCCGTTATACGCTGGTGACGCTCTCCACCGCGGGGCTGTCGCCCCTCGAGCCGCTTGGGGATGAACAGCAGGCCAGCCTGCTGCGGCTGGATATCGGCACCCGCTATCAGTACTGGTACGGGCTACCCAACTTTTATGTCATTACCCGCTACAATCACAATCACAATACCCAATACCCAATACCCAATACCCAATACCCAATACCCAATACCCAATACGCCATGGCAACTGGGCAATGCGGTGAAGCAGGCACGGCTCGGCGGCTAGCGGGACAGAAAACGGGCGCCTTGCGAAGGCGCCCGTTGCGATCCCATAAACCGGCCGGAGGAGAAGGTTGGCTGCATCCACTGTCGTGAACGCCATTATTCGTAGCGGCGGAAATAGACCTCAAGACGATTTTGCACTTTGCTGAGCACCGTACTGAACAGCAGATAAATTGCCGCCGCTTCGATATAAAGAATTAACGGCTCATAGGTCACTGACACAATGCGTTGCGCGGCCAGAAACATTTCCGGCACAGTAATCACCGCCGCCAGCGATGTGTCTTTTATCAACGAGATAAACGAATTGGCCAGAGGAGGTATAGAAACAAATACCGACTGGGGCAAAATAACCCTGCGCATCGCCTGAGTTGAATTCATCCCGATAGCCCAGGCGGCTTCCCATTGTGCCTTGGGCACCGAAACAATAGCGCCGCGGATGATTTCCGAGCCATAAGCGCCGACGCTCAAGGTAAATCCAATAAGCGCCGCTGGAAAAGCGTCGAGGGTGACGCCTGCGCTCGGCAGACCATAGAAAATCAAAAACAGCTGCACCAGCAGCGGTGTTCCCCGGATAACCCAGACATAAAAATCAGCGATCCCTTTCAGCGGTTGCGGGCCATACAAACGAACCAGCGCCACCAGAAACCCCAGCACCAGGCCGCCGACAAATGACAGCAGAGCCAGCGGCAGGGTAAACATTAGCCCGGCTGTAAACAAACGCCAAAAGGAGTCGTACATCAATTGCAGCCATGGCGGCATCGGTGTGACTCCCGAAAAAAATTACTGAGAAACGTCCTGGCCGAAATAGCGCAGCGAAATAGTTTTATACGTGCCGTCGACTTTAATTTCATCCAGGGCTTTATTAATGGCGTCCACCAGCGCGGTTTGGTTTTTACGCACTAAAATGCCTGACGGCGCATTGGCGGGTTCAGAAGCGGCGACTTTCACTTTGACATTCGGCTGGTGTTTTTTGAAATCCAGGAACGACAAATTATCATTGAACGTAGCGGCCGCGCGGCCGGTTATAACCAGACCGATCGATTGCGTAAAGCTATCAGTCGGCACTATATCGGCGCCATATTTGCTGGCAAGCTGGGAATAATTGCTGGTCAGACTTTGCGCGGATTTCTGGCCTTTCAGATCGCTGAAGTTTTTAATCGTGGTATTGTCGTCGCGGGTTATCAACACCACCTTGGAATCGATATAAGGCTTGGAGAAATCATATTTCGCCTGTCGCTCCGGCGTAATGCCTACCTGATTAATTACCGCGTCGTAACGTTTACCGTCCAGACCGGCAATGAGACCGTCCCAGCGACCTTCGATAAACTTGGCCTTGACGCCCAGCTTCTGAGCCACTGCGCGGCCCAGGTCAACATCGAAGCCGACCAGTTTGTCGATCTCATCGTGAAAAGTGTAGGGCGCATAAGTTCCTTCGGTACCGAAGGTAATGGTACCAGAGGATTTAATGGCCGCCAAATCGTCGGCGGCCACTGCCTGCGCTGCGGTAAATGCGAGGGTACTGAATAACAGTGCCAAAGTTATTTTTTTCATGATTATTCCTGAAAAGACCGTGAAGAGAGGCGAATATCGCTTCGAGAGCCGGCAATGCTAAACTATTTTACTTTCAGGGCTAAAGCATTTTATGTCATTAGTCATTGCGTTTAGTTATACAATCTCCGTACGTTTGCAACTGTAGTGCATAGCGTGAATCGTGACAAGGGCGCGCGTAGCGGCAGCCCGCAGGCTAAAGTTGGAATACGTCCTTCATAAACACCTATTGACAGCCGGGCCGCCCTGTCTGCACGATCGCGGTAGGTCGATAGGGGCTCAGGATAAAATGATAATAAACGACAGCGAACTCTATGTGCTCAGCGCGCGGCTGGGCGCGGCGCTCAAACGGGACAACACATTCATTACCTGCGCCGAGTCGTGCACCGGCGGTTGGGTTGCCAGACCATTACCGATGTTTCCGGCAGCGCTGGCTGGTTCGAGCGCGGCTTTGTTACTTACGGCAATCAGGCAAAAATCGATCTGCTCGGCGTGCAGCCCAAAACACTTGAGCAGCACGGTGCGGTAAGCGACACGGTCGTGCTGGAGATGGTTTCCGGCGCGCTTCGCGCCGCGTCCGCCGACTATGCGGTGGCGATAAGCGGTATTGCCGGCCCCGACGGCGGCACGATCGAAAAACCGGTCGGTGCGGTCTGGTTCGGCTTCGCCGCTGCAAACGGGGAGCCTTTTTCCCAGCTTATGCATTTCGAGGGCGATAGGGAGGCAGTACGTCGTCAGGCGGTGCATTTCGCGCTGACCACGCTGCTTGCCACTTTTCTCTAAAAATCCGCTTGATACTGTACAATTATACAGTATAATTAGCACTGAGTACCGCCGGTACATATCGTTGGCGAAAGAGGGTGGCGATGTCGCTCCCCGCTTGATAGGAGTTGAAATGGCTATTGATGAGAATAAACAAAAGGCGTTAGCGGCAGCACTGGGCCAGATTGAAAAGCAATTCGGCAAGGGCTCGATCATGCGTCTGGGTGAAGATCGCTCCATGGATGTTGAAACGATCTCCACAGGTTCTCTGTCTCTGGATATAGCGTTGGGCGCCGGTGGGCTTCCCATGGGCCGCATCGTCGAAATCTACGGCCCGGAATCATCGGGTAAAACGACCCTGACCCTGCAGGTCATCGCCGCGGCGCAGCGTGAAGTCAAAACCTGCGCCTTTATCGATGCTGAACACGCCCTGGATCCCATCTATGCCAAAAAGCTGGGCGTCGATATCGACAATCTGCTGTGCTCCCAGCCGGATACCGGCGAACAGGCGCTGGAAATCTGTGACGCCTTGACCCGCTCCGGCGCGGTAGACGTCATCATCGTCGACTCCGTGGCAGCGCTGACGCCGAAAGCAGAAATCGAGGGCGAAATCGGCGATTCCCATATGGGGCTGGCCGCCCGTATGATGAGCCAGGCGATGCGGAAACTGGCGGGCAACCTGAAAAACGCCAACACACTCCTGATTTTCATCAACCAGATCCGTATGAAGATCGGCGTCATGTTCGGCAATCCGGAAACCACCACCGGCGGTAATGCGCTTAAGTTTTACGCGTCGGTTCGCCTGGATATCCGTCGTATCGGCTCGGTAAAAGAAGGCGATGTGGTGGTGGGCAGTGAAACCCGCGTCAAAGTCGTGAAGAACAAAGTTGCCGCGCCGTTTAAACAGGCCGAATTCCAGATCATGTACGGCGAAGGTATCAATATTCGCGGTGAATTGGTTGATTTGGGCGTCAAGCACAAGCTAATTGAGAAAGCCGGCGCCTGGTACAGCTACAACGGCGAGAAGATCGGCCAGGGCAAAGCCAATGCCTGCAGCTTCTTGAAGGATCATCCCGAGGTGGCGGCTGAGCTGGACAAAAAGCTGCGCGACATGTTGCTGCACAGCGCTGAAGGCAACAGCCTGGTCAGCGACGTGGAAAGTGAGGATGAAGGCGCTAGCGAGAGCAATGAAGAGTTTTAACCTACCGGCAGTGAAAACGGCGGTTCCGGCCGCGACGCGAGGTCGCTGACGCGGTGGCCTTCCTTCTTGACCGGGCTTGGGGCTATTGTCCCGCCGCGATCACAGCGAAGCCGGGCTGCAGCGTAAGCTGGCGATACCGCCGGTTGCGCGCCGCCGCTTTCGTGAGCGTCCGGACGCGCAACCCGTGCAGGCGGTAAGCCAGGAAGAGATTAACCAGGCTCACCTACTGTCACGAGCATGACTGGCTTGACGACGGGCGTTTTGCCCGGCGATATGTCAGCCGGCGTAGTAAACAAGGCTATGGCGAACAGCGTATCCGCATGGAGCTGTTGCAAAAAGGCATCGACAGGGATGATATCGATGCGGCCTTCGCCGTAGCGGTAAAAAAGTTCGGTCAGCCGCTGCCGGACGCGCCGCAGATCAAAATCAAACTACAGCGTTATCTTCTCTCCCGTGGCTTTTCCTTCGACGAAATCTGCTCTATTTATACAAATTTATAAATAGATGGTGTGCGGGATTTTACTTCGCACCAAAGAAAATTTATCTTATTCCCACTTTTTACGATCCTGAACGCTACTAGAGCGCCTTACAACTGCGCTATTCTGTTCGAGATTCGATCTTTTTGCATGATTCCGGGACAACTATGAGCAAGAGCACCGCTGAGATCCGTCAGGCGTTTCTCGATTTTTTCCATAGCAAGGGACATCAGGTGGTGGCGAGCAGTTCACTGGTGCCTGATAACGATCCAACATTGCTGTTTACCAACGCCGGCATGAACCAGTTCAAGGATGTGTTCCTGGGCCTGGATAACCGTTTCTATCGGCGCGCCACCACGTCACAGCGCTGCGTGCGTGCAGGCGGCAAGCACAACGATTTGGAAAATGTCGGCTACACGGCGCGCCACCACACCTTTTTTGAGATGCTGGGGAATTTCAGCTTCGGCGACTATTTCAAACATGACGCTATCCGGTTCGCCTGGGAACTGTTGACGGGGGAACACTGGTTCAACCTGCCCAAAGAAAAGCTTTGGGTCACGGTGTATGCCACCGATGATGAAGCCTACAACATCTGGGCCAGCGAAGTGGGGATCCCCGCCGAGCGCATTATCCGCATCGGCGATAATAAAGGCAGCGCCTATGCCTCCGATAATTTCTGGCAAATGGGCGATACCGGCCCCTGCGGTCCCTGCTCGGAAATCTTCTACGATCACGGCGAGCATATTTGGGGCGGTCCCCCGGGAAGCCCGGAGGAAGATGGCGATCGCTACATTGAGATCTGGAACCTGGTGTTTATGCAGTTTAACCGCCAGGCCGACGGTACTCTGCTGCCGCTGCCGAAACCCTCAGTGGATACTGGCATGGGGCTGGAGCGTATTGCGGCGGTATTGCAACATGTCAACTCAAACTATGATATCGATCTGTTCAAGACGCTTATCGCAGCCGCGGCAGAAGCAACGGGCGCCAGCGATCCCGACAGCAAATCGCTGCGGGTTATCGCTGATCATATACGCTCGTGTGTCTTCCTGGTCAGCGATGGCGTCGTGCCATCCAACGAGGGCAGGGGCTATGTCCTGCGCCGCATCATCCGCCGGGCGATTCGTCATGGCAATATGCTGGGCGCCAGCGACACCTTTTTCTACAAGCTGGTCGCGCCGCTCATCGACGTGATGGGCAGCGCCGCCAGCCAGCTGCAGCCGCAACAGGCAATGGTAGAACAGGTGCTGCGCGCCGAAGAAGAGCAGTTCGCCCGCACGTTGGAACGCGGTCTGACGCTGCTGGACGATGAGCTGGCCAAACTGACCGGCGATACGCTCGACGGCGAAACCGCCTTCCGTCTTTACGATACTTACGGTTTCTCGCTGGATTTGACCGCCGACGTCTGTCGTGAACGCAACCTGCGCGTCGATGAGGCGGGTTTTGAGCGCGCCATGGAGGCGCAGCGCAAACGCGCCCGTGAGTCGAGCGGTTTTGGCGCTGACTATAATAGTTTGCTGCGCGTGGATGAAACCACCCGCTTCTTCGGTTATGAACACCTTGAGCATCAGGGACGGGTGACCGCGCTGTTCCGCGATGGCCAGCTGGTGGGCGTCATTCGCCAGGGAGAAGAGGCGGTGGTCGTACTCGACGAGACGCCGTTTTATGGTGAATCGGGCGGTCAGGTGGGCGATCGGGGGGTATTGAAAGCGGCCTCCGGGGTGTTCGAGGTGGCGGATACGCAGAAATACGGCAAGGCCTTCGGGCATCAGGGCAAGCTCAGCTACGGTGAACTGAAACTGGGCGCGCAGGTCACCGCACAGGTGGATAGCGCACGCCGCGAGCGCATTCGCCTGAACCATTCCGCCACCCATTTGCTGCATGCGGCGTTGCGTCAGGTGCTGGGCGATCACGTCGGGCAGAAAGGATCGCTGGTAAACGACCACTACCTGCGTTTCGATTTCTCCCATAATGAAGCCATGAAACCCGAACAAATCCGTCGGGTAGAAGAGATTGTCAATGAGCAGATCCGGTGCAATCTGCCCATCCAAACCGACATCATGGCGCTGGAAGACGCCCGTAACAAAGGGGCTATGGCGCTGTTCGGCGAGAAATACGAGGCGCAGGTCAGGGTGTTGAGCATGGGGGATTTCTCCACCGAATTGTGCGGCGGTACCCACGCCAGCCGTACCGGCGATATCGGTCTGTTCCGCATCATTGCTGAATCCGGCACTGCCGCCGGTATCCGCCGCATCGAAGCGGTCACCGGTGAAGAGGCGCTGGCGTCGCTACATCAGCAAAGCGATCTGGTGCAGCACATAGCCCAGTTGGTGAAAGGCGATAGCCAAACGCTGGTGGACAAGGTGCGGGCGCTGCAGGAGCGTTCCCGACAGCTGGAAAAAGACCTTCAGCAGTTGAAGAACCAACAGGCGGCACAGGAAAGCGCCTCGCTCGGCCGCAACGTGCGCGACATCAACGGCGTCAAGGTTCTGGTGAGACAGCTGGACAGTGCCGAACCGAAAATGCTGCGTACCATGGTGGATGATCTGAAAAACCAGTTGGGGTCGGCGGTTATCATTCTTGCCACGGTGGCGGAGGGGAAGGTCAGCCTGATAGCCGGCGTGACCAAAGATTTGACCGATCGGGTCAAAGCAGGTGACATCGTCGGTCATCTCGCACAGCAGGTAGGGGGAAAAGGCGGTGGACGCCCCGATCTGGCGCAGGCGGGTGGCAGCGATATCGCCGCTTTGCCGGCCGCGTTGGCAAGTGTAGATGCGATGCTGGCCGCAAAACTCTGAGTAGAATAAGAATACGTTATAATAAACACCCTAACTTTCTGTTAAGTTAGGGTGTTTCAATACATACTCTTTCGGGAAACAAAAGTTAGGCGCGAAGCTGGTCATATCGACTAAACTTATACCAGATATGGAAAGCGCCCGGCCGGCCGGCGTGTGTCACATGCATGCTGCACGGCTTACGCTTTCACGGTATATGATGGATAGTGGCGGGAAACTGAGAGACCCGACTCTTTTAATCTTTCAAGGAGCAAAGAATGCTTATTCTGACTCGTCGAGTTGGTGAAACCCTCATGATTGGCGATGAGGTTACGGTTACTGTTTTAGGCGTCAAAGGCAACCAAGTCCGTATCGGTGTTAATGCTCCTAAAGAAGTTTCTGTGCACCGCGAAGAAATATACCAGCGTATCCAGGCTGAGAAGTCACAACAGACTCCTTACTGATCCTTTTTCAGCGCCTTGCCCCAGGCGAGGCGCAGCCCCTTGGATAATTCCATTATCAGCGCCTTCCTATTCCTGCTTTTTGTTTCCTTTCCCAAATCTTTAAAAGACGGTTAATTTACCGCTATTTAGCTGCCTATATGCGCAAGCTGCATGGGAATTGCGCAATCGCTTCCCGGGGGGCAAAAAAGGTTTGACTTATCAAGCCCAGAAAGTAATATGTTCGCCACGCAGTGCCGATGAGCTTCAACAACGGCGCGTAGGTGAGGTGGCCGAGAGGCTGAAGGCGCTCCCCTGCTAAGGGAGTATACGGTCAAAAGCTGTATCGAGGGTTCGAATCCCTCCCTCACCGCCATTTACACTGCATCCGTAGCTCAGCTGGATAGAGTACTCGGCTACGAACCGAGCGGTCGGAGGTTCGAATCCTCCCGGATGCACCATTTCCAACGCATTGCCTCCCTCATTGCGCCAATGATTTTCTCTCTCTTACCTCTCTCTGTTTCCATTTTGATAACCTGCTCTACCGTGAAGCGGCAAAACGCCCCGCAATGCCGCAGCCGGTGAACGACTTCTTGTCTTCTGTGGCCATACCGCCATGGGGCCGCCGTTTCGCCTATCTCGCCCGGACCACCGCCCTGTCACAGCGCGTGATTCCAATCCAGGGAGCACATCTGGTGCCAACAGAATCAGCGACAATGTTACGAGATTGCGCTAAAGTAAACGCTTAATTTACAGCTTCAGGTGAGCAACGATGTACGATCAGTACCAAGGATTGATCTTCGATATGGATGGTACGCTGCTTGATACGGAACCGACCCACCGCAAAGCCTGGAGACAGGCGTTGGCCCCTTATGGGATGCAGTTCGACGAGGCGGCGGTCGTCTCGTTAAACGGGTCGCCGACCTGGCATATCGCGAAAATGATCATTGAAAGTCATCAGGCCCAGATGGATCCCCATCAGCTGGCTAGCGAAAAAACCGCGGCGCTACACAAAATTCTCTTTGACGATGTGACCGCGCTGCCCCTTATTGACGTGGTCAAGCGCTACCATGGTAAGCGTCCTATGGCGGTGGGTACCGGCAGTGAACATGCGATAGCGGAGGCCCTGTTGCGCCATCTCGGGCTGCTGCACTACTTTGACACCATTGTCGGTGCCGATGACGTTACCCGTCATAAACCCGATCCGCAAACCTTCCTGCGCTGCGCGGAGCTTATCGGTGTTTCCCCCGAAGCCTGCGTGGTTTTTGAGGACGCCGACTTTGGTATCATGGCCGCACAGGCTGCCAGGATGGCGTTTGTGGATGTCCGTGCCTTGAGCGCGTGACGTTGACCAGACATAGCTATCAACAAGTCGGCTCCCTTATGCTAAGCCCAAATACTGTCAACTGCGGGAGGTCAATTTGATCCCGGATGTATCCACCGCGCTTTCCTGGCTGGAAGCCAACCCTCAAGCACTGAAGGGCATTCGTCGCGGCGTAGAGCGCGAAGGGCTGCGCATCAATGCCAACGGCAGCCTGGCGCAGACCCCCCATCCTGAATCGCTCGGTTCGGCGCTGACCCATAAGTGGATCACTACCGATTTTGCCGAAGCGCTGCTGGAATTTATTACGCCGGTTGACGACGATATCGATCATATGCTGACACTGTTGCGCGATATCCACCGCTACGTCGCTCGCCGTCTGGGTGATGAACGCCTATGGCCGATGAGCATGCCCTGTTTCATTGACAGCGCTCAACCCATTGAACTGGCGCAATACGGCAGCTCCAACATCGGGCGGATGAAAACTCTGTACCGGAAAGGATTAAAGAATCGTTACAGCGCGCTGATGCAGGTGATAGCCGGCGTACATTACAATTTCTCTCTGCCGCTGGCCTTCTGGCAGGCTTACGCCGGTATCCGCGATGAGGCGAGCGGCAAAGAGGCGATTTCCGCCGGCTATCTGCGGCTTATCCGCAATTACTACCGCTTCGGCTGGATTATCCTGTATCTGTTCGGCGCCTCGCCGGGTATTTGTCCATCTTTCCTGAACGGCCGCAAGACCGATCTGCTGTTTGAACAAGCACCATCGGGGCTCATTTACCTGCCCTATGCCACCTCACTGCGCCTGAGCGATTTAGGCTATACCAACAAGTCCCAGAGTCAGTTGAACATTACCTTTAACCATCTGGACGAGTATGTCCGCGGTTTGAAGCAGGCGATTAAAACGCCCTCTGCCGACTATCAGCGCATGGGGCTGCAACGAGGCGGCCATTATCTGCAGTTGAATACCAACGTGCTGCAAATTGAAAATGAACTATACGCGCCGATACGCCCGAAACGCGTAACGCGAGATGACGAATCCCCGTCCGATGCGCTGATGCGCGGCGGTATCGAGTATGTCGAAGTGCGCTCGCTGGACATCAACCCCTTCTCGCCGGTGGGCGTTGACGAGGAGCAGGCGCGCTTTCTGGATCTTTTCCTGATTTGGTGTACGCTGGCTGAAGCACCCGAAATGAGCGCGGAAGAATTACGCTGTACCCGCACCAATTGGAATCGGGTGATCCTCGAAGGGCGCAAGCCCGGCCTGATGCTTGGCATTGACTGCGGCAGCACCGAGCAGCCGCTGACGATCCTTGGCAAATCGCTGTTTAGCGATCTGCGGCGCGTGGCCGAAACCCTCGATAGCAACAATGGCGACACGCACTACCAGCTGGTGTGCGATAAACTGGTGGCGGGCTTCGATAATCCCGAACTGACGCTCTCCGCCCGTTTTATGGATCAATTGATAGAGCATGGTATTGGCGGGCTGGGGCTTATTCTGGCCAACGACTATCGCCAGACGCTGCGCGATGAACCGCTGCAGGTGCTAAACGAAGCGCAACTGGATGAAGAACGCCTGCGATCCTGGCAACGACAGCGTAGCCTTGAAGTGGCGGACCACCTGAGTTTTGATGAGTTTTTGGCGAGCCAGAACGGGCGCTGAAAAAAGAAAAGGCCACAGAAACTGTGGCTAAATTAACATTCCTGTTAACAGGGATGATGATAACAAATGCGCATCTTTCATTAATTAGGACCCACGGCGGGGAAAAAGGTTTCCTTACATTCGCAAAAAATAAATTATTTTTAAAGGAGGTGGAATCATGCCACTTTTGGATAGCTTTACCGTAGACCATACCCGTATGGCAGCGCCTGCGGTTCGTGTTGCGAAAACCATGAAAACACCTCATGGTGATACTATCACCGTCTTTGACCTGCGTTTTTGCCGGCCGAATCTGGAAGTCATGCCGGAGCGGGGCATCCACACCCTAGAGCATTTGTTTGCGGGCTTTATGCGTAACCATCTGAACGGTGAAGGCGTTGAAATCGTGGATATTTCCCCGATGGGCTGCCGTACCGGTTTCTATATGAGCCTTATCGGCGCGCCGGAGGAACAGCGCGTGGCCGATGCCTGGAAAGCGGCGATGGCGGATGTGTTGAAAGTTAAAGACCAGAAGCAGATCCCTGAGCTGAATGAGTACCAGTGCGGCACGTATCAAATGCATTCGCTCACGGAAGCGCAAGATATCGCGCAACATATTCTGGATAACGCTATCCGCGTCAACCAGAACGACGAACTGACTTTGCCGAAAGAAAAGCTGGCGGAACTACACATCTAGTCTAGCGCGGGCCGGGGGGGGGGATGTTCGCATGGTCCGCCGCCTTGGCCGCATTAACGGTTGGCACGGCGGTGGACGGTGGCGGGCTCAACCGGCAGAGGAGTCAGTAGATCTTCACCCTCAACCAAAGATAAAAGCTCACCCCCGGGTGAGCTTTTTTAGTTTCTGCTCGCGAGAGATTACCCGTTACGGTCTCATGCGCCCTGCAAAGCCTGTGCAACGGCGTGGCTCTGCGCAGACGGCGCGTTTATTTGCCGTCGACGCCCTGCTTTAACGGTTTGATAGGGGTGATGCGCACCTGCTTTATCATATTGTCCTGCACATCCAGAATATCAATTTGATAGCTGCCGATATGCGTATGGGTATTGGCTAGCGGAATATCCTCCAGCACCTCCAGCAGCATGCCGTTGATAGTGCGCGCTTCCTCTTCCGGTAGCGACCAGTTAAACGCCTTGTTCAACTCCCGGATACTGGCGCCGCCCTCGATAATCACCGAACCGTCGCTTTGCGGAATGACTTCTTCCGCCAGGCTCGGGGACATGGAGGTTGTGAAATCTCCCACGATCTCCTCAAGAATATCTTCCACCGTCACCAGCCCCTGGATATCGCCGTACTCATTGACGATGATGCCCACCTTCTCTTTATTGCGCTGGAACTTCACCAGCTGCACATTAAGCGGCGTTCCTTCTGGCACATAATAAATTTCGTCGGCGGCGCGCAGCAGGTTTTCTTTGGTAAATTCCTGCTTTTCCGTCATCAAACGGTAGGCTTCACGCACCCGCAGCATACCGATTGCGTCATCAAGGTTATCGCGATACAGCACGATACGGCCATGAGGGGAGTGGGTTAGTTGACGAATAATCGACCGCCACTCGTCGTTGACGTTGATGCCGACAATCTCATTGCGCGGAACCATGATGTCGTTAACGGTCACTTTTTCCAAGTCCAGCACGGAAATCAGCATGTCCTGATTGCGACGCGAAATCATCGAGTGGGATTCCGTCACGATGGTGCGCAGCTCTTCCTTACTCAGCGCATCGCGTACGTTGGAAGGGAGCCTGATGCCCATCAGCCGCATAAGCAGCCGGGTAATCAGATTCAGCAGCCACACTATCGGCAACATTAGTTTTTGCAGCGGCACCAACAGCAGGCTGCTTGGGAAAGCGATACGTTCAGGATAGAGCGCCGCCACGGTTTTTGGCAGCACCTCGGCGAACAGCAGCACCACAAAGGTCAAAACGCCGGTGGCGATGGCTACGCCGAGATCGCCGTACAGACGCATCCCGACAATGGTCGCCAGCGCCGACGCAAGAATGTTGACTAGATTATTGCCAATCAGCACCAGACTCAGCAATTGATCCGTACGCCGCAGCAACTTCTCAACGCGGCGGGCGCCGCGGTTGCCCTGTTTGGCCTGATGACGCAGACGATAGCGGTTTAACGTCATCATGCCGGTTTCGGAAGCGGAAAAATAGGCGGAAACCAATACCATGATAATAAGGATGATCAGCAGTGTACTGGTTGAAACATGTTCCAAAGTGGGCTTTCCTTATCGGCGTTATCTTACGCCATCACATTTTGCCAAATTCGGCTGCCGAAATAGGCCAGCGTCAGCAATAGCACGCCCAGCACGCTGAGCCACACCACCCGGCGGCCGCGCCAGCCCTGCCGGTAATGACCCCATAGTATTACAATATAGACCAGCCAGGCGATGAAAGAGAGTATCGCTTTATGCCGGTTCTCGGCGACAAACCAATCCCGTATAAAGAAAAGACCCGTGGCGAGCGTCAGCGTCAGCAGCACCACGCCGACCTGCGTGATGTGGAACATTTTACGCTCAATACCCATCAGCGGCGGCATATCGGAATGAAAATTCAGCTTCTTGTTTTTCAACAGGTAATCGAGCCAGGTCAATTGGAACGCGTACAGCGCGGCGATAATCAGCACCGCATAGGAAAACAGCGCCAGGCCGATATGCACCATCAAACCGGGCGTTGCTTCCAAGTGGGTGATGAATTCACCCGGCATCAGCGTAATGAACGCCACATGAATCATCGCGAAGATATAGACGATAGGCAATAAGAACCAACCGCGGTTGCGCGACGCCGCCACCGTCATCACCACGCAAATAATAAGGCTGATTAAGGAGCCCACGTTCAACAAGCTCAGATTCTGCCCCGCCTGCACGCCGAAGATACGTAGCCAGATGAGAACGCCATGTCCCAACATCGTCACCGTGGCCGACAGTAGGGCCAGCCGGCGATAGGCGCTGCTGCGGCGCAAAATGCTGTGCAGAATCAGGCCGAGGCTTAAAGAGTAGGAAATAAAGGCCAGAAGGGAAATCCAGGACATAGCAGCGTCATCGTCTGACTTAAATAAAAGAGGCGACCAGTATAGCCTTCAGCGCGTCATGCTCCAACCGTTGTCGTAAGGGGTGCAGCGATCCCGGCCTGCTTCGTGTTATACTGCCGCCAATAATGTCGCGCAAGCGGCCGGACGCTACGTTGAGTAAAAACGATGTTTGACAATTTATCCGATCGATTATCGCGCACGTTGCGCAATATCAGCGGCAGAGGCCGCCTGACTGAAGACAATATCAAAGATACCCTGCGGGAAGTCCGCATGGCGCTGCTGGAAGCGGATGTGGCGCTACCTGTGGTGCGGGATTTTATCAGCCGGGTCAAAGAGAGCGCGCTGGGGCAGGAAGTCAATAAAAGCCTGACGCCGGGACAGGAATTCGTCAAGATTGTGCGCTCCGAGCTGGTGAACGCCATGGGCGACGAAAACAACTCCCTTAATCTGGCGGCGCACCCGCCGGCCGTCGTGCTGATGGCGGGCTTGCAGGGGGCCGGGAAAACCACGAGCGTCGGCAAGCTCGGCAAATATCTGCGCGAGAAGCAGAAGAAGAAAGTGCTGGTGGTGTCCGCCGACGTCTATCGCCCGGCGGCGATTAAACAGCTGGAAACCCTGGCCGAAACCGTCGGCGTTGATTTCTTCCCGTCCGACGCCGGCCAGAAGCCGATCGACATTGTCAATCAGGCGCTGAACCAGGCCAAGCTCAAGTTCTACGATGTGCTGCTGGTGGATACCGCCGGCCGCCTGCACGTGGATGAAACGATGATGGCGGAAATCATCGCCATTCACGCTTCTATCACACCGGTGGAAACCCTGTTTGTGGTTGACGCCATGACCGGGCAGGACGCCGCCAATACCGCTAAAGCGTTTAATCAGGCGCTGCCGCTGACCGGGGTTATCCTGACCAAGGTGGACGGCGATGCGCGCGGCGGCGCGGCGCTCTCCATCCGGCATATCACCGGTAAACCGATCAAATTCATGGGCGTCGGTGAGAAAACCGATGCGCTGGAGCCGTTTTACCCCGATCGTCTGGCTGGACGAATACTCGGCATGGGCGACGTGTTGTCGCTTATCGAAGATATCGAGAGCAAAGTCGATCGCGCTCAGGCAGAAAAGCTGACCAGCAAGCTGAAAAAAGGCGATGGCTTCGACCTCACCGACTTCCTCGACCAGCTCAAGCAGATGCGTAATATGGGCGGTATGGCCAGCATGATGAGCAAGCTGCCCGGCGTCGGCCAGCTGCCGGACAACGTCAAATCGCAAATGTATGATAAAGTCCTGGTGCGCATGGAGGCTATCATCAATTCCATGACCGCCAAGGAGCGCGTCAGCCCGGACATTATTAAAGGTTCGCGCAAGCGTCGTATTGCCGCCGGCTCCGGCATGCAGGTCCAGGACGTCAACCGCTTGCTGAAACAGTTCGACGACATGCAGCGCATGATGAAGAAAATGAAAAAAGGCGGTATGGCGAAAATGATGCGCAATATGAAGGGCATGATGCCGCCCGGCTTCCCCGGGCGTTAACTATCGATTGCTTTTTACCCCGAAACGAGTAAAATTTTGGGGCTTTTTATACGGCAACCGGGCCCCGACAGGGCCCGGTTGTTTTATTAACTAAAGAGGATGTTATGGTAACAATTCGTTTGGCACGTGGCGGCGCTAAAAAACGCCCGTTCTATCAAATCGTCGTGACCGACAGCCGCAATGCCCGCGACGGTCGCTTTATTGAACGTATTGGCTTTTTCAACCCGATCGCCACCGGTCAGGCTGAAGGTCTGCGTTTGGATCTGGATCGTATTGAACATTGGGTTGGCCAGGGCGCAACGGTTTCCGAACGCGTTTCCGCGCTGATTAAAGACGCGAAAAAAGCAGCCTAACACCTGCTGGTGGTGAAAATGAGCAAACAACTCCGTATCGCAGCACCCGTTGAGCCGGTAGTCGTGGGCAAGATGGGCTCGGCGTATGGCATTCGCGGTTGGCTCAGAGTGTTTTCATCCACTGAAGAAGCCGAAAGCATTTTTGATTACCAGCCCTGGTTTATCAAAAGGGCCCGAGAGTGGCAGCCGATCGGGCTGGAAAGCTGGAAGCGCCACAATCAGGATCTGATCATCAAGGTCAGGGACATCGAAGACCGGGAAGCGGCCACGCTGCTGACCAATTGCGAAATCGTCGTCGACGCGTCGCAATTACCGGATCTCGACAGCGGTGAGTATTACTGGAAAGACCTCCTGGGGTGCCAGGTTGTCACCGTTGGCGGTTATCAGCTGGGCGAAGTCATTGATTTGATGGAAACCGGCTCGAACGATGTTCTGGTGGTGAAAGCCAACCTGAAAGATGCCTTTGGCATTCAGGAGCGGTTAATTCCGTTCCTCGACGGGAAGGTGATTAAGAACGTCGATCTCGCGGCCCACATCATTGAAGTTGACTGGGATCCGGGCTTTTGAACCCCGAACTTGAGGGTGGCGATAGTGGAAGCGGTGGAATGTGGATTGGCGTCATCAGTCTGTTCCCCGAGATGTTCCGTGCCATTACCGACTACGGGGTGACCGGCCGGGCAGTGAAGAATGGCCTGCTGAATGTGCAATGCTGGAGCCCGCGTGATTTTACCCACGACAGGCATCGTACGGTGGACGATCGCCCTTACGGCGGCGGACCGGGGATGCTGATGATGGTGCAGCCCTTGCAGGATGCGATTCACGAGGCAAAAAACAAGGCAGGCGAAGGGACAAAGGTGATTTATCTCTCCCCTCAGGGCCGCAAGCTCGATCAGCAAGGCGTGAGCGAGCTGGCCGCTAACCCGAAGATGATTCTGGTGTGCGGCCGTTACGAAGGTATTGATGAGCGTTTAATCGCCACCGAGATTGATGAAGAATGGTCAATGGGTGATTATGTGCTCAGCGGCGGTGAATTAGCGGCGATGGCTCTGATTGACTCGGTATCCCGGTTCATCCCGGGTGTACTGGGACATGAAGCCTCCTCGGCGGAGGACTCCTTCGCCAGAGGGTTGCTGGATTGCCCGCACTATACCCGTCCTGAGGTATTGGCCGGCATGGAGGTACCGTCAGTTCTGCTGTCGGGTAATCATGCTGAAATTCGTCGCTGGCGTCTGAAACAGTCTTTGGGCCGTACCTGGCTCAGAAGACCTGAACTTCTGGAAAGCCTAGCTCTGACTGACGAGCAAGCAACATTGCTGAACGAGTTCCAGCGGGAATATCGGGTAAGGCAACACGATGATTAAAGGGATTGGCCTGATGGCTGGTTAACCTGAACTATCAGTTTATCTAGGGTAAGAGACCAAATTATGAGCAACATTATCAAGCAAATTGAACAAGAACAGATGAAGCAGAACGTACCGTCTTTCCGCCCCGGCGACTCGGTGGAAGTCAAGGTATGGGTTGTTGAAGGCAGCAAAAAACGTCTGCAGGCATTCGAGGGCGTGGTTATCGCTATTCGTAACCGCGGTCTGCATTCTGCATTCACTGTTCGCAAAATTTCCAACGGCGAAGGTGTTGAGCGCGTATTCCAGACGCACTCTCCGGTCATTGATAGCATTACTGTGAAACGTCGTGGCGCCGTGCGTCAGGCCAAACTGTATTACCTGCGTGAACGTACCGGTAAGGCAGCGCGCATCAAAGAACGCCTGAACTAAGGTACGGCTCACGCCTCATCCAAAAGTTAATAACCACCCTAGGGTTAGGCCGCGGCCTAACCCTTTTTTATCATTAAGCCGGTCAATCTCCCCTTTATTACTCAATCACCGCGCGTTGCATCGGTGAAGCCTGGCACGTTCCTGCAGCCTCGCAGTGCCGGTTTTGTCATTTAAACGCCCTATCGACATCGTAGCGCCAGTTCTGTCGTTTAAACGCGCTCGGGTTTCGCTGTGTCAATGCATTGCAGATGTGCTGACGGTTATGTTTGCCGCATCGTGACTAAACGGCAGGTTACGTTTTTTGAAATCTTAATAAATAAAAAACATAACCTCCCTGTCTATCGGCCACGGCCTAACTTAAGCGTTGGACAAGACGCGAGTCCCCGACCGGAAAAATACCGTTTCAATGCGTCATTGCGCCGCGATAGTGCCTCCTTTGGCAGGGACGAAGAACAAGCGGTGTCTTTACCCTTGGCCGAAAATCATGTTTCTGAGTTTAGCCAGTCGGTGCGCGAACTACTGCAATATCAGCTCGACATGATCAATACGGCAGCATTGGCACTGGCTACCAGAAACCGGGCGGAAGGAGATGAACTGGATGGCGCCCGCCAGGCGCACCGGGATAGGAGGGTATCAGCGCTTTGAGTCGGAGCTAAACGCGCCGTAGTTAGGCAAATTGATGCAAGAAATTGCTGATGCAATGACACATCTTGAGCAGGATAGGAATGCCACCCCAACCGAGCTGCGAAAGGCTGGCCGCCTGCGCAATAAGTTAGTCAGTCTGATCGCTGGAGAATACCGTCGTAACGGCTTGTCTTACTGCCAGGCCAAACGACTTGCAGTTGGCGACTATCATGCCGCGCGTATCAAATTTCTTAATCACAAACCCTGGAAAACCTTACGACACGAACTCAGCCATAAAGCGCATACCTATGTCAGTACACAACGCCTGGCGGCCGAGATGAAATTGGGTGAGCGCGATATCTTCGAGAAATCCTATAACGGTAAAGGTATCTGTAGCGCCGATACGGTTGAATTGGACCACGCCGCCAATTTGTGGCAATCCTCTCTAAGCGTTAAAGATGCCAACGGTGAGGAAAAGGTGCTGTTTCAGGGAATACGTCACGGCGTATTGTCGCCCTATGGTCTGCCCGCCGGCTCCGAACAACGCACATCAGGCGCGTTAAATCGGGCAAAGGAGGTGGTCGCCACCGCCCTGTATAGCCAAAATGACCTCATGACGCGCGCGTTGGAAGGAGAGGTGGTACCGCTTCGGTTAGTATCCACATCGCTGCTAACGCCCACAAGCGTAGCTGGCAAGGAAAAAGCCATGCTGCGTGACCAGATGGCGGCCTGGAAAACACTGTGTGATCCGCTAAAACAGCCGCTGGAGATTTGCGTTCACGACCACGAAGGTAACATAAAGACGGTCCAAGTGGCGCTGAGTGTCGCCGCATTGAATTTTGGGGTCAATGAAGCGGCACTCACTAGGATTAGGTACCTCGACCTCCTACTCTTATAACGCCCCCGCCCTCGCTCAATTGCTGGGGAACGATTTGCGGCCAGAGGCCGAACCGGGGGGGATGGCGAGTATTTAGGTTCCGAACCTGCTAATGCCAGGAAAGTACGCGATCTTTGTTACCAGATAAAAAGTATTTGGGCGCGGAAAGCACATCGTAGCGATGGCGGCGAGCCCTACAAAGCACCGCAGTGCATCGCTATGCTGCCTACGACATTGGTGCCGTACCATGCTGGAATTGTAAGAGCGGCAAAGACCGGACCGGTATGCTTGATGTGGAATTGAAGAGAGAGATTATCCACTATGATACCCAATAGCCGCTAAGTCACCCCGCGGGGCCTCTTAACGACGCGCATAGAACGTTGTTGCAAGAGGTACTGATGAAAAGCGGCAATATGGAAATTCAGCGTTGCAATACGGGCGTTAAAGGCAACAAAGTCTTGAAGAAGTTCAAACTGCCTTGCTTCAATTTATCTCTATCAAGACGCATTGGGCTGGACGCCCTCTGGTCTAGAGCGAAAGGATTATCCCATCTTGATTAGTCGTGAAGAGAATATTAATTTTAATTCAGTGTTATGCCTGTATGAAGCACTCGGTCTCGATCCGCTACACGAGCCTGCGGTGTTAATTAATGATGATCTGGAAATTTACTTTGACGAAGCATTTGAAGGCCTGGAAATGAGCTGTCCGTTAATAGTTCTGCCAGACAACAGCGAGCGGCTGCAGACCATTTTGAGTATTAATTATGCCAGTCCAGTTACTCTAGCGGTGGATGCTGAACGTTCCGTCTTGTTAGCGCTTTATCGCTTGCCGGCACAAAGCAGTGAGGAGGAAATGCTTGCAGGATTATCGCTGTTTGTCGAATCTGTAGAGCAACTGCTTCAGGAACCTGCGCTCAGACCCGCCTGAAAAGACTCACGTCGCGGGAAGCCGCGGCGTGAGCTTAAATCGAGAAACTGCCGGCGCGCCATCGGCAAGACGGCGTAAGAGGATCCGTCGCATTCCCGCAGGGTGCACCGGAGGCGCCCACCGTTACGCCTGGGGTCAGGGTTTGGCCAGGCAGTGCGGCGCAAAGAGTTTATCAATTTCTTCGCGCGATGCGATAGGGACGCGATAGGCGCGTAAATCGGCCACCTGGGCGGGTTTGGTCAGCGTATTTAGCAATTTATCGACATAAACGCTGTTAAAACGCGGGGTGGCGGAATGGTATCGCCCGATGGTATTCCAGGAGTAGCCATAGCGCTGCACCAGCTTATGCAGGATATAGGTGCCGGAGAAGACGTTGACGCAACTATTTTCCCGTATACTCTGTGCGCTAATACCCAGGGTGTTAAGCATCGGTAGATTCACGCTGTTGATCTGCATCAGGCCGATATCCCGTGTGCGATTACTGTTATGGTTAATCGCCCGCGGTTCAAAGCGGGACTCCTGCCAAATAATCGCCCGAATAAGTAACGGATTGACCTGAAAACATTGCGCGGCATATCGCACACAATCCGTTTCCGCCTTGGCGGCCCCACAGCCCAACAGTAGCAGTAAAGCGACGGTTTTTGGCGTTTGGATGAATGTTGCCAGGCCTCTCAAACCGACAAAAGCTTTAAGAGGCTGCTGAATCAGGGATGGGACGGTGTTAGAAAAAAGGCTCGGGCGCGTCATCATCATTGCCCATAATCATGGCCTGCATAAAATTGTCATAGGTGTAGCTCAACCCCAAAGATTGTGACGTCAGGGGATTGAGCGTATCTTTCAGGTAATTCTGTATTTCAAGGCTAAGCGACTGCTTCAGCGTCGCGCTGGCGTACAATAGGGCAGAGGTGATTTCCTTTTGGGTGACAACATGGCTACTGTTGGGATACAACGCTTTGATTTGCTGTTTCAGTTCCGTCAGGGTGCATTTCGGCTGCTCCTTTGACAGCCAGTCGGTAACAATTTGATTAAAATCGCCGCTCGTGGCAGTGGATGAACTCCGGGCGCTGCTGACGGCAGCGCTCATGGCGCTGATATTCATGATTCTTCCTCGCTTTCAGGCGTAAAAAGGTGTTGTACGAAATCGGTCATCGACTGGCGTAACGTGTCGACCCGGGAAGATGGCAACGTGTTGATATGCTGCTGAAGTGCGCTTATTCCATCCTGCGTCTCTATATCCGCCAACCATTGCCGACACAGGAGATCCTGAGGAAAACGGACAATGTGTTCGCCCTCTTTTACCGCGAAACTGTCGTATTCGGCGCTGATACAATGAATGTGCAACAGCGCGGCAGGCGGCGTGACGCCCTGGGGCAGTACAATGACCGAAGGGACGTCGACACCCAGTGTTTGGGTTAATTGTTTAACGATAAATTCCACTATGTTGGGCTGGATGAACAGCGCGCTTAAATCCTCGGCCAACTGCAAACGGCGTGCCTGAGCCAATTCGTTTTGCAAACCGACCCATTCATCCAGATGCATCAGCCATTGTTGATAGAGATGCTGGAAACCGGCGCAAAAACCTGCCTGGTATTGCTGTTGATATAGCGCTTCGCATTCACGCTGGTTCTCGGCGACCAACTCCTGACATCGCCGATAGGTTCGCTCCAGCATGTTCGCGGCCCGGCGGGCGCGACGCGAACGCCGGGCTTTGATGATGACGGGGTCTCCGCCCTCATTAAGCTCATCGAGTAAAATATTGCGCATGATGAAGGGCCATTTTGATCAGATTGATGGAGGACGGCGACAAAGACGTCGCTTGCTGTGGTAACGGCTGCTCCACCGGGAACAGCAGGCAGGCCCGCCGGTAAACGGCGGGGGATAAACGCTTTAGCATCGACAACAGGCAATAGGCACCCCAGGCGGCCGGGTCAGGATCTTGCAACAGCGTCGTCGCTGGTTCTTCCTGCTCTTGCGGTAGGGCGCCCGGTGTCAAGGGCGGTAGAGGCAGCGCCAGAAAAGATTGCACCGGCGCCGACAGTAAAATAAACCGCCCTTCGGACAGTAGACGATTACGCAACAGATGTGCGCCTATCAAAAGCGCGGCATCGCCAAGCCGTTGCCAATTATCGAGCAAGAACCGATAAAAAGGATCTCCCCTGTCCGCGCCGTCATCACTGGGGCAGTGATAATGCCGTAATATCCAATGATTAAGTAGCGGATGCGCTGCTTGATCCTCGCGGTGCCAGCCGGAAGGGAAACGGCTGGCGTGCAGGTAACTGACAGGGTGGTACATCACGCGCATGACGTTGGCAAACCGGAGCGGGGTCATACCGGTTTCTCCTCTTGCGCCGGTGGATCCTGTGGCGTGAGCTCCTGCGCTGTCTCCGGTCGCTGTTTTTTGACCAGCAGATATAACACCGAGCCGCCTGCCAGCAATGCGGCCAATAGCACTCCGCAAAGGGCATACAACCAAGGTGTTATAAACGGCTGGGCACCCTGCGTTGGCGCGCTATATTGCAAGGGAGGCGCCTGGAACAGCACAACGGAAATATCTTCAAAGCGAACGTTGGCCAGACCGTTTTTGATCAACGTTTTTATTTTGCTGATGAACATATTTTCATTGAGACTGCCGCTGTAGGTAATCAAAATAGAGACCCGCTCAGCGGGTGGGTCTGTAATAAACGTATTATCGTTCAGCGGATAACTGACGTGAACACGAGCATTCACCACTTGGCTGATAATCTTTAACGATTGTTCTAAACGCTGCTCCTGTAATGACAACATACGTGCCCGTTCAGCCTGCGGCGAAGCAATTAAGGCGTTATCGGGGAACGCCTGAGAAATTTGGACTTCAGGTTTGGCCGGGAGCTGATACTGATTCAGAATTGACAGCGCCGTGGTGGTATCGCTTTTGGGAACCGTAATTGCATACCCTTCCTTCAGCGAACCGCTTTTTTGCGAGGCGATATTATGCTGCTGTAATACCGCTAAAACTTTGTTGGCCTGTTCCTGGCTTAAATTGTTCAGCAAAATGGTGTTGTCACAGCCTGTCGTCAGCAAAGCGGCGATAATGACCATACAGGTTAATAGAAGTCGCTTAAACATTATTGTGCTTTTCCCAGTGTCTCGACGGTATTGACTCCCTTTTTGGCAATAGTGGACACTAATGAGACATAGTTGGAATATTCACCGATAAGCGATTGCAATTGCGCTATTTTTTCTGGGTTGCTGGTCGTTTCAGGCGATGAACTTAAGGCATTTATCATTTGCTTAAAATCTAAATCCTGCTCACTTAACTGTTTAAATGCGGAGGAAACCAGTTGCGATGTTGTGCCACCGGTGGGCAATTCGATATGTGAAGCAGCCGTAATGAATTGGGTGGATAATGCAGTCAGTTCCTTCAGGGACAACAATGTTTGCATGGTCATAAATAGCTCCTGGGTCGGGTAAGCCGTCAGGCTTAACCCGGGGTAAATACCTTAGCGGAAGTTTTGGATAATCGCGGCGCCAATATCTTTAAACGTTTTGACGGTGGACGATTGGGCATTTCTGAAAAGGGTATACTCAGATAATTTAGCCTGGAACTCCGCTAACACACTTGGATTATCGGGAGCGTCAGATAACGCTTTGCGCGCCGTTTCAAGCTGCTCCATCATGGTTTGTGCGCCGGTATCAAAATCTTTGGCGATATCATCGATAAACCAGCCATTACCGTTCCAGGCTCTGAGGTCACTCATACGTATTGTCCTTATTGCGTTGCATTAACTGATGGGAAATACCAGTTATGTTGATTGACGAAAACATAGCCGTTGGGTGCAGCAAGATAGGACTTGTCCCGCAGCCAGTTTTCGTCAAGATTGATGGAGAAGGTGATAAAATCACTTCCCCATTGTGAATAATAGATCTCCATGAAACCCTGCAATTCCGCCATAGTATTGTCGTTCAGCTGATCGTGGATAAGGAAACTAAAGCCGAATGGTGTGGCGACCTGGCGATAGACAATGTGCATTCTGTTAAGACCTTGCTTGGCCTGCTGCACCAGGAAATTTTTGCTAAAGCTACGGAAATTCAGGGTCTTGGCGTAGGGCAACATGGGTAATAGCTTTTTTCGCAACGCGTTTTGCTTGGCCTGCGTCATGTCCTCCAGCACCAGCAGTACCGGCGAAGCGGGGTGCGTCATATCTAATCGCAGTACCGGTACACCCTCCAAACGCAGTCTGCTGGTAATGTCCTGGGCGGTCTGCGTTAACCAAAGCGGCACAACCTCCGCGGTGTTCGGCCGTTTGGCCAGGGCGGCATTCAGCCATTGCAGGTCGCGATAATGACTGGCGAGCGCATAAATTTTACCGTCGCTACCTTGGAGTAACATTACCGGCGAAGGGGAACCAGCAAGGGCCGCAGTCAGTGAGATAATCTGGTGGGAGGTGCGATAATAACGAACACCGATTACGTAGGCGATAAGGAGCATGAAGACTGCTAATATGCCCGCCACCAGGACCCGGCGCTTTCTCAGTTTGTCCCAGGCGGCGCCGCCATCACCTACGGGCGTTGGATTCGCGTTAGGCTGTTTGAAGTCGCTGATATCCGGATGCCATTCTTCATTGGCTCGCTTAACGGCAAAATGAATATCCCCATCGCTGAATACGGCATTGTGCGTCACCCGCCGTTGCTGAGGCGCCTCGGGGTTATTTATTTCGAGGATAAAATCATTTTGTTCCTCCGCGCCCGTTTCCTGGATGGCAGGGAGGTGCAATGCTATATTGACGTGGCGAGCGTCATAAGGAATGAATAAAGTATTGTGCGCGAAGTGACAAGCATGTCCTTGTTCATCCCCCTGCGCGTCAATCATAAGCGCTTGGCTGCGACCGATAATAATAGAATACGTATTGGGCGGTAAAATAAGATCGCTACCGTACATCGGGCCAAACAAGATTTTAAGCGTATAGATTAATTCATCGGCTTCATTTTTATTATCAGTGAAAACGTCAGACATTATTTCCATCTCTAAATAAGTTCAGACGCGATGATAGTGAACTTAAATGAAAATAGGAATGTTGTTTACGTCATTTTAAAATCAAAAATTTATGATCTTTTTATCATATTATGATTTTTTTATGATATTTAAGCCGGATGATTGACGGTCACACGATCCTCTGGTCTTATTACGAAAAGAAAATTAACTTCCACTAACGGCCAAAGGGTGAAATATGAGAGGTAAAATTCAGCAGGTGATGTCTGATTTCCGCCCTTCATTTTCCGTCAATGCTGAAGAAATTAGCGGTGAACGAGGAGTGACTACTCAGCTACATGATAAAGTCCTATATTTAGTTCCTATTTCAAAAAACGCTTATTTTAGCATTCACACTAATGAAGGACCGGGGAAATGGGTAAAGCCTTTTCACGCTATTATCGTCGGTGTGCAATCCCTTGTGACCTTTTGCTTTTATGGTGAATGGCGGATGATCGACATCTCTCTTAATGAAGCCGCGGCATTATTAGCCTTTACCGAATACGATATCAAGTATCATGATGAAATACAATCACCCATTATCAATGTTGAAGAAAATATTTTCTACAGCTTGTTAGTGAAAGATCAGAACGTGACATTGCAGGACATCCTGCTGTTGAGTAAAAACCCAGCTTTTCAGGAATCCTATGCGGGAATTTACCATTTTATTCGCCAGCGGGAATGCTACTGGATAGTCAACTACCTGCTATCGCTCATTGTGAACGGTAATGGTGATGCGGTAAATAATAAAATCCAGGAAGTCAGTAAGCGTTATGGCGTCTCCGAGTCTTATTTCAGAAGATTGTGCCATCGCTATTTGAAGCGCGGCGCCAAAGGTCAGATGAGAATCTGGCGTGCGGCCTATTGCGCCCTGCAGCTTATTGAAGGCAATAGCAGCATTTCGGTTATTGCTCAAGACAATGGCTATAGTTCATCGTCACATTTTTCTATGGAAATGAAGTCTTTTTTTGGTATTACACCAAAAAGTTTCAGAGCGCTGGAAGGTTTTTTATATGAGTAAGGTAGTGCATTTTTTTAAGGTCGGTTGTGCCTGGCTGTTGCTAGCCACCGTAGGCATGCCGACGGCGGCCACGGCAGGGCCGTTTCGCTCCGAGCAGGCGAACAATGACATCTCCAGCGGCAGTATTAATGAATACGTCGCCAACAAAAGCAGCATACGCCAGCTGCTCTCCGCGTTATCGGGCGAAATACATAAGCCTATTATCGTCAGCGAATTGGCCGGTCGTAAACAGGTCTCGGGCAAGTTCGACATGGAGAAACCGTTACAGCTGCTTGAAAGCCTGGCCGCCAGGACGGCTCTGATTTGGTATAACGACGGTAGCGCAATTTATGTCTATGACGTCAGTGAAATGCAAAGCCAGATGGTACAGCTGCGTCATGCGCCATTTGAACGTTTGATGGCCTTTCTCAAGTCCACCATGCTGTATGACCAGCGTTTCCCGCCGCGCACTAACCGCAGTTCAGGCGGGTTTTACATCTCCGGACCGCCGGTCTATGTCGGTTTGGTCATCGCTGCTGCCAAGTATCTTGACAATACCTTTAGCGATACCACGACCGGCAGAAATGAGATTCGCGTGATCAGTTTGAAAAATTCCTTCGTCACCGATCGTAATTATTCGCAGCGGGACTCACCCATTACGATACCGGGCATCGCAACGGTATTAAATCAATTGCTGAACGGCGCTAACGGCAAAGGTGTCTCACGGGACAGCCGTAATCCGGTGCCGCTGGCAACCATCACGATTGACCGCGATACCCGCAGCGCATTGGCCGCTGCCAATGCCACAGAAGGTGGGGGCAATTTCCCCGCGCTGCCTCCCTTGCCACAGCAAAATAAGAGTGCCCAGACGGCGGAAAACATCAATTACGGCACGATAAATATCGTTGCTTATCCCGACACCAACAGTTTGCTAATCCAGGGGGCGAGCCAGCAGGTGAGCTATGTGCAAGATCTGGTTACGGCGATTGATATTGCCAAGCAACAGATTCAGCTTTCGCTCTGGATACTGGATATTGACAAGGAAGAGGTTAATCAACTGGGTGTGGATTGGGCAGCCCGCGCTAATATTGGGAGCGGCAGCATTGAGTTTAATTCCAGTTCGCTGAGCGCCAGCACCAGTTATCAGTTTCTTGCCAAGGTCAGCGCGCTAGCCAGTCGTAAGGATGCTCAAGTTGTCGCACATCCGGAAATTTTAACGCAGGAAAACATTCCGGCTTTATTTGACAACAATTCGAGTTTTTATGTGCAGGTGAAAGGTGAACGTACCGCCACGCTGGAAAAAATCACTTACGGCACGCTGATAAGCGTCTTGCCGCGGCTGTCCAGCGGCAGTAAAGAAATCGAAATGATTCTGGATATCCAGGATGGCGGTCTCATGACCGGCGACGATAACGCCGTCATGCAGGTTGCCGAGTTACCGCTGGTGAATACTACCCAAATCAGTACTGAGGCGCGGGTACCCAAGGGAAGTAGTTTGCTGGTGGGGGGCTATAGCCGCGATCAGCGTGTTAACGCCGGTTGGGGGATTCCCGTGCTGAGAGACATCCCGTTTTTGGGGCGACTGTTTGATTACCGTTATAAACAAACCAAACAATTTGTACGTATGTTCCTTATACAGCCCAAGTTGTTGCCTCAGGGAGCGGTATGGGAAGGCGTTGACGAAAACCCGTCGCTCGGCCACACCTCACTGGGCACCAATATTACCTTAAAAGCGACCGTGGCCATGCTGCACAATTATATGGCCCAGCATTAACCTGAGAGCGGTGCGATGGCGATCAATTCGATAGACACAAGAAGTTTTCGGGATTTTATCTCCCTTTCCGCCAAAACAGGCCAGAGCGAAACGATACCCATCGATGACGTCATGCCGGTGGTTGAGGTGAATCTGGAAACGGAAATCGCGCTCGGCATGGAGGAGATAGGTCAAATATTTAATGCTTTCCGGCGTATGAACAGGCGTGGTAAGGGCAATGACATTGAAGAAAATGATTTCCTCTCGCAAATGCTTGAGGAGTCAGCAGACGAGAAGATCAACGCGCTGATTACCGTTCTCGGCAAAGGGAAAATGAGCTACACCCGTCTGCTTTCTCATGCCCGCAGCCTGTTCCCTGACGACAGTGATTTACTCCTGGCATTACGGGAGCTTTTGTATCGGCATAAACTCTCAGCGCTGCAAAAAAAAGAGCTGGAAAAAGCGATTACTGACCTTGAGAAGCATGCCGATCAGCGCAAGATGTACGCCGGGGCTAACGTAGGCCAGTGCGCCAAGCAATATAGTCAGGGAGTGGCGAACCTGACGGCGAAAGCCCTACGTGTCAGCTACCAGCAATTTATCGAGCTGGATCTGGCCGCGGCTTATATCTATCAGGACTGGATTGAGCAATTTGGTTTTATGCATCGTACCCGCTTACTGGCCTTTACCTTGCGTGCGTTGGTATGCGATATGAAATCCACGCTCCCGGGCTTGAATAGCGAGGAATATGGCCCGCTTGGCAGTAAATTGTCCGATGCGCGTATTTTGAATACCGTAGACCTGATATTGATGAAGGAACTGGCCAAACTATCGCTACAGCCGCCGCACAAGCCTTATGAAGTTGACGCGATGCATATTTTTTTACTTGGCTTGCTGGATCACAAAAAACTCATCGCCGCGCTCGCAGAATTCGTTAAGAAATATCTCAAACGGCAAACCGTTAGACAAAAAACAAACTTCATGCAGTCAATGCGTGGTGTGTTTAATCAGACACCAACGATGTTATATGCCGTTGATGAAGATCGAGATAGCGTGCTGGCGTTATGTGAAAACTATTTGACGGAGCTCTTTGCGATCGAAAAGAAAAGCGGTGTTTGGAAAAATTATTACAGTAGATAATGTTTACATCGTGCATTCCCCAGATTAATGGATAAATAATCGGTGAATTTCTTAAGCCTTGATTAGATGATTTAGTATAAATAATGATAAATACACTTTTGTATCAGATTAAATCACGGCCGGAGCTTATTATTCTGGCGATGATGGTACTCGTTATCGTCATGCTGATTATTCCCTTACCCACCTATTTGATTGACTTTCTTATAGGGCTTAATTTGACCATGGCGATCCTGATTTTTATGGGATCATTTTATATTTCCCGGATTCTTGATTTTTCCAGCTTTCCGTCTATATTGCTGGTGACGACGCTGTTTCGTCTGGCAATATCGATCAGTACCAGCCGACTGGTATTAATGGATGCAGACGCCGGTGAAATCGTGGCCAGCTTTGGGCAATTTGTGATAGGCGATAATCTGGTCGTCGGTTTCGTCATCTTCTTTATTGTTACCGTCGTGCAATTTATCGTCATCACGAAAGGGTCGGAACGTATTGCCGAAGTGGCGGCGCGGTTCTCCCTGGACGCCATGCCGGGCAAACAAATGAGCATTGATGCCGATTTGAAAGCAGGCGTGCTGGATGAGGATGGAGTTAAGAAACGCCGCGAAGTCCTGGAAGCGGAAAGTCAATTATACGGCGCGCTTGATGGTGCGATGAAATTCATCAAAGGCGATGCCATTGCCGGCATTATCATCATTTTTGTCAACTTGATAGGCGGCATTTCGGTTGGCATGGTTCAGCACGGTATGGAGCTTTCCGAGGCGCTTACAGTTTACACCCACCTCTCGATTGGTGATGCGTTGGTGGCGCAAATCCCTGCGCTGCTGATCTCCATCAGCGGCGGGTTTATCGTAACCCGGGTTAACAACAATAAAAACAATAATCTGGGTTCCAAGATTATTACCGATTTGTTCGCGAACCAGTCAACGCTCATGGTGACCGCCTGTCTGGCGCTGGCGATGGGTTTTTTACCCGGCTTCCCGTTACCGGTATTCATTGTGCTGTCCGCACTGCTGATTGTGATTTATTTCAAAGACAAATGGAGCAACCGGAACAAGGTTAAAAGCGGGGAAGGTCATCGCGATAAGACCGCCGATGATGAAGGACAGTCCGAGGCGGTTACCATTGACGGCGATATCATCCCGGAAACCTTACCGCTGATGATCACCTTCAATGAGGCGTTCAAGCCGAAGCTGGAGCAGCACAATTTATCTTCGCTGCTGAAGAAAAATTTCTTCATTGAGTATGGCGTCAGGCTGCCGGAAATCACTATCGGCTATGCGCCCAAATCGGCATGTGACTCAATGAGTATTGCTATCAACGAGATCCCCGTCGCCGACTATACGGTAATGCCGGGAATGCATAAAGTGCTGATCAACGGTGAAGAACTCAAGATGCTGGATAATAGTGTTCAGAGTATCAATACCCCTCAAGGCATAAGTTACTGGTTGCCGGAAGAAAAAGCGGATAACGCACAGAAAATGGGTTACGTTACCCGCTCTGCTATTGACGAATTCTATTTCTGCATCTCCACCTTGCTTACCCATAATATCTCTGAGTTCTTCGGGATTCAGGAAACCAAGATGTTATTGGATGATTTAGAGAAAAAATACCCCGAGTTGCTAAAAGAAAGCTATCGCAATAATACAGTGCAGCGTATTTCTGAGGTGTTTCAGCGCTTATTGAAGGAAAGAATATCAATTCGCAACATGAAGCTCATTCTGGAATCTCTGGTGCAATGGGGACCCAAGGAAAAGGACCCGATCATGCTGGTAGAGCATGTACGCGGTGCGCTGGGACGTTATATTTGTAATCGTTTTTCTTATCTCGGTAAAATTTGCGCATTGGTATTTACACATGATATTGAAGAAAAAGTTCGCGGTGGGATCCGGCAAACGTCGGGCGGGAGTTTTATCAATTTAACCCCGCCCGAGATTGATGAGATTCTGAATTATTTGACGGAATGTCTTAATAAAAATGGTATATCATCCCGTGACATCATTTTACTGGTGTCAGTTGATATCAGACGTTTTATTAAAAAGCTGGTGGAAGGGCGTTATCCTGAACTTGAGGTGCTGTCATTTAACGAAATGACTGATGGCATCGACATCGACATTATCGCAACTATTCAGACCAATTAAGTTTTTAGTCCACAATAAGGAAATCACCATGAGTTATAATGTTTCGGAATTATTGATGTCTTCTCTTGAGCAAATGGGTATTAGCGATGTTGCCCAAGGCAGCCTGGATGATCACTCTACCATCACGCTAAAGCTTACCGATGACAACCCGGATATCAATATTATCACCCAAAATGATGAAACCTGGATTTGGTCGGTGCTGGGTGAGTTCAATCAGAATGCGCTGACCTTCAACAGCGCCAATCTCCTGCCGTTTATGATTAACAGCCACAGCGATAACTTCATTTTTGGCCAACCCTCACTGGTGGAAGTAGAAGGGAACCTTGAGTTCAGGGCGCAGGTAAAATCAGAGAATCTGGAATCGGTAACCGCCTTTACAGATATGCTGGACGCTTTTTTCACTCAACTGATGGACTATCAGGCGGCAATGGCCTGAGGCGTTAACGATGAGAAGAAGTCCTCTGCAAAATTGTTTTGACTATGCGGCCCATCCAACGCGGATTCAGGGAAACATTATTGAAGCCAGTTTGCCGGCGGCCGCGATCGGCGAAGTCTGTGAAGTGCTGTCATCAATTAACGACACTTCTCTGGCGGGTTATGCCCGGGTCATTGGTTTCAACGGCAGTCGCACCATGCTGAGCCTGCTTTGCGATAGCGCGGGATTTTCCCAGCACCATCTTTTGGTGCCCACCGGTAAACCTTTCCAATTCCCTCTGGGGGAGGCCTTATTGGGGGCGGTGCTTGACCCGCTGGGAAATATCTGCGCACGGCTGGACGGCGCAACGGAGACGGCGCTTATCGCCACCGAACATAGGCCGATTGACGTGGAGGCGCTGCATTTTAGCGAACGTGAGCCTATCGCGGAAAAACTCATTACGCGGATCCGTGCCATTGATGGCTTATTAACCTGTGGACACGGCCAGCGGTTGGGTATTTTCGCAGCGGCGGGCTGCGGAAAAACATCGTTAATGAATATGTTGATTGAGCACTCCGAGGCTGACGTTTATGTCGTGGGACTTATTGGAGAACGTGGCCGCGAAGTGACGGAATTCATCGAAGAGTTAAAACATTCCTCGCGCAGCGGGAAAGTGGTGCTGGTGAATTCGACTTCGGATCGCTCCTCGGTGGAACGCTGTAATGCGGCGCAGGTGGCCACCACTGTCGCTGAATATTTTCGCGACCAAGGCAAAAACGTGCTGTTGTTCATTGATTCAATCACACGTTATGCGCGCGCATTGCGCGATATGGCGTTAAGCATGGGGGAATTACCCGCGCGGCGCGGGTACCCCGCGTCGGTGTTTGAACGCTTACCCAAGCTGCTTGAACGACCGGGCAGCAGCCAGTTGGGATCCATTACCGCCTTTTATACCGTGCTGCTGGAAAATGAGGAAGAACCGGATGCAATCGGTGATGAAGTAAGGTCGATCCTCGATGGCCATATTTATCTCAGCCACACTCTGGCAGCCCAGGGGCATTACCCGGCCATAGACATATTACGCAGCACCAGCCGACTGTTTCTACAAATTACCGACAAGCAACAGCAGCGTGCCGCCGTTCGTTTTCGCGATTTATTAGTTCGCCAGCGAGATATGCAGCTCTATCTGGACTTGGGTGAATACCGTCGTGGTGAAAATCAGGAAAACGATAACGCTTTCGATAAAGAAAACATCATGAGCGATTTTTTGCGCCAGCCGCTGGACGAATGTATGGAATTTAGCCAAACACTGGAGCGATTGAATGAATGTCTGGCTTAGGGGGCAGCAATTTATTTCCTTATTGAACCGGAAACAGCAGGGTTTTCAACGGCAAACGCAACACATCACACACGCGCTGTTAAAGCTTGAACAGAAGCACGAAGAATGCCGGTGTCAGTCGGCCGCATTGCGCCAGGAGGTGGTAGCCTGTCAGGTCAAAGGAGCAGTGTCCCGCGCCTCGTTATATGAACAACAGCGTCGTCAGGCCGTGCTGCTAAGCCGACAGGAGGAGATTGAACAGCAACTGCTGCAATTGGCGGAAGAGCGCGAGGAACACTTGCAACAACTGCAGCATTATCAGCAGCAAATCAGCGCACTGGAGAAACGGCAGCGCAAAATTGATCGTTATTTTCATTCTGTGCGTGCGCAACATTTACGCAGCCGGGAACGGCAAAACGAGAACGATATACAGGAGATGGCAAATTATGTCCGCTAAAGCAGAGCTTGCAGCCTTGGTATCCATACCCTCCGGCGTAACGACTCCGGAAGACGACACAGGCGTGAATTGGAGCCCGCGTGACAAGAACAAAAAGGAAAAGCGTCGCGGCGCATCCCCCGAGGCGGTCCCCTATGGTTTGCAGCAACTTATCGATCAGATAAGACCGGACCTGCAACTTAATCGAGGGGGCCTGGCGCAGACAAAAGCGCAGAAAGGTCAGATAAAAGCTACCGGCGACGATGACGCCCGCAGCGGGAAAACCGATGCAGCACGGCAATCCGAGAGTCAGCCTGCTGATCTTACCGCCCGCACGGTGCCGCTGGGTTGGTCTGGTGCCGGGCAGCACACACAAACCTCGCAGCCTGATATAACCCGTGCGGCGGCTGTTGCCTCGGCTACCGTTTCCTCGTCCGGACAGGCAAAGCAGTCCGATAAAAATTGCCGTCAATCCGCCGCGGCAGACGGACTGACCACCCAGCCGCAGGGCCATAGCGCCGCGACCCCGCCTGCGAATACCGACCCGCAGCAGGTTGCAACACCGGCGCCACAGCCTAAATCGACACAGCCGCCGATCGCAAAACACCAGGTGGAGGCGCCCAATAATGCCCTCTCCATGGAATATCGCTTTCAGGGATGGACCGGTAATCATTCGGTCAAACTGTCCGCTGCACCCCGCTCTTTGCAGGAAAGCGTGCTGATGCTGCAGCCCTCCAGCCTTCAGGTCGGCCAGGTAATGAACCGTGAAATGGAACATTGGCAGGGTAACAGCACCATGGTGGTGGTCCCGACGGATGAGGACGAAGGGCAGCAACAGCAGCAGCGTCATTCCGATGAACAACCGGATCCTGAGGCGCAGTAATGAAGCTTTCGTCTCGCCTGCGACGGGTGAATCGTGAACATCAGCGTTTATTGCAGCTGCAAAACGCCTTACCGCAAAGCGTGATAGTGACGGTTTGCGCCAGCCAATGCTACCTGCAGGTCACGCTGGAAAACGAACATGGCCTGCGCCAAGAGGGTTTTGTCGACATGACCCGCTGGTTTGCAGCTCGCCGAACGGCGTTGCCGGGTATGCCCTGGCAGGAGATTCCGCTGGACTATCTCTGTCCGCTGTTGCAAGGAAGCGTCGGCCCACAAGCGCTATACGGAAAGACGTGGACGCTGCAGGCGGTCCGCGTGCCAAAAGCACCATTACCGATGCAATTATTGGCCCTGCCGGGTGAAGACCTCATCGTGCATGTCGCCGACTGGCCAAAGCAAGCATTCCCTCAGGCGCAAACAGCCAGCGCCTGGCTAAAACGGCTGCCGTTCGAGCTACGCTGTGTCTTGGGATGCAGTCGTTTGGCGGCCCTAGACCTGGTGAGGCTGGATACCGGGGACCTGCTACTGATTACTCGACCGGAATTGCATTTGGCTGTCAACGGGCGCGCTATTTTTAGCTGTCATCAAGCACCATCGAAGGAAATCATTGTGGATAATGTCATCGCCCCCTCAAATGAGGAAACTCAGCCGCAGCATACGTTGCCGCTCTTTGACTGGAGCCGCGTGCCGGTAACGGTAGAATTTGTCCTTGAAGCGAATTCCTACCCTCTGGCGGAATTAGACAACCTGCAGCCGGGGACCGTTTTTGATTTGTCGGAAAATGTGGAAAAAAACATCAAAATTTTCCTCAATCAACAATTAGTTGGCCACGGCGAACTGGTGACGCTGGAAGATGAGCGCCTGGCGGTGGAAATCACCGGTCTTAATACTTTCCAGACCCCGGTTGAAGAGTGACGCTATGCTCACCAACGACATGACGCTCATTGTTTTACTTTCGTTCACCACCCTGTTGCCCTTTGTGATAGCGGGGGGCACCTGCTATATCAAATTTTCTATCGTACTGGTGATGGTGCGAAATGCGCTGGGCATACAGCAAATACCTTCTACGCTTACGCTTAATGGTATTGCGCTGATATTAACCGCTTTCGTTATGATGCCTGTTTGCCAAAATATAAGCCACTATATCGAAACGCATCAGACCAATTTTAATAATATTGACTCAACGATGCAATTTGTCGACCAAGGCCTGGGAAGTTATAGAGACTATTTAGTACGTTATTCAGATAAAAAATTGATTCGCTTTTTTTGTGAGACCCAACATCGACAAAGCGGCGGCGAGCAGGAAACGGATCTTGAATGCACCGAAGAGAATATGTCATCGTTGTCATTGATGATGCTGATGCCTGCCTATGCGCTCAGTGAGGTACAAAGTGCATTTAAAATTGCCTTCTTTTTGTATGTCCCCTTTGTCGTTATTGATATGGTGGTCTCCAGTATACTACTCGCGCTGGGGATGATGATGATGAGTCCAGTCACTATTTCAATACCTATCAAATTGATCCTGTTTGTGGCAATGGACGGTTGGACCTTATTAACAAAAGGACTGATCCTGCAATATGCGGATTTGATTAAGCAATGAGTGAGATTTCATATATAGGCAATTCTGCTTTGCTCCTGGTACTGAAGCTTTCTGCCGTGCCTATTGCGATGGCGACTATCGTCGGTCTAGTAGTAGGGTTATTTCAAACGGTCATGCAGATCCAAGAACAAACTCTGCCCTTTGGTTTGAAAATGCTCGCGGTATTTGCCTGCCTTCTTATGCTGATGGGATGGTTCGCCAGCGAAGGCTTGCGTTTCGCCACCGAATCATTTCTGATTGGTTTCCGGTAAATAAAGTGCATCTATGCCGCTAATTAGTTTATTCTTCGCCTACCAGGAAAACAGCATGATCATCATGCTGGCGTACGTGCGCGTAGGCATCGTCTTTTTGATGCTGCCCCTATTGGGGGGACGAATATTGTCGCATCTTATCGTGAAGAATATGGTTATCTTTATCACGTTGATAGGCATTTGGCCTGACATCCGAACCATTCCGAATATTGAACAAGGCTGGCTGGTCCTCATCGCAAGAGAATGTGTAACGGGGCTGATGTTGGCGATGATCCTGAGTTTACCGTTCTGGATTGCCAGCGCGATCGGGGAAGTCATAGATAACCAGCGCGGCGCGACAATCAGCGACAGTATTGACCCGGTCAACGGCCTACAAAGCACCACCATGTCATCGTTCCTCAGTTTTGCCTTTGGCGCTATCTTCATGGCGCAAGGCGGTATGATTCTGTTGATGAATGCGCTGGTACAAAGTTACCGCGTCTTTCCCTCAGGTTCTTCTCTGCTGGGAGCGCAGTGGGCCGTTGCAGGGAAATTGGTGCACCTGTTATTAGAAAATAGCGTCATACTCGCGGCCCCGACACTCATCACGTTAATGTTATCGGAAATGACCCTGGGCGTGTTCTCCCGCTATTGCCCTCAGCTCAACCCCTTTTCATTGTCGCTATCGCTAAAGAGTTTTATCGCCTTTACCATCTTCATGTTTTACGGTTTTGGGGCCATGTCGGAACCCTTGATGCTCCTGTTTACGCTTACACCTTTCTACCAATTTGTTCTTCCTGCCGTAGGGAATTAATCATGGCTGAGAAAACAGAAAAACCTACAGAAAAACGAAGCAGAGAGTCTGCGCAAAAAGGGCAATCTTTTAAGGTCAAAGATGTTACCACAACCGTGGTATTGATAGGCGGTATCGCCTATTTAGGATACGGTATGGATTTTCAACCGTTTATCGCCTTCTATAATAATGTGGTCCTAAACGGCGAACGCCTGAGTTATCAAGCTTACCTCATCAGTTTAGCCATGTTATTTATGCAATTGACACTACCCATCGTGGCGGTCTGTTTTATAGCAGGTACTTTCTCGACGTTGCTTCAAACACGGATGGTGATCGCCACCAAAGCGATTAAATTAAATTTTGATGCGCTTAATCCGGTAAAGGGCCTCAAAAGGATATTCAATTTACGCGCGGTAAAAGAATTGGTGAAAACGTTATGTTATGTCGCCGTATTTGTGGTTGGCGTAAATTATTTTCAATCACATTATCTAAAAGAACTATTATCAATCTATCACGGGAATATCTGGCAGGTTATCCGCATTTGGTCCGAGCTTGCGGTGAAGTTGGTCTTTATCTATGTCGGCGTCTCACTGATTGTTCTAGTGCTTGATGGCTTATGTGAATATTTTCTCCAATTCAAAGATATGAAAATGGAAAAGCACGAGGTAAAGCAGGAGCATAAAGAAAATGAGGGTAACCCGGAAATAAAATCTGCACGACGTAACGCTCATTTTGAATTGCTGAGCGGTGCGGAGCAGGCGGCGATTCGTTCCTCAGAGATGATATTGGCCAACCCGACGCACATCGCGCTTGGTATATTTTTTAATCCTGACGTCGCGATGCTGCCGTTTATCACCTTGCGGGCCACTAACATGAAGGCGCGGGCAATCATCGCCTATGCCGAGAAGGTGGGTGTGCCGGTCGTGCGCAGCATACCCCTGGCGCGTCGATTATATAAAAACTATACCGTACACAGCTTTATCTCGTTGAATGACAACGATTTGATAGAAATTATGCGTATTCTCATTTGGCTAAAACAGGTTGAAAGCGCGGGGCAACCCGAACCAGAGCAAAATGTTCCACCCGAGCCGTCTTCTGAGGAAAAATCTTCGCCAAAAGAGCCAGAAGAAGGGTAATTATCCCCTATTGTGATCCTGTTTTTTGATATTTATCCCCTGGGGCTGATGTTACTTTTCCTTACAAGTACAGGGCAGGAAAGCGTGCATCGACCCCAGTAGGCCGGGATTGCGAGCGGCAACTCCAAGTCAGATCTCATTCCATTAAAGGTTGATTCACTAATGAAAACTAAAACCAGACACGCCAAAAGCCATTCCTCTCACCAGAAAGAGAATCTGGAGCAACAATATACAGAGAATTTCATGGAGGCGATACAAGATGGTGCCACATTGAAAGATATACATCAGATACCTGAGTTGACTATGCAGGATGTTTATTTGTATGCCTACGATTTTTATCAGCAGGGTCGTCTGGATGATGCGGAATCATTGTTTCGCTTCCTCTGTGTTTATGATTTTTATAATCCCGAATACGTTATGGGATTGGCGGCGGTACATCAGTTAAAAAAATCCTATGAAAAAGCTATCGAGCTTTATGCCCTGACGTATTCATTATCGGAAAACGACTACCGTCCTATGTTATATGCAGGTCAATGTAATCTCATGCTGCGTAAAGGAGATATGGCCAAACGCTGTTTTGAGATTGTGCTTGAAAAATCACAGGATGAACACCTCATGCAAAAAGCCCAGGCTTACCTTGTTGCATTAGCGGAGTTGGAGACAAACGAAGCGGATGCACCAGGAGACAATAAGGAGACCAGCGACCATGACTAGTGCAGTGAATAGCCACTCATTGCCATACTTAAACGAAATTTTTGGCCATGAAGAGGCGAGTAATGCAGTCACCAAGCGGGAGCAGGAAGCTGCGAGACGATTTGGCGATGAGCGCTATGCCCAACATCGCCTAAAGAACAAAGTCCAAACCCTGCAGCAAAGTTTGACCGCCGAACAACTGCAAAAGGTGATCCAGGAGACGCAACGGGAGCTCGTCAGCAAGCAGCCCCGAAGGCTGCTTGCTGACGTAGGCGATACACCACGGTTGGCAGCGCCGGCTCAGTCCAGCGCCACAACCGTCCCGACCGCCGACGCCTCGTCGACGGAAGGCGCGGAGGCGGGGAAGGGCGGCACGTTGAGCGGCATGGCCAGTTTGACCTATATCATGGGGAACATCATCAAACTGACCGGCAACAAATCGCTGCAGCAGCTTTCAAATAACTTGGCGGCCTATGTCGCGCAAAGTAAAGGGACTCAGACGGCAGCGTCGGCGATGTCGGAGGTCCTCAAACAGGCGACATCTCAATGGGCCGGTTGTAAGGACGACTTAACTGCGGCACAAGAGCATGCGGATCAACTCCAGTCAGCGGCGGACCAGGCGACGCAAGCGGCAAGCGAGGCGCTAAAGAGCCTGAAAGAATTGCAGGCACAGGCGGCGAAAGAGATAGCCGATAGCGGCAGCGTCTCTCCTGCCCTACAAAAAAAACTCGATGCCGCCAAAGCCTTAAGTGAAAAGGCCGATGGTGAGGCGAGCCGCGCGCGGGCGGAAAGCGATAAATTCATCATTAATACGCTCAATCCCGCTATCAGCGCGGAAAAAAGCAGCCGGCAAAATCTTGATGCCATCAGTGCCAAAGTCAGCGGTTTTATCAATGCACTGACACCGCAGCAGCAGGGCGCGCTGGAACGTAAACAGCAAAAAGAAAATGAAGGTTTGAGCCTGACTTATCTCCTGGCGGTCATCAATGAATTGATCGGCAAAAGCGCCAGCGAAAAATTGGAAGCGAGTGCCGAACTCAACAAAAAGCTGAGTGCAGCCTCTATTAAAGAGGCGAAGGAAAGAGCCGCAGATTTCGCCGCCAAGCAGGCAAAAGCCGAAGAGATGCAAAAAACCATGGGTTGCATCGGTAAAATTATCGGCTGGATCATCACGGTGGTCAGTGTTGCCGCAGCGGCATTTACCGGCGGTGCCTCGCTCGCGCTGGCGGGAGTAGGATTGTCGTTAGCGATCGGGGATGAAATTGGCCAGGCAATCACCGGGAAATCCTTCATGCAAGAAGCGATGGGGGCGATTCTGGATCCGATCATGAAAGGGATAATTCAACCATTGATGCAATTTTATGCCAATCTGTTTAGCAAAGTGCTGGAGGGATTAGGCTTGGATAAAGGTCTCGCTGACACCATAGGTCAAATAATGGGGGCCATACAGGCCGCAGTAATGATGATAGCCGCCGTCATGATGGCGGGAAGCCTGGTGAAATCAATAGCGTCAAAAATCGGCAGTACCATGATTGTTAAGGCGGGCATGGCATTTGCCAAACGAATGCTTCAAAACATGGGCAAAAAAGTGGCTGAGACGTTGGGGAAAAAACTTGGACTGAATACACTGACCTCCTTCGCCAAAAAATCCGGTACCCGTTTGGCAAAATTCTCACCGATTAATAAGGGTAATGCTGCCACAGTACAAAAAGTTGTCGTCGTAGCCGATGTGGTAAACACGACCGCGCAAGCCGGCGGAAATATTGCCGTCGCGGCATTACAGTCAAGCGCAGCACAAGATAAAGCTGATTTGCTGCAGGCAATGGCGACACAAGAGCTATTAAAGAAAATGATGGATGAAGCGGTGAATGTATTCACCCATAATTTAGCCACCATGAACGAAATTATGAATCAAATGAGCCAAGTGGGTCTGCAGGATCAGCAAACGAAGCGGTTCATTACGCAGCAGATCGCGCTTCGTCCTGCGTGACGTTACGCATGCATGTCGCATCCTGGCTGTTTTTATCGACCGGTTGAAGCGATGGATACATTTCATAATATATTTATAAGGAACTAATATGTCAGGATTTTCATTAAACAACTCAGCGGTCATGCAACAGCAGTATCCAACATCGTACACTATCGGCAATACCTCGGCGGAAGATAACACTGTATTAGCCAAAGTCAATCGACGCGAGGCCAGTGCATTAAATAAATCCGATGTGGAAGGGGTTACACAAGCTGGTGCCTTATATACTGCAGCTCCAATGATAATATTATTTGCACCCAATGCCAAGAAAGCCAACGATCCAGAAGCGTTAAAACAAATGGCTAATACCGTCGCGACTTATTACAGTACCGATCAATATGCTATGGCCAGTTATACCGTTGAGGTAGCGGCGCGCAACGCTGCGCAAGATTTGAATGTAGACTTAAGTACATTTTCGGTTGGCCAAAAAAGGGCGGCAACGGATTATGCTGAAATCCCCGCGAAGATGCGAAAAGTTACTGTAGAACCAGGTGTGTTAAACACTGAGTTTTCTGCAAGTCAGAAAATAACGATAAACAATTATGCTGTCGACCGGGCAAAGTTGGAGTTTGGTTTTGCTAATAACATAGATGCAATAGCAAACAAATTTGTTGCTGACCTTAATGGGTCGAATCTCAAAACGCCTGAAGACCTGGCTGTAGTGACATTCAAGTCCGCTGACAGCTTGATTTCGGCCGCGCGCGCCTTCGCTAAAAATATGGGTACAACGGTTAGCAATTTAGCGAAAGGTCTGGAAGGTGAAAATAAGTTCGCTGAAGAGCAGGCTGCGGTTGTAAGCAAATTTTCTGAAGGCCTGGATCAGGTGGAGAAAAAGCTCGCCACAGAGCGGGCATCAAACCCGTCGGTGATGCTGGGATCGGATCTCTCGTTTGAGGCATTGCTCAGAGTCATCGGTCTTACAACAGAAATGTGCAATGAAAATAATAAACTTTCTGCACATTTTGGTGAGCTGATGGCTAAAGCCGCTAATCAATCGGCTAAAAAGCTGGTGGATGCCGCGGGTGTTCGCTTAGGGGGGGTAATAGCATCGGCGGCGATCCAAATGACCGCTGCCTATAGCTCGGCGAAGCAGAAAGTCGGCGCCTGGAATAAAGAAGGCGCGTCGGCTAAAGCTAATTTAGGCGAAGCGCGGAATATGCAAAAAGGGCTGAGCGAATCGGAAAATAGCATTCTGACCTCACAGAGTAAGCTTGTCGCGAAGGGTACGGATATGTCTTCTGACGTGGGCGCGGGACTACGTAAATCACATCCGCAACAGAAAGCGGATATCATGACCTTTGAAATGCAACACCAACAAGTCCAACGCGAAACCGGCATCACCGTTGCCAATGCTGATGTTTTGGCTGCAATGGGACGCGGTTCGAGTGATATTGTTTCCAGAGCTTTCAATGTCGCCGCTGCGTCGAATGACGCGGATTCCAAAAAGCTGGATGCCAGTAAAGAACTTGCCAGCACCCTTAGCGCCATGGCGAATAAAACCAGCGATACAAACCAATCTAACAGGGATAAACTATTGCAAACATTGCAAAGCGTTATATCTCGTACTCAGGATACCAACAGCGTTATTGCCGGTAATATGCGCGGCTAGCTTTGACCTGAGTCTGATAAAGATAACCGTCCCGGAATATGACGGTTAGGTCAATGGAAAAACGGGTTGTCAATTCGGTGCGAAACAATTGTGCACCGAAATCCATGAGCTTGCTGTGGGCGAAATACGCCTACGGCAAGCAGTAATAAATAACATTATCTTCTTTCACAAAGTGAAGGCGATATAACCGGCATCGGGTTACGGCATATATCAAAGGCGATTATTCTAGGTGAGTGATATGTCACTTTGATAATGATTATTTAACATACATCCTTCACTGTGTAAAGGGTTATTATGTCGCTTCAAATGGCCTGAGATCGGCTGAGGAACAATACGACAGCCGGTGAGTGGACCATGAACGATTATCTCCAGGGAGAAATACTTTATGTCTGGAACTTGCAATATAGCCACCGGGAAAAATAGCTTTGCTATTAACCTGACGCTTCCGCCCTCTGAAAACCTGAGGAAGTCTCCGTTGTCTAATACTGTGACCAGCGTCGAGAATAGTGCCCGGGAGATAAAGTCTTTAAACGTACAGGGAGGCGCCCGAAATACAGTCGGTAGCGGGGAATCGTCAAGCCGTTCCACCCTTACGGCGGAGAGGCAGGGAACAAGCAGCGACCGGAGTACAGTGGAAGAGGCGTCAAGCTCATCTTCCCGTACGGCGAATGTCGGATCTTCTTCGGAGAGGATCGATGAGAGGCCAGAGGTGACCACGGCCCGTGCCGCTTTCCTGACACGTCCCGTGCAGGAAAATGCGTTCAATTTCTTGTTCGCCAGCCACGCCAGCAATCTTTCTGAGAATGAGCGTGTCCAATTGCAGAATGATGAGCAAGGAAAAAAAACTGTTATCATATCAGATCTGCTCGGTTTGGAATCAGTGTCAGGTAATAGCTGGCAGGATCTTTTGCCGCAAATAAAAGGGCAGGGCAACGCCATTTTCGCTCAGGTAGAAGAAAAAATGACTGCCAATGCATTAGAGGCATGGCAAGCATTTCATCCCGGCGAGGCAATCCCGAATCCTCTTCCGTTTAGACACGAATTAGAAATGTGTAAGACTCAAGTCAGAAACAGTCTGGTACAACTGACTAACATGCCCTCTGATGCGAGTAATCAAGCGATTAGCGGTCCTGCTAACCAAATTATTGATGCCTTAACCACGATTTGCCATACGTTGATCCCTCGTTCTCCAGATCAGCCAGCGGCAGCTAATCCGGGACCGGATGTCACGGAGAACCCCGCCACCGATAAAGGGGTCTCGTTCGGTAATATTCATAATCAACAGGGCGATACGATTCATAACCATTATTATGGGACGCCGCCGGGTAATGATAATACCAGTGGCCGCCCATCTGGCACTGTGGTTAGCGAAAAGGTGACGACAACGGAGCACACGTCGTCAACCATTTTGCCACCTGGCGAGCACCATAAGGGCGTCCCGACCGCTGCACGTGCCGCTATGGCAGATATGGGGACGCAAACCGATTCACCTGAGAATGTTGCGCAGGAGCCAACCCGTAAAGGGGCACAACCGCCAAAGTCGATAGGCGATGATGTGCTCGACGCGGAGATGGAACAACCGATTGCAAACGATGAACAGTTCATCGACAGCCTTACTCTCACTCATACACCGCTTAAAGAAATCAAACAGGCGAAGAAAGAAGTTAATAAAGATGTGAATGTTGGGGTGGCGCAATTCTATGTCCGTGCAATTGCGCACAACATTGCGGCGGTCAAGATGCAGGTTGTAGCCAGTGTGCCACATAGCGCCAATCAGCCCCTCTTTACGGGCAACCTTAAGCGGTCTCCCCAGCCACGCCAAGAGGTAGACTACCAAGCTGGGAAGAACAGTTTTGCTGACTTGAAAGGCGTAAGAAATCTCATTAATGCATGGGAAAACGTGGCGATTGAGGAATCCAACGTGCCTGTTCACCCCAATGGCCTTAACCCTGAGAGCGATGCAGGCTACGAAAGCACAGCCGGCAGCTACCTTTCGACGATGTACGATAGCGAAACGGCCACTCTAAACAGCATTGACAGCAATGGTGACGATGTTCCCCGTAATGTCTCCCGGCGTATGAGCGAGAGCTCGGCCGCTGAAAGTGGTTACGATAGCGAGGGGGACCACAATAGCCTCGCGAGCACAAACGAACTTGATCACGCTCCTCAGGTTCAGGTTGATGAAACCAATCACCCTGGTAACAAGGTTGACAGCAACATTGTCAATAATGTCGAAAAGGGTTCCATGGTACGGGAAAAAATGGCGCTCTTTAACAAGGGAAATGAGGTTAAAAGCGAGTCCATACGCCAAAACTTTAGGTGGGGGGTGGAAGAGAATAATCGCGTTTATACTACGGAAGCTAAACCCATGACCATGCCCACACCCGATATGTTTAAAAAATAATATAAATATGAATTAATTTAATTATGTCACAATTTAATATTGTTATAGGTGTATTGTCGGATGTTACTGGCCGACATCCATCGGATATCAAGCCACAGAATGAATTATTCTTTGATCTTGAGATGGATTCGGTCGATCTTATTGATGTTATTATAAGGTTGGAAGATCGGGGTATAATTATTAAAGAAAAGGATTTAACGCCGAAATTAACGGTTTCTGATCTGATACAGGTGGTTTCCATCAGCGGAGCGACAAGCAATTAGTTAACGGGGTTTGCGAACTTCTTATTAGTGGTTTGTCGCCAGAAATGAATTTTCACTTGAAAATTTCCGCCCAAAACATTAATGTAGTTGCAAAAAAACCATTGACCCGGAATATGCTCTGTGACTGAAGATAAGTTGGCTAATGTTTATAAAGAACCTGTTGAGGTAATTACATCATGTTTTACCTTTTATCCAAAAAAACGGTGTTTGGAATTAGAAGGTACTATCCATCAGCTGCGAAAGAAAGAGTCGGAAGTTCTGGCTTTGTTATGCAGGAAATATCCCAATCCAGTGCATCATTCCGAGTTTCTGGATGAGGTGTGGGGTGGTGGGTATGTTACGTCTCATAGCATTGCCCAGGTCATCCGTTCTTTAAGGAAGCTGCTGAAGAAAAATGGTAAAAACATCATTCTGACAATCCCGAAATTAGGGTATCGTCTCGGTATAGAGCCGCAATATGATGAAGGGAATGAGGTTAAGATATTTGATTTTTCACAGGAAAATGCAGGTAATTCCGCAGAAGAAGACTATTTCGTGTCTTCAGGAGACCGGCATCCGTCAACGCCGCCGCCGCGACTGTATCAAACCTCGGGTAAAGTAGTAAAGTGGTTTTTTAGGTTATTGATTTTTATGTTATTATTTCCGGCATCTTACGGTGTTTATTGCGGTTTGATGCCTAAATCCCAAGTGTTTCACCAGCCCAAAGATAAAGAGATATTAATGATAATCCCCCGTTCGGGAATAAAGGATGTAGAAGTTAAGGATGATTATGTGATTTTGTATGGAGATATTACTAAAACGGCAATGTTAAGCAATAATGTAAAGTCGGAGTTAACTAAATGCTATACGGGAAGCGATACTTTCAATATTAATTAATCATGCTCCGGTAGACAGGACCGTCGTTATCTATTCAGGCATTGCGTTATCGTTTCTACTACATTGTAACTTAGCTGACTATTCTATTCTGCTGGCAGTACGTCGTCTTTAAAAGTCTCATACTCAAATGCGCATAATGTTTCTTTCGAGCGACAAGCATGAATGGTTCAATTAAGCCCAACGTATAACTTTTAATTCTTACTAAGAGTGGCTGTCTATATAAGGGGTTTTCCCTTAGAATGAGTTATGCGGAGTGCTATCAAGCTCAGCATCAAAAACCGCATTTTTAGTCTGCGTCGCCATATCAATTTTCAACCCATTACCGCTAATCAACTTTGCAAGCAGTATAGGCATTGAGCACGAGAGTTGAGGTTTTCTTAAGGCGAGGGTCCCTTTTGACTTCATGTTGCATTAATATTTAAGGCCGGCATTAAGGTTATCGGTAATAGCGTAAGCTATAATTCCATAATAATAGAATAGCGCTGAGCCTTGGTTTTAAAAAGAGAAACCGCCGCACCGGCATGCTATTCACCAAGCGCTGGACGACCCTTCTTTATTCTGCAAAATTGAATGACTAAATCGGCTTAGGTCGCGCAACTGCCCCCGTCATGATTGAAACCAGGGTCACCGGGATCCGCCATTTCCGAGCCGAAGAGAACCGCCAACAAAGCCGGATGACTCAACACGGTCATTTTGGTCAGGGTTCCCTATAGCGCCTGGAGGGAGGAGTGCCTTACCGTGTAGCGTGATCCATTCCCGTTTGCCATTGTTGACGCAATTGCTCAGCGTTGGCGATACCATCGCAGTTGGCGGGGAAATTACGGCCTTTTTCACCCCAAGCGCGCAGAGTTGCGGCACGACAGAGGTCGGCCTGTCCCGCCGTGTAGCCCGAAAGATAGTCTTCTCTATCGACGTGCGGCGTGCCATACCATTCCGTCAGGGTATCATTGTCGCGTACCGCTTTACCGGCCATAGCGTCGTGTTAGCCGGCCTGATGCCATGCCGAATCCCCTGATGCTGTGTTGGCGGGACGATCGGAGTCGCTACAGCCTGCCAGCATGAGCAATGCACAGAGCAAGAAATAAAGTTGCATTCTCATCTTGTTAGCCACGTTGGCGGGATTATCTTCCCTCAGCCGCATTCTCAGTTGCAAAGCGCAAAAGCTCATGTCTGACCGGGTTAGGAGTGTAATTTATTATTTACACTTTGGCTGGCATTTTGACACTTTATTATGTCCAATAAGTGATTTAAATTTTGGTGTAGGATGCGTATCATACCGCTGTATAGCTCGCCTATAGCGAAATCCTTTCCTCCTGACGCCGAAGGCGGCCTTGAACGGTGCGCACCGGAGAACAAAGAGTAATAAATTGTTTACAAAATTGGATTGAAAACTTTACGATTGCTGGTAAGGTAGCTATCTATACGCTTTGGCGTAAGAGTTTAATGTAACGCTTTGCGGCCATCTCATTTTAGTCAGGATTAGTATCATGCAAAAAGACGCGCTCAATAATGTCCATATCAGTGATGAACAGGTAATGATCACCCCCGAAGAATTAAAACGCCAGTTTCCTTTAAGCGAGGCGGAGCAGCACTCTATTGCCGAATCCCGGCGTACCATAGCCAATATCATCCACGGTCGCGCCCCGCGCCTGCTGGTGGTCTGTGGACCTTGTTCAATCCACGATACCGATGCAGCGCTTGACTATGCCCGCCGTTTGCAAAACCTGTCAGCTGAATTGAGCGATCAGCTGTATATCGTTATGCGCGTCTATTTTGAAAAACCCCGTACCACGGTTGGCTGGAAGGGCTTAATCAACGACCCCTATATGGATGGGTCTTTTGATGTCGAGGCCGGGCTGCAAATCGCCCGCGGACTGTTGCTGGAACTGGTGAGAATGGGGCTGCCTTTGGCAACGGAAGCCTTGGATCCCAATAGCCCGCAATACCTCGGCGATCTCTTCAGCTGGTCGGCGATTGGCGCACGAACTACCGAATCCCAGACCCACCGGGAAATGGCGTCCGGGCTGTCTATGCCGGTAGGCTTAAAAAATGGCACCGACGGCAGCCTGGCGACCGCAATCAATGCGATGCGTGCTGCGGCAATGGCCCACCGTTTTATGGGCATCAATCAGGCAGGACAAGTGTGTTTACTCCAGACACGCGGTAATCCTGACGGTCATGTGATTTTGCGCGGCGGCAAACAGCCAAATTACCATCCGCAAGATATTCTCGATTGCGAGCGCCAGATGGCGGCGGCAGGACTGCCGGCGGCGTTGATGATCGATTGCAGCCACGGTAACTCCAATAAAGATTATCGCCGACAGGCCGAGGTGGTGCAGTCGGCGCTGGCGCAGATTAAAGCCGGTAATCGTTCCATTATCGGTTTAATGTTGGAAAGCCATATTCATGCCGGTAATCAATCCTCTGAATTACCGCGTGAGGAAATGCGTTACGGCGTGTCGGTGACTGATGCCTGTATTGATTGGGAAAGCACCGATAGCCTGCTGCGTCAGCTGCACGGCGAATTGCAAAGGGTGCTCGCGGCGCGACAGGCAGCGGGCGAAGTCGCAGCATGGTAGCAGAGCTTAGCGTCCTGCGGGACAAGATCGATGACGTGGATAAAGCGCTGCTGGATCTGTTGGCTAAACGCCTGTCGCTGGTGGCCGAGGTTGGTGAAGTAAAAAGCCGTGCCGGCCTGCCTATTTATGCGCCGGATCGTGAGACGGCGATGCTGGCCTCGCGGCGGCGTGAGGCCGCAGCATTGGGCGTGCCGCCCGATTTGATTGAGGATGTCCTGCGCCGCCTGATGCGGGAGTCTTACGCCAGCGAAAACGACAAAGGTTTTAAAACGCTGTGTCCGCAACTGAGACCGGTGGTGATCATTGGCGGCCGCGGCCAGATGGGACGCTTGTTTGACAAAATGCTGACGCTGTCAGGATACAGTGCACGCGTCCTGGAAAAAGAGGACTGGCCGCGCGCTGAAGCCTTGTTGGCCGATGCGGGGTTGGTCATCGTTAGCGTGCCGATTCATTTGACCGTACCAGTCATTGAGCAATTGCCGCCCCTGCCGGAAGATTGCATTTTGGTGGATTTGGCCTCCGTGAAAAATGCGCCGCTGCAGGCAATGCTAGCGGCGCACAATGGGCCAGTCCTCGGCCTGCATCCCATGTTCGGTCCCGATAGCGGCAGTCTGGCCAAGCAAGTGGTCGTTTATTGCGAAGGGCGCCAGCCGGAAGCCTATCAATGGTTGCTGGAACAGATACAGGTTTGGGGCGCGCAGTTGCATCGCATTAGCGCCATCGAACACGACCAAAATATGTCCTTTATCCAGGCGCTACGTCATTTCGCCACTTTTACCTACGGCATGCATTTGGCGGAGGAAAATGTCGATTTGGAGCAATTTTTGGCGCTGTCCTCACCGATTTATCGCCTCGAGCTGGCGATGATAGGGCGCCTGTTTGCGCAGGATCCACAGCTGTATGCCGATATCATTATGGCGTCAGAGGACAATCTGGCGCTGATCAAACGCTACTATCAGCGTTTCGGGGTGGCAATCGAACTTTTGGAACAGGGCGACAAGCGGGTCTTTATCGAACGTTTCGCCCATATCGGTCGCTGGTTTGGCGCTTACGCCGACCATTTCCTGGCGGAAAGCTGCGTGTTATTGCGCCAGGCCAACGATAGCCGTAAATAGGCCCTACACTCGCCGTAAACAGGCGTAGGACGGGGAGACGGGAAGCACGGCGGCGGCGCCTTGCAGGTCACAAGTCGCTAATGACAAGTGGCTGATTACCGGTGCCGGTTACTCCGGATCCACCGGCAAAACGTTCTCGCTGGGGTAGCAGCCTAGCACTTTTAACGAACGCGTAATGGCTTGCAGTTCGCGCAGCGCTTTTTGCATTTTCACGCTGCGCAAATTGGCCTGCACATCGATATAAAACATCTCTTCATGCGCATTACCGTGTATCGGCCGGGATTCCAGACGCGTCATCACAATACCGTGGGTCCGCAGCACCAACAGCGCCTCAACCAGGGAGCCGGACTGTTGGCCGGTAGCCATGATAAGAGTGGTTTTAGCCGGCACCTGCTCGGTGACGTCGATAGGTTTGCGGGCCAGTACGATAAAGCGGGTGATATTTTGCTGCTGGTTGGCCAAGTTGCTTTCCAGCACCTGCAGGCCGTATAAGGCGCCACCCTGGCCGCTGCCTAGCGCGGCGACCGTAGGCCGGTTGAGCTGCGCCACTTTTTCCATGGCCGCGGCGGTGCTTTCGCAATATTCAAATTGCCACTGAGGAAAATGTCCCAGAAACTGACTGCACTGCTGGAAAGGTTGCGGATGGCTGTAGATGACCTCGATACGATCAAGATTGGTATTGCCGCTGACCAGAACGCAATGATCGATAGGGATAGCGATTTCGCCCACTAAAGACAGATGCGTGTGTTGCAGCAGGTCGTACACTTCATTGATGGAACCTGAGCTACTATTTTCGATAGGAAAAATACCGTATTCCGCTTGGCCCGTTTCCACGAGTTGCACAATATCGGCAAGTTTTTGGCAACTGCATTCGACGACCTGTTCAAAATAGCGCGCGCCGTACTGCCGGGCCGCCAGGTGAGAATAAGAGCCTTTGGGGCCAAGAAAGGCGATGCGCGCCGAAAGCTGCTCCTGGTGATTAAGATCCAACTGCAGTAGGGCTTGCTGCGTTAATACCGAATCTTCAATAATCATTTGGAACAGCCGGGTCACATAGAAGCCATCCAGATCACATTTCTGACCCTCCGCGACCAGGCGTTTTAGCAGTTCGCGCTCCCTCGCCATATCGCGTATTGGCCGCTGGGAGGCTATCTTGCTCCACGCGACGTCCAGGGCCAGAGCGCGCCTTTCCGCGAGTAAAGACAGCAATTTGAGATCCAGCGCGCTAATCCGATCGCGCAGCGTCAATAAAGTGTTGTCATTCATAATATGGGTTACCTTTCACGCCAGCAAAAAAAGCCCCCTGTTTCAGGAGGCTTTGCGGTTCGTCTTCGCTTTATTTCTCACACGACGAGCGCGGGCCTCTTAGCAACGGAAGTTAAAAAAGAAAGCGAAGAAAAACGACGGTGTTGTCATGGTGAGCTCTTTGGAATGAAGAATAGGAGGTACAGTAACCGCTCGCTTTTCTTTCTGTCAATATAAAACGCGCCCGGGGGCGCGTATGCAATGTGTTGCTCACTGTCGGGCGGGACGGTTTACCCGGCCGGCAGGATTACACCGCCATGAAATTCGCAGTTTTAACGCATTCTGCGGCGCGGCGAGCTTCACCCTTATGCTGGACTTTATTGATTTGACGTTCAAGTTTCGCCAGCAGCTCGTTGATGGCCAAATACATATCCTGATGGGTTGCACTGGCCACCAGCTGTCCGTTGGGCGTGCTCAGGGTGGCATCGGCCACAAATCCCTGCGGCTGTTTAGAGAGGATAATATGGGGATTAATCAGCTGGGTCTGCCATTTCGCCAGTTTAGCCAAGCGCTCTTCCGCGTGTTGACGAATGGCGGGAGTGATATCCATTTGCTTACCGGTAATGTTGATTATCATAAACTTACCTCTCTGCGTGTTTCCGTCGACATAGTTTAAGCATACCTGCAGCCGGTATCTTTTTTGTGATTTAGATCACTTTTTTTTCGGCGTGGCGGTGGAGGGAATGGGTTCTGTGAGCGGGGGTCAGGAACGGGGTTTCTGCCCTTGTCAGCGCATGCACAATGGGGCAATATTATCAGGTTAACCTTTTAGAAACGGCGGCCGAAGCCGCTGTTCATAGCACGTCTCGCCACGGCATCAGGCCGGATTCGCCGCTCTGATTTTCGACATTTTGTCCGCCTGGCCGCTCAACTGCAATTCCCGGTAGGCTTTTTCCATGTAGGGCAGCGCTTGGCGCGTCGCCTGCGTGTCGGGGAAGTCGCGCAGCATTTGCTCCACGCGATTGGCCACCGCGACATAAGCACCGCGTTTGTCGTAGTACTCCACTACGGACAATTCATGCTTGGCCAGCCGGTCTTTGAGATAAACCAGACGTTTGGTGGCATCCATGGCATACTGGCTGTTCGGATAACCTCGAATTAACTGCGTGAAATCACGGAACGCCGCGCGGGCATGCTCCGGGTTGCGATCGGAACGGTCCACGCCGAAGAATCCTTGCAATGCGCTGTCATCCAGCGCCATATCGGTCAAACCCCGCATGTAAAGGACGTAGTCGACATTCGGATGAGTCGGATTCAGCCGCAGAAAACGATCGATAGAGGCTTGTGCCAGCGGCAGATCGGCGGATTTGTAGTAGGCATAAATCAAGTCAAGCTGAACCTGCTGCGCGTAGGGACCGAACGGATAACGGTTGTCCAGCGCTTCAAGCTCCTTGATTGCGCCTTTGTAATTACCGTCCTGCAACTTTTGCTGCGCGGAGGCATAGATCTCGGAGGGGGGATTATCGGGAACGGCGTCTTTGTTACTGGAACAACCCGCCAGCACCAGGCAAAGTGTGGCGGCTGCCACCAGATATTTCATACGCATCATGACGTTTTGCTTATCCTCAGAGTGTTGTTCCGGGAGACTGTCCGTTTAGCTCTCGGATGAGACCAGCTATAATAGCATACTATTTTAAACGGCATCGCCGTGAAAACCCAACGTTAACGAAGATACCTTATATGGCACAGTATCAACACCTCACCGGAACGGTGAGTGAATCACAACTCGGGCAACGTTTAGATCAGGCTTTGGCGGAATTGTTCCCTGATTATTCACGATCGCGGATAAAAGCCTGGATCCTTGACGGCCTGGTGAGGGTGAACAGACGGGTCACGGCAGTCCCCAAAGAAAAAATGCTTGGCGGTGAATCTGTTGAAATACAGGCGTTTATAGAAGAAGCGCCGCGCTGGGAAGCGCAAGCTATACCGCTGAATATCGTTTATGAAGATGACGATATTCTCGTCATCAATAAACCGCGTGATCTGGTCGTGCATCCCGGCGCCGGCAATGCAGATGGCACCGTGTTGAATGCGCTGCTGCACTATTTTCCGCCCATTGTGGATGTTCCTCGTGCAGGTATCGTGCATCGTCTGGACAAAGACACGACCGGCTTGATGGTGGTGGCTAAAACCGTGCCGGCGCAGACCCGTCTGGTGGAGTCGCTACAGGCGCGGGAGATTACCCGCGAATACGAAGCGGTCGCTATCGGCACCATGACCGCCGGCGGCACCTTGGAGCAGCCGATCGCGCGCCACGCTACCAAGCGGACGCATATGGCGGTGCACCCGATGGGCAAGCCGGCGGTGACCAATTACCGTATAATGGAGCACTTCCGCGCCCATACGCGTCTGCGGTTGCGTCTGGAAACCGGACGAACGCATCAGATCCGCGTGCATATGGCGCATATCAATCATCCGCTGGTAGGCGATCCGCTCTACGGTGGGCGCTCGCGACCGCCGAAGGGGGCTTCCGACGCCTTCAATGAGGTGCTGCGCAGTTTCGATCGTCAGGCGCTGCATGCCACTTTGCTGCGGCTATACCATCCCATTACCTCGATTGAGATGGAGTGGCATGCGCCGCTGCCGCAGGATATGGTGGCGCTGATAGCGGCGTTGAAGGCAGATACAGAACTGTTCAAAGATAGCATGGACTGGCTGTAAGCCGGCTTATTCTGCCCGACTGGCCTGCTCCCGCCCGGGTCCGGGCCTGCAGCACAACCCGCGAGGGCGGCGTGAGCCGCGCGCCCTGGCATTTGCTAAATGTAGGCGACTATGTCGGGGACGATCACGAGGCCGTGGCGGAAAATCGTCGCTGGCTGGTGGCGCTGGCAGATTTACACGCCGCACCGTGCTGGTTAACGCAGGTGCACGGTATTGATGTGGTCACGCTGGATGGTGCCACGCCGCCGTCGTTGCGTGGTGATGCGGTTTACACCCGGACACCCGGCGAGGTCTGCGCCGTCATGACCGCCGATTGTCTGCCGGTGCTGTTTTGCGATCGGGCAGGGCGGGAAGTCGCCGCGGCACACGCCGCGCGCGGATATTCTCTCCTGGCTGGGGCCGGCCATCGGTCCCGAGGCGTTTGAAGTGGGCGCCGAAGTCAAAGATGCCTTTGCCCGTTACGACCCCGCGGCGGCCGATGCGTTTGTCCCCCGGGGCGAAAAATATCTGGCCGATCTCTATCAACTGGCGCGTTTACGTCTGTGGACGGCCGGGATCCGCGCCATATATGGCGGTCAGCATTGCACGGTGCAGGAAAACGACACTTTTTTCTCCTATCGGCGCGAAGGTATCACCGGACGTATGGCAACTTTGGTCTGGCTGATATAATCTCTTGCCTAAGACGATCCAGGATGGATAGCAATTATCTTCCAGCTTATTGGCGAAATATCCTTGAATTTTAAATAAACGACCTTATTTAATCTCCAGAGTAGCAATTTTGACCAATATGGGAGGAATTATGCGTCTGGATCGTCTTACCAATAAATTCCAGCTTGCCCTCGCCGACGCCCAGTCCCTGGCTCTCGGGCGCGACAACCAATTTATCGAACCTTTACACGTGATGGCGGCCATGCTAAAGCAGGAGGGCGGTACCGTACGTCCGCTGCTGCAATCCGCCGGGGTTAACGTGGTGACGTTTATCAGTGCGGTGGAACAGGCCTGCGAGCGTTTGCCGCAGGTGGAAGGAACCGGCGGCGATGTTCAGCCTTCGCAGGATCTGGTGCAGGTGTTAAACCTGTGCGACAAGCTGGCGCAAAAACGCACCGACAGTTTTATCTCTTCCGAACTCTTCGTTCTCGCGTCGCTGGAGTCGCGCGGCACCTTGGCCGAGCTGCTGAAGTCGGCGGGCGCCACGACGGCATCCATCACCCAGGCCATTGAGCAGATGCGCGGCGGCGAGCAGGTGAACGATCAGGGCGCGGAAGATCAACGCCAGGCGTTGAAAAAGTTCACCATCGACCTGACCGAGCGCGCCGAACAGGGCAAACTCGATCCCGTTATCGGGCGTGACGAAGAAATTCGCCGCACCATCCAGGTGCTCCAGCGGCGCACCAAAAATAATCCAGTCCTCATCGGTGAACCCGGGGTGGGTAAAACCGCGATTGTTGAAGGGCTGGCGCAGCGTATTGTCAACGGAGAAGTACCCGAAGGCCTTAAGAACAACCGGGTGTTATCGCTGGATATGGGCTCGCTTGTGGCGGGCTCGAAATATCGCGGTGAATTTGAAGAGCGATTGAAAGGCGTTTTAAGCGATCTGTCCAAAAAAGAGGGCAATGTCATCCTATTTATCGATGAGTTGCATACCATGGTGGGCGCCGGCAAGGCCGATGGAGCGATGGACGCCGGTAATATGCTCAAACCTGCATTGGCACGCGGCGAACTGCACTGCGTTGGCGCAACGACGCTTGATGAGTATCGCAAATTTATCGAGAAGGACGCCGCGCTGGAACGGCGTTTCCAGAAGGTGTTTGTCGCTGAGCCGAACGTAGAGGATACCATCGCTATTCTGCGCGGCTTGAAAGAACGTTACGAGCTGCATCACCATGTACAGATTACCGACCCGGCCATTGTTGCCGCCGCGACGCTGTCCCATCGCTATATTGCCGACAGGCAACTGCCTGACAAGGCTATTGATCTTATTGATGAAGCCGCATCCAGCATTCGTATGCAGATCGATTCTAAACCGGAAGAGCTTGACCGGCTGGATCGCCGGATCATTCAGTTGAAGCTGGAACAGCAGGCACTGAAGAAAGAATCGGATGACGCCAGTCTCAAGCGATTGGCGATGCTTAATGACGAACTGGCGCAAAAAGAACGCGATTACTCCGAACTTGAAGAGGAATGGAAAGCGGAGAAAGCCTCTTTGTCGGGCACCCAGCATTTGAAGGCGGAATTGGAACAGGCAAAAATCTCGATAGAACAAGCACGGCGCGTCGGAGACCTGGCACGGATGTCCGAGCTGCAATACGGTAAAATTCCCGAGCTGGAAAAGCAACTGGCGGTGGCCTCGCAAGCTGAAGGAAAAAGTATGCGCTTACTGCGAAATCGCGTGACCGACATTGAGATTGCCGAAGTATTAGCCCGCTGGACGGGGATTCCAGTTTCACGGATGCTGGAAAGCGAGCGGGCAAAGCTGCTGCGTATGGAGCAGGATTTACATCAGCGGGTCATTGGGCAAAATGAAGCAGTAGAAGCGGTTTCCAATGCTATTCGCCGCAGCCGTGCCGGCTTGGCGGATCCCAATCGTCCCATCGGCTCCTTCATGTTCCTGGGACCGACCGGGGTAGGTAAAACGGAATTGTGTAAAGCGCTGGGCACGTTCTTGTTCGATAGCGACGATGCCATGGTGTGTATCGATATGTCCGAATTCATGGAAAAACATTCGGTGTCGCAGTTGGTTGGCGCCCCTCCCGGCTATGTCGGTTATGAAGAAGGGGGATATCTGACCGAGGCGGTGCGCCGCCGTCCTTATTCAGTCATTCTGCTGGATGAGATCGAAAAGGCGCATCCCGATGTCTTCAATATCCTGCTACAAGTATTGGATGACGGCCGACTGACCGACGGTCAGGGACGCACGGTGGATTTTCGCAATACAGTGGTCATCATGACCTCCAACCTGGGGTCGGATGTTATCCAGGAACGCTTCGGCCAGATGAACTATCAGGAAATGAAGGATATGGTGCTTGATGTGGTCAGGCACCATTTCCGGCCGGAGTTTATCAACCGTGTGGATGAAGTTGTCGTGTTCCATCCGCTGAGCCGGGAGCATATTACCGAGATTGCTCAGATCCAACTGCAGCGTATGTATCAGCGGTTGGAAGAACGGGGTTACACCACGACTATCAGCGACGAGGCGTTGGCGCTGCTGGGCAAATCCGGCTTCGATCCCGTCTATGGCGCACGCCCGCTGAAACGCGCTATTCAGCAAGAGATCGAAAACCCGTTATCGCAGCAGATCCTGTCCGGTCAGCTATTGCCGGGCAAACCCATCAGACTGGATGTACAGGACGATCATATCGTCGCCAGCCAGTAAACCCACGGCGGTGAGAGGGACGATTACCCCGGTCCGAGCAGTCTGGGTATGGTATGTTGCCCCCTATAACTGACCTTCATGGTAAAACCTGTCCCGACTGCGGCACACCGCATCGGGACGCGGTTTTTGTCCCGAAATCTTCCCGCGTTAACCACCAACATCTTGTTACGGCTGCTGCATATTTCACCAATTAAAACTTATTTTGCATTTAGCGCTTGCCACCGGCTGGGAAGGCCCTATAATGCGCCTCCACTGACCGGAAACAGTCGCTACGGCGCACCGGTTCAGCCAGAGGCAGGCGGCCCGCTACGGGAAAATAAAAGCTTGACTTTACAGCAAGCGTAATATGTGCCACCCGTGCGGGTCGAGAAAACAGCCGGCACTGCTCTTTAACAATTTATCAGACAATCTGTGTGGGCACTCACAAGACGATATCGACATACCGAAATATCAAGTCTTGAAGAGTGAACAACAAATATTCATATGAATACCAGTTTTGATTCTTTGAGCATCAAGCTTTTAATTGAAGAGTTTGATCATGGCTCAGATTGAACGCTGGCGGCAGGCCTAACACATGCAAGTCGAGCGGCAGCGGAAAGAAGCTTGCTTCTTTGCCGGCGAGCGGCGGACGGGTGAGTAATGTCTGGGGATCTGCCCGATGGAGGGGGATAACTACTGGAAACGGTAGCTAATACCGCATAACGTCGCAAGACCAAAGTGGGGGACCTTCGGGCCTCACACCATCGGATGAACCCAGATGGGATTAGCTAGTAGGTGGGGTAATGGCTCACCTAGGCGACGATCCCTAGCTGGTCTGAGAGGATGACCAGCCACACTGGAACTGAGACACGGTCCAGACTCCTACGGGAGGCAGCAGTGGGGAATATTGCACAATGGGGGAAACCCTGATGCAGCCATGCCGCGTGTGTGAAGAAGGCCTTCGGGTTGTAAAGCACTTTCAGCGGGGAAGAAGGCGTTAGCGTTAACAGCGCTATCGATTGACGTTACCTGCAGAAGAAGCACCGGCTAACTCCGTGCCAGCAGCCGCGGTAATACGGAGGGTGCAAGCGTTAATCGGAATTACTGGGCGTAAAGCGTACGCAGGCGGTCTGTTAAGTCAGATGTGAAATCCCCGGGCTTAACCTGGGAACTGCATTTGAAACTGGCAGGCTAGAGTCTCGTAGAGGGGGGTAGAATTCCAGGTGTAGCGGTGAAATGCGTAGAGATCTGGAGGAATACCGGTGGCGAAGGCGGCCCCCTGGACGAAGACTGACGCTCAGGTACGAAAGCGTGGGGAGCAAACAGGATTAGATACCCTGGTAGTCCACGCTGTAAACGATGTCGATTTGAAGGTTGTGGCCTTGAGCTGTGGCTTTCGGAGCTAACGCGTTAAATCGACCGCCTGGGGAGTACGGCCGCAAGGTTAAAACTCAAATGAATTGACGGGGGCCCGCACAAGCGGTGGAGCATGTGGTTTAATTCGATGCAACGCGAAGAACCTTACCTACTCTTGACATCCAGAGAACTTGGCAGAGATGCCTTGGTGCCTTCGGGAGCTCTGAGACAGGTGCTGCATGGCTGTCGTCAGCTCGTGTTGTGAAATGTTGGGTTAAGTCCCGCAACGAGCGCAACCCTTATCCTTTGTTGCCAGCGATTTGGTCGGGAACTCAAAGGAGACTGCCGGTGATAAACCGGAGGAAGGTGGGGATGACGTCAAGTCATCATGGCCCTTACGAGTAGGGCTACACACGTGCTACAATGGCGCATACAAAGAGAAGCGATCTCGCGAGAGTCAGCGGACCTCACAAAGTGCGTCGTAGTCCGGATTGGAGTCTGCAACTCGACTCCATGAAGTCGGAATCGCTAGTAATCGTGGATCAGAATGCCACGGTGAATACGTTCCTGGGCCTTGTACACACCGCCCGTCACACCATGGGAGTGGGTTGCAAAAGAAGTAGGTAGCTTAACCTTCGGGAGGGCGCTTACCACTTTGTGATTCATGACTGGGGTGAAGTCGTAACAAGGTAACCGTAGGGGAACCTGCGGTTGGATCACCTCCTTACCTAAGCGATACGTTGAGTGACGTGTCCACACAGATTGTCTGATAACTGTCACGAGCAAAGCAGCCCGTCGGCGGCTTTTTCCTGTTCACCCGGCGAGCAAGGTAAAAGTCATTGGCGGCTGAGCGAAGTTACCACCGCTTTTGCGGTCAGGGTTACCCGCTTTGCCTTACTGAAAGCGGTGCCTTCCACGCCAAAGTATCGCGATGCCCGCGCTTTTCGAGTCCCCTTCGTCTAGTGGCCTAGGACACTGCCCTTTCACGGCGGTAACAGGGGTTCGAACCCCCTAGGGGACGCCACTTTGCTTGTTATTTCAGAGCGCGTTTATCAAGCGCGCTGCGAAATACCGCTCTTTAACAATCCGGAACAAGCTGAAAATTTGAAACACATGCTGAAGTGCAAACTCAGTATGCGAGTCTCTCAAACGAAGTAAGCAAACCTGAGGTAACGCGCAAGCGTTATCACTGTAGCGCGCAGACAGCTCAGGGTTGTGAGGTTAAGTGACTAAGCGTACACGGTGGATGCCTAGGCAGTCAGAGGCGATGAAGGACGTGCTAATCTGCGAAAAGCGCCGGTGAGCTGATATGAAGCGTTATCAGCCGGCGATGTCCGAATGGGGAAACCCGGTGCAACTCGTTGCATCATTGTCAGGTGAATCCATAGCTTGACGAAGCGAACCAGGGGAACTGAAACATCTCAGTACCTTGAGGAAAAGAAATCAACCGAGATTCCCCCAGTAGCGGCGAGCGAACGGGGAACAGCCCAGAGCCATCATCAGCTTGCGCATCAGGAGAACGGTCTGGAAAGTCCGGCGACAGAGGGTGATAGCCCCGTATCCGAAGGTGCGCTTGTTGTGAGCTCGATGAGTAGGGCGGGACACGTGATATCCTGTCTGAAGATGGGGGGACCATCCTCCAAGGCTAAATACTCCTGACTGACCGATAGTGAACCAGTACCGTGAGGGAAAGGCGAAAAGAACCCCGGCGAGGGGAGTGAAATAGAACCTGAAACCGTGTACGTACAAGCAGTGGAAGCATCCTTCGGGGTGTGACTGCGTACCTTTTGTATAATGGGTCAGCGACTTATATTCTGTAGCAAGGTTAACCGTATAGGGGAGCCGTAGGGAAACCGAGTCTTAACTGGGCGTCTAGTTGCAGGGTATAGACCCGAAACCCGGTGATCTAGCCATGGGCAGGTTGAAGGTTGGGTAACACTAACTGGAGGACCGAACCGACTAATGTTGAAAAATTAGCGGATGACTTGTGGCTGGGGGTGAAAGGCCAATCAAACCGGGAGATAGCTGGTTCTCCCCGAAAGCTATTTAGGTAGCGCCTCGTGAAGTCATCTACGGGGGTAGAGCACTGTTTCGGCTAGGGGTCCATCCCGGATTACCAACCCGATGCAAACTGCGAATACCGTAGAATGTTATCACGGGAGACACACGGCGGGTGCTAACGTCCGTCGTGAAGAGGGAAACAACCCAGACCGCCAGCTAAGGTCCCAAAGTCATGGTTAAGTGGGAAACGATGTGGGAAGGCCCAGACAGCCAGGATGTTGGCTTAGAAGCAGCCATCATTTAAAGAAAGCGTAATAGCTCACTGGTCGAGTCGGCCTGCGCGGAAGATGTAACGGGGCTAAACCATGCACCGAAGCTGCGGCAGCGGACGTATCACTTAAAACGCTCCACGCGACGATGAGCGGGCGCGTGCAAGCCACATTCCCGTTAAGTCGGCAACAGCCGGACAAGGGCAAGGCGTTTTAAGGATACGTCCGTTGGGTAGGGGAGCGTTCTGTAAGCCTGTGAAGGTGGCCTGTGAGGGCTGCTGGAGGTATCAGAAGTGCGAATGCTGACATAAGTAACGATAAAGTGGGTGAAAAGCCCGCTCGCCGGAAGACCAAGGGTTCCTGTTCAACGTTAATCGGAGCAGGGTGAGTCGACCCCTAAGGCGAGGCCGAAAGGCGTAGTCGATGGGAAACAGGTTAATATTCCTGTACTAGGTGTGACTGCGAAGGGGGGACGGAGAAAGCTAGGTTTGCCGGGCGACGGTTGTCCCGGTTCAAGCGTGCAGGTGGAAAGAGCAGGCAAATCCGCTCTTTCATAACACTGAGGCGTGATGACGAGCTACCACGGTAGTGAAGGAATTGATGCTACGCTTCCAGGAAAAGCCTCTAAGCTCCAGGTCACATCGAATCGTACCCCAAACCGACACAGGTGGTCAGGTAGAGGATACCCAGGCGCTTGAGAGAACTCGGGTGAAGGAACTAGGCAAAATGGTGCCGTAACTTCGGGAGAAGGCACGCTGGCATGTAGGTGGAGGGCCTTGCGCCCCGAGCTGAAGCCAGTCGCAGATACCAGCTGGCTGCAACTGTTTATTAAAAACACAGCACTGTGCAAACACGAAAGTGGACGTATACGGTGTGACGCCTGCCCGGTGCCGGAAGGTTAATTGATGGGGTTATCCGTAAGGAGAAGCTCTTGATCGAAGCCCCGGTAAACGGCGGCCGTAACTATAACGGTCCTAAGGTAGCGAAATTCCTTGTCGGGTAAGTTCCGACCTGCACGAATGGCGTAATGATGGTCAGGCTGTCTCCACCCGAGACTCAGTGAAATTGAACTCGCCGTGAAGATGCGGTGTACCCGCGGCAAGACGGAAAGACCCCGTGAACCTTTACTATAGCTTGACACTGAACATTGAGCCTTGATGTGTAGGATAGGTGGGAGGCTTTGAAGTGTGGACGCCAGTCTGCATGGAGCCAACCTTGAAATACCACCCTTTAATGTTTGATGTTCTCACTCAGGCCCGTCATCCGGGCCGAGGACAGTGTCTGGTGGGTAGTTTGACTGGGGCGGTCTCCTCCCAAAGCGTAACGGAGGAGCACGAAGGTTAGCTAATCACGGTCGGACATCGTGAGGTTAGTGCAAAGGCATAAGCTAGCTTGACTGCGAGAGTGACGGCTCGAGCAGGTGCGAAAGCAGGTCTTAGTGATCCGGTGGTTCTGCATGGAAGGGCCATCGCTCAACGGATAAAAGGTACTCCGGGGATAACAGGCTGATACCGCCCAAGAGTTCATATCGACGGCGGTGTTTGGCACCTCGATGTCGGCTCATCACATCCTGGGGCTGAAGTAGGTCCCAAGGGTATGGCTGTTCGCCATTTAAAGTGGTACGCGAGCTGGGTTTAGAACGTCGTGAGACAGTTCGGTCCCTATCTGCCGTGGGCGCTGGAAGATTGAGAGGGGCTGCTCCTAGTACGAGAGGACCGGAGTGGACGCACCACTGGTGTTCGGGTTGTCATGCCAATGGCATTGCCCGGTAGCTACGTGCGGAAGAGATAACCGCTGAAAGCATCTAAGCGGGAAACTTGCCTCGAGATGAGTCTTCCCTGAGGCCTTGAGCCTCCTAAAGGGACGTTAAAGACGATGACGTTGATAGGTCGGGTGTGTAAGCGCTGCGAGGTGTTGAGCTAACCGATACTAATGACCCGTGAGACTTAACCTTACAACACCTGAGCTGTTTGAGAGAGGGCGAAAGCCAGAGCTGTAACGAACGTTAGCGGCAAAGCGCAAGCGACATGAACGCGAGCGCCAGAAAGACGATATCAGCGATGTTCCGGATAACGCCCGATGGTCACGCAAGTGAGGGTTGGGCAGCAAGAGCAGTCTGCATGGTGAAAGCGGTGCGGAAAACGAATTTGCCTGGCGGCACGAGCGCGGTGGTCCCACCTGACCCCATGCCGAACTCAGAAGTGAAACGCCGTAGCGCCGATGGTAGTGTGGGGTCTCCCCATGCGAGAGTAGGGAACTGCCAGGCATCCATTACGTCCTAACGGGTAGCCCGTGACGAGCAGTATCAACAGGTAGCGCGAGCTGCGGTAACACCCGGGATGGTCAACAGGCGTCTGACCTCGCTCATGTTAATCTGGTGTGTGTGTAGTGATTCGGTGGTGCGGTAGTTCAGTCGGTTAGAATACCGGCCTGTCACGCCGGGGGTCGCGGGTTCGAGTCCCGTCCGCACCGCCACTCCAATTAAAAGCCCTGAACATCGGTTTAGGGCTTTTTTTGTTTCAGACACCGAGCAGGCTCCGATCACTGACCGCGGCATAATCGCCTCATGGCGCAACGTTGGGCAATGGCGCAATGTAGCGCTTCTCGGGGTTATCCGGATTGAAGCGGGCGATCTCCGCAAACGACTCCTCAACGGAGCCATAACGCTGCTGGCTAAGGAAACTGCGCCAGGCGTGCCAGCGGTAATGCGGTTCGCCGGGTTCACCCTGATGCTTGTCGAGCAGATATAAGGTAAATTTTACCGGCAGCAGGGTATACAAATTAGCTCCATATTTTTGCGCTTTCACTAAATGATAACGCCTGCCGTCGTGAAACAGGCGGTTGACCAGCACCTTGGCAGAACTGGCGGTAAGACGGCTATCCAGCCATACAAATTTGTCGCTGTTGGCGACGGGTACCATGCTAAATACGCCATCCGGGTGGTGAATGAAAAAACTGATGCCGTGGCAATTATGCGTGTGGTTATTATCGAATTGCCCCAGGATTACCAGGTCAGGTTTGCCATTATTATCAATGTCTACCCGATTACCGCCTGGAACCAGCGGAACCGGCGTCAGATTGGCGCCTGTCGCGCTGACTGAGACAAACAGGGCTAGCAGTAACGCCCTAATTGAATATATTGCCCTCAATCGCCAGAGGCATCTTGGCCGGGCGCAGTAATTGCCGGCTCTCGCAGACCTGATAATCGGCGTTGCTAAAGCGAAATACGTTCAACGTTCCCGGCAAAATGCGCTGAATATGGCAGCCCGTACTGACCGCCGTTTCACCTGCCTGCGGGTCGTGCTGGATATCGTGGTCGTGCAGCGCGCTGATGAGTTTCAATTTATCGGTAATCCACCGGTCGCCCGCATTTACCAGATACACCGGGTTCTGGCCACAGGCATCGGTCAGCAGCGTCAGGGTGCCGTTGCGATCTTCGATAAAAAAGCAAAAGTCACCTTCAGCGAGGCCAAGCGCCGCTGAGCCCAGTTGCGTGCTAATCTGGTAGAGTATTTCCGCCCCGTTAACCACGGGCACACCGCCGGTGAAGTGCGTCGCCAGATGGCGCAGCAGGCGCTTGTTACGCAGCGATCCAATGAGATAGGCGCTGCCGGTGGTGAAGCGATAACTCTGCACCGGGGTTTTGCGCCCGGTAAACAGGCATCCATTACGCAGCATTTCAATATTGCCGCTGCAGCAGTGTGCTAATAGACTGATATCTTTGTTGATATTACCATGAATGATGCAAAAGTCATTGTCCACCATCTCTCAACTCCTCTCGATTATGCTATCGATTGCAGCGCGGTGCCGGCTGCTCGACTTTTAAACTCTCACGATAAACAAGTTTGGCAGTAATGAATACTGGACTATAGTTCAGTAGTTGACGGCGGCGGATGGCCTAATCAGCAGATCAGACCAGGGCCAATGTCCCTATAGGAAAGGCCGGAAAGGTCTTAGCCGATGCCACACAGCTTGGATTGCTGTTGTCGTACCCGGAGTCAGTCTCAGTAAGAAGGGTTTGTGATATACTGTGTGGGTCGGGCCGCTACGTCATGGCTTCACATTGAATTTTCCGGGCCGAGAGCTTATAACAGCATAAGATCGTAAGGTGCCTGTGGACGAAAAACAGCGGGGAATTAACTCAAACACTGCCACGGGCGCAAAAAAAATTTGAGAACATAGGCGGTAACCGTGCCAAAAAAAACATATGCCGTCAGGTATGTCGCGGGCCAGCCAGTCGAGCGTATTTTCCCACCTCTTGCCTCTGGTCAATTAGGTCAGGCGTTGCCGCCGGGAGAACCTCTGCCAGGCTCGCGCATTTTGCGGGTGATGGTATGGAATATCTTCAAACAGCAGCGCGCCAATTGGCTATCGGTTCTGCAGGGGTTTGGAAAAGACACCCAGCTGGTCCTGCTACAGGAAGCGCAAACTACTCCTGAACTGGTCCGATTCGCCACTTCTCATTATCTGGCGGCGGATCAGGTTCCTGCATTGATTTTCCCGCAGCACCCGTCTGGGGTGATGACCTTGTCCGCGGCTCATCCCGTCTACTGCTGTCCGCTACGCGAACGTGAACCGCTGTTACGGTTAGCTAAATCGGCGCTGGTCACCGTATATCCAATCCACAATGGCCAGCTACTAATGGTGGTCAATATCCATGCGGTGAATTTCAGTCTGGGCATTGATGTATACAGTAAGCAGTTGGACCCCATCGGAGAGCAGATCCGTAATCACAGCGGTCCGGTGATCATGGCGGGGGATTTTAACGCCTGGAGCCGACAGCGTATGTTGGCGCTTTACCGTTTCGCGGAACAAATGGGCCTGGGCGAAGTGAGATTTGTCGACGATCAGCGCCGGCGGGCGTTTGGCCGTCCGCTGGATTTCGTTTTTTACCGCGATATGAACGTCTGCGAGGCGTCAGTGCTGGTTACCGAGGCCTCAGACCATAATCCCTTACTGGTCGAGTTTGAGCCTACCCCCGTCGCGCGCGGCCCCCGGCGGAACCGAAAATCGTCGGTATCGGGACTTAGGCCCTCAGCATATGGGGGTCTATATTTCCAATACTGTAGCGGGGTTCAGAACGGGGGATTGCAGACAGACATAAAAAAAGCAGACGTTGTAGCGTATGCTTTTTATAATGCTAACGGTGGCATGAATCTGCCCAGGCATCGCGTCGTGCTGTCTCACATCGCCGAAAAAACGAGGCGATCAGCGCTGCCTCAGGAATCCGTTGACTTGCCGTTAACGAACAGCGTGAGCTTAAGCCCCGGCTGCAGGTTGTTCGCATTAGTCAACGCATCGTTCCAGCGCATTACGTCTTTGATATCGACGCCGTGCCGGCGGGCTATGCTCTCCAGGGAATCCCCCTTGCGCACCTGATAGGTAATGCTGTTGTTGTTGGCAATCTGCATCGTGCCGCTGCCAACTTTCAGCGTCTGGCCCACCTTCAGGCTACGCGCGCTGCGCAGATTATTCCACTTATGCAGTTCAGCGGTTTTAACGTTAAGCCGTTGTGCGATGCCGGATAACGTATCTCCGGCGCGGACCTCATAGCTGCCGCCGAGGTTATCGGCAAGCTGCGTGGACTGTACCACCGCAATGCCGCCTTCCGCCAGCGAGGTACGCAGCTGGGAGGCATGCTCCTTGGGTAGCATTATGTAATGCGGTCCATTGGGCGCCGTCACGTTGCGCTTATAGCCAGTGTTGAAGCTTTTCAACTTGGTCAGCGACAGGCCCGACATTTCCGCCGCCTGCGTCAGGCCGATCTGCTGGCCGACTTCCACCCGCGCCAGTGCGCGCTGTGCATTCGATTTAGGCAACGCGATGCCAAATTGTTTGCTATTCTTAATGAGGTTGCTAAGCGCAAGCATCTTCGGAACATAAATGGTGGTTTCGCGAGGCAGCGCCAACGACCAGAAGTCGGTAGGGCGGCCCCTGGCCTTATTACGCTTAATGGCCTTCATAATACGGCCTTCACCGCTGTTATAGGCAGCGATAGTCAATAGCCAGTCGCCGTCGAACATACGGTTAAGCCGCTGCATCATATCCAGCGCAACGGTGGTAGACGCCACCACATCACGGCGGCCATCATACCACTGATTTTGCTTCAAGCCATAATTCTTGCCTGTCCTGGGAACAATCTGCCAAAGGCCAGCCGCGTTAGAGGCGGATGTTGCCTTAGGGTCAAAAGCGCTCTCCACTATGGGTAGCAGTACCAATTCCATCGGCATCTTACGTTGCTTAATCTGCTCGACAATCCAGTACACGTACGGCTCTGCCCGTAATGTTACATCGTGGAGATAGCTCTTCTGTTTCAAATAACGCTTTTGTTGCTCGCGGACCCGGGCGTTATCCGGTATATGCATCTTCAGCTCGTCGCCAATGAAGTCCCACAAATCGCCTTGCGGCAGGCTAGTGTTAATATCTTGCCATTGCGCGGTGCCCGCTCGGTCATCTGTGTACTTTCCTGCTTCACCTTGACCTGCCGAAGAAACACTCTGTGCATGCTGTTCGTGGGGTGGCGTGTCCTGCCTGGACGCCTGACACCCCACCAGCAAGACCGAGGCGAATAAGATCGCATGAGTCTTCATCTGTATGTCAATAGTCGCTTAAAAGACGGGCAATGGTACTTTGAAGGCTGGGACATTACAAATAAAACCTTTAGAAATGATCCTTCTTCTCGCGTAATGCCGCAAAAACACGCCATTCCTCGCTGGGAGCGGGGTGAACGTTTAATTTGTTTTGTAAATTAACGTCATGGCAACGTAAGAAAAGATTAATTTGTCGCTCTAAATGCAGTTTTGTCGGCATGCTGGGCTGGTTTTTCAGCCGTAACTCTTTAATTTTACGTTGATAATCAGTGATAACGCTATCTTGGGGTAATAGGGCGGCAGCAAAGTTTAAATTGCTTAAAGTATACTCATGTGCGGCACAAATAAGGGTAGCGGACGAAAGCTGGTTAACCTTCTGAAAAGACTCATACATTTGCCTGGGTGTGCCCTCAAACAGCCGGCCGCTACCTGCGGAAAAAACCGTGTCGCCGCAAAAAAGCCAGGGCGCGCTATAAAATCCGATATGTCCGAGTGTATGACCGGGTAATGCCATTATGCTGAAGGTGTGGTCCAGTAATGTCAGGCTATCGCCTTCGTTGACTATCTGCGTTGCGCCTTTGGAACGGGTTTCTTCTGGGCCATAGACTGGCACGGGAAAATGCTGCAGCAGCTCGCTAACGCCGCCTACATGGTCCTGGTGATGATGAGTCAATAAAACGGCGACAGGGGTCAGCCGGTGGTCGGCCAGCGCTTGCAACACCGGCGTCGCATCGCCCGGATCGACCACCAGGCAGCGCCTGTCGTCATTGTGTAAAAGCCAAATGTAATTATCCGCCAATGCGGGAATGCTGATAAGATTCATTGTTAACCTCGTTATTTTTTCTATGGCACTTAGAAGATAGACAAACATGAAACCAGCGCAAAGTAACAAAACGATTAAGGCGCCTGTCTCATGGGACGATATTCCCTGCGGGGCTTACTATCGTCAGGCGCTGGAGCAGGGTTTGAAAGCCTGGTGGCCAAAGCTGTTCGGTTTCCATTTACTTAAAATCGGCGCGCTGAGCGCGGATCTGGATACCAGCGATTGTGCGATTTCTCATCAGGTGAATGTGGGACTTGAAGGCGAGTGTTTGCAGGTTATCGCCGACCCTTATCAATTACCCTTTGCCAATAAGTCGGCTGATGTCTGTCTGCTGGCCCATACCTTATCCTATACCGGCGATCCCCATCGGCTGCTGCGGGAGGTGGACCGCGTGCTTATTGATGACGGCTGGCTGGTCATCACGACGTTTAACCCGGTAAGTATGCTGGGGTTGGGCAAAATCTGCCCGGTTCTCTTTCGCCGCCAGCCGTACAGAAGCCGCATGTATACACAGATGCGGCTATTGGATTGGCTGGGGGTGCTTAATTTCGAGGTTTTGCACCGCACCCATCTGCAGGTGCTGCCGTGGCGGCGCCAGGGGGGGAGGCTGCTCAGCACCCATTTTCCGGCTATCGGTTGCTTGAGCGTGATTGTCGCGCGAAAACGCACATTCCCCCTCAGCCTGACGCCGCTGAAGAACTCGACGCCCTCCCGGGGATTAAGCCGGCCGGTTAACGCCACCACCCGCAGCTGCCGGCAACGGCATGTCTCATAAACAAAGTGAACCCGATTTAATCCGCCCGGCCGCCGCTCGTTTGCGCTTCCACTCGATAACCGATGTCCTCCAATGCCGGATGGCAGGCGGCGGTGCGAGCCAGTTCATCGCAGCGTTCGTTTTCCGGGTGGCCCGAGTGGCCCTTTACCCAATCCCAGCGCAGGGTATGAGGCTGAATGGCCGCGTCCAGCCGCTGCCATAAGTCGACGTTTTTCACGGGTTTCTTGTAGGCGGTTTTCCAGCCCCGCTTTTTCCAGTTGTGTATCCATTGGGTAATCCCCTGGCGGACGTACTGGCTGTCGGTACTAAGCACCACCTCGCAGGCATCCGTCAGCGCCTCCAATGCCACAATCGCCGCCATCAGCTCCATGCGATTATTGGTGGTCAGGCGATAACCGGCGCTGAAGGTTTTTTCGTGCTGCTTATAGCGCAGTATGGCGCCATAGCCGCCGGGACCGGGATTGCCCAGGCACGAACCGTCGGTGAAAATTGCAACCTGTTTACGCATCTCTGGTAAACTTGCTCCATGTTAAAAGCCCAAGTCTGACATAAACGAGCATTATGAGCACTGACATTACGCGACAGATTGTTCTGGATACCGAAACCACCGGTATGAACAAGTTGGGGGTCCACTATGAAGGACACAGGATTATCGAAATCGGCGCGGTGGAGGTCATCAATCGCCGCCTGACCGGCCGGCATTTTCATGTTTATCTGAAACCGGACCGGCTCGTCGATCCCGAAGCGTTCAACGTGCACGGCATCAGCGACGAGTTTCTGGCGGATAAGCCGACATTTGCCGACGTGGCGGACGAGTTTCTGCACTTTATCCGCGGTGGCGAACTGGTCATTCATAATGCCCCCTTCGATATCGGCTTTATGGATTATGAGTTTGGCATGCTAAACCGCGGCATTGCCAAGACTGACACCTTTTGTAAGGTGACGGACAGTTTGCTGCTGGCGCGCAAAATGTTCCCGGGTAAGCGCAACAGCCTGGACGCATTGTGCGACCGCTACTTGATCGATAACAGTAAGCGTACCCTCCACGGCGCATTGCTTGACGCCGAAATTCTGGCGGATGTTTTCCTGCTGATGACCGGTGGCCAGACCGCGATGCGTTTTGCCATGGAAGGAGAGCAAGAGCAACGCGATGTGGGCGAAACCGTACAAATTCAGCGGGTGCAGCGCGTCCAGACGTCGCTGAAGGTGATCTATGCCAGCGACGAGGAGGTCGTAGCCCATGAGCAGCGTTTGGATCTGGTGCAGAAAAAGGGCGGTAGCTGTGTGTGGCGGGCGGAAAGATCTGCACAAAGCGAATAAAATCATCCTGTCAGGTCAAAATGAACGCAGGGTGCTGCAATGATCAGCAAACGATTTCCCGGCGCATAAAAAGCATTGACGTCAAACGGCACTGACCTTACTATTCGCCTCGCTTTCCCGACAAAGCACAAGTGCGGTGCGGTAGTTCAGTCGGTTAGAATACCGGCCTGTCACGCCGGGGGTCGTGGGTTCGAGTCCCATCCGCACCGCCAATCATTTGAAACCCTGTGTTTGCCTAAACACAGGGTTTTGTCTTTTCTGCGGCAGCAGCGCCGCCTTGCATTTCCCCAGCGTATCTTGCGCCAGCCCTGCAGAGATTCAGGCCGCGAATAGCCTGACTAAACCCGTATCCGGGCGTTTTGCTGCTTACCGATGAACCCATTCAATAGCGGGCGGATTGCCACCAACGCCGTCTTCGCCATCATGGCCCGAGCCCAGTCCTAGTTTAAGTGTGAGTTTGAGCCCAAACCTAAACCTAATCCCAAGCCTGAATCTGAGCCCCCAGGCGCTACTCTTCCTTACGGAGGGCGTCGAGCGCGACATTCCGACACAAAAAGAACTAACCGCTCGCGTTATAGGACTAAACTAAAACACCGGCTCACAAAAAAGGAACTGACCATGAGTGACGCGACCGAGAATAAGAGTTTCGATTTCAACGCCAATTACCCGCGCGATCTTATCGGTTATGCCGGAAAGCCCCCTCATGCCGGCTGGCCTCAGCAGGCACGTATCGCGGTGCAATTTGTCCTGAATTATGAAGAAGGGGTCGAAAGTCATGTGCTGCATGGGGACGCGGGTTTCGAAAAGTTCCTTTCCGATATCATTGGCGCCGCCAGTTATCCGGAGAGGCATATGTCGATGGATTCACTGTACGAATACGGCTCACGTGCCGGTTTCTGGCGGATTCACCAGGAGTTCCGCCGCCGCGGTCTGCCGTTGACCGTCTTTGGCGTGGCGCTGGCTGCATTATCAGGGCGTCGATGCCAAAACCGAACGCCAGCATATGCAGCAGGCGGTGAATGGTTGACGCAATTATTTGGTTCAGCGCCGCTGGGTTGGTATACCGGCCACGACAGCCCCAACACCCGGCGGCTGGTGGTGGAGCAGGACGGTTTTCTCTACGACAGTGATTATTACGGCGACGATCTGCCGTTTTGGGCGCAGGTCACCCGCCAGGACGGCACGGTAAAACCGCATCTTATCATCCCCTATACGCTGGATGCGAACGATATGGGCTTTACCACGCCGTAGGGGTTTAACAGCGGCGACCAGTTCTACAGCTATTTGCGCGACAGTTTCGACGTACTTTACGCCGAAGGGGAGACGTCACCCAAGATGCTTTCCATCGGCATGCACGGCCGCATATTTGGCCGGCCGGGCCGGTTTCGCGTGCTGCAACGTTTTCTGGATTATATCCAACAGCACGAACGGGTGTGGATTTGCCGTCGTCAAGATATCGCTGACCACTGGATTGCCCACCATCCCTACCAGGAAGCGCATCCGGCGCAGGACGGGTAACAAAGAGCGTCGCGTGCCGAGACGTCCTCGCTTATGCCCGTTGGCAAAGCGCAGGCGCGGATGACCATTTGGTGGCTGGGAAAACAAAGCAGAAAAGGGCCAGGACGTGAGTAACGGGCGAGCCTGTAGGCAGGTTGCCGCGTCCGGCTCGGCCTGTGCCAGCACCGTTCCCATGGGATCCAGGATCAGGCTGTTACCGCTATAGTGGTGCCGATTGCCATCGTCGCCAACGCGATTGCAGCCGGCGACATAAGCCTGATTTTTGATGGCGCGCGCCGCTGGCCAATTAGCGACGTACAGCGCCAGATCGTAGTCCTGCCGATTGCGCGACCACAGCGGAAAGCGCAGGTCATAACAGACCAGCGGCAATATCCGCCAGCCTACCACCACCCGTTCCTGGCCGGCCTGATAATGGTGATGCTCGTAGGCCATTCTGAACAGATGACGCTTATCATAGCGGTGCGTCACGCCGTTGGGCTGCACCAACAAGAAACGGTTGACCGCCCCCGCGGGCGTGGCGATGGCCGCGCTGCCACCTACCATTGCGCCAGGGCGCTGGGCCCAATCCCCAAGCCATGCCACTACCCGCTGCTCGGGCAGGGCGTTGCCTGCCGCTTCCATGGAGAAACCGGTAGTAAATATTTCCGGCAGGAGAATCAGATCTTGATCAATGAGCGGCGCCAGCAGGCGGTCAAAGTGTGCCAGATTTGCCTCGCCGTCCATCCACACCAGCGGCGGCTGCAACAGGCTAAGCGCTAAAGTCGACATAAGCGCTCCGCGGCGGCGTCCAGCGTCTGATCGCCTTTAGCGAAGCACAGGCGGATTAGTTTATGTGGGAAGGGGTCGGCGCAGAACACCGATAGCGGCTACGCCGACATGGGTGGTGAGCCACTCACAAAAGCTAACGTCGTCTTTATCGGAGAGGGCGCTGTAATCCGCCAGCAGAAAATAGGTGCCTTCACAAGGCAGCAGTTTCAACCGGCTGGGCGCCAGCGCCTGCATGAGGTGGTCGCGCCGCTGGTGATAGAACGCCGGCAGCTACTGCCAGTGCGCCGGCTCCTGGAGTAACATATCGGCGAGGGCCAGCTGTGCCGGCGTGTTGACCGCGAAGGTCAGATATTGGTGTATTTTGCGTACTTCGACGCTTAAGGCCGCCGGAGCTACGCAATAACCGACTTTCCAGCCGGTCATATGTATGTCTTGCCGAAGGAGGAAACGGCAATGGCACGTTGGCACAGTCCGTCATGGGCGAGCACGCTTTGATGGCCGCCATCGGCAAAACAGATATGTTCATACACTTCATCGCTCAAGACATAGATTTCCCGATCGGCGATGGCCTCGTGCAGTGGCGTGACGCCGGTCATCGGGGCATATTGATTGGCGCCCTGGCTTACATGCCAGGCCAGCCGGGATTTCAAATAGTCGGGACCGTCGAAATCGGGAAAGTCCCTGAGACAGGTTAATCGCCTGGTGGCGTTGCGCTAGCGCACTTATCCGGGTAAAGATGGTGGTGCCCAGCGCCGGAAGTTTACTTTGCGGTACAAGCGGGGTACTCATGGCTAATATGACTCCTGATAGCCGGGTTTTCAGCCAATATAACATGCTGGCTATATTTGACAATCAAGACGTGTAGACGGCTAAATGACGATCAAGGGCATCAGCCGCCCGGTGATCCTGGATGCGGTGCTGAATAAGCAGGGCGAGCATCCCATGGCTAAAAAAGCCACCGTGGGTTTCAATGCCACCACGACCATCAAACGTTCTGAGTTTAAAATGGGGCAGTTCGTGCCCAACGTGAGCGATGACGTCACCATCAGCATTTCGACAAAAGCGCTGGCAAAATAATTACCCGCGCGCGGCCACGCCGGCGTGACACTGCTGCTGCCGGGGTGATCCTTCCGCCTGTCCGATGCGATCTCCACTGCCCTGCCTCCTCGTGACGCGGGACATTTTTTTCTCAGCTCCGGGCATCGCAGGCAGCGGAAAAACGTGCAACCCAATCCAGGCCGCGGCAAAGGGCGAAAATGGCGCGGCAGGCTAGGTTGCTGCCTTGGCGCTGCTTGCGACAACGGTGACTGCCGCCGCGCCGGCGCTGAATCCGGCAGCCGCAGCTGTTGTTGCTCTGGCACGGAATGCGCCAACCTATGGCTCGCTCTTGTCGCATTGTGCGCCGCGGCCATGTCCTCTCGATACCATTATGCAATACTATTATCAATAGATTTATTATCTGCCCATTTTATGAGATAGCGCAAACCGTCCGTCGGACCGGCGCTTCTCGCGGTACGGGCATTCCGGTAAACTGCTGCCGGAAAATATCTTTTATCGCCAGCCTTGATTGAGGGACGACCCCATGTATCAGGATTTGATTCGCAACGAACTTAACAAAGCCCTGCAAACGCTGCAAAATTTCCTCAGCGATGAGCGCCATATTCAGTCTATTGAAGACGCGGCCAAACTTATCGCCGATACCTTCAAAGCCGGCGGGAAGGTGCTCTCCTGCGGTAACGGCGGCTCACATTGCGACGCGATGCATTTCGCCGAAGAATTGACCGGCCGCTATCGCGAGAATCGCCCGGGCTATCCCGCTATCGCCATCTCCGATCCCAGCCACCTGTCCTGTGTGAGCAATGATTTCGGCTATGAGCAGGTCTTTTCACGCTACGTAGAAGCGGTGGGCAACAAGGGCGATGTGCTGGTCGGCATCTCGACCTCCGGCAACTCGGCGAACATTATCCGCGCTATTGATGCCGCGCGCGCCAAAGGCATGCGGGTGATCGTCCTCACCGGCAAAGAGGGCGGCAAAATGGCCGGCAGCGCGGATGTAGAAATTCGCGTGCCGCATTTCGGCTATGCCGACCGCATTCAGGAAATCCATATCAAGGCTATCCATATCTTGATACTGCTTATCGAGAAAGAAATGGTGGCGCAGGGATAACCCCTGTTCGGCAGGGGAGCGACAGGAGAGGGGCATGTGTGAATTGCTCGGCATGAGCGCCAATGTACCAACGGATATCTGTTTCAGTTTTTCCGGCCTGGCGCAGCGCGGCGGTGGAACCGGACCGCACAAAGATGGCTGGGGAATCACCTTCTACGAAGGACTGGGCTGCCGCACGTTCAAGGATCCGCTGCCCAGCATCGACTCGCCCATCGCCCGGTTGGTGCAGGACTATCCGATCAAATCCTGCGCGGTGGTCTCACACATTCGTCAGGCCAATCGCGGTAGAGTGGCGCTGGAAAACACCCATCCTTTCACTCGCGAACTTTGGGGACGCCACTGGACCTTCGCTCATAACGGCCAATTGCGTGGCTACCGGACGCTGCAAACCGGCAATTTCCGCCCGGTGGGGCAGACGGACAGCGAGCAGGCGTTTTGTTGGTTGCTGGCGCGCCTGGCGGAACGCTACCCGCACACGCCGCGCCATTGGCCGTCGGTATTCCGCTATATCGCCGGTTTAGCGAACACGCTGCGGCAAAAAGGGATTTTCAATATGTTGCTGTCCGACGGCTGCTACGTTATGGGCTATTGTTCCAGTCATCTGTATTGGATTACCCGGTGCGCGCCCTTTGGTAAAGCCACGTTGCTCGATCAGGATGTGGAAATCGATTTTCAAAAGCAGACCACGCCCAATGACGTGGTCACGGTGATAGCCACCCAGCCGCTGACCGGCAATGAAACCTGGCAGCGGGTGGCACCGGGGGAATGGGTCTTATTCCGGCTTGGCGAGCGCGAATTGTGAGACGGCCGGTGCGCCGCTTTGCAACATCAGCGGCGCGCTTATCACATACTGACCATTTACCACCGATACTGCCGTCGGTTGATGGTGTTAGGCGAAATAGGCGTAACCGGGCGCAAGCTGGCTCCAGAATTTGTAATTAACTGAATAATGATGGCGCTGCATATTTGCCGGCGTCATGCGAAACGGAAATATATTAATATTTACCTGCGCCTGACCATTAAGCAAAGCATCTTCCACATAGCGATAAATCTCCGCAATCGAAGAATCCGTCATGGCATAGCAGCCGATAGAGCGGCAATCGCCGTGAATCATCAGCTTGGCGCCTGAATAGCCCTGCTCCCGGTCATAGTCATTGGGGAAACCGATATTAATGGAGCGATAATAATGACTGTTCGGATTCAGATTGCGCGTGTCAATGGCGTAAAAACCCTCCGGACTCATGAAATCGCCTTCACGCCGTTTCGGGCCCAGTCCGCCGGAGAACTTGCAAATTTGAAAGCTGTCCACCAAATGGTATGCATTACCCATCTTGGCATACAGTTCCAAAATGCGTTCTTCTTTAAAGACTTGAATAAATACCGGTGAGCCTAATAGTTGTTGCTTAAGTTCCTGGCCGACTTTTGCCTGTAAGCATCGCCAACAGCAGCGCGAATCTGCGCATTGTCATTCCTGTTTCATCAAATAAATGAGCAGCCGGCCACGAACGTTACCGGCGGGACTGTCAACTGCCCGTGGGCAATCAGCGACAAGATATTACTGCTATTATTTTATCAAGATACATTTTGTATAGATGAGAATCCTTACTGTATACTTGTACAAGTCAAGGGGGCCGGATGCGTAAAATCATACATGTCGATATGGATTGCTTTTTTGCCGCGGTCGAAATGCGCTACAATCCGCACCTGCGCCACATCCCGTTGGCGATAGGCGGCAGCGCCGACCGCCGCGGCGTTTATCAGCACCGCCAACTATCCGGCACGACGCTTTGGTGTGCACAGCGCCATGTCCACCGCCATGGCATTAAAATTCTGCCCCGATCTCACGGTGATCCCCGGTCGTATGGCGGTGTATAAAGAGGCGTCTGAGCATATCCGTTCCATCTTCGCCCGTTATACGGCGCTGATTGAGCCGCTGCCGCTGTATGAGGCGTTTATGGACGTCACCGACAGCGATTGCTGCAACGGCTCTGCCACACTGGTGGCGCGCTCCATACGCCAGGAGATTGCCGATGAACTGCGGTTGAAGGCTTCCGCAGGCGTGGCGCCGGTTAAGTTTTTAGCGAAAATCGCCTCCGATCTCAATAAGCCCAACGGCCAATATGTCATTACCTCCGCCGTTATGCCGGCGTTCTTATTACAGTTGCCGCTGGCGAAGATCCGGGGGTCGGTAAGGTGACGGCCAAAAAACTCAGCGATATGGGGCTTGTCACCTGCGCGGACGTGCAGCAATTTGACCTGGCGACGCTATTGCGCCAGTTTGGCAAATTCGGCCGTATCATTTGGGAACGCTCGCAGAGTATTGATGAGAGACAGGTTTCCGCCGATAGGCTGCGCAAGTCGGTGGGGTTCGAACGTACCCTGGCGCAAGATATCACCCGCTGGAAGCGTGCGAGGAGATTATCGACCATCTTTCCCCCGAGCTGGAACGGCGTCTAGCCCGCGTGCGTCCCGATCTGCAGATGGCCCGTCAGGGTATCAAACTCAAATTCGCCGATTTTCAGCAGACGACGCAGGAGTATGTCTGGCCGCGGCTGAATAAAACGGACTTGATCGCCATCGCGCGCCAGGCCTGGGAACAGCGGCACGGCGATCGCGGCGTCCGGCTGGTGGGATTGCATGTCACGCTCATGGATCCGCAACTTGAGCGTCAGCTGTTGTTGAATTGGGAAGAGGAATGAGATTCTCTCCTTTAGGCACGTAGCGGCCAATGGCCGCACGGGTCATACATGGGCGGTGAAAACGTCGCGCTCTGCTCACGCCCATGGCTGTTCTGGGCGTCGGGCTGATGAGCCACGTAGAAGAGAATGACGCGGTGGGCCTAACGGCGGTGGGGAGGCTGTCTCGTTGCGGCGCCGGCCAAAAGGCCAGCGCCGGTCTGGTTTATTTCTTGACGGGAATCGCTTTCAGCAGCGCGGTCAGCAGCTTCCAGTATTGGCCGACGCTCGCGATATGGACTTGCTCATCCGGCGAATGCGGGCCGGTAATGGTCGGCCCGATGGAGACCATATCCATCTCGGGATAGGGTTTTTTGAACAGCCCGCATTCCAGACCCGCATGAATCACCTGAATGTTGGGCATTTTGTCAAACAGCTGCCGGTAAATATCGCGCACCAAGTGTATCACCGGCGAGTTAGCGTCTGGCTTCCAGCCCGGATAGCTGCCTTTGGCGAAGGTGGTCGCGCCGGCCAGTCGCCCCAGCGCATGCATCATCCCTTCCACCTGTAGTTTGCCGCTGTCGATAAGCGAGCGGATCAGGCAGCGGATTTCGGCTTTGTCGGCCTTTATCGACACGACGCCAACGTTCAGCGACGTTTCCACAACGCCTTTTACATCATCGCTCATGCGGATGACGCCGTTCGGCATGGCATGGAGCAACGCGATAAGCCGGTCGCTGCAGGCTTTGGTCAGCGCCTGTTCGCCGGGCTGGCTATCGCTAACGTCAAGCGCTGGTTTTTTCTCGACCGCCGTCAGTTCGCTTTCGATGGTGCTCAGAAAGGTGCGCGCCTGGAGACGCAAGCTGTCGACGTTTTCCTGCGGCAGCGCCAGAACGGCGAATGCTTCGCGCGGAATGGCATTGCGCAGTGTCCCGCCGTGCAAATCCAGCAGACGGATGTCCAGCGTGGCGCAGAAATCTGCCAGGAAGCGAGCCAGCAACTTATTGGCGTTGCCGAGACCCAGATGGATATTGGCGCCGGAATGGCCGCCCTTCAAGCCGGTCAGCGCCACCCGCAACGTGTGATACCCGGCCGGTATTGCCTCGCGGCTAATCGGCAGCTGGGTCTTGAAGTCAACGCCGCCGGCGCAGCCCATATAAATCTCGCCTTCCTCTTCGGAATCGGTATTGATGAGGATCTCGCTCTGCAGCCAGCCGGGCTGCAGCCCGAAAGCGCCCTCCATACCGGTTTCCTCGGTCATGGTCAGCAGCACTTCCAGCGGACCATGCTCCAGGCTGTCGTCGGCCAGCACCGCCAGCGCTGACGCCATGCCGATGCCGTTATCGGCGCCGAGCGTGGTGCCGCGTGCCTTGACCCATTCGCCGTCTACCCAGGGCTTGATGGGATCCCGGGTGAAATCATGCTGGGTATCGCTGTTTTTCTGCGGCACCATATCCAGATGCGCCTGCATCGCCACTGGACGGCGATTTTCGTAACCCGGCGTCGCCGGCTTGCGGATGAGGATATTGCCTACCTGGTCTCGTTCGGCGAACAGGCCCTTGTCCTGCGCCCACTGCACGATGTGCACTGCCAGCGCTTCCTCATGGTAGGACGGATGTGGGATTGAACAAATGTTGGCGAAAAGATCCCACAGCGGCTGCGGCGTAAGTTGAGACAATTCAGACACGATAAAAAACTCCTGTGATATCGTAAAAACCGCGCTGGCGGCGGTGAGCGGCCGGCGGCGGCGCAACCCTGGTGTACCAAGGATATCACTTTACTTTACCTGAGGGTAAAACTGAGGTTAAAAAGGGGGAGGTACTGGTATTTGGACGGCTGCGTCTGAATTTATGAGCGAAAAATACGTCGTCACCTGGGACATGTTGCAAATCCACGCGCGTACTATGGCTAAACTCCTGCTGCCCGCTGAACAATGGAAAGGGATTATCGCGGTCAGCCGCGGCGGCCTGGTGCCCGGCGCTTTGCTGGCGCGCGAGCTGGGGATCCGCCACGTGGATACCGTATGCATCGCCAGTTATGACCATGACAATCAACGCGACCTGAACGTGTTAAAACGGGCGGAAGCGGACGGAGAAGGGTTTATCGTGGTTGACGATTTGGTAGATACTGGCGTTACCGCTAAAGCCATTCGCGAAATGTACCCCAAGGCGCACTTCGTCACCATTTTTGCCAAACCGGCCGGCCGTCCGCTGGTGGATGACTATATTATCGACATCCCGCAAAATACCTGGATTGAGCAGCCCTGGGATATGGGCGTGGTGTTTGTGTCGCCGCTGGCGGGCAAATAATCTGTCTGCTGCGCCAAGCCTGGGAGCGGTTACAGCTGGCGCCGGACGCGAATTCGGCTTGTGCCGCACAGCGGCTATTTGTCTCTGCCGGCGCCCGGCATCGCCGAGCGTTTGTTTTTTGTGGGCTGAATGGTTAACCTTGCAGGCATCGTTCTGGAATTCCAGCCCCCGTCTTTGGAGACGATGCTCGATGGCAGGTAACAATCTGAGCGAAACCCTATTCAAACCCTCGGTTAAACACCGTGAGACCTCCACGCTGGTGGCCCGCGTCCGTCATGACGGGCAAAATAGGATAATGTCGGAGTTAGACGGGGCCAATCCCGGCAACTGGTACCGGTTAATCAATCGTCTGATGTGGATTTGGCGCGGCATCGATCCCTGGGAGATCGAGGAGGTCCTGGCGCGTATCGCCGCGAGTCGCGCGCCCCACACTAACGATCGGCTGCTGGATACCGTCATAGGCTACCGCGGCGGCAATTGGATCTACGAATGGTGCCATCAGGGGATGGTCTGGCAGCAGCGCGCAATGGAAGGCGTTGACGGCGCTACCGTGGCGCGCGACTGGCTACAGGCGGCCCGCTTTTACAGCATCGCCAGTTATCCGCATTTGAAAGGCGATATGCTGGCGGAGCAGGCGCAGACGCTGGCCAATCACGCCTGGGAAGAGGCGGCCAAACACCTGCCGCATGAAATCAAACAATTGGATTTCCCGATCGGCGGCGGCAATGTGACCGGTTTCCTGCATCTGCCGCCGACGGGGCAGGCTCCCTATCCGACGGTGCTGGTTTGCGGCAGTCTGGATATGTTGCAAAACGATACCTATCGACTGTTTGACGATTACTTCGCCCCGGCGGGCCTGGCAATGCTGACCATCGATATGCCCTCCATCGGCTTTTCCGCCAAATGGAAACTCAGTCAGGACACCAGTTTTTTACACCAGCAAGTGTTGCGCGGTCTGGATGCCGTCCCCTGGGTTGACCAGCGCCGCGTCAGCGCTTTCGGTTTCCGCTTCGGCGCCAGCATCGCGGTCAGGCTCGCCTACCTGGAACCGCAGCGGCTCAGAGGCGTCGCCTGCCTCGGTCCGGTCGTGCATGCGTTACTGACCGACAGCCAAAGACAGGACAGCGCACCGGATATGTACCTCGATGTGCTGGCCAGCCGCATCGGCATGGCCGGCGTCTCTGACGGTGCGCTGAAAACCGAGCTGAACAGCTATTCTCTCAAAGTGCAGGGGCTGCTCGGCCGTCATTGTCCGACGCCGATGCTGGCGGGCTGCTGGCCCGACGATCCCTTTTGCCCGCCGGCCGAGGCGCAGTTGATCGTCTCTTCCTCGCGGGCGGGTAAATTATTGCCGATTAATTCATCACCGCTATACCGCAATTTCCATCTGGCGTTAACACAAATCAGCCGCTGGCTGAAAACAATTTGAAAAGTTAATATAGCACTACCGTTTGTTTGCTCCTTAAGGTGAACAATAAGCAAAGTGAGGTTATAGCATGGCGTTAGTGCGTGGGCATCCCAGGGGCAAGATATTGAAAGGTTTTAGCGCCCTCGGCCCCTATATTCGTGAAGGGCAGTGCAGCGACAACCATTTTTCTTCGACTGTCTTGCGGTATGCATCAATATGCAGCCTGCGCCCGAAAAACGTGAATTTTGGGGCTGGTGGATCAATTTGGAAGCGGAAGCGAAACGTTACACCTACACCTACCATCTGGGTAAGTTCGACAAAGAAGGCAAATGGACCGAAAGCGAGTTTAGCGATTAGGACGTTATCGAGAAACTGGAAAGTTCGCTACGTGCCTTTCATACCCGCCTGCGCGCGTATATTGAAACGCTGAACATGACGCTGGAGACAGCCGATGCGTTCAAAGAGCAGCCATTCAATCTTACCGCCTGATTTTCCGTTCCTGCTTTCTCATTCGTTTCGCGCTATGCTGGCAGGCATAGCGCCTGGTCCCGTCGGCGGCAGGCAAACCTTAAGTCAATCAACATCCTTAACGGCAGATATCGTTATGAACAGCAGCCAGACTCTGGTGATTAAATTAGGCACCAGCGTCCTTACCGGTGGTTCGCGCCGGCTCAACCGGGCCCATATTGTCGAGCTGGTGCGCCAGTGTGCTCCGCTGCATGCCGCCGGGCACCGGATTATTATCGTTACCTCCGGCGCCATTGCCGCCGGACGGGAATACCTCAATTATCCCGAGCTGCCCGCCACCATCGCCTCAAAACAGCTGTTGGCGGCGGTGGGGCAGAGCCGCTTGATTCAGTTTTGGGAACAGTTGTTTTCCCTTTACAACATTCATATCGGCCAAATGTTGCTGACCCGAGCCGATATGGAAGATCGCGAACGGTTCCTTAATGCCCGCGATACGCTGCGCGCCTTATTGGATAACGGTATCGTGCCGGTCATCAATGAAAATGACGCGGTCGCGACCGCCGAAATCAAAGTGGGCGACAACGATAATCTGTCGGCGCTGGTGGCGATTTTGGCCGATGCCGACAAGCTGCTGCTGCTAACCGATCAGCCAGGCCTGTTCTCCGCCGATCCGCGCACTAACCCTGACGCGGAGCTCATACGCGAGGTCGAAGGTATCAACGATGCGTTGCGCAAAATGGCCGGCGGCAGCGTCTCCGGCCTCGGTACCGGCGGCATGGAGACGAAACTGCAAGCGGCCGAAGTCGCCAACCGCGCCGGAATCGAAGTCGTGATTGCGGCCGGTGGCAAACCAGGTGTGATTGGCGATATGATGGCCGGTGCATCGGTAGGCACCCGTTTCCACGGCCAGAAAATGCCGCTGGAGAGCCGCAAACGCTGGCTGTTCGGCCCGCCGCCGGCGGGGGACATTACCGTCGACGATGGCGCGCTGAAGGCAATATTACAACGCGGCAGCTCGCTGTTGCCCAAAGGCATTCTGGCGGTGGAAGGCGACTTTTCCCGCGGGATTGTCGTGCGTATTCGCAGCACCGATGGCCGCGATATTGCCCACGGTGTCAGCCGCTACAACAGCGATGCCCTACGCATGATTGCCGGTCACCATTCACAGGACATCAGTGATATTCTGGGGTATGAATACGGGCCTGTGGTTATCCACCGCGACGACATGATTTTATGTTAAGGAGCGCACATGCTTGAGCAAATGGGCAAGGCGGCGAAAGCGGCTTCGTGGCAGTTGGCGGTGTTGACCAGCGCACAAAAAGATAGCGCGCTGCAGGTCATAGCAGACAGTCTGGAAGCCAATAGCCAGAGCATCCTCGACGCCAACGCGCAGGATATGGCGGAAGCGCGCCGCAACGGCCTCGTTGACGCGCTGTTGGATCGCTTGTTGCTAAACCCGGCGCGTTTATCCGCTATTGCCGCCGACGTGCGCCAAGTGTGCCGTCTCACCGACCCGGTGGGGCAGGTGATAGACGGCCAGCGGTTGGACAGCGGCCTGTCGCTGGAACGCCGCCGGGTTCCGCTCGGCGTCGTAGGGGTTATCTATGAAGCACGCCCCAACGTTACCGTCGATGTGGCGGCCCTGTGCCTGAAAACCGGCAACGCGGTGATTCTGCGCGGCGGTAAGGAAACCTATCGTACCAACGCCGCCACGGTGAAAGTAATACAGCAGGCGCTGACAGACTGCGGTCTGCCGGCCTGCGCGGTGCAGGCCATTGAGGATCCGGACCGCGCGCTGGTCAATGCACTGCTGCGCCTCGATCGTTATGTTGATATGCTGATCCCGCGCGGCGGCGCCGGGCTGCACAAACTGTGCCGTGAACAATCTACCATTCCGGTTATCACCGGCGGCATCGGCGTTTGCCATATCTACGTCGATGACACTATCGATTTCGAGCAGGCGCTGCCGGTCATTGAAAATGCCAAAATACAGCGTCCCAGCGCCTGTAATTCGCTGGAAACGCTACTGGTACACCAGGCCATCGCCGAACGTTTCCTGCCGCGTCTGAGCCATCATATGCATACATTGGGCGTGACATTGCACGCCGACGACAACGCGCGCCCGTATCTGGCTGATGGCCCGGCAACCTGTGTTGCCGTGACGGAGGCCGACTACCATGACGAATGGCTGTCGCGCGATCTGAATGTCAAACTGATGGACGGCTTCGAGCAAGCTGTGGCGCATATTCGTCATTATGGCACTCAGCATTCTGACGCCATCCTGACCCGATCGATTCAGGCGGCGGATCGTTTCGTGCGTGAAGTGGACTCCTCGGTGGTGTATGTTAATGCCAGCACCCGTTTCACCGACGGCGGCCAATTCGGTCTGGGCGCGGAGGTGGCGGTCAGCACGCAAAAACTGCACGCGCGCGGACCGATGGGGCTGGAAGCGTTAACCACTTACAAATGGATCGGCTACGGCGACAACCTGAGCCGACCCTGATAACGGCGGCATGGACAAACGCGCGTCGGCGCTCGCGCGCCAGATGGCACAAGCGGGCAGGCGTTAGCCAGCGAAAAGGTAAGCGCTCAGGGCGGAGCCAGCCGCGCGCTGACATTCTGGCCGCGGCGGCGAGGCTTCTCCTCGCGCCGTGGCTGTTCCCGTTACAATCGAGATTGGCGCAAATGCGCCAGGAGAGAGAGGATGGACAGCGCAGGGTATCCGTGGAGCGACAAGAGACATCAAAGGTTATTCGGCGCCCGCAGGGAATGAGATGCTGCATTTATCAGCACTTGCACGCGTGCCTATTGACTCTTTTCCCGGATTTGCATAACGTGTTCACCCGAGATTAACGCCCGCATGCTGATTTCCCCATGCCGATATAGCTCAGTTGGTAGAGCAGCGCATTCGTAATGCGAAGGTCGTAGGTTCGACTCCTATTATCGGCACCATCAAAGCAATAAGTCAGATAACATCCACTGAATTCCAAAAGTATCTTGCGCACTATTTATGTCTTTCTCAACCGGAAAGGTGTCGACAGGCAAGTAACTTCTTTTAGCGGGCGCACACGCCACATGTTACCCATCCCCCCTCTGTGATCCCCAGGCGTCCCTCTGGCATCCTGCCTGGCACCTAAATAACACCGGCAACGGGCAAGGTGGCCCGCGTCACCGGCACACGGTCCCGCGTTATGTTTTATGACGTGCTAGCCACCGTTGCGGCGGTTTCACTTCATGGCGAGCGCTTAGCCCGATGCCCTGCCTTCCTTTCTAATTCTCTAAACGGCGTAGTGATTAATGAACAGCCCGTGGCTTACGTAGCCTAGCCAGGGGTTTGCGACCTCCGGCGACGCCTGCTTTTCTCACTACCGGCATAGCATCGCTTGTCACGTCCCATTTTAATATTGAGGTAAGCCACTTTGGCATCGCGTTATTGAAAAAGGCTGCTGCGTGTTTACGCCGAAGCGATACGGCCTGTCCTTGGGACAATCTGAAGGTAGCGGCTCTCGCCACGTTCAGCTATCAGGCTTTGCTGCAACATCGGCTACTAATCAATCAAGCGGGCGTGGCAAGGTGCAGCCCAGCGTTTTTTGCCTCTTTGACGCGTTGGGACGTCCATTCGCATTGTAACGACTTAAGATTACCGCGCTTAACAAAGCAGGTAAGCGGTATATTTGCCGGAGGAAAAAGCCCGTTATCACAAGGAGGAAAAGCATTACTCATGCTGAGTGTATATTACCGGCAGTGAAAACTATTTTTGTGATGGGTGAAAACTGGAAGGGGTTCATATTTCACTGTCATTATAAGTAATGTAGGGCGTTAATTTGTCGGCAACGCCATTAGAGAGAATGACTAATTATCTAAATGAATTCCAAACGAACCTACAGTTAATTGTTTTTGGTTTGTTGCTTTATCGTATTTATTTAGTTAGCGTAATGAGGTTATTTTTTAAAATAAAAAATTTACTGACAAAGATATATATTTTATCATTATGAATTTATTGATTTTTTAGTTACATCTTTGCGCGAACTTCCCCGGTAATCTCATTAACAAGAATGGATGACAGTAAGTCACTCGTTGAAAAGTGATTTGAATTTTATATATCGACATGTAATAATCCGTTTCATATGATATTCGACTGATTGAATTAAAAGACAAAGTCTGAGCTTTGCCCCCTACGCCCGTTATTATAAAAGGGATAACAGAGATAAACATTGGCATTCCAGGGTAAGAATGAGTGTGACAGCAGTTTACCTGAGGAGAATGCAATAGCCCTGATTCGGTTTTGTGACGGTGGCTATATCGTGACGACGCGACCGCCGCGCCACAATAATGTCGTTTAGACGTCATAAGGCATAAAGCATTATCTCCTCTATTTCGTCGTAATGGCGTATTGTGCTTATGTTAACGGGTCATACCATCTCTGTTGCCAATAAAAATTTGTCTTTCATCATGATGTTTATTCTAGGTCCTTTACGATATCGTAGGTGAGATCATGCACGCGGTTCGCCCGGTGTAAATTATCGAGATAAGCTATCTTGCTTCCGGATAATAAATGCTGGTAGGCACACTTGACTTTTTGTCGTTTTACGACAACCAGAGTGGATGGTCTTTACGAAAAATTGACGCATCCATTATTATTTTGTTAATCAGGAGTGTTGTTTAAATCGTCAGATCGATGGGCTGGTGTTAATGCAAAATCAGCGATCATTAAATGGTTAGCACGCGGAATGACAAGAAGGTTTAGCTATTTTACCGATTCTGTCGGTTGGCTTTATATTGCTCAAATAGAACGAAAAGGCTCATTTACTGAATCAGGTTGGGGCCTCCGTTTCGCTTTGCGTGTCTGTCAAAACTTTCTATAGCTTCCTTTCTTAAGTAATACGTATTGGGACCGGTGTTTTTCATCTCCCGTTTAGCGCGTGGTAGTAAATAAATGTAAATCAAAGAGTGCTTTTAAATGAAAAAAGTCTACAGAAAAAAAGACCTTTCATGGGGTCTTATTCTTTTCACCTGGTTAAATATCGGCATTCAGGCCATTGTCCCGTTAACGTATGCTTTTGTGCCGTCACAGGCCAGCGCTGCAGGTAACACCAAATTCCTTAAGGGCTCTGCAGATAAGGCGACGCTGGACACCAAAACATATACCCTTGCTACCGGTGAAACAACAGCTTCCGTCGCGCAAAAATATCACATGAGCCTAGAGGCTCTGCGCAAGCTGAATCAATTTCGCACTTTTGCTCGCGGCTTTGATCATTTGCAGCCGGGGGACGAGCTTGATGTCCCCTTAGCGCCGCTGCCTGCGGTCACGTGGGCTGAAGAAACGCCCGTACCGGCTTCTGCGTCGAAAGAGGATCTACAAGCGCAAAAAATCGCCGGTATTGCTAGCCAGGCCGGTAATTTCTTGGCTAACAGTCCGCGCGGAGATGCCGCCGCTTCTATTGCCCGAGGCATGGCGACCGGGGCCGCCAGCACCGAGGTTCAGCAATGGTTGAGCCAATTCGGTACCGCCCGCCTGCAATTGGATGTCGATAACAAGTTTTCATTGAAAAATTCCCAACTTGATTTACTCATCCCACTTTATGAGCAGCCGGATAAACTCGTTTTTACCCAGGGAAGTCTGCACCGCACCGACGATCGTACCCAGACTAATCTCGGGATGGGCATGCGCTGGTTCAATGACGGCTATATGTTGGGAGGCAACACGTTCCTGGATTACGATTTGTCTCGCGACCATGCGCGTATGGGGATGGGCGTAGAATACTGGCGTGATTACCTGAAAATAGGCGCTAACAATTATTTGCGTCTGACCAACTGGCGTGACAGCAAAGATTTTGCCGATTACCAGGAGCGTCCGGCCAACGGCTGGGATATGAGTCTTGAAGGCTGGGTGCCGGCGTTGCCGCAATTGGGCGGGAATCTGAAATACGAACAATATTATGGTAAAGAGGTCGCGCTATTCGGTAAGGACAACCGACAAAAAGACCCCCATGCCATCACCGTAGGGGTTAATTATACGCCGTTTCCTCTGTTAACGTTTAGCGCCGACCAGCGTCAGGGCAAGGCGGGACAAAACGATACCCGTTTGGGCGTACAGTTGAATATTCAGCTCGGTACCCCGTGGCAACATCAATTGGATACCAGTGCCGTCGGCGCTATGCGTACCCTCGCGGGTAGCCGCTATGATTTGGTGGATCGCAACAACAATATCGTTCTGGAATATCGCAAGAAAGAAGTCATCCATCTGTATACCGCCGATCATTTGGCCGGTTATGCGGGCGAACAAAAATCGCTGAATGTGTCGATTAACACCAAATACGGGCTTGAGCGTATCGATTGGTCGGCACCGGAATTGCTGGCGGCGGGCGGTAAAATCGTCCAGGAAAGCATAGATAATTACAGTATCGTACTGCCTGATTATAATTTTGATTCGGCTAACGGAAACGTTTATGAAATTAGCGGTGTTGCCATCGATACCCACGGTAATGTGTCGAAAAAGGCCAAGACGACCCTCACCGTTACGCAGCCCGCGATTAATACTACCACCAGCGAATTCACGCCGGTGAAAAGCACGTTGCCGGCCGATACTGTCGCCCAGCAAACGCTGACCTTAAAGGTTAAGGATATCCAGGGCAATCCCGTTGATATCGGCGAAGATGAAATCACTGTCACCAGCAATAATGCGCAAGAGAATTCGGGTGCCAAGGTCTCCGCTTTACAACGCCAGGATAGCGGTATCTACACGCTGGTGGTGACGGCGGGAACGGGCACTGATGTAATAAAAATTACCCCCAGCGCCCGAGGTGCAAACTTTGCCTCCGCCAGCGTCACGGTTGAAGCAGACGGTACGACCGCGCAGATAAAAGCGCTGGAAGTGGTGTCGGACAATGCCGCCGCCGACGGTCAGGCCACTAATCAGGTTAAAGTGACCGTTATAGATGCCAATGGCAACCCGATACCCAACCATGTGGTGTCGTTCTCGGCGGATAACGGCGCGACTATCATCGATAACGCGACCACCAACGCCAATGGAGCAGCCGTCGCGGATCTCACCAGTGTAAAAGCGAGTGAGGTGACTGTGACGGCGGCGCTGGATAATCAGGTGACCAAAACCGTTAAGACCACCTTTGTCAGCGATGACAAATCGGCGATGGTCGCCGAGCTGAAAGTGGTGTCAGACGGCGCCACCGCCGACGGTAAAGCGGAAAATCAGTTAAAAGTCAGCGTAACGGACGCCAATGGCAATGTCATCGAAGATAAGCCCGTGACCTTGCAGGCCGAAGGCGGCGTCGTTTTGTCCACTAATAGCGTCACCACCGATAAAGACGGTACGGCAACCTTTAACGCCATGAGCACCACATCCGGAACGTTTAAGGTGACCGCGACGACGAACGGCTATTCTAAAACTGCCTCCGTGGTCTTTGTCGCCGGTGGGGTGGTGGGTGTCAAATCCACGCTGGCAGCGGATAAATCCCTTATTGCTTCAAATGGAAGCAGTGCAATCAGCCTGACGTTCACCGCGCATGATAACCACAACAATGCCGTCACCGGGCTGACGGTGGCATTCGAACCGAATGGCGTTGAGGGAAAAATAAGCACGGTCAGTGAACAGGATGGGGTTTATACCGCCACCTTTACCTCTACCAAGACTGGCGTTGGCACTATTGGTGTTGCCGTCAATGGCACCCGGCTGGAGGAGCTAACGGCGGTAGACGCGGGTGTTTATTCATCGACGCTGTCGCTTTCGGTAAATGTGAGTTCTTAATCCCCGCGGGGCGCCGTACGGAAAATGATCGGCGCTCAGGGATCTCAGTATCAATTCAGAGCATCGCGGTGGCTATCGCGGTGCGAGGATAATGGCATGAAGAGTAAAATCAGTAAGTCGTCCTTAGCGTTATTTGCATCATTTATCATGTGGATGTTCGCGATGTCGAACGCTCACGCGCTGATATGCTATGTCGGAGAGGACACTTCCGCCACGGCCGAGTCGGTTACCTTGAGCACAATTGCTTATTTAAAGGGGACAGCTAATGGGGACAGGATTTGGGAGTCGCAAACCTATAACAGAACGGTGACGTGCAAAAGTGAACTGAGAGATTCGAAAACTGAGGAAAATTTATATGTCTACCCTTACCCCAGACGAGGAACACAACAATTGCCGGAAGGGGTGAAATTAGGTTTGATTTTTGATGGTGATGATCTAGGCATATTCAACGCTGATGGCGACGTGTATGCAAGTAGAGTCGCGACTAAACATATCATTGAAAAAGGGCAAACGAAATCTCTTCAGATTTCTTTCAAAGTCTATTTGGTGAAGGAAGGTGAGATTAGTACCCAGGGCATGTCGGATTTAACCTTATTTCAATTGGATGGTGTAAATTCGTTAAAAGATAAGAATTACGCCTTTTCCATTAATGGCTGGGACAATATTGGCAGCGTGAGTTGTGATACTGCCATTACAAGTAAGAATGCGACAATCTCGTCCATCGATACCGACAAGGCATTAGCCGGTACGGCATCCGAAGAGAGTGCCCTGGCATCGATTAAAATTAATTGCAGCAGTGAGTCAGCGAATGTCCTGAGTAACATTAAGAGCGTCAATGGTACACTGAGGGTAAACGGGACTGCGTTCAGTGGTAACAGCAGCTATTTCGCTACTGATAAAACGGGTCTGGGCGTCGGCCTGTCTTATGACGGTACTTCCCTTGCCCCCGCCGGGACCAAAAGTGTAAGTGTGCCGGTCAGCGCAGGTGTCGCTAGCCAAGACCTGACTTTTACCCTGAAGCCGTATTTGACCACGTCGTTAGCGCTGGGTAATCCGGCCTGGTTGTTTACTGATGAGGCGCAGGCCATTAACAGTACGATGACGATGACGTTTACTCCCCAAAGTCTGAATATCCACTAAGTCTGGGCCCTCGGACGATAACCGGCGTGCCGCCGCGTTCCGCCAGGTTGACGCCGGGCACCCGCCTCCTGTCACTCATCCTATCAAGGTGGCGTGGGGTATCGGAAGAGGGACATGTGCGCTGGTGCAGGGCCGATGGCGAGGGTGCCGCTGAAGTTATCGGTTATCCGTGGGGCGAAACGCTGATCGCAGGCCTGCTCATCAGGAACGCCCTCCAGGACTCGCTATAATGATGTGGCGGCGCGATACCCGCGCGGGCGGCAGGCGTCTGGCCGCGTTGAACGGCGGATCAACCGCGGGCAACAGGACAAGCGCAACATAACGGTCTATTCCGTTTAAGCACCAAGCTACGGCTATAACGTTACTGCAATGGATGTGAGGGTGATGAGGGTGAGGAAAAGCAAAGCCTGCGCTCAACTGATGGGCTGGCAATGCAGAACGTTGCCATAAAGGGATACCAGCAGAAATTAACGCCTTCCCTGAGGAGTTTTTAGGTACATAACGATTTAGTCCGACAAGGTGGCAGTATTCGATAAGTCCTTTGAGGGAATTTTTGTCTATTTTGCTATAAATTTTTTGTAGTCTGTTTTTTATCGTCCTATGAGAGATGAACATCCTTCTCTTTAGTGGAAAATATGTCTACCAGCGGCGTTAACGTTATTATTGATGGGGCTTTGTTGAATAAATATAACTTTTAGGTGATCGTTTGCTCAGATCACTACCGTCATTTCAACATCTGCACTCCATGGCAAAGCAAAAGTTTAAAATAATCAACTGGTCCACTTACAACAAAGCTCTCAAGCAGCGCGGGGCTCTGACGATATGGCTGGATGAGTCGGCAATTGTTGCATGGACGGAAAAAACAACGCCTGAACGGCGTGGCCGGCCGCTTCACTACGCAGATATGGCTATCACCACTGTTCTGATGATGAAACGCGTGTTTGGCCTTTCGTTAAGGGCTTTACAGGGCTTCGTTGACGCCATTTTTAAACTGATGGTGCTGCTGCTAAGATGCCCAGATTACTCGCTGATCAGCAAGCGAGCAAAGACAGTTAAGATCAGCATAAAAACGCCGACCCGTGGTGAAATCTCACCTCTAGTCATTGACGGAACCGGCCTGAAGGTCTTTGGCGAGGGCGAATGGAAAGTCCGACAGCATGGTGCCGACAGACGGAGGGTGTGGCGTAAGCTGCATATGGCCGCAGACAGTGTAATGCATGAGATTATCTGTGCTGACTTATCGCTCAGCGGTACGACGGATACTCAGGCCCTACCCGCTACTGTCATGATGCTCTGCTGAGGAAGAAAATAAGGCCTCTTATTCCTCCACGAGGTGGGGCGCAATATTGGCCAGACCGATACCATGAGCGTAACTACGCTGTTGCGAATCAGCGTCTAAGCGGCAGTAACGATGTATGGAAAAAGCAAGTGGGCTATCATCGACGCTCAGTGGCTGAAACAGCTATATTCCGGTTCAAAACGCTTATGGGCGATCATCTAAGTCTGCGTGACTATGATGCGCAGGTAGGTGAGGCAATGGCGATGGTCAAAGCGCTTAACAAAATGACGCTGTTAGGAATGCCGAACAGCATCCGGATCGCATAACAATCGATCTGCTAGGGGGGCGTAGTCACAAGTTCTGATTTATTCAACAAAGCCGGCGGAGCATTGTCATTGAAGGCCCTTTGGCGGGCGTTCGCTGAATGCGCAGCGCCCGCCTGTGTAGACCGGGGGCCTCCGTCAAGGGGTTTGCATTAACGCTTTCATGTATCCATCGTGTACGCCATGCCGGCATGCCATGGCGCATCACATCGCATTTGTACGGAATGCTCCGGGATCCACACGCCATCAAATTCATGACGTTTCAAGACTTGCAGTACTCTTGGCATATCAATATCGCCTGCGTCGATGAAGCTTTCGTGATAGTAAGGGACCTACCCTTTTAGGTTCCGAAAATGGATTTACCGGTCAGGTGATAATAACAACGCTCATCCTGATCTAAATATCCTTCATTTTACAGGCACTGCATTACGCGAAATAACCGGTTAAAGGAAAGCCCAGGTAGTGCAGCGATTTCACTCATCATCAATGGCGCTCCAGCCTGAGATAGATGTTCCAAAATAGCCAGGCTTCGACTTAACGCTGGCGCGCTATAATCGCTCATTGCGCGCGTTTTTGCGGTATATCGGCAGTAGCGCTGCTCTCTTGTTGCCGGCCATGGAGATGGAGATAACGGATGGTCAGGAGCGTGATACCCCCCCTATCGCCATACAGTCTCCAAGATAATAGATTGGCGTGCTCGGGCTACCTGTCATTTCGCGTACCGCAGGCACGGTATTTTGCCCGAAAAAGCCGCCTAAATTGGCCAGCGAGTTAATTGCGGCAAGTCCGGCAGCCGCGGCGGAGCCACCCAAAAAACGCGTCAGCGTCCAAAAACAGGGTTGAATAGAGAAGATAGCCATAATGACTACGGTGATGCACAAGAAGCTCAACCAAGGCGTAGCAATAAACAGGGCGCTGCCGGTCAGAAACACCGCCGCCACGAACATCGGCAACGCGATATTTTTCACCGGATCGGCGGTTCGCGCTGGATTTCGCGTCATCCACCTAGAGCAACACGATTGCGGCAAGCCACGGGATCATATTGATTACGCCGTTGGCGATATCCGACACGCCAAAGCCTTTCACGATGGTCGGTATCCAGTAACTTAGCCCTTAGGCGCTGAATGAGATGAACCCCAACACCAGGGCGAGCAACAGGACGCATGAATCTTTCAACGTGGTCAAAACACCTCTGACATGATGATCCTGGTCGCGGCTTTCCTCCTGTTTCAGCGTGTTTTTAAGCCAGGATTTTTCGTCTTGGCTGAGAAATTGCGATTTTTCGGGTGACTCCGGCAGCCAGTATAAAACGGGAAGAATCAATACCAGCGCAGGCAACCCGGTGCCGATAAAGATCCATTGTCAACCTTCCAAATTAAGCAGACCGTGAATATTCAATAACAGGCCATTTAGCGGGGCGCCTATCAAGTTGGCTATCAGGCTTGCCATGATGAGATAGCCAACGACGCGTGGGCGGTGCTCGATGGGAAACTAGCGGGTCATATAATAAAGCAGCCCGGGATACAGCCCCACCTCGAAGGCACCCAGCAAAAACCGCAGAATATAGAACATGGTCGTGCTGGTGGTGAAGGCAATCAGAATCGTTACCAGTCCCCATGAGAACATAATACGGGCGAACCAGACATGGCACCCAACTTATGCATTATGATGTTGCTGGTTACCTCAAATAAGAGGTAGCCAATAAAAAATAACGATGCGCCGAAGCCATAAGCGGTTTCACTTAATGATAAGCTTTCCACCATGTGGAGTTTGGTAAAGCTGATATTTTGTCTGTCTATATAAGCGATGACATAAAGCAAAATCATTATTAGCAAAAATTTAATTGATATTTTTTATCGTCGTGATACCAAGACGACTATCAGCGTATTGTATAGATTCACCTTAATTAAGCGGAAAAGAAATGATTACATAATACCGAATTTGTCAAAGGCCTCTACGGTCGTCATCCCTTTTTTCAATATCTGTAGAACTTCGCTTTCACCCTTCGATTTTTCAAACGCGCCAGTCGACCACTTTGCCGCGTGGTCCCTGATCCTGCGCGTAACTGCCGAAGGACGCTACCGGGAAGCCCAGTTTCAGAATTTCATTTCTGTCCCGATGAAAGCCGTGGACCACCGCCCCTACCGCACCGCATTGTCTGGTGAGTGTGGACATTAATCTCCCCCCACTGTGCATAGCGAAGCGAGCCCCCTACGCAGATGTACACTTCATTTGTTTGTAAGTCATCCAGAGCATGGAACATTAATCCAAAGGGTTTTTCACTCAGCGCGGAATTTCCCGGTCCGCTTTGCTGAAAATAATCTGCTTCCAGCACAGGCATGGCATGCCCTAAAATAACCATTCCCGCGTCAATGGGTTTTAATTGCGGTGAAAGGAATTGATGAAATAATCCCATGGTGTCCAACACGTCTCCCAGCAGGGCGACGAATAATTTTTCTTTCGAGTACTGGCTGATAATGCCTCCATTAGTGATTATTCAGGATGCGGCTCGCGTTGGATATGGCCGCCGGACTTCCCCGGCAGGAAATTCAGATCGGCACTGGTGTGGGCTTGTTCGACGGACTGTATATACAAATGGGTGTAACCTCGCGGATAATCCAGCAAGGGCGGCCGCCATTGTTCTTTCCGCCGCGCCAGCTCTTCCTCGCTGACGTTCAATGTCAGGCGACGCTCATGGCAGTTTAGTTCGATAATATCGCTGTTACGTACCAACGCCAGCGTACCGCCGACGGTGGCTTCCGGGCTGACATGCAAGACGATGGTGCCAAACGCGGTTCCGGACATGCGTCCATCCGAGATACGGATCATATCCCGTACGCCTTGCTGAACTAGCTTTAGCGGCATGCCGAAATTCCCCACCTCCGGCATGCCTGGATAGCCCCGTGGCCCGGTGCCTTTTAACACCAAAATATCGTCGGGCGTGACATCCAACTGGGGATCGTTAATGCGCTGGTTGTAGTTTTCGATATTCTCAAAGACGACCGCTCTGGCCTGGTGATTTAGCAGCGCGGGGGTGGTGGTGGGTTTTATCACCGCGCCGTCCGTGCACAGATTGCCGCGCAGAACAATGGTGCCGGCATCCTTGATTAGGGCCTGTTCGGCAGGGACGATAACGAGCGGATTAAAGATAGAGGCATCGACATAATTCTCGCTCAGCGTCTTGCCATTACATTGTATAACATTATCGTGCAGCTTATGGCGCAGCTGGCTTATCACCGCCGGTATGCCGCCCGCGTAGTAAAAATCTTCCATCAGGAATTCCCCTGAGGGTTTAAGGTTGGCGAGCAGGGGAATATTCTGGCTCAATACGTCGAAATCACTGAGTGTAAGCGGCACTTCAATCCGACCGGCAATGGCCAGCAAATGCAATATAAATTTGGTCGACCTGCCAATCGCTGCGTTAACGATAATCGCGTTCTCAAACGCGTCGCGGGTAAGGATCTGCGACATGCGCAGCTCCTCTTGCACCATGCCGACGATACGGCGGCCAGACAAACGCGCCGCGCGGCGCCGTGATGCATCTACGGCAGGGATAGCAGCGGCACCCGGCAGGGACATGCCGAGCGCCTCCACCATACAGTCGAGGGTAGAAGCCGTTCCCATTGTGTTACAGGCACCAGGGCTGCGCGACATACTGTTTTCTGCTTCGTCAAACATCGACTGGCTGATGATTACCGGCACGCAGATCTTCGCTGAATTTCCATAAATCAGTGCCTGAACCGATATCACGCCCCTGGTGTTTGCTGTTGAGCATGGGGCCGCCGCTGACGACCATTGTAGGCAAGTCAACGCTGGCCGCGCCCATCAGGCAGGCCGGTGTGGTTTTGTCGCAGTTGGCGAGGACAACGACGCCATCAATGGAATTGGCGCGAATAGATTCTTCCACGTCCATGCTAGCGAGATTACGGTACAGCATCGTCGTCGGTTTTATTAATGCTTTACCCAACGACATGACCGGGAATTCAAAGGCAATACCGCCCGCCTCAAGAACGCCGGTTTTCACCTGCTCGGCCAGGTCGCGTAAATGCGTATTGCACGGGGTTAATTCCGACCAGGTATTACAGATGCCGATAACCGGCCGCCCGTCGAAAACGTCATTGGGCAGCCCTTAGTTTTTTAACCAGCTCCTGGCAATAAATCCGGATTTATCCTTGCGACCGAACCACTCCTTGCTACGATACTTTTTCATTTTACCCACACTTAGCTAACGGGATATGATGAGGTGGGAGTGTGGCGGGGGCGGCCGTAATCCGTCAATAGTGTCCCCCGGCGCCGCAATTTAAAGACTTTGTGAACAAGGACGGGGATTATGACTTGCGTCTTGGGGAGCAATTTTTATATATGAAAGTCAGTGTGTAGCTTATGGGTGGTGACAACGGAAAAAAGATTACAAATCAGTGGGTAAATTAACAGCTAATAGAAGTTACTTTTATTAGTGAAAGTGAAAATTCGCCAGGAAAATATCAGAAGTGTGATCTTTGTAACAGGTTTAAACGCCTTGAGCGCGTGTAAAGCCCGTCACTCGGGGGAAACTATTGCGCGTTAATTGTCTGGAGGGGGGGCGTGCGCAGGTAGTTATCGCTCACATCCCCCCGCCCGCGTGCCGCGCAGGGGCGCTTATCGCGGCTGATAAAAGCCCTGATAACTAGCGGACCGCTTTGGCAGGTCGCGGTTAATGATAACGCTGCTATTACAGCGGAGTTCCCTGCGGCGAAAAGTCGCCGGCGATAGAACAGGGCGGTTGAGCGGAAAGCGTTCTGGCGAGCGTGTTAAATGATGGATCAAAGAGCGTTGAGCGCCACAGTAATCCACTGGCGTTTTGGGCGTCGAAAGCGCCCGTGAAACCTTTGATGCCCGCGTTGGCCCGTATCCGGTCAAATTTGACTAGGTGTGAACAAATTCTTGGTGGGTCTTGTCACCGTTGACGTAGGGCAGTAGCCAATGGATCGCGCCGGCCAGCGACGCGCCATTATCCGCCCGCCAATGATACCAATCCTACCCCCGGTGTCGGGCCGCCAACGCGGCATCCACCAGCTGCTGAAGATCATAGACGACATAATGCAACGCATCTCGATCCTTAAAATCCAGCGTCACGCCCGCATTATCAATATTCTGGGCGATCTGCTGCCGGAAGAGGGCTCGGGAGCGATTAGACAACCTGCTATCGTCAGTGGCCACGGCGATAAGGGTCAGAAGTTTGATACGATGGCTCTGCCAGTTATTGCGCCAGATCATGGCCTGATTGGCCTGCGCGATACGGTGCAGATAGCTATCGGCCCAACGCCTGAGAAAGCGATCCACCGTCAGGCGCTCGCTCGTCGGTACGTGGTGCCGGATACGTGCCAGGTTTGGATTAATTGGCCGCAGGGGGTTTCATCAATCGGGTTGGCATCAGGTTGCCAGGTCGTCACCCACGCCAACAGATAGCGCCGCGCCTGGCGCAGGCCTTCATCACCATCGATGCCGGCCTGCCAGGCGAGGGCGTTTTTCAGCATTAACGGCAGGTCCTTCCGGGCCTGCACGTTTTGATCGTAAATGCCCTGATGCGGTAACGTTCCTTCGGTATGCAAATGCGCTATCGGCTGTGGGGCATGGCGTCTGGCGTAAATCACCGCTTGATGCAAGGATGACGTTTGCAACTGTAAAGCGGTCGGGGCCGCTTTTGTGGTTTGCGCCGCGTAAACCGACGGTAAGGCCGCAGCATCGCGGCGGTTAATACTGTGAACGTGCGCTATACCGATTCATAACGTCGCCTCCTTGTCCCCGGAACAGGCCGATGAGCGGCGCAGTTTAGCATTAGGCATCAAGGTAACCCATTTATGCCACAAACGGTAATGGAGGGCGCGTTGACGGCAAAATTGACGCTGTCTCGTATTAGGATAGGTTTCGCAGACACGGGCAAAATGGACGTCAGAGGGCAGAGAACCTGAAAGCGGATAGGCCTTAACCGGTGGCTGGCTCTACATTAAGTAAGAAGGGGACAATGATGACGGGTCCAGGTCACCCTGAACCCGTTGCCTCCTGCCGCCGAGAGCCTTCGGCTTGAAAAAGCAGGGCGTCAGCCGGCGTAATACTCGGGATCCTCCAGTTCGGTCAGCAGACCCGGACCCTCTGGCTTCCACCCCAGCATCGCACGCGTGTGCGTGCTGGAGGCGGCCATTTTCGTGCCCACCATCCCCGCGAACTAGCCGAAATGCTGGGGCTCCCGTCTCCCCGCGAGCAGCCCCAACTGCCGACCTATCGTCGCCGCGATGAGCCTGAAAGGTACTTACTCGTCCGCCACGGCGTGGTACACCGGTTCGGTCACGCCTTGCTCCAGTACCAGACGGTAGACGAGTGCCGCATCCAGCCGATGTAAGCCCGACCAGCAGTTCTGGTCGTTATCAAGCTAGGCCGAAATGCCTTTTTCCCGCGCCAGATGCATCAGGAGGGCCACGAAGCCATGGTCTCCCAGACTATGAACCGATGAGGCAAGGCGGATCAAAGCGGCACGGACACCGCGGTCGTTCAGTGCGCGGACGGACTTGCCCGGTCATATTCCGTCGCCCCTCGCGGCAGCCCCGATACTCCGGTCGTGACGAGTAGCGGGCGATCGTTTCCCGCCAAAGCGCTACCAAGCGTCTCAATCACCTGCCGGTCCTGTTCGCAACTCTCGATGAACCGGTAGAAATCGTGATTAAAGGCGGTATGTATCACGGCATCCGCCGCTCCTGCCGCCTGACGCAACACATCAAGATCATCCAGGGTTGCGCCTGGGCGCCTGTCGCGGCAAGGGTCGCCGCCTTTTCGTCGGAACGGACGAGTCCCGTCACCCGGTGGCCGGCGTTGATAAGCTTCTGAACCACGGCTGAGCCGACTCATCCTGTCGCGCCAGTGACAAATACATGCATACCAAGAGTCTCCTGAATGGAATGAAAAGGGGTTAATGGATCCGCATGGACAGCTCGACGTCCTCGCCGCAGGCAACGGACAGGTAGCCATTTGCGGGCGTGCGGACATACTCCAGATAGTCCTGGTTGTGGTGTGCATAGTCGGCGATAATGAGTGCGCCCGGGCGTAGTCGGGTTTCCAGACGCGACAGAATGTCGGTGTAGAGCGCCTTGGCGCCGTCAAGCAACAGCAGATCGATGACATCGGGCAGCGGGTCTGTCAGCGTTTGCAGTCGTCTCCTTCGCGTATTTCCACCAGATCAGCAAGCCCGCCCCGCCCGCCGCGATATGCTCGCGCGCGCAACACCTTGGAAGGCTCGAACTCGCTGCTTATCATGAGACCGCCGCCATTTTCGCGCAGTGCGGCAGCAAGATGCAGGGTGGAGAGACCGAACGAGGTGCCAAATTCGACAATGCTTTATCTATTGGCGCTGCGCGCCAATAGATAAAGCAGCACGCCGGTTTGGCGCGACACCGGCAACTAAAGATCTTTCAGATGGCCGTAAAAATCCACATAATCGATTTTACTGCGCAGCAGGCGCTCACGCTCCTCGCGGGGTATGCCGGCCAACGCCGGGCTGGTCGCCGCGGCAGCTTGGGCATACAGGCTTTCCAGTAATGTCGCCAGCGGAGCGGTGGTGAGTGTTGAAGTCATAACGGTATCCCGATCTGTATCTAGCCGTAAAAAAGAATGCTATTAATTTATCACATTGTTATAATGCGACGAATAACTCATATTTGCTATTCGCATTCATTGCCGGGTTAAAACACGCTTATGACCAATCGCCAGACCGCGCGTATTTCCTCACGAAAACACCCCAAACAGTCCCGTTCCACGGAGCTGGTTGCCGCCATTTTGCAGGCGGCGACTCAGGTTTTGGCCCAGGAGGATGCTCAGCGTTTCACCACCGCGCGGGTCGCCGAAAAAGCCGGCGTCAGCATTGGCTCCCTGTATCAGTATTTCCCCAACAAAGCGGCGATTCTTTTTCGCCTGCAGTTCGATGAATGGCAGCAAACCACGGAAATGTTGCGCCGTATTTTGGAAGAGGTTGGCAGGCCGCCGCTGGACAGACTGAGCACCCTGGTCCACAGTTTTATTCAATCCGAGTGTGAAGAAGTCGCGATGCGCGTCGCGTTGAACGACGCCGCGTCCCTTTATCGCGATGCGCCTGAAGCGCAGCAGGCGAAAGCCGCAGGTGACATTGTTTTTCAAACATTTATGCGGGAAGTCCTGCCCGGCGCGTCGCAGGCCACCCTTGTCCAGGCGGGGGAATTGATTACCACCACCTTAAGCACGGTGGGCCATGCGGTTTCAGAAAATGCCCGCTCGCCGAAAGCGGTTAACCGCTGGGCGGAGGGGATGGCGGATATGTTCTGTGCCTGGCTGACGTCCTTACAGGCGCGTCAGAATAGTGACAATCCGACACAGGCGCGTCACGATAGCGACGAGCCAACTTGAGTCACTAGCAGCAAAGGCAGAACGGCGCGACCCACAGGGTTAAACCGGCGGCAGCAAGGCAAAGGTTGCTTTCATTTTCCGCGCTTCTTCCTCCGGACTGCGGCCGAAAAAACGCCGAAATTCGCGATTGAATTGCGACGGGCTTTCATACCCACTTTGAACGCTGCTGACGTGGCACTGAGAGAGTTGCGTATCATCAACAATCGCACCTGATTCAGGCGTAAGGATTTAATGTACTGTAGCGGCGAGGTGCCGGTGACGGCTTTAAAGCGTTTATGGAAAGCAGGAACACTCATCCCGGCATCTTCTGCCAGCGTGGCGATGGACACAGCGCGGGGGTAGTCCGCGATGAATGCGCTCCAGCGAACGGGAGATATGGGCGAAATGCCCTTGATTCGCCAACGCCGCCCTAAGCGCATTGCCCCGTTCCCCCACCAGCACTCGATAATAAAGCTCGCGCACCACCTGCGGGCCGAGGATGCGTGCTTCTTCCTTTGAGGCCAGCGCCTGCAACAGGCGTAATGTGGTATCGGCTATTGCCGCATCCAGCGGCGTGTAGATAATGCCTTCCGGCGCGTCGCAGGCCCGCGTTCCGGGCCTGTCAAGCCACATGACCAGCTCCGACAGCACCGCCATATTCAGGGCTATCGCCACGGCCAGAAGGGGATATTGCGGGCTGGCTTCCGTTTCCGTGAGAAACTGTAAGGGTACGGACAGAACCAGATAGTGGTGCTGATCATAGCAATACCCCTTTTCCGCCAAATACCCTCGCTTACGGCCCTGACATACGATGACGATGCAGGGATCATACAGCACCGGGGTACGTTCGAGTGGGTGTTCGGCCCGCATAAACTGTATACCCTCAAGCAATGAGCGTGTGTAACCCTCGGCGCGGGCAAGCGTGTCCAGCAGCAGCGCCATTTGACGCGGTATCGAGGCAATAGCGTCGCGCATTTTTCCTACATCCTGATGAAAACTCATTTTCGCCTGATAATCGCTCTATTTCTGGTTTGAATAGTATCAGGCAATCAATGAAGAGGAATACGCCTTTTCGTCAACGCTGTGCCTGCCTACGCTTAAACACTATAGCGGTGTTTGGAGTCGGGTATCCCGCGGCGACCACGGGCCATGAGCACGGGCGATATCCTTTCTGCCTGCGCACCCTCGAAGCGCACGTCGCGCTTCCCCAACAACGCTATCTCTTTACCCGATAGGAGACTGATACTATGACGCATAAAACTTGGCTTATCACGGGAGCAGGCCGCGGGCTGGGCGCCCAACTGGCGCAGACCGTACTCGCGGCAGGGGACAATGTCGTGGTGACGGCACGGGATAGCGAAGCGGCCCGCGCGGCCTTTACGGCCCATACCGACCGGCTTTCGATTTATGTACCCTTTATGGCACGTCCAAGTTTGCAGTTGAAGGTTTCAGCATTAACCTGGCGCGCGATTTAGCCCCTTTCGGCATTCATGTGACCGTCGTCGAGCCGGGCTATTTCCGCACCGATTTTCTTGACGCCAGTTCGGTCCGTTTTTCCGCTGATCCCATCGCGGATTATGATGATGTCAGAGAGCAAACGGAAGCCGTGTACCGGGAATATAATCATAAGCAGCCGGGCGACCCGGTGAAATTCGGACCCGCCATTCTTCGATTGGCGAACGAAAAGACACCGCCCCGGCATTTATTGCTCGGTTCCGATGCCTTGGCGATCGCTCGCAAAGCATTGACGGAACGCTTGGCAGAAATCGATGCTTGGGAAAGCCTGTCGTTCACGACCGATCATGATGATGTCGCGGGCTAAGGGGCGCTTAAGCGTCTTTTGTCGGCTGAGGGTTATCGTCTATGGCGGCCTGCGGCCATAGACGATGTGGTTGGCAAAGGGGAGGCTTATTTTGCCGCTGTTGGCGCCAATACCGGAGCGGAGCGAGTGACCATGGCTGTGCCGTGGTCGGCTAAGCACGGGTGAGACCCCTCCTCGCGAGCGACTAACCGAATCGCAGAAACACATGATCCACGTCCGCAGGCGAGGAGAAATTATGGACGTGATTTGCTCCGCCGCGATAAGAGGCTGGGCGGGTGTTCAACGGCTCCGCCGGCGGCTTATCAAACACCCAACGGGCGCCGTCAAATTTTATGGGAAACCCTTTTGCGGCTGGATGGCCCACATCGTAGATTTCATAATTCAAATGCTGACCCGGATACCGCACCACCCTGACGGGAATAAGTTTGCCGTCCATGTCGACATACCGCACGTGGTGAAAATGATTGCCCCGATTCTTCTTTTGCATGCGGTAGAGCTTTCCATCACCGTACTTGCGCCGGTTATGATTGAGGATGGCGACGTAAACGCGGTTTTTCTCTTTTTCCACAGCGATACTATTAAGGGTTTTTTCGAGCAGGGTATAAAGCGGGAAAGTTTCAACCTGGTCATGGCGAGGCAATAAGGGCATCTGCCGTTTGGCTATAGCCAAACCTGCGCCGCCGCTCTGCCAGCCGGCGTTTTCGCGCAGGAGGGTCTCGCCCATGGGATCTTCAAGCGAGAACGGAGCGGGCCATCCCCGCCAGTCCGAGCCTAAAGAACGACGACGCGGTGGCATTACGCCCGTGCTACTCAGGCCAGTCAGTAAACTTGCTCCTAAAAGCAAATCGGTAAGGCGTTTGAGCGTCCCCACCAACGTGCCGGTTGCGCCTGTTTCCGCGGTCAGCGCCTCCTGTTGGCAAACCTCTTCATTCTTGCGCCGCCAGACGGCAATATTGTTCCAGAGACCGCCCCAACGGTCCGGTGAGGGCCTGCGGTCTTCCGCAGTCAGAGGGCCGGCATGGTGATCCGGTAGCGGAGGTGAGGGGGGAACCGGACTACGGCTTTTCGCCCACCCGGTGGCGGCCGATCGATGAAATGCAACGTTTTCCGCTTCACCGAGAGCGAGCTGATGAAAGGTGATGTGCGGATGACTCACTTATGAGGGAAGTGACGATAGACATCGATTATCTCCTGCTTATTGTTTGAGGAATGGGTCATTGCACTGTGCAGCACAGGAGTAGTATTAATCCCTTCTAAATATAGGGAAAAGAGCAAAAGCGCTTTTTAATGAGTTATTGCTAAAACAGGCATGCGCTTCATCCGCCGCGCGGCCGGATGTAGACCGCCGGCAACAGCGCAGGAAGCGATGTTCAGGCTTGCGCAAAGTGTCAGGTCGTCGCGGGACACCACGTCTGCTCAAGGCATGGAATAAGACTCAGGCATAATGCCTGCGCAGTCGGGTGAGGGGGCAGCAGGGCAGTCTATGTCCCGGGCGGAACCGCTGGAGCGGGATGTAGCACTTTCTTGCAAAAATCGCCGTTGCGGGGAAAAGGGGGGACTGGGGGCGCTCAGCGAACGCGTTGGACGCGGCACCGCGTGAGCGGTATGCGCTTGGTACAACGGGGGATGTCCGGGACAAACCAGCCCGCGTCATACCATCATTTTACCGCGAATAATCACTTTACCCGGTTTGATTTGACTATCCGAGGCGCGGCGTACCGCCAGATTAATCGCCTGCCAGGCCATCTCATACAGATCATGGGCGATACAGGGGAAATTGAATCCGAAAACGGCGGCATGGGGAATTTCATCGATGCTAAAAACGGAAACATCCTGCATCGGTCGCAGCCGATGGTCAATGCAGGATTTGATGATGCCTTGCGATATCTGGTTATTACAGCCTACGAAATAATCTGGCGCCGGCTGGTGATTGAGATAATACGTGGTGACCTGCCAGGCCACATCCATATAAAAATCGGCATACAGAATATCCAGGTGCGCTATTTTGCCCTGCAGTGCGGCGGTAACGCCGGTAACCCTTTCGCGGGCGACGTTCGAGTCGTCCGGACCGGACACCACAACCACCCGCTGCGCCTGCTGCTCTTGTAAAAAGCGGCCCGCCTGTAGCCCGCAATCGAGATTGTCGATATATACGCCGCTGCAGGAGGCAATATCCAGCTCGCGGTCCACCAGGATGATCGGAATATTCAATAACGCCAGCCGCTCGAAGTACGCCGGTCGATAGTTTTGATCGGCAGAGATGACCGACAACACTATCGCATCGACGCCGTAGCCAATAAGCTTGTCGATAATACGGTTTTCCTGCTCTTGTGATTCCCATGAATCGAAGACCAGCGTGTCATAACCGGCCTTCTGCGCTTCAAGCGTCATGAGCTTGGTCAGATTGCCGAAGAAAGGGTTGCCCATATCGGGATTGACGATGCCTATCGTTTTACTGGCTCTGGCGCGCAGATTTCTCGCCGCCGTGTTCACAACGTAGCCCATCTCCTGCGCCGTTTCCAGCACGCGCCTGAGCGTATCCGGATGAACCTTCTCCGGATGGGAGAACGCGCGCGATGCGGTGATTTTGCTGACGTTGGACTGTGCGGCTACGCTTGCAAGCGTAGCCTTGACCTTCCTGCCTGGTGCCAATTTACACTCCTATGTTTTTATCATTTTGTATCATTTTAGTATCATGACACATCCCTGTGCCGGAAGCGAATGATCTTCCCCGTTTTATGCCACGCGTCGCACGCGAGGGTCGGTAAATATGTCCAAATCGTCCCGGCTTTCGGAGGAAAATTCGGACACGACCGCACCCTGTGCACTGGCCTGGAACCAATGGCGGGTGTTGGGAGGGATGGTATATTGTCCCCCTGCACGCAGTACGATGTAGCGCTGACAATGATACCACTCTTCGTCGCCGGCCGGTGGCGCCACTTCGCCGTGATTCAGGGCCAGGGTGGGGTCGTCGACGAACAGGTAAACTTCTCCCCAGCGGCAGCGAAAGGTTTCTTGCTTACCGGGCGTGCCGTCGAACGGCGGATGCAAGTGTTCTGGGCACGTTTGTTCGGGGAATAACACCAGCTCCTTCGCACAATAGCGTGGCGAATTACAATAGGTCAGTAATTGTAGGCCGGAAACAGGATAACTCTGTAGGCCAAAATCGGCGATTTCAATCTTTTCCTTTTCCGCTTCGGTGATAACGATGCCTGCCTCGTTCAGCACGGATGCCGTTTCTTCCCGCGCTTTTTCATGCGTTGTCATGACGTCCTCCTACTAGGGTGAATGTTATCGGTATCATTGACAAAAAGCCGTTCACACCGCTAACAGGCGGCGATTGAGACTATTATTACGGCCAAAATAGTCTTAATGTTTACAAATTTCCTCATTTTTTAACCCACCTCACAGATTTTCAGCGATAAGTCATTTAGTATCCGCCGCAAGATAATGATATCGATATCATTAAAATGATCAGGAAAAACGTGTTATGAAAGCATTAGTGCTTGAAGAATTGGGCAAAATTGCCATTCAGGATCGCGAATTTAACGAGCAGCCTGGTGATGACGATGTACTGATAAAAATTCATTCCGTCGGCATCTGCGGCAGCGATGTGCATTACTACCAACATGGCCGTATCGGCCCGTTTGTGGTTAAAGCGCCGATGGTCCTCGGCCACGAAGCCGCCGGCGTTGTGCTAGCCGTCGGGAAAAATGTTCGTCATTTACAGCAAGGCGATCGCGTTTGCATGGAACCGGGCATTCCCGATATGCAATCCGCACAATCCCGCGCCGGCATTTATAATCTGGATCCAGCGGTCCGATTCTGGGCCACGCCGCCCATCGACGGCTGTCTGCGCGAAACGGTAGTCCATCCGGCCGCGTTTACCTTCAAATTACCGGACAATGTCAGTTTCTCCGAAGGCGCAATGGTGGAACCGCTGGCGATCGGTATGCATGCCGCAACCAAAGCCGGCATTAAACCCGGCGATATTGCGCTGGTCATCGGTGCTGGTCCGATCGGCGTTGTGACGGCGCTCGCTGCGCTGGCAGGCGGATGTTCCGATGTCATTATCTGCGATATGTTCGCGGAAAAATTGAAAGTCGCTGAAAGTTATCCCGGGCTGCATGCGGTCAATATCAAAACCGGCAATCTGGCCGAGAAAGTCGCCGCTCTGACCTCCGGTAACGGCGCGGACGTGGTGTTTGAATGTAGCGGGGCGAAGCAGGCCATCGCCAGCATCAGCGATCATATCGCCCCCGGTGGAACTGCGGTGCTTGTGGGGATGCCGATTGATGCCGCGCCGATGGATATCGTTGCCGCCCAGGAGAAGGAGGTCACTTTCAAGACCATTTTCCGCTATGCCAACATGTATCCCCGCACGCTGCGGCTGCTCAGCGCTGGCAAGCTGAAAGTCCAGCCGCTGATTTCGCAAACCTACAAATTCAACGATGCCATCGAGGCGTTCGATCGCGCTGCCGCGGGGAGCCCGAGCGATATCAAAATCATGCTGGAAATGGAGTAACACATGGCGATCTTTGCCGGTATCGACTGCGGTACGCAGGGGACGAAGGTGGTAATCGTCGATGACGAGTCCGGAAGGATCCTCGGTGAAGGCAGCGCCTTGCATCCGCTGATAAGCGACGCCTCCGGGCGCCGCGAACAGCAGGCACAATGGTGGGTCGACGCGCTGGTCAGCGCGTTCGGTCGCGCCATCGACGCGGCAGCGGTCAACCCGGAGGACATTCAAGGGTTGGCGGTGTCGGGCCAGCAACACGGTTTTGTCGCGCTCGACGAGGCGGGCGAGGTGTTGCATTCGGTCAAGCTGTGGTGCGATACCGAAACCGCGGCGGAAAACGACTGGCTGCTGGAGCAGCTCGGTGGTATCAGCGGATCGCTGGCGCAACTTGGATTGATGGTTACCACTGGTTATACCGCTTCCAAAATCATCTGGTTCAAGAAGCAACATCCGGAACTGTGGCAGCGGCTGGCGACGGTGTTACTCCCGCACGACTACCTCAATTTCTGGTTAACAAGGCAGCGCGTGGCGGAATACGGCGATGCCTCCGGCAGCGGTCTATTCGATATTCGTCAGCGCTGCTGGGATCGTGACACCATCGATAAAATCGACAGCAGCGGCCGTTTGTGGCGTGCGCTGCCGCCGCTGGTAAGCGCTGAAACCTGTATTGGCGGGGTAACGGCTCAGGCGGCCAAACGTCTGGGGCTGACGCCAGGTACGCCGGTGGCCAGCGGCGGCGGCGATAACATGATGGCGGCCATCGGCACCGGCAATATCCAGCCGGGGATTCTGACCATGAGCCTGGGCACGTCGGGCACCTTATTTACCTGTGCTGATGCGCCGGTGGTGGCCGATTCGGAAATGATCGCCGGTTTTTGCTCCAGCACCAACAACTGGTTGCCGTTGATTTGCACCATGAATGTCACCTCCGCCAGCGGGGCCGTGCAAAAGTTGCTTGATAAGGATGTCAGCGCATTCAACCAGGCGCTGGAACAGGCGGACCCCGGCGCCGGCGGCATGTTGATGTTGCCGTTCTTCAACGGCGAGCGGGTGCCTCAACTGCCTGGCGCCAAGGCCAGTCTGCATAATCTGGATGCGGATAATTTCACCGCGGCCAATCTTTGCCTGGCGGTGGTAGAGAGCTCCACCTACGGGCTGCGCTTCGGTATGGACTTGTTTCGTCAGCAGGGGATCGCGGTCACGGAAATTCGCCTGACCGGCGGCGGTGCCCGCAGTCCGCGCTGGCGGCAAATTGTGGCGGACGTGATGAATTGCCCGGTGGTCTGTCCCGTGGAAAAAGAAGCCGCCGCATTGGGCGCCGCCATTCAGGCTATCTGGTCCCTGCGCGTGGCGCAAAACCCGCAGCGTCCGGCCCGTGAACAGTTGCAGTCGCTGTGCGAACGCTTTGTCCATTTGGATGAGGACAGCCGTTGTCGCCCGGATTCGCAGCGCCAGCAGCGCTACGCCGAGCTTTATCCGGGCTATCTGCGCCTGCTGCAACAAGAATATGGGGTGAGCCTATGAGCAGTGAAAACGCCGGCGCTGAAGCGGCCTATTTGTTGGAGGTCACGGAGGTCAAAAAAAGCTTTGGCCCCGTCGTGGCGCTGAAAAACGCCGAGTTTTGTCTGCGGCGCGGGTCGATTCATGCCCTGTGCGGCGGCAACGGCGCTGGAAAATCCACTTTCCTCAGCATCCTGATGGGCTTTATTCAGCCGGACGGCGGCGATATTTTTATCAACGGGAAACGCTGCGAATTCGCGCATCCCAAAGAGGCCCTGGAAGCCGGCGTGGCCATTGTACAACAGGAGCTGAGCGCGATCCCTGACTTGACGGTCGCGGAAAACATCTGGTTGGGGCGCGAGCCGCGCCGGCTCGGTTTTGTTGATTTCGGTAAAATGAATCAGCAGACCGCGGCGCTGCTGGAAGACCTACAGTTCGCCCTGTCGCCAACGGAAAAAATGCGCAACCTGAGCGTGGCTGAACAGCAACTGGTGGAAATTGCCAAGGCGATGTCCCATGCCGATGCCGACATTATCATCATGGATGAACCCACCTCGGCGATTGGCGAAGAGGATGTGCAGAAAATATTCCAGGTGATTACCCGTCTGGCACAGAGAGGCAAGGGTATCATTTACGTGTCCCATCGCCTGTCGGAAATCTTCCAGATAGCCGACAGCTACACCATTTTTCGCGACGGCGCCTATATTCATGAAGGCTTCCTGCGCGATATCACCCGCGAACAGCTGATTGAGCATATCATCGGCGGGGAATTCAAAGACGAATTCGCCAAATTTAACCAACCGGGCGAAGACGTGATTATGGAGGTGAAAAACCTCAGTTGGGGCAGCAAGATCCGCGATATCAGCCTGACGCTCAAGCGGGGGGAAATACTCGGTATCTACGGTCTAGTCGGTTCAGGGCGCAGCGAATTTCTCGATCTGATTTTTGGTATCAAGCATGCCGACAGCGGTTCGGTCAGGATTGGCGACAGGCAACTGGCCCGTCATTCGCCCAAAGCGTCTATTGCCAGCGGTATCGCTTATGTGACAGAAGATCGCAAGGATACCGGGCTGGTGCTGTGCCGATCGGTCATGGAAAATATTAACATCGCCTCGTTTACCTCCATCAGCCGCGGCGGTTTTATCAACGATAAGCTGGAGCGGAAGCGTTCTGCGGAAATGATAAAAAGGTTCAACGTCAAAACCCCGGACGGAGAACATATCGTCGGTAATCTCAGCGGCGGCAATCAGCAGAAAGTCGTGCTTGGACGCTGGGCGCTGCTCGACCCGCAGGTCATGTTGTTGGATGAACCCACGCGCGGGATTGATGTGGGCGCCAAAAAGGAAATCTACCGGTTCATGTCTGAATTCGCGCTGAAGGATAAAGGCATCATCATGGTGTCCTCCGAACTGCCCGAAATTATTGGCATGAGCGACAGAATTATTGTGTTTAAAGACGGCCGTCTGGCGGGGGAAGTGCAGGCCGGACAGTCGACCCAGGCGGAATTGATGAAGCTGGCGGTTTAAAGCCGGCATAATTAAATTAACGAGAACCTTATTATGGACAGTACGCATTCACTGACCCAGGGGCTGACGTTTATTGCGCGCAATAAACGGCGCCTGCACAAATACGGCATTATCATCGCGTTTTTTGTTCTTTGCCTTGTCGTGACCATTATTGGTGAGGTTCAGGTGGCAAACGGCGCCTGGAGTAATAATTATTTTCTCAGAAATGAAAATATGCTGATTGTATTACGTCAGATTTCCATTAACGGCATTCTGGCCATCGGTATGACGTTTGTGGTTATTACCGCAGGCGTCGATCTTTCTGTCGGCTCGGTACTGGCGTTGAGCGGCATCGTTGCAGCACGTTTTGCCACGACCAATAGCGGCCTGTCGATTGGCGACAGCGCCCACGCGCTGATTATGCCGATGCTGGTGGCGTTGGCCATTGGTATTGTCTGCGGGTTGATTAACGGTACCATTCTGGCTCGTTACCGCCTGCAGCCGTTTATTGTCACCATGGGTATGTTATCGGCGGCGCGCGGTCTGGCGTTGCTCACCACCGACGGTAACCCGGTCTCGCAGCTCAATCCGGATTTTCGCTGGTTGGGTAATGGCTATGTGCTGGGGATACCGGTGCCTGTCATTTTGTTTATCGCCCTGTTTGCCCTGGGCTGGGTGCTGCTGAATAAAACTCTGTTTGGACGCTATGTCTATGCGGTGGGCGGCAATCAGAAAAGCGCCCGCACGTCCGGGATAAGCGTGGTGAAAATCAAAGTCCTGGTTTACACCTTGTGCGGCGCGTTGGCGGGTATCGCCGGTCTTATATTGACCGCCCGCACCGGCTCCGCGCAGACCAGCGCAGGGGCCGCCTATGAGCTTGACGCCATTGCGGCCGTGGTCATTGGCGGCACCAGTATGGCGGGTGGCGTAGGCACTCTGGTCGGCACCTTCTTCGGTATTTTGATTATCGGCGTAATGAATAACGGACTTGACCTGCTGGGCGTGCAGTCTTATTACCAGCAGATTATCAAAGGCGCATTAATCGTTGTGGCGGTATTGCTCGACCCTTCGCGCAAACAACAGCGCGATTAAAACACCAATAACTCACGCGGTTTCCCTACATGACCAGGAGCATCCATGAATAAGATGACGAAAATAGCGTTACTGACCTCCAGCCTGTTTTTTGCCAATAGTGTAGTGGCACAGGCTGCGCCGGTAAAAATCGCCGTATTGATGTATGGCATGAAAGCAGAGTTTGTCCAACTGATGGAAAAAGCGGCGAAAGAGCACCCGGCTGTAAAAAGCGGCGATGTCCAATTGACCATGTATGACGGCCGTTATGATCCGATGGTGCAAAACAACCAGGCCGAAACCGCTATTCAGACCCATGCTGATGCCATCATCATCAACCCCATGGACTACGAGGCCAATATTGACGTGGTCACTATGGCGAACGAAGCCAAAATTCCGGTTATCGTCACCAATGCCCGGCTGAATACCTACAAAATGACGTCGGAAGTGGTCTCTGACGATGTGCTGGGCGGTTATTTGGAAGCCAAGTCCGTGCTGAAGAAAATGAATTGCAAGGGCAACGTGGTGATTATCGAAGGCCCAAAAGGAGGCAGCGGCGAGATCCAGCGTGGGCACGGTAACGATAAGGCTATCGCCGAATGCGTCGCGGGCAACATCAAAGTTTTGGAGCGCAAAACCGCCAACTGGTCGCGCGCTGAAGCGCTGCCTTTGATGGAAAACTGGTTGCAGAAGCATAAAGGCCAGATTAATGGCGTCATTGCGCAAAACGACGAAATGGCGCTGGGCGCTATCGAAGCTATCAAAAGCGCCAATCTGAACGTGAAAGATTTCGCCATTGCCGGCGTTGATGGTGTATCCGATGCCATCCGCGCAGTGCAGGCGGGCGAAATGGTATCGATTCTGCAGGATGCGCACGCGCAGATGCAGGGATCGATTGACGTTGCGCTGCATGCGGTGAAAGGCGATAGCTACCAACCGCAGTCGGATATCTGGAAGCAGTATGCCGGCCAAATGAATTGGGACGGCGGCGAGGCCAAGCGCTATTCTGTACCCTGGACCGAAGTGACGCCGCAAAATGCAGCCCAACTGCTGGACGCGCGTAAATAAGTCCTGGACCACTCGCGCGGTCAGGTAAGCGTGGCCTCGGTTAAGGGAAACGTCAGCCCGGCGCGATGCGTCGGGCTGACGCGTTACGAGAAGGTCACATTGTCGGCGTTAATCACTTTTATATCGCGGTCGTCATCGTGGAAATGACCTTCGGTGGGTTCGGTATGCCAGGTTGGAAGCAACTGGTCTTCCTGCGCCAGCGTAGCGATAGTCTGTTATGGTGACATTTTGAATAGGCGCTTCGGGCAGCCCGACAATAAAAGCGGCGATGGCGCCGCGGACATCGGTCGCCAGCACATGGGCTATCCGCACGTTCTCTATCCGCGGCGTCATGGCCGTTAGCGGTTGCGGTGCTTCAGATAACGTGGTGTCGCGCTTGGCCGGCAGGACACCGGGCGCGAAATATTGTCCGATGACAATCGGGCACCAACAGCCGGTCATGGTCAGATTGCTCAGCGTGATATTCTTGATGGTGCCGCCCCGGCCGCGCCGTGATTTCAGTCGTATCGCCCGCTGAGTCCCTTCAAAGACGCAATCGCGTACCGTCACATCCTCGATCCCCCCCCCCCGCGGTTTCGGATCCGATGGCGATACCGCCGTGACTTGCCAAAATTTTACACTGGCTGACCGAGACGCCGCGTGTTGGCATATTAATGCGTAACCCATCCGCGCCTGAGCCTGATTTCAACGTCACGGCATCATCGCCGACATCGAAAAGACACTCTTCGATGAGGATATTTTCCGAGGAGTCAAGATCGATGGCGTCCGTATTGATCGCATCGGCGGGATTGATTATTTTGATGCCCTTGAGGGTAATATCCCGCGAATACACAGTATGGCAGGTCCAGAAAGGCGAATTTTGCAGCGTGATATCCTCAAGGCGAATCTGGCTGCATTTCCAAAATTGCAGCAGCGGCGGACGAAGAAACTGCGTTTGCGGCCGCGCTCTGCCTCCGGGGCGGGAGAGATAATCGGGATTGCGTTCGGCGAGCGCCAGCTCATAAGGTTCGCGGGGGTCATGCGGTCTTCTGCTTCGATCTGGCGAAAGGTATCCCCCACCACTGGCCCGCGCCATCAATAATACACTCGCCGCACAGGGTAATGTTATGGGCCTCGCTCGCATACATCAGCGGCCGCATGCATAGCACTCAATACCTTCCCAGCGCGTCTATAGCGGCGGATAGCAATCGGGGTCAGCGATAAAGCGAATGATGGCCCCCGGATCCAGCGTGATAATTAAATCGCTATAAAGCGTCAGAGGACCGGTTTCATAGAGACCTGCGGGAACGACCAGCTCCGCGCTGGCGCCAGGTGAGGCGGCCGCTGCGGTCGCGTCAATGGCATCCTGCAGGTGGGGGTAATGTGTGGCGTTATAGCGGGTCATTATTTATTGGCATCCCAAATTTCAGCGTAAGGATAACCCGTCAAATCTTCAACTACGGCGCGGGTGATAGGATCAACGTCCGCTTTTGAGCCACCCTGCTGCAGGCGGGTCATTTCGTCTTTGATGATTTTGTAGGTGTGCGGATTAAGGTTAAAGGTGCGAGCAAGATAGAGCGAATACAGTAAGCATATGAGTGGAATAATGATAAAGGCCAGCATAATGGCGAGTTTGGCGCCGTCGGTAGCTTTGTTGAATAAATCAGAACTTGTGACTACGCCCCCCTAGCAGATCGATTGTTATGCGATCCGGATGCTGTTCGGCATTCCTAACGCCTCACCTACCTGCGCATCATAGTCACGCAGACTTAGATGATAGCCCACTTGCTTTTTCCATACATCGTTACTGCCGCTTAGACGCTGATTCGCAACGGCGTAGTTACGCTCATGGTATCGGTCTGGCCAATATTGCGCCCCACCTCGTGGAGGAATAAGAGGCCTTATTTTCTTCCTCAGCAGAGCATCATGACAGTAGCGGGTATCGTAAGCGCCATCAGCCAACACTTCCCTGATTTTCCGCTGGGTCTGGTTTATCAGAGCTGGTAGGGCCTGAATAAGTCAGCACAGATAATCTCATGCGTTACACTGTCTGCAGCCATATGCAGCTTTGCTGATCAGCGAGTAGTCTGGATATCTTAGCGGCAGCACCATCAGTTTAAAAATGGCGTCAACGAAGCCCTGTAAAGCCCTTAACGAAAGGCCAAACACGTGTTTCATCATCAGAACAGTGGTGATAGCCATATCTGCGTAGTGAAGCGGCCGGCCACGCCGTTCAGGCGTTGTTTTTTCCGCCCATGCAACAATTGCCGACTCATCCAGCCATATCGTCAGAGCCCCGCGCTGCTTGAGAGCTTTGTTGTAAGTGGACCAGTTGGTTATTTTAAACTTTTGCTTTGCCATGGAGTGCAGATATTGAAATGACGGTAGTGATTTGAGCAGACGATAATAATAGACCAGAACTAGGATCATCAACGAGAAAGCCCAAGTCCAGAGCCATTTCGGCCCGTACCGGTACATAAAATAGGTGGCGATGGGGATCACGATCAGGCCAATGATGGAAAGGGAGGAGGCCGCTTGTGCCATCGCCTGGGAAAGGCCCAGCACAAACGCGACGAAAAAGAAAAAAGCGGTATTAAAACAATCCTTGGCAAAATAAGAGACGAAATAGAGGGTGCAGGTCCTGCGGCAGGCCTTGGTTTTTAAAACCCGGCCGTATTCCTTGAAAGCATACAGAACTGTTTTCTTTTCAGCGGTTTTGGTATTTTGTTCAAACTCTGCCACGTATCGAGGGGAAAATTCCCAGGTGGTAAAATAGGTGATAAGTGTGCCGGCGCACAGCGCAATGCCGAAAATGATGCCAGAAAGGGTGTAGTCCTCGGCGCTGTCTTTCCCCAGGGCGGAAAGCAAAATGGCGGGCAATCTGGTTACCGCAAAGGTACCAAATGCGGAGATAAACATCCGTACCGAACTCAGCTTTACCCGTTCATTGGCGTCATCGGTCATCTCGGTCGCCAGCGTTTCATAGGCAATGTTGTTAAATGATTGCGCGGTGTCCAGCAGGAACAAGACGATGAAATACCACAGATAGGAACCTACTTGCACGGTAAAGAGGAGCGGGAAGCAAATAAGCGTTAATATCGCCCCAACGATAAATAATGTATGGCGGCGGCCAAGCCGACGATCCAGACGGGTACTAAAGAGATGATCCGACACGCCGCCGATAGTGCCGCACACCAGCATATCGAGTAGTTTCAAGACAAATAACATGGTGCCAACAAGGCCGGCATTAAGTTCGGCGAAAGTGGTCAAGAATAACATCAAATAAGAACTGACCAGTGTTCCCCAGGCTGATCCATTCAGGTCCGTCATGGCATAGGCTAAAGAGCGAAGCATCGTGATGTTTTTCTTCTTATAAACGCGCATGTTGTCATAGTCAGGATGCTGCGACATTTATCTCCCTCGCAAAAATGGAATCAGCAATTAAGCGTGTCGAATGCGTTTCATAACAGGCGGGTTTACCCTGCCGCGATAACGCTGCACATGAATCGGCCGTTGGGCCGACGGCAGCCGTCATTTGGAGGTGGAAAGCCCGTTGTCAGGCGATGCCCGCTGGGCCGCCGCGGTAGGTATTTGAATAATCAACTGCATCGTCAGCGCCGGAGGCTCGGAGGTATTCTTGGCGGGAACGGTGTCGTGAACAATTCCATTATTTCACTATGTTATTGAAAAATTTCCCAAACGTGCGCCAGCTCACAATCTGCTGTGACGTTGACGCCGCCGGCGCCCGAAGGTATACGCCAGGCGCTGCGCTTAGCCGGTAGTGGGTGGCTGGGGGAATAGCGGCCGTCAATCTGCGCCCGCCTCCCTGTTGGCGCGCAGGGCCGTGACGAAGAGGGAGAATGCCGTCGTGTGCTAACGTCGGCTTGGATAATAGAGATAATAGCCGGGAAAAACGTCACACCACTCCTCTAACACCAGGATAAGGCGTCCCTTGGCAATTTCCAGAGCGACGGTGTCTTCAGGCAGGTAAATCAGACCCATATCGGCCTTCGCCTCTGCAATACGATGGCGGAGGGCATTGATAATCAACTGGCCCTCAATCCGTACCCGCAATTCTTTGCAGTCGCGTGCAAATTCCCAAGGCATCAGCCCGCCCAGCGTCAACGAGCGCATCGAGATACAGCGGTGGTGTTGCAGATCCGATGGCGTCAGCGGTGGTGGATGGCGGGTGAAATAAGCGGGTGATCCTACGACCGCCATCCTCATTGGCGGACCTATCGGGATCGCCACCATATCTTTGGCCACCTTGCTCTTCCAGGCGGACCCCTGCATCAAAACGGTGGCTAACGATATCAGTCAAGGCATTATCCACCGTCACCTCAACCTGTATATCCGGCCATTGCGGCATAAAGGTGCGCAATACCGGCCAGAGAATATAATCGGTGGCATGCTCACCGGCGGTGATCCGGATATTTCCTGCCGGCACATCGCGCATGTCTTTCATCGCATTAAGCTCAATTTCAATATCGTTGAAATGTGGCCCAATACGTGCGAGCAATCGGTCACCGGCCTGGGTCGGCGATACGCTGTGCGTGGTACGCGTGAGCAGACGAATACCCATCCGCTCTTCCAGATTGTGCATGGAGTGGCTTAAGGCGGATTGCGATAACCCCAGCCGCGCCGTCGCACGGTTAAAACTGCGCTCTTCGGCGACAACGAGGAACGCCATGAGATCATTGAAGTTCTCTTTTAGCACCCAAACTGTCCTCTTTAACGAGTGTCGATAACGCATTATAGCGGGTTGACTGATGAATAAGATTCATAACGCTATTCTTCTTTGCCCCGCTAATCGTCACGCTGGTGGGCTGATAGGCTGGTCGCATCCCTTCAGAGCGAGAAAACCTTTATGAACATTCGCCGCAGCGCATCAATCCCCTCCGCCATCGGATCGGAGGCCTATTTCACCGGCCGGGTCAGGATCGATTCTCCTTTCCAGACGCCGGCGCCGGCCCGAGTCGGGGGCGCCACGGTAACCTGGCTGGAGCCGGTTTCCGACGCGCAATATCGTTGGTCAGCAGGGCAGGATTGATGCTGCGTCATTGGCAAAGACCGTCAAACCGTAGGCAAGGACGGTGCCGCTACGAGGGTAGAGTGTTAGGTGCCAACACCAGATCTGTTTTATCCCACCGCCGCAGGATAGAGGTTTGCAACCGATAGTCGTTGCGCCTGCACGCCGCGAAATTTAGTGGCTACCTCTGTCAGAAGTAATTCTACACCCGGCACGAGGATGCTCGCTGGCGTTGTGGGTTAGTTGACCCCCCGGTTAATCAAATTATGCGTTAAATCATGTTATCCAGCCTATTATTTGCTACTTGGTCAGAGAAATAATTACTCAGCCAACGCAGCTTATGCGGCGACCAGGAGTTAATATCGCCTTCGCTGGCGGAAACGGGCCAATATTCTAGAACTCGCGGCCGGTCAGGTCTTATTAAACGGGGGGATATCGCTAACCTAAGGTGTTCATGGCGCTGGGAATAATGATGCTAAAAAAGCGGGCTATCCATGCGCTTATTTCCTGACATAGGCGTATCTCCCTAAGCGTTGGAGGATGACGCAATTCCCTGGTAAACAGCACTCATTACACGCTGGGACGCCAATGCTATCATTTAATAAAACCACTGTACCATCCTCCTTCGCTCTTACATTGCCCGGTTTTCCCGGGCTTTTTTAGTGCGCCCAGCATGGGCGCACTCTTGTGGGTGCAAGTCCCGCCGCGAGCTGGCCACAGTGAGCGAAGCACAACTGCGCAAGGGTGACTGAGCGTGGGGAGGAAGTGTAGAGAGAAACTGCGAGCCGATGAACAAGAATCGGATAGAAGGCGCTGGCGAGCAGGGTGAGTGGGCTAGAAACCGTGAAACTCTTGTGGTCAAGGCGAGGTGGCGTAGATCCGGTGGTTGTGCAGTGAAGGAATGCGTTCTTACCTGGGGAGATCTCGCCTGACACCTGAAAGGGCGACGGTGCAAGCCGGAGCGAGAAGTCAGCAGAGATCGTAGTAGTCGCAATCTGGGCGAAGGGCCGAACGAGAAGGAGCATCAAACGCCTTGCCGATGAATCGTGTATTGCATCAGATGTCCGCGCCAGCGGAGCGATCGTTTCAGGGCGAGGTGAAACGGTACGACGCGTAGGCATCCCAAAACCGGATGGAAGCGAACGTGAACTGGGGATACCCACCGTCATCGGCCGTCTGATTCAACAGGCACTGCTCCAGGCACTGCAACCACTGATCGATCCCACTTTTAGTGAATACAGCTACGGGTTTCGCCCCGGTCGTCGTGGGCATGACGCTGTTCTTGCATCACATCAGTACGTACAAGATGGCTACCGCGTTGTGGTTGATGTTGATCTATCGAAGTTCTTTGATCGGATTAACCACGACATTCTGATTGATCGTTTAAGGAAGTACGTTAACGACGCTGGAGTGATCCGGCTGGTGCGTGCTTCCTGAACGCAGGAATCATGAAGGGCGGTGTGGGAGGGGACTGGCCAGTTACTGGCCGCCCCTATCCCGATCTTGTCGTGCGCCTTTCGCTTCTTCTGCAGCTCACAATACCTCAGCGCATGGGCTGCCCTGGTTATTAACAATAATAATTCCTCGAATAAAATAGAATGTTTTTGTAACCCGCTGCTGTTTTTAACTGTCGCCAAGCCGCCGTAAACAGCCAACCCGGCATCGGGTAAAGGTCAAGATGGGTGATTATATTCTTAGGCGGATTCTGACAACGAAGGGTGTTCTTTTTGTCGAAAAAACCGCGAGAGAGGACCGCTAACCCGCCCGGGAGTGATGCGCTAGGGAACGTTGCAAAGCAAACAGACAGGCGCGTGCCGTGCCGTGGCTGACAAATGAAGGTCCGGCGCCGCCTTCAAGGGCAGGTGTAGGTCACCCATTTATTCTCTGGCGCATTGATGATACTGAATTTATGGTCGGAAACCCTTTGCGCCAAATAGCCTCTTGGGTGACGGCAGAAGGGATATATTTATGACGATCGGTGGATTTCAGCGGCCCGCTTTCCACGGTCATTTTCGGCATGGCGACCGAGAAAGACGTGAACCAGTCAATAATCAGCGCCTGCGTCACGCCAAGCGGCTGTCCCACCAGCGTTTTGATTTCCCCCTGGCATTCCGCCCCGGTACTGCGATGCGCAGGCGCTCAGAAGTAACGCACATAGCGCGATGCCGGCCCGTTGGCCGGTGCGTAATGGCCGGGTTAACTTTGCCCCTGCGCGCGGTGATTTGACTCCCTGCTTTAACGCCATAGCCTCATCTTCCTTATTATATTATTGACGTCGGATCTGTCTGGCTGCTTCCCTCCCGCCGGGCGGGTGTACGACCGGCAACCGGCCATTTCGCCAGTCGGGCCGTTATTGTTTTGACAACGCGTGTGGCTCTAACCGGTCGGTGATGTAAGAAAGTGTAGTCGCCGCGGGCAGAAATGAGCGAAGTTTATGCCGACGAGCACGCAAGGGTGCCCGGCGTTAGGGATCACGCTGCATTAACCTTCGCAGCGGTTAATTGCCGCCGTCGACAATGACCCCTGCGCCATCGTCGCCGCCCGGTCATACATGTGGTCTATCACGTCGCGTTCATGCAGAAGGTTTAACGATTCAGCTAATGTCTGCATTAATGTATGCTTCGGATGTAGGGAAGAATAGGGGTCCTGAAACACCATCTGTATTTCGCGCCGCAGCGTGCCTGTGAACGGCTGGCCCGGCAGCCCGCCGAGATCGCCCGCCAGTTGGGTGAGTTGCGCTACCACCTGGGCATCGGACCCGGCGCTGCACAATATTATCGGTACCCGGTCGTTCACCACCACCATGACGTGGCGAAAAATCGCCACGCGCTCGTCCGGGGAGAGGGCGGGAAATTCACCGTAGGTGCCGCCTATCAGAATGCCGTCATAGCCCAGGCCGATAACCCGTTCAATATTGGCGGCCAGCCCGGCGTAGTCGATGTCGCCATTCTGGGTGAAGGGTGTCACGGTGATATTGAAAATACCGCGCAGGCGTTCGCGGCATTCGGTCATGTCTTTCATCAGATATCCTTTAGGGTGCAGGGTTATTAAGCGTTAATCAGGGTCAGCAGCCGTGGGATTGTGCCGAGGCTGCGATAACCGGTTTCCGTTACGACAATGGTTTCACTGACGCCAGGTGCCGTGCGGTACGCCGCTGCGCGTGCCGGAGGAAACCAGCGGCTCCATGCCGACATATTCCGACCCGGCGGCAATCGCCTGGTCCATCATGGCCGTGACCAGAGCGTTTTCGTCGGTGCCGGCATCGATATAGCGGGCGGCGTGGCCCATTTTCTCCAGCTCAGCTGCAGATTTCACCGCGCGTAGTTGCTCGATGACGCCGGCACCGTCGTAAATGGTGCCAAGTTTCGCCTGTAAGGCTTCATACACCGCAATCAGCAGGAACCAGCCGCGCTTATCAATGCCCGATGCGGCTGTTCAGCCAGCGACGGTCGCGCAGAACGCCAAACAGAAAATCGATAGGATTGTCGCCGTCTTGGTAAATGGCGGCGTCGCTAATCCAGGTATTGGGGATAAAGTTTCAATATTCCAGTTGGCGGATGACAAACACCAGATCTCCCTCTACCGGCAACAGCAGCGCCTGGAAGGTGTAGTAGCCGGGCGTTTGCTGACCGGTCAGATAAAAAATATTTTCCGGGCCGGTGATAATCATTACTTCCAGCCCGTCGGCGCCATACAGTTCGGAAAGCGCGGCCGGGTCAGGTGCGTAACATGCAACGCCGCGGCGGTGGCGCTTTCATTCATTTGCCCGATCATGAAGGGCACGCCGGCCTCCTGCAGACGGCGCGCCGCGCGAACCGTGGGCGCGGCAGGCGGCCAAACCGGCCTGCACGATACGCTCGCGGCTATCGGTTTCGGTCGCGCCGCTGGTGGTCTGTTGATAGCGTAGGATCTCCGCGCGTACGCCGAAGCGTTCCTGCGCCAGCAGTGCGTCAATCTCCTGTTTTACCTGGCCTTCAATCACTTGGGCGGAACTCGGTTCCTATTTTGCGATCTGATCAATCATCAAATCACTACTTCGACCAAGTCATGTCGTTCATCGCTTATATCTCCCGAACTGAAAGACGCCTGATGAAAAAGACGATTCGTAAAACGCGTGACAAAAACCACGCCCGTAGGCTTACCGCCATGTTGCTGTTGCATCGGAGGGACTGCGTCAGTGGAGTTGCCAGAATGCTCTGCTGTGCTCGCCGTTCAGTCACACGCTGGATTAACGGGTTGGAGAGATAGGGGTGAGCCTTAATTCACATTTATAGAGAGCTGCAAGGGGCTTTATTTCCCCACATTATATGCCTACCCGTATATGCCTGCACGGATGATGCGCTTATTGGAATTAAAGTGCCTGTACGGGAACTGTACAGTCTCATTGAGGCGTTAACGGCCATTATCCACATTGAGATTTGACGTTATTGAATCCTCAGAACGGCAAGCGGTTCTAGACCTTATTGGTTCAACCATGGGCGCAGGCCTCGGCCACGCTTAAATGCTGGGTGAATGTTGTTGCACTGAAAAAACGGTTTGTACCGGGCGATGTGACCGTTGAGGGATTGTAGCGACTGAACAATGTGCCCCTCTTCGGGGTATCAAATGTCGAGTTGCGGGAGAGGAAGTCGCGTACAGCCGAGCTGGCCATCAATGGCTATTTTAATAATGCTGGACCTCACGCGCGTCGGTACGCGTATTCTTCGCGGCAAAATTTACCTCGCGCTGGCCTGAACTGTGCGGATAATGCTCGGTGTTGCTTAGCCCGGTCATCGCGGGACGCAGACCGATAGGGGATCCACATCTTTGATAAAGAAAGAACCGAAATCATCGAAAGATGCATAAGCATCAATTCTGATGGATGTGTCTGCTGTGATGTAGAGTAATTACTGAATTGCGATTTTCGCTATATCACACGTTATTCGAGATGATCTGCTGCGATATCCAGTTCCTCCCTGAAGCCGAGAGCTGATAGCCCGGGTTATCTTCCTTGATAAGGCATCATGATAACTTGACTTAAATCAATGAAAAAAATTTGAGTGATGAAATTTGATATTTTGCATATTAGAGAAACTGTATCGTCTTACAAAATTATGTGTATTTCAATTCAGTAACCATAGACGTGGTGGAAGTTGAATTTCGTAGATCGTGCTGTGATATATATAAGAATGTCTTGATTTTTCGGTAAAAGTGTAATTTCTACCATTATTTTTTAGGTCGCAAAGGAGGTTTTATGAGTCTTAATATTCAGGCAAATACGCAATTTATCAAACTCGTTACACACAACAGTACCGATAAAATTGTCGAACGCTCTAAAGTCAATGCTAATGAAGCAAGCATTGGACATCACTTGGTTAGTGTCAAAAACAGTGATAATAATCTTAAAATAACCGAGATGGTTAAAAAAATAATCACCGAAGAAGATAAAATTCTGAAAAAATATATCTCAACGATTACAAAAAATATTACTATCTATGAGAAGAAAAAGAAAAATATTGAGAATGAAATAGCTAGATTAGAAAATAAAATTTCTAATGGGAACAGCACCAAATCCCACAGGTCTGGGATACACAATAATATCATGGTCATCAAACAAGCAGGCAACCAACAAAAATTAGAGAATTTGAACAATCAATTAAAGGCAAACAGTGAAATCTTAGGCAAGCTGAGAGATGAGCAACATAAGACGGCTAATTATAAAGAAAGCATCGAGTACTACTTGTCTAAGACCAGTCCTGAAATGCAAAATGAATTTTTTTCTACCTTTTCAAAGAGCGAAATTAACACTCCCAAGATTCAGTCGATGTTTGAGGAGAAACTACAGCCTTTGTTAAATAAAAGAGATAAATATGTAGCGGCGTTAAATACCTTAAGCGATATCCAAAGCGGTAAACCGGCCGAGAAAACAACGGTCATTCCTGCCGCTCAACGAGAATCATCACCACCGCATGATGCCGTTAGCAATCGCAAAGTTTCTGTTGCAGAAAAAGCAGAGGTCACTCCCGCACCACAACAGCAGGTTAAGGAGACCGCAAGTAAAGGGACGAGGGAAGCTACCAAGTCAGCAATTTCCGCACCTCCGCCTATGCCGACTGAGTCCACGCATCCAGTTGCATCGCCAGCGCTGGCTGGGCCGACTATTCCCGTTCCGCCGCCTATGCCGAAGGGAGAAAGTAGTTTAGCCGCCTCTTCTCTTCTTTCTGAGCAGAAGACTACCCCTGCATCCCTCAGAGAAGCTCAATTTGAAGAAGTGAAGCGAGAGGTTGTGAACGAAGATAATGCAGCGTTGTTATCTGGTATTCGCCAATTTGATAAGGGAAATCTCAAAAAGGCAGAAATCATTGAGAAGCAAAAGGTTGAGAACGATGAAAGAGCAACGCTGTTATCGAGTATTCGCCAATTTAGTAAGGAAAACCTAAAGAAGGCGAAAGCCACTGAAAAACAGCCAACAGCCGAGAGCGACGATGCAGATAAAAGCACGCTTCAAGGCGTTTTGAAAGCAAGAATGAGAGCTATGGCTCCAGACGACGATTCCGGCATCGATAATACTGATTTCGATGAGTGGGATGACTAAGAAAACAGTAGCGAAGGGCTTTGTTAAATAAATATAACTTTTAGGTGATCGTCTGCTCAGATCACTACCGTCATTTCAACATCTGCACTTCATGGCAAAGCAAAAGTTTAAAATAACCAACTGGTCCACTTACAACAAAGCTCTCAAGCAGCGCGGGGCTCTAACGATATGGCTGGATGAGTCGGCAATTGTTGCATGGGCGGAAAAAACAACGCCTGAACGGCGTGGTCGGCCGCTTCACTACACAGATATGGCTATCACCACTGTTCTGATGATGAAACGCGTGTTTGGCCTTTCGTTAAGGGCTTTACAGGGCTTCGTTGACGCCATTTTTAAACTGATGGTGCTGCTGCTAAGATGCCCAGACTATTCGCTGATCAGCAAGCGAGCAAAGACAGTTAAGATCAGCATAAAAACGCCGACCCGTGGTGAAATCTCACCTCTAGTCATTGACGGAACCGGCCTGAAGGTCTTTGGCGAAGGCGAATAGAAAGTCCGACAGCATGGTGCCGACAGACGGAGGGTGTGGCGTAAGCTGCATATGGCCGCAGACAGTGTAATGCATGAGATTATCTGTGCTGACTTATCGCTCAGCGGTACGACGGATACTCAGGCCCTACCCGCTACTGTCATGATGCTCTGCTGAGGAAGAAAATAAGGCCTTTTATTTCTCCACGAGGTGGGGCGCAATATTGGCCAGACCGATACCATGAGCGGTAACTACGCTGTTGCGAATCAGCGTCTAAGCGGCAGTAACGATGTATGGAAAAAGCAAGTGGGCTATCATCGACGCTCAGTGGCTGAAACAGCTATATTCCGGTTCAAAACGCTTATGGGCGATCATCTAAGTCTGCGTGACTATGATGCGCAGGTAGGTGAGGCAATGGCGATGGTCAAAGCGCTTAACAAAATGACGCTGTTAGGAATGCCGAACAGCATCCGGATCGCATAACAATCGATCTGCTAGGGGGGCGTAGTCATAAATTCTGATTTATTCAACAAAGCCGTAGCGAAGTATAAAGTTGCTGTAGATTGAATCTACTGTAAGAAGGAGCGTTAGAGGTTCTGTGTCATTGCAATAAAAGATACGGAAAAGGAGTGACACATGCCCTAACGCTTCACTTTCACTTCCGCATCAAAAGCGCGCCACTCTGGTTAAAGCTTCGCCGGCGAAAACGATCTCTATTGTCTGCTAAAGCATCCCTTTTGCCACTTCGTAGCCGAGCAGTGTTCGATGAACCCCAATGCCGCTTTTCCCGGTTTACCCGCTACCGTCAGGGCAGACTCCGTCGCGACAGTATTATTTCTGCTCACAGCTTTGAATAATTACATAGCAAGCTGCCGTAGATAACCAGGGTTACGCTAGGCGGAATCCGGTCCCGCCAGATAAGTCACCAATTCGGCTAATCTTCCCCTGATGCGCCACCGCCGGCGGACACGCTGTTAAGGATGAGTGATAATGGAAGTAATCACGCCAGTGGTGATTGCAATCAACAGGTAGTCATTATTCACCCGTACCCAGCGATGGCCGCTCGGCGGCGCTTTCAGTCCGCGCGCGCCAATCGTCGACGTAATATTGCTTGGCGCGATATTGGTGGGGTAAGGCATGGCCCTGACGAAAAGCATGGTCTGCCTTTCGCTGCCTTTGCGGCTGGCCAGAGTGCGCTTTGCTGGAGGTATGGGCATTCTGATTTTTGCCACCGTTTTGCGGCGCACCGCCGTTGGGCTGTTCGCCTTGAGCGAAGGTCGGGGCGGAGGCCAATGCCAGCAACGCGCCCGAAAAAAGCATGACGTTTATTTTTTTCATAGTACCGCCTATCACGGATTAATCGGATTAAGGTTTGCCCCTGTCGGGACGGCAATGACGAAAAAAGAACATAGAGCAACGGCCGGAGAGGGGAAATATGAAAACTCTTAAACGGAGGGGATCTTTTCGCATTGCTTACACTTATGCCGCCGCTTGTTGCATTTTGCAATGACTCATGGCGGCAAGTGCCGGTAGCACTTATCGCGCATGCCGGCTTCAGGCAGACTTGCCAGGAGCGGCTCGCGCTGTGCCGTCAGACGCGACTTTTGGCGATGGCGAAGTCGGTTTACGCTTGTTGAACGAGGAGGGCGCCGCTGCAGGAGCCTTTTTTTAGCGAAAAAAGACGCTCGCGCTGCAAGGCAGTTGATTATACGACAAATTTAGTGTTTTATTGATACCGCTTAAGCACCGGAATTGTAAGGTGGGAGTATGATCATTCTTATCGGCAGCCAAAAAGGCGGCTGCGGTAAATCAACCACGTGCGTCAATATTGCCAGCGAACTGGTCAGACAGGGTAAAGACGTGGTGCTTGTCGATGCCGATCGGCAGGGAACGTCGTCAACTTGGATTAGCGACAGAAACAGTGCCGGCGAACTCGATACCATCCACAGTATCCAGAAGTTCGATAATATTCGTGAGACGCTGCTGGATCTGAAGGCGCGCTATGACTATGTGGTCGTCGATACCGCCGGACGCGACAGCCGCGAGGTGCGTACCGGCATGACGGCGGCGGATATTATCCTTGTGCCGTTTCGCCCGTCGCAGCCGGATTTGGACACGCTGCCGCGCATGAATGAGATTATTGCCGAAGCGCAGGATATTAATCCGGTGCTACGGGCGGTGGCGATGCTGACTATGGCACCCACTAATCCTGTCATTAATGAAACCGCCGAAGCCCGCGCTTATCTGCGTGACTACCCGCAACTTAAGCTGCTATCAACGGTCATCCGCGATCGCAAAATTTACCGTGACGGTATGTCAGAAGGTAAAGGCGTCGTGGAAATGAACAACTCGAAAGCGAAAGCTGAGTTACAATGCCTGGTAAAGGAGCTTATCTAATGGTTAAACGCAGAGAGAGCGTTACCCCTTCACTGGACGTGGAGCGGCGCATTGAAGAGTTCGCCGCGGCGGCGGACGGCGTAAAAACGGCGGAGCGCCAGATCGATAAAGAAGCGCCGCGGGACTATAAAGCGATTCGGGTGCCATTTAATCAATATGAGTACGAGACGCTGGAAAAGCTTTGTCAGCAGACCAACCGCTCCAAGCTGAATATGATTCGCCACGCGTTGCTCATCTACGCGCAGCAAGATGCGGCGAAATAACGCGTCAGCTCGCATCGCTTGTGGTCTTGCCTTCAGGCCGCTGTTGCCCTACAGGAGGGTGCCGGTTCCGTCCGGACCTTTATTCCCTAAAGCGTTCGGGCGACTCCTTTGCCCGCGTCCTGCTGCTGTCCCTACCCTCCATCCTCATGAAGAGGCAAAACCTTAACCCCTGTACCGCTCCGCTTATACAGGAATGCTCCTAAACCCGGTTTGCCGTTAGGCAACACCGTTGCGGAAAAAAATTGGGCATAACATGCCCAAGCGGAGAATAAATAATCAAAGAAGAAAGAAGGTGAGAGACATTACTGTCTCACAACGAGGCTAAACTTCAGCCAAACGTGCCGTATTTGTTACCGACGCCTGTCTCGGCCCCTGCCGCCTACTATCGGTCGCTCCGTCCCCTCCAGGGGCCTTCCGGGTTGCCTGGCCGCCTGCGCTCGGTGGACCGGGGATAACCCGCTTCCCGCGGTTCTGGCGCTGCCGTTCACGGTGACGTTGCCGGAAATGCAGCTCCACGTCTTCCAGACTTTTGCCCCGGGTTTTCGGCACATGAAAACTTAACTACACAAAGCTGGCGCAGATGACGGCAAAGCTCCAGAAGGTAGCGGCGGCGCCCAGCCGGGATCGACAGGCTGGTCACTTTGGCGCGTGCGCGTAGCGGCGCTATTTCGGAAATGATCAAAAACAGATCACCCCCGGGCTGATGGCATACATGACGATATAATCGGTCAGTGCCAACCAGTCGCTGCCGGCGAAAGGAGAGAAAGTAAAGGTTGACGTCAGGAGCGTCATGCAAAGCGTCAAACCAATAGCGCCGCCAATGAGCAACGGTCGGCGGCCAATCTTATCAACCGTGAGCATACCCACCAGGGTGAACACTACATTGGTCGCACCGAGTCCCAGGGTACCCAGCCAGGACGTATCGGTGTCGAAACCGCTGGACTGCAAGATTTGCGGCGCGAAATAGATAACCAGATTGATGCCGCAGGTGTTGCACAGAAGTGCGACCAGTGCGCTGGTTATCATGATGTGCCGCGCAGGACCCCGCCATAACTCCCCCCAACTGACCTCGTGCTTTTATTTTTCATTCAGCCGCTCGGTTGTGCGCAGCTCTTTTTCTACCTTGTCGATACCGCGCAAGGTAATCAAAATACGGCGTGCTTCGTCACGGCGATTGATGGAGATAAGCCAGCGCGGCGATTCGGTGATAAACAGGGCGCCGCAGGCTAACATCGCACCGAACAGAGCGGCAATCCCCAACGGCAGGTGCCAGACGCCGCCGGTTTCCGCACAGCGTATTGATGCCGTAGGCCAGCAAAATACCGAGGGTGATCAGTAGCTGGAATGAGGCCACCAACATCCCGCGGATCCGCGCCGGGGCAAGCTCTGCAATATACACCGGCACCAGCACCAGGCAGGCGCCCACCCCCGTGCCAAGCAGCATGCGCGCGGCCACGAGCACCGCCACACTGCTGCTGACGGTGGAAACTCCCGCGCCGGCCATCGCGCCCAGCAGCGAGGCGCTGACGATAACGCCCTGCATCATGATGCCGAGGTGAAAGACTGCGCCGATGATGGCCACGGCACCGCCGATAATACCGGTGTCGTAGCCGTAAATAATACCGCCGACGGCGGGAAATGATGATGGAAAGAAAAGGATGATGTGTTCGGTCGTCAGTACCAAAGATGTAGTAGTGGCGCTGTCGCTGGGCCGCTATACGCCCGAGATCGTCGACAGCGCGGCCATCGCCCGCCAGTATGGCGCCAAGGTCATTGCCATCACGCCGGCGGGGACGCCGCTGGCTCAGCATGCTGATGCCTTGCTGGCGCTAGTGGTGCAGGAAAATGATTACATCTTTAAACCCACACCTCGCGCTATGCGATGCTGGCGATGGTGGATGTGCTGGCCACGGAAATGGTGATGGCCAACAAGCGGCAGGCCAAAGATCATTTGCGCCGGATCAAAATCTCCCTTGACAGCCATCGCGGCGGCGAAAACCGCCAGCCGTTGGGGGACTGATCCCCCCTGATGATGGCTGCGTGCCGGCGCCGCTGAGCGGGTATCATTCCGGGCGTTTTTTCCCCAGAATCACCGGCGCCGGGTGATTTTCCCGCTCACGGGTAATGAGCTCCAACGCCTCTTCCCGGCTCAGTTTGCTGGCGGGCGTCACCAGCGTCGCTACCACGGCGAACAACAGGCTGAACAGTACTGACGGGAAACAGGGGTTGCCCCAGAATGCCAGCCATTGGCTGTCCATCAGAACGACGCTTGCCGCTGCCGCTACGCCGACCAGCGCCGCGACGGCACCTTGCCAGTTAAAGCGGCGCCAGAACCGCCCCAGTATCGGGCAGACGAACATGCCGGACATAATCATCGAAATCATTTTGGTGATATAGCTGATGATATCGTTGGAGGTCAGTGCGAACAGCAGCGCCAGGCCAACCACCAGCATGATACGCGACAAACGAATGGCTTTATCTTCGGCCGGCATATGGCCGTTAATCAGCGTATAAAGATCGCGCAGAATAATCGATACGCTGGCGATAGCGTCGGAGCTGCCGTAAGACATATTGGCTGACATCTCTGCAATGAGCACTACCATCGCCAGCGCATGAGGCAGGACTTGGGTGGCAAACAAGAACGCGAAGCCGCTGTTTTCAAGGTGCGGATTCATGGTCCAGGCGGCCGTGCCGATGATAGCCGGCAGGAACGAAAAAACAAATACAGCACGCCGGTGATGGTGAACGATTGCCGTACCGCACCGACGGTTTTCGCCGAGTAGATCCTCTGACGGTAGGAGGGGGTGGCCATGACGCCGACGCCTATTACCAGCGCCAGCGAGAACGCGGGTAACAATCCCAGTTTATCCACCGCAAACAAGTTTTGCGCCGCCGGATCCACCGCCTGCTGAATATGGCTCCAGCCACCGACATAATTGACCGCCAGCACCGCCATTAATATAAAGCCAAGGAATAATACAATAGATTGGATCGTGTCAATCCACACGACCGCGGAATAACCGCCAATTCCGATATACACAATAAATGCCAGCGCAATGATGATTTTTGCAGTATTAATATCAATGCCGCTAGCCCAGGCGAGATATAACCCACCGCCTAGAATGTGCGCGCCAAGCCAGCCGATAGACGCAATAAAAATTAAAACAGCGACCAGGTTTTTAACCAGACGGCTACCGCCGGTGTAATAACAAATTTCTTCGCTCATGGTCATAAAGCGCATTCTGCGCGCCGGCTCAAAGAGGAGGGCCACCAGCAAAATGCCAATCGCGCCGCCAATGCCGTACAGCATGCCGGCCCAGCCGTTAAGGTAACCAAAGCCCACCGCGCCGACGCTTGAGACTGTACCTACCATAGTGCCCACCGTCGATCCCAGCGTTAGGATCATCTGCATTGATCGGCCACCCAATAGAAAATCGTCACCGTTTTTTTGGTTACGCGAGACATACCAGCCAAGAATTATCATGGCAAGGGTATAAACGGAGAACTACAACAGAAAAGAAATATTATTCATGACTCACATTCTGGCAGTATTACATCAATGTGCATGGCACGACATTGCGCTTATCACGCGCAGAGCATTTACCGGATAGCCGATAATGATTATCGCCGGTGGTGAATAAAGTTATTATTTCGTTACGTAGCGCCAAATAGAGCCTATAGCGAATGTGGCATCGTAATAGTTTACTGCAGGGTCTGGTTATTAATCTTGAAACGCCTCTGCCGATAGTTAAAGTTAATAGGGTGACGGTGCTGCTTCGCCGTAGTAAAGGCATTGGCCATAAGCAAACTGTGGCCTGATCCCAGGCATACCCGCCGTCGCCGGTGGGTCATTCCGGTTTCCTTAGCCGTTTACCCGCGCCGCGTTATAACAGGTGACGTCCACTTCCACCTTGCAGTCCACCACCAGGTCCGCCAAGCAACACACGCGGGCGGGAGGGTGTTCGCCAAAGACCTCGCGGAAGACTTTATTGAACGATTGGAAGTAACGGGCATCGGTCAGAAAAACTTTGACGTGCACCACATGCTCCAGGCCGTAGCCCGCCTGCTTCATAATATTGAGGCAGTTCTGGATGGCCAGACGCGACTGTTCGACGATACCGCCTTCCACCACTTCTCCATGGAGCATCGGCGTCTGACCGGATACGTACAGCCAGCCGCCGGCTTCTACCGCACTGGAGAACGGCAGATGTTGCCCGCCCGTGCCGGTGCCACCTTCAATGCCATAACGTTTGATACTCATAGTTCTTTTTTCTCCTGAAATTCTGCGCTAGAGGCGCAATTACACCCTTGTATCTTGAAATTTAGTTAGCATGGTTACGAATAGATTTGGCAAGGTGTATGTAGTCTGATTCATCCCAGGGTTTATAGCCCGTAGAGAAGTTAATGACGCCTATACTGAGCCACTCATCTGAAACCTGAACAGTTGTCCGTACTCCATAACGTATTTGCAAGGATGGGTAATAATGAGTCTGCCAAATCCACTTTTTGTGGGAATTGATGTTTCTAAAGCGACACTGGACATTGCTGCCAGCAGTGATATTGCTCAGTTTACGGTCAGTAATGACTCTGACGGACGGTTTTGATGCTATTACTGATGAACTGAGAAAGTATCCGGTGGTGTTGGTTCTGATAGAGGCCACTGGTGGACTTGAAGCTGCCGTGGCCTGCTTGTTTCAGGCTGAAGGCTTTGACGTCGCGGTGGTCAATCCCAGACAGGCTCGTGACTTTGCCCGCACTATGGGCTATCTGGCAAAAACGGACCGTATTGATGCACGGGTGCTTGCACAAATGGCGGAGGTCATTAATCGACATCCAGGGCGGGAACGCTTTATCCGTGCCATGCTGGATGCGGAGCTTCAGGTTCTTGCTGCGATGGTAGTGCGCCGACGCCAGCTAACAGCGATGTTGATTGCTGAGCGTAAGCGTAACCGTCTTTATCCCGTTCATCCACAGAGCGGGAAAAGTATCAATATCATCATCAAAGCGCTGGAAGATGAGCTTGCCAGAATCGATGAAGACATGAACAACCACATCAGGAACCACTTCAAAGAGCTGGCTGCCAGACTGAGCAGTATTAAAGGGGTTGGTACAATGACGGTTGCAGCGTTGCTGGCGGAGGTTTCCGACCTGGGTAGCCTCTCGAGACGAGCCATCAGCGCGCTTGTAGGCGTTGCTCCCATAAACCGGGACTCGGGTACCATGCGGGGCCGGCGAACCATCTTTGGCGGAAGGGGCGGAGTCCGAACAGCGCTTTATATCGCCGCACTTGTCGCAACCCGCTTTAATCCGGTGATAAAAGCATTTTATACGCGGCTGCTTGCAGCGGGAAAAGCCAAAAAAGTCGCGCTGGTTGCCTGTATGCGTAAACTTCTGACTATCCTGAACACGATGCTCAGAAAGAACGAAGAGTGGGATGAATCGTACCATCACGTTTCTCTATAATTTTATCGTTCAAGAAAATTGCTTATCTCATATGCCTTCCCCGCGGATAAGGGCGAGGAATGGGGCTGCCGGCGCGTTAGTTCGGCGCGCGGCGCAGAAAACGGCCGGCGCGCCCGGTAGCGCCGTTGGCTTCGCCGTAGCTGATAATGCCATTCACCATCACCGTTTCTATCCCCCACCGCGGGCTGCTGCGGTTCGGCGAAAGTGGCGCGCGCCGCCACCGTTTGCGGATCAAACAGCACCAAATCGGCAAAATAGCTTTCTCGCACCAGCCCGCAATGGGGCAGATTGAAGCGTGCCGCTGATAAACCGGTCATTTTATGAATGGCGGTGGTTAACGGAAACAGCTTTTCTTCACGGCTGTAGTGGCCCAACACCCGCGGAAACGCGCCCCACAGCCGCGGATACGGTATCGGATCATTCTGAAGGCCGTCAGAGCCTATCATCGTAACCGGGTAGCTCAGCACGCGGCGGACATCCTGCTTATCCATATTGTAATAAATCGCGCCGGCTTCCTGTAGCTTCATCGACCAATCGGCGGCAATCTCTGCCAGCTTACGGCCGGCCACTTCAGGATGCGGCGTCGACCAGGTAATCACGATATCGAATTCATCAGTGATTTGCTTTTTGTCCAGCGTCGACGAACTGGCGGAGTAGGGGTAGCAATCGCAGGACACATCTTGCTGTTCCCGCACTTTATCAAATAACTTCAGCGTTTCCCGCGTCCGTCCCCAGTTTTGCGCGCCGGCGCATTTATGGTGGGGAAATAAAGGACCGGTAGGCCATGGCGGCCGATGCGGAAGGCCTCATCCATCGCGTCCAGAATCGGCGCGAACTCGGAGCGAAGGTGGGTGGTATAAAGACCACCGGCGTCGGTCAGCTCTTCAGCCAGCGCCATCACTTCTTCGGTGGTGGAGGAAAAGGCGCTAGCATAGGCCAGGCCGGTGCTCAACCCGAGCGCGCCCTGACGCAGCGCCTCACGCAAATCACCATGCATGGCGGCAATTTCGTTTTCCCGCGCCGGCCGGAACAGATCGTCCATATGGTTATTGCGCAGCGCGGTATGCCCCATCAATGTCCCGACGTTGACCTCGGGGCGTGCATCGCTGATGGCCCGGGCATAGTGATTCACCGTCGGATAGATAAACTGTTCCGCCTCACCCAGAAGATTCATGGGATCCGGTACTTCACCCTGTAGCGTGGCGGCGGCGCTGATGCCGCAATTGCCGACGATAACCGTCGTGATGCCCTGGCTTATCTTAGGCAGGTATGTCGGCATGGAATGACGTTGATATCATCGTGGGTATGGACATAGATAAACCCCGGCTACCGCTACATCGGCGCGGTATTCAGGACCGCCGCTGCCGTCGATGACCGTAACATGCTTGAACAGGTAGTCGTACTCCATGATTTTCTTTTCACCACATTGACCGGAACATAGATTGAATATAATCATTTACACCCGATGAAAACAGTGGAAAACTACACAAAAAAATAGACCATTTATTGGTACTTTTTATCGTAAAAAGTTACTTTTATATAAAATACACTTTATTTTCACTTTCTTAATGTGTGATATCGCTTATCTCTGATAATGATTAAATAATAGGAATATGTTATGAGGTATCATGATGTCGCAGGAGCGGCGCATCAGGCCGCCATCATGCACCGGCCTGATGATCGCCCGGTCAATTTGCTGTTGGAGGATGTCTGTTTGCCGGCGGTAGCGGTAAAGAGTCAGTCATTGGAAAATAATATTACCTGGATGCAGCGCTATGTCGATGCACGGGGCGTGTCGCTGGCGCCTCACGGTAAAACGACGATGACGCCGTGGATTTTTCGCCGGCAAATCGCCCTTGGCGCCATGGCTATCGGCGTCGGTAGCGCCCCTGGCAGGCCAGCGTCGCCATGCGCAGCAGCGCGCGCCGGATACTGATGGTCAATCAGCTGGTCGGCCGTGCGAATATGCAATTGGTGTCACAGCTAAAAGCCGACTATCCGGCGTGTCATTTTTTCTTCTGCGTTTATAGCGAGGCCAACGCCGGTGAGCTATCGGCGTTTTTTGCCGCCCGCGGCCAGCGATTGGACGTGCTGATTGAGCTGGGCGTGCCCGGTGCGGCCGCTGCGGTTGCCGCAGTGGCGCGGAAGCGGAGACGCTGGCGGAACGGGTGACCACGCTACCTGGCCTGACCCTGCATGGTATTGAGCTGTATGAAGGGGTGATTCACGATGAGGATCCGCGGCCGCGGGTTGAACAGCTGCTGCGCGATGCCGCCGCCCTGGCGCTGTCCTTTAGCCGCCATCGGTGGGTAAAGGGAGAAATGATCCTGACCGGCGCCGGCTGGTGATCCGTCCGGGCTGTTATATTACCCATGACGGCGGGATCTATCAGCAAGCCCAGGAAGCCGTGATGGCGCGCGATCCGGTCGCATGCGATCTGGGCGGCGATTTGCACTTGGCGCTGGAGCTTCTGGCGATGGTGCAATCGGTGCCAGAATTCGGCAGAGCCGTGGTAAATTTTGGCAATCGGGACAGCGCGTTTGATGCCGGGTTGCCGCAGCCGGTAGCGCATTACCGCCAGGGGGCAGCCGGTGCCGTTCACGCCCGGGGCGCTCACGACGGTGGATATCATGGACCAGCACGCCATGCTGACCCTTGCGCCCGGCAGCGAGGTCCGGGTCGGCGATATTCTGGTGTTTACCAAGTCGCATCCTTGCCTGACTTTTGATAAGTGGAAAACACTGTTTTTAATCGATAACGATTATAACGTGCTGGAAGAGATAGAAACCTGCTTTTAGCCAGCGACGGCCGTGGCGGGAAATGCACCGCCGGCGCCCGGCCGTCGGCGTTGTTTCCCGGGCCGGTCGTTGCCGGGGGCGCGTGCAGTGGCACCTGTTAGGCGGTGCGTCGCGCAAGAGGTCACGGTTGACTGCCGCCCACGAGCGCCGAGGTTAAAATAAACCAAACTTGCTCAGCTTGCTGTCTTTACCATCCAGCGAGCGGCGGCGAAATTTACCTGGCGGGACAATATCCGGTTTGCAGGGTGAAGAGGCGTGCTCCGCCGTCAGGTCGGAGGGCGTGTTGGGGGTAAGTTGCCGTGTGTCGATGACGCTGACCGTTTCAAAGCCGGCGGCGGGCCGGGCAGCATTGAGGGTACTGTCGGCATGCAGGTCATAGGCCGACGTCGCCATCAGCAGGACGGGCAATAAAGAATGCCTGTTTTCATTGCTATGACTTCATCTGAGTGACAGAAAGACTGCTGACATTGATTATTGACCTTCCATTGGTTAAATCTATGTAAAAAATGCGCTCCGCTGAAACGCTACGTGCCTTCCCGCGCAACCGGCAGCGCGTTGCCTCGCTAACCGATAAAGGGAAAACCAACTATTACGGCTAACGGCTCAGGTAGCCGCGAACGCACACGACCCTGCAGCAACGGTTTCAAAACTAATAATAGAGAGGTTTGCTTCTCGTGAAGGTTAATGACTTATTTAACCAAAGTTCGTTGCCGGGCGCAGGAGGGTGAAAAGCCCAGAGTGTACGTTGTGGCCGCGTCGATTGCGGCATACTGCACCCACAAGGCGTTTTTTCATCGCCCTGGCCACGGGTGGGCACACGCAAGGGGTAATTTGCGGTCAGGCTCAGGCGCTCACCATCACGATTCCATCAACCGGACATTAATTGCTGGATGTGGTCTTGCGCTAACTGAGTTACACTTTATTTATGAAAGAACATACTGCTACCCTTTGTGGCCTGCGTGGCCCGACCGATCACTGTATTCGCGACCAAATCGTCAGCGCTGCCAATGACCACTTTAGCCACTACGGCTATGGCAAAACGACGGTATCGGATTTGGTGAAAGCCATTGGATTCTCCAAGGCTTACATCTACAAATTCTTCGACTCCAAACAGGCAATCTGTGAAGCTATCTGCAGCCGCTGCATGAACGGCGCGCTGGAGGCGGTGGGGGAAGCGATGCGCACTGCGGGCAGCGCGTCGGAAAAATTTTGCCGTCTTTTCGATTTGCTAGTGGGCAACGCCGCCAAATTATTCGTTAATGATCGCAAACTGTATGATATTGCGGTCTATGCAGCGGCCGAGCGCTGGCCTATGAGAAGGAAATCCGCGCGCTGCTGCGCCAGATCATTCAAGAAGGTCGCGAAAATGGCGAATTTGAGCAGCAAACCCCGCTGGATGAATGCTGCCAGGCTGTCTACCTAGTCATGCAGCCTTTTATCAATCCTTTGCTCTTACAGCATCATCTTGAGTCATTGCCGCTGGGTCCAGAGCAGCTTTCGAGATTGGTGCTGCGCAGCTTTAAACGTCAAGATGTATACTAACCTAGTGACTTAATTAGTCACTAGGTTAGTATCTTTCCTTCGCTAGCCAAGGGAGAGATAAGACGAGTCATACCGGAATAGTACAGGATCTAATCGCCTGGATTGAGGCAAATCTGGAACAGCCGCTGGATATTAACCATGTGGTGGAGCGTGCCGGTTTCTCTAAATGGTATTTGCAGCGTATGTTCAAACACCATACCGGTTATCCGCTGGCCAACTACATTCGTCGCCGGCGCCTATGTGAATCCGCCTGCCGATTAGCAACCGGCAAGAAAGCAATTTTGTCGGTTGCTCTGGCGGTTGGGTTTGATTCCCAACAGTCGTTTTCCCGAAGTTTCAAACGTGAATATGGTGAATCGCCAGGGATATATCGCCGTATGGCGGGCAAACGCCAGGGCGGTATTCCCCTTTGCTGCGTCTGTCCGAAGCAGCCAATGCAGGATGCGGAGCACGACGTGCAGCAGGCCCAGGCCCGTGCAAGACTTCACCACGCTTTTCCCCCGGGCGAAGCGCGGGTTGAGGATCGTTAAGCGCGCGCAGACGGTAGTCCGTTGTGCGCGATAACGATGAAAGGCAAGGGGGCCTTAGTGCCAAAAGCGTTTACGCTGCTGCGCCTTTTGTCTGCGGCGTCGCCGAATAGGCGGCCCAAAGATCGGCGACCCACTTCACGCCCTTGGCGGTAAAACGCGCTTGTGAAAAGGTATAACGGCTGCCGCTGGTACCGGTGTGCACCTCAAACCTGCCGGCATTCAAACTCTTCCGCCCAGTCGCGCGCCGCGGCCGCCGGATTGGTAAAATCAGGAAGATCATGCGTTTGTTCCCGCGCCTGCCAGCGGTCGATCACCACAGGGGTGAAAGACGGCGACAGTAGGGAGACAACGGTCAGCGAATCACGCTTGTCGACAGGTACTCCTGGCACGGTTGTCCGTTAGCATAGAGATACTCTGCCGTGCGAAGGGGGCGGGAAAGGCGTTTGCCGCTGTCCAGGATATTTATCAGGCGCTTGACTTCGCCATGGGTGACGCCGGTTAATTCGGCCAGCTAACGGCTGCTCATTACGACGGCTTGATGATGGGCTGCAAAACCCGCTGCGGATATCATCATAATGTTCACCACTCAAGTTAAAGCTTTGGCTCTCCATAGGATTACAATAAATATATAACTTTACTGTTTTTTTATCTAGTATTTTTACAGTAAAATGCCATACAGACTGCAAGTATGCCCGGCGTTGTCCGCTCCTCCCTGGCAGGGCAGGCGCGAAACACGGTGGGTTTCGCGCAAGAAGGGGGAGGCTATATGGGTACCAACAGGATGAGACCGGTGCATAGGGATGGAAACGCCCTGTCGGTGGTAGCCGGGAAAAATATCACGTCACCGCGCAGGCCTCTGCCGCACAAATGGCGCCGTGCGCCGTGACGGGGGCGACTGGACAAACCAAGCCCCGCGGTCTGGAGGCGTATATTCCAGGGGAACGCATTGCCGGCAATGAAGACAGCTTGCAGCCGGGCAATGCTGGTGCAGATGTTCCGCCGTCAGCGTACTGAACACAGCGTGCAGGTTCCCGCCGTGGCGGAGCCACTGCTGGTGTGGATTATGAACGGTAACGCCCGGGTTGAAGAGTGTGTCGTCGGCGAAGTATGGCAAGGGAAGGACGTCCATGCGGGGGATTTCTATTTGACCGCGACCGACGTGCCTTATGAAATGCGCTGGCAGGCCCGCGGTCCCGAGTCGTTTGACGTCATGCACGTTTATCTGGGGGTCTCGCTGCTTGAAGACGCTGTCGTGCAGGAGCAGGGCAGGCCGTGCCGCATCCGCGAGACGGAGGGTGAGCGAGACGAAGTGATTTCACAACTGCTGGAGTTGTGCCGGCGCGAATTGCTGGGCCGGCACGGCACCAGCGCCTGTTTTCTCGCCGGTCTGGCGCAGCCTTTTGATCTTACCGCCATTGCCCAAGCGGCAGGGCTGAGCAAATACCATTTCAGCCGGCAGTTTAAAAACTCCACCGGATTATCTCCCTCACGTTATTTTATCCGGCTGTGTATGCAACGTGCCCGCCAATTGCTCGCTGATACATCGCGCAGTATTATCGATATCGGCCTGGAGGTCGGTTATTCCAGCCCCGGCCATTTCTCGCAGATATTCCGGCGTGAAGTCGGACTGTCACCCAGCCATTACCGGCAATAGCGCGCCATAGGGCAGGCGTTAGCCTATCTCTACGCTTATGCCGCCCGGCCTATGGGGGCATTGCGTCCGTGTTCGGCAAGAAATTCCCGCCCGTCTTCGCGGAAGTGATTGATGATATTGGTCACGACGTTGCCGACGCCGATAGCATTGACCCGGATACCGTGGGCAATCGTTTCCAGCGCCTGGGTGCGGTTCAGCTGTACCAGCGCGCCTTTGGAGGCGGTATACGCAGCGATGCCGGGAAAGGCGAAATAGGCGGCATAAGACGCAATGTTGACATTGACAATGGCGCCGCTGCGCTGCGGCATTATTGCTTTCATCGCCTCGCGGGAATGCAGAAACGCGCCGGTAACGTTGGTTTCCATCTGCCAGTGCCATTCTTCGCGGGTTATGTCGATCAGCGGCTTATAAAGGATCCGTCCCGCACAGTTAACCAGGACGTCCAATCGGCCGAAGGCATTCTGGGCCAGGGCCACCGCCTGCTCCGCCGCGCCATCGGCGATGATGTCGGCCACCAGCGGGACCAGGCTTTCGGCGGCAAGCTGGTTGACCTCTGGCTGAACATCTTCTGCGATAACCCGGGCGCCGCGCTGATGCATCAACTCGGCGATGCTGCGGTCGATACCGCTGGCGGCGCTGGTGACCAACACCACTTTGCCAGCCACTTCATCGGGCGTAGAAAGAAACGTTGATATAATTGTCTTCTCCAATAAAAAACTGTTATAGGGCGGCGCGGTGCGCCGCTTGCCGACGAGTGTCTCGCAAGGGGCATCGATCATTTTTTGCGCCATTGCCGGCACTGTCGGGGTTTTGCTATGGTGTGATGATTCGTTGAGGACAAGGGTCGGCTGGGTTTCGGCGTAAGCCTCGCTGCCGGCCATCGTTCCCCCTGCTGCTGTCACCAGAGAGAGCTGCCATGACCCTAAGTTGCGCCATTCTTGATGATTATCAGCAAGTCGCCTTACCCCTCGCCGACTGGACCTTTCACGGCGCAAGCGTCGAGGTCTTCAGCCTGGCGGCGTATTATGACAATAAATCCGCATTGGCGGCGCAGCTTGCCGATTGCGCGATTATTGTGGTGATGAGCGAGCGTACGCCGATCACCGCCTCGCTAATGGGACGATTGCCGGCGCTGCGCATGGTGGTGACCTCCGGGATGCGTAATGTGGCTATCGACCTTGACGCCGCGCGGGCGCACAATATTATCGTGTGCGGTACCGCTAGCGATGCCGCGCCACCGATGGAGTTGACCTGGGCGCTGATTTTGGGCCTGGCGCGTCATCTTGTGCCTGAAAATCAGGCGCTGCGGCACAGCGACCCCTGGCAGCAGATCCTGGGAATGACGCTGAAAGGGAAACTGCTGTGTTTGCTGGGACTCGGCAAAATCGGTGGCGCCATGGTCTCTGTTACGCAGGCATTCGGCATGGACGTTATCGCCTGGAGTCAGCATCTTGACGCGGATTTGGCCGCGGCTGCGGGGGTCGCGCTGGCGCGTATGAAGCCCGGCGCGCTATTGATCAATACGTTGCGGGCAGCCATTGTCGAGCGCTAGGCGCTGATAACGGCGCTGGAGCAAGGGCGGATCGCCGGCGCAGGACCGTCTACGTCAATTGCCCAATGTGCTGGCGACGCCCCATCTCGGCTACGTGGCGGACAGTAATTACCGTATTTATTTTCGTGAGGCGGTGGAGGATATCCAGGCTTGGCTGGACGGCGCGCCCGTGCGTCAACTGACCTGAGCGCCGTTTGCTCGCCACCGTCTTAAGGCCGCGGGCAAGACGTGGGCCAACCGCGTCGCCCACGCCCGTTGCCCGCGGATATCGCCAATCAAATCCTGCCGGATTTCGATCTCTGCATACGGCAGGCGATGGCCGTAGGCGTAAACCGGTACTGCATAGTCGGTGTCGTCCAGCGCATAAGGCTGATTGTCACCGACCACCTGATCCCCCACCACTCGCAATAAGCGCAGAACTTCCCGGGCGTACGCCGGCTGGCGATCAAAAAGCCCCCCTATTTGCCACGGCCGCGACACGCCCATGAACACAGGCGTAAAGCTATGCATGGCGATGAGACAGGTGAGCTGCCTGCGCGCGATGCGGTGCTGAAGAAGATTATCAATAACCTGATGATAAGGGTCGAACACTGCTTCCCGCCGTGCCGTCCGTTCCGCGGTGTCCAGAGCCAGATTGCCGGGGATGGCGGTACGCTCCGAGACGGCGGGGATGATAGTGCCGGGCGCGCCCGGGTGTCGGTTACAGTCGATAACCAGCCGCGAATAGCGCTGGTGGACCAGCGTGGCCTTCAGTCGTGCGCTCAGCCACTTCGCCACGCCGAGCGCGCCGATATCCTAGCCGATGTGGCGCGCGATTTCCCGCTGCGGCAGTCCAAGCGAATTCAGCCGGCGCGGTATGCGTTTACCGGCGTGATCGCAAAGAATCACGAAGGGAGAACGGGCATCAGGTCGGACAACGCTGACGGGTTCCGGTTCATCCTGCGTCAGCAGCGGCGGCGGTAAAGCGGCATTCATCACGTCTGTGGTGTCTCCTGCGGCCCCTTTCGGCGCCCTGAATGAAAAGAGGGGTTACGACGACGGATCGAGCCGCTCCCATTGCGCCATCCGTGCTAACGCCTGATCCCCCAGACTGGCAAGCACCCCCGCCGCCAACATTTCCACCAGGACAAATGCCACGGCGTGGGTGCCGAAGGGCCAACAGGATTCGCCTGCACCGGTAATACCACCTGGGCATGGGCGGCAAGAGGGGAGAGGTGTGAGTCGGTCACCAGGATAAGGGCCGCGCCGCGTTCGGTGACCTGTTGCGCCAGTTCCACCATATTGCGTTGGTAACGGCGAAAATCAAATAAAACAAAAATGTCCTGCCGGCCGGCATCGACGACAGGCAGAATGCGCTGATGTGGGACTTCCGGCAACAGCATGACCTGCGGGCGCAGTTGCCGCAGGTGACGTTCCAGATAGATAGCCAGCGACTGACTGAAACGCCTGCCCCCCAGCGTTACCCGTTTGCCGCTCTGGCCCAGTAGCGCGATCGCCTGCTGTATATCGAAGGCAGGTATTTGACGCAGCGACTGGCTGATGGAGTCGCAGGTGGCCTGCAACGATGTCTCCATCGCCTCAAGATGGCCGCCGGCGGTTTGATGGCGGTCCAGTAATTGCAACGGGCCATTTGATCGCCAGGACAGTTCGGCGCGTAGCGCCTGCTGCAATTCCACGAAGCCGCTAAATCCCATGCGGCGCGCGCCACTTTCCTCTCGGTTGGGCTAAGCTGCGCCAATCCCGTTCGCAGATGCTGAATCAGCAGCGGCGCTTCAGGCGCGCCGTCCGGTGGGGGGGGGGGCGGTAAGAGGTTCCGTCATCTGCCACGCTATTTTCTTCGCTAAGAAATAGGTTAATGAATGTCAATGGTATTATATTCATTACAGATACTGGTTTAGCAGCGATTTTGTTACAGATATAAAATAGACGCAAGCAGTTATTCGCAGCCGGCAGGTGGCGACGATGGCGCGACAGTATCAACACTCGGGAAAGCACGCTGCACATTCTAACGACAGCGGCGTATAAGATGTGGCGAGAACGCAGGGCATTAGCGCTGGACGGATCGACGCGCTTAGCAACGCCGCCACGGCGAGTGGTTTCGTTCACTCCGGCATGGCTGCTGATGTTCTTGCTCAGCACACGCGTTACCCTTACGGCTTCCGGCGCTTCGCGCCGAACGCCGTCCTTCATGTCGGTCCAAAATTGACGCGGGGCGCCGCCTTTTTCTTCGGCTCATCTCAGAAGCATGTCGTCGACGTTAATGAATGTGTTTAAAAATACAGCGCTTTTTTGCGCCAGAAGAGACGCCTACCGCGCAACCGGCCTGAGGGAAAATCATAAGGGATAAGGCGAAATGCGCGTCTCTCACTGCTGTTGCAGGCGGTGGACGCTTGATTAATCGGCTATTGAAAGGCGCAGGGCCAACATTAGCCGCGGTGAAGTATACGCGTCGCTAAATTTTTGATAGCGTTTACAGGACATCTCTTATTGAGTAAGCCACCATGAAAAATCTCGTAATCGATCTTTTAATTAAAATGGCCAAGGCGGATGTTCAGACTAAAGAACTGACGGCGCAGGTGGAAGCGCAATCGCTGCTGTTGGCGGCGCTGGGGCTGACCGTGGGCAAAGGCATTCCCGCCAGCATGTCGAGCAATATCCAAAAAGCAATATTGTCGGCGCCCGAGGCCTCTGCCGAAATCCTCTCGACCGACGCCGATTTACTGCTGGCTGGCCCATTTTGACCGGCTGATTTCGGTATCGCATTTTGTGGAGGAGAATACCGACAGCGATTTAGCCCACCGTTAGCCGCGCCTTCCGCCCCGAGCCGCCGGGGAGGGGGGGGGAAGGCCCATCCAGGGCAGGGTCGCGCCGTCAAGAGCACGCCCCTACGAGGGTTGTACGTTAAACTCACTCCCTTAGCGATGATCAGCCCAAATCACGCATGACCAACTTGGCGATCTCAAAATAGATAATCAGCCCGGTGCCATCGATAAAGGTGGCGATGAATGGCGCCGATACAACCGCCGGATCGATGCGCAAGTGCTTAAGCAGCAGCGGAATTATCGACGAGACAATCGCCGTCCAGATCGTGATAGCAATCAGCGTCAGGCAGACTACCAGCGTTACCTGCAGACCCACGTTCAAGATCCAGGCTCGTATCCACGCCACCAGCCCGATAGATATCGCCACTAAAAACGACGTTGGAATTTCTTTGCGCAGTATGGCGGGCAGATTGCGCAGGCTGACCTCGCCCAGCGCCATGGCCCGCACCAGTGTCGAGGTGATTTGGGTCCCGCTGTTGCCGCCGGTGCCAATCAGTAACGGTATAAAGAACGCCAGCGCGATAGCCGCTTCCAATTCATCGGAAAAAGCTTTCAATACCGTGCCCGTGTACGCTTCCGCCACAAACAGCAGCATCAGCCAACTGATACGTTTTCGCCACAGCCGCCAGGGCGAGGAACTGAGATAAGGCTCGTCCAGCGGCAGACTGGCCCCCTGACGCTGGGCATCCTCGGTATATTCGTCACGCAGCAACGCGGCGATTTCCCGTTCGCCCAGTTCGCCGATAAGTTTAGCATAGCGTACCACTGGCACCGGGCCGTTAAGATGATTCCCCAGCATTTCAGCGACCTGTTCGCGGTCCTGTTCCGGTGTGACGGTCACATAATCCCGGGTCATCAGGCTGGCGACCGGTACATCGGCGTTATCTTCGGTAAATAACCGTTTGACCGAAAGAAGCCCTTCCAGATAATTATCTTTATCGACAATGTAAATCTGTGGTGGAATAGCATTGTCGGTAAGATGATCTAATAAATATTGCCGGGCATCCCCTGCGGACAGGGCGCCTGAAATAGCAATATAGCGGTCACTCATGTAATAAGCGACCGCGTGATCCATAATTTTTTCCCCCACGGCGGTTACTGTCGAGGGTGTTGATGAGTAATGCATGATGGGTTCCCCAAGCTGTTTTCGACATCAACAGTTCTCAAAAGGGGCATAAACCTGAGAAGAGAGCGCAGCAAGCCTATCTCCACGTCACGGTTTTGGCACTATACAACGTATCTGTACAACAGAAGTTACTTTGGGCTAAACCTTAATCCGATAAAGCCTGTCCTAACCTTGGGCGTCTCTCGACGTCGTCAGATCAGTAACCTGTATTTGTATAGGAGCCTCGCCAAACGAGATACTGCAAATAAAAATCGCGGAGATTATATCTTTAAAAACAATATCCGGCAAAGCGAACACGCTTTCCGTTTATCAGCCGTTGATTATTATCCCGGGAAATAAAATCCACGAGCGAATAAAACGGGGGTAAAAAAAGAGTCCTGTGACAGGGGATGCCAAAGAAAAATGACCTTTGGCCGTCGGGCGTCATCCTGGGTTACGCCAACTTTATCACCAACATGCCGATGAGCAACAATACCAGACCAGCCCAACCGCGGCTGCTCAAGCGCTGATTAAACATTATCCAGCCGGCGGCGATGGTCGCGGCGATGCCAAACCCCCCCCAAAGCGCATAGGCGACGGAAAGATCGATGCCTTTGACAGCCTGTGACAGGGCGCTGAAAGCGCCGAGTACCGCCAAGAGCGAGAGCAGGCCCAGCCACAATTTACGAAAACCGTCCGACATTTTGAGCAAAATGTTGGCCAAAATTTCCAATACCACCGCCGACGCTAGGAAACCGGAGTGATAGAGATCAAACTGTTGCATGATGGCGCTCCTTCTGCCGCGCTTTCAGACCGCTATCGCCCTGCGCTTTACGGGTGCCGGATTTCAGCATCACAATGCCGATGACTAAAATGGCCAGCCCCGCCAGCTTGGTCAACGAAAAGGGCTCATCGAACCACATCACGCTGAACAGAGTAATAAACAGAATACCGATGCCTTCCCACAGCGCATAGGCGACCCCCAACGCTACCCGTTTAATCGCCAGCGATAACAGGATGTAGGAGGCGGTGATCATAATGTACATCACAATATGACCGGTTATTTGGCCGTTGACGGTGGCATATTTCATCGACAGCGTGCCGATAACTTCGGCCGTTATGGCGAGTGCTAAAAAGATCCAGTAAATCATGGTAATTCTCCCGACGGATAACACGCATGTCGGGGCATTTATGCCGGGGGATGTGCGGCCAGAGGGCCAGTCACGGATTGCTGCCGGCGGGGATTAAGCTGCCCCAAACGCATCATTAACACGGATCCTGGCGACGGCAGGCGTCAAGCCAAGGCTGTCAGGTCCGGTATTGGAAGAAACTACGCTACAGCTCGCCGCACCAGTGCTGCTCACTGGCAGCGGTAGCCAAAATGAAATACCGGTAAGAAGAACAATTGAGGGTAAGACTTTTAGTAAACATCATGGTTATTTTCAGTTATTAGCTGAAGTCCTTGTAATATTCCGAAAATCCTCGTAAAAATAAAATTATCATCTATGGATATTTTTACCATATGGGCAGATAAAAGGCAAAGCGGGAAATTTCAGGATTTGTAAAGCGCGGGTATGAAGCGGGGGTCGCCCCTGATGTGGCACGGCGTGGCGGGTTATAGCCCATGGCGGAAAAAAGTGCTGAACTTGGGCTTATACCTGCTGGGGCAGAAGTGTTTCGACAATGGCGTGCCATAGCGCGATACCTGGGCCGATAAGCGCATCGTTAAAATCGTAGCTGGCGTTGTGCAGGGGACGGGAGGGCGTTGCGCCATCGACGGCGGAATGTCGCTGTGCACGTGCTCGGCGCCCAGGGTATTGATGGCAATCGTGCGCACTTTTTCCGCCTCTAACGCGTGATTGCACTTGACCGGATAACCGACGCTGAACGTCACCTAGCCGCAACGCCGAAGGACGGCGGCAGGGAGGCCACCAGATCGCTAATCAGCGTTTTGACCCGGTTACGCACCGGCTGTTGCAGGCAACGGAATGTGCCGCGCAACACCGCATGGTCGGGGATTACATTCAGCGCTACACCGCCGTTAATCTGGGTGACGCTCAATACTGCCGAATGCATCGGCGAGATATGGCGCGCGGTGATAGTTTGCAGTGCCAGCAACAGATGGGCGGCGGCAATAAGCGGATCGTTGCCCATTTCGGGCATGGCGGCATGGCAACTTCTGCCGGTCAATGTAATCTCAAACGTATCCAGCGACTCCATCATGGCGCCGTGATTAACACCGACATGGCCCGCCGGCAGTCCCGGCTAGTTATGTAATCCGTATATCCCCTGCATGGGAAAGCGGCGGAACAGGCCGTCATCAATCATGGCGTGGGCACCGGCCAAATTTTCCTCCGCCGGCTGGAAAATAAAATACAGGGTGCCGCTAAACCGGCGGGTTCGGCAAAGAGCGCTGCCACACATGGCCAGGTCAGCGGCTGCCCCGCGGGGGATTTACCCAGACTATGCTATTTGCGTGAATAGGGTATATTTTTTGTCATTGACTCTTACCTCAATTGAAAATAGGTCACCGGGCGTGGTATCCACCATCGTTAGCCAAATATCATCCTCGATAAACGAATAAAAGGCTTTTCCCTGATTGACTTCAGATAAATATTGGCCATTTCTTATGAGAATATATTTCAATTCTGTATAATGTTCTGGGAAGAAAGATACCTGTATGTTATTGCTTTTCAGGGTGACATCCTGTATGGATTGCTGCAAAAAAATCATTTCCGCTTTATCAATTTCGCGCAAAAGAGTATTGTCTTGTAAGTTATTACACACAACGACGATCCTCTGGTATAAGTCAGATAACGTAGGTTGGTCAATTTCCGGTTTGATGATCTTCCTGTCCTCATCGATGTAAAGTGCATCTATTTCAGCACTCAAATCAAGGATGGCACGGGGTTGTTCAAAGAGGGTATATTTTCCCATGCTCATTCTGACTTCGATGCAAATCGTTTCCAGGTCGGTATCCGCTGGCTTGGTAATGGACCATCGATTTGGCTGATACCATGAAGAGTAATAAGGTTTTAATTTATCTAATTCGGCGAGATACTTACCGTTGTATAAAATAACATATTTATAGTTTTCAATGCCGCCCATGTTAAATAACACATTTATTTTTGTATCTGTTACGTTGACGTGATCAATCGTCGGTATAAGAAATAGCCTCTGCGCGTCATGGTATGCTAAAAGTAAGTCATTAGTGTGCTGAAGTGAAATGATGCTTTTATAAAGATTATCAAGATCGGCTTGCGTGACCCAGCTTGCAATCGTTTTATCGTCCGCATAAAGACTTGTCAATCTTTTGGAAATAGTGATGTAATCGATGCTTCCTTGCCAGATGACATAGGCATCCTCATTGATCGCAAGGCATACCTCTACCAGATCATCGTTGGCCAAATCATAGGGTAGTGAGCAGACTACCCCAGTAGGGATCTCGGTGAGTTGACATTCAGTTGATTTGCCATTTTTGATCTCTGCGACGCGTTGGTGGTTGACTTTTATGATGTAATCGTTGTTTTTTATAAACATATTTTCAATGCTGAACATGATCTCGGTTGCAGAGAGAACAATGTGATTTACCGTTTTCTTAATATAATGCAGTTGTGGAAGGTATTTATCGTAAGGCAGCGGGAGCGTAATAGTATTATTATGGTCGTTCTCCCATATTTTTTTGGTTAACGGTGGTAATGTTCTTAATAAATCTCGGGTTTTCTTACTGGCCACAATTCCCCATTTATCAAAGTAATCAATCAGGTTGATATTGGCTATGTGCGAGCAAACGAGTATGAAAGTGTTTTTTCTTTCTTGTGAAGTCGTGGGCAACTCATCCATCACCCGATAGGCTTGGTGGACTTGTGGATAGAAAGCCTCGCCAAACGCCAATCGCAGTTGCCACAGCATGCCTAATTTAATAGGAAAATCTTGCGTATCATAATTTTTTTCCTACAGATTCAAAAATTTATGTATTTGGGGGTAGTAATTGTCGAGCCATGAAGCCCTGCCTAATAACTCCTCCTCTGCAGCCATAGAATAGAGGTTAACCGTCACTTCAGTCATACCGTTACCGTCGTTCCACTTGGTCGGGTGCTGTTGCATTTGATGGCCGGACTCGTGCCAAACCCCCCAGCTCGTTTGCGTCTTCAGTAAATTTTTTAATGCCGCCTCTCCATGAAAGCCCATATAGCCATGGGTAGCAAACATGTAACCATGATCGGCTTCAATATAGAGCATTTTGTTAGGATCCAGGCCATAGTCATAGTGGCCGTTGGCTTGCAAACCTGATATCGTTTCTTGCGCCTGCAGGAAACGTTCAACATTTTGCATGAGGCTATCGGGATCCGAAAGAAATTTGACGGCACTGTTGTAATAAACCACGATATCCGCCCGTTTGCTGGAAAGCGGAATGATCGGCGCTTTGGGGTATTTGTCCATTTCGGCAAAGAACGTCTCATTGCTACTGACTCCCAGACTAAATGAAGGTATGCGCATTAGTTCAGAATCTAACGTTATCTCGACTGCACAACCGGCATTTTTATTAATAAAGGATAATAAGCCATCATGGGCAGCGGTAAAGGTGTTTTCACCTCTGGCGAGAGGGGTCACAGTGGTATTGTGCATATTAGGAATGCCTATTTGAGCGAATACTAATTTATTGGTGTCCCCCCGCACCGTGAGTGTGATTTTATTCCCTTTTTGCGCATAAAACCCTGTCGGCCGCAGTTCGCTATGGCGTAATGAACGTCTTTGCAGATCGCAAAAAGTGCTGGCGGAACCATTACCATGAACCGTAAATATTTCCATTATTTATCCTTACTCGTTATGTGTTAGTTTGTTGATGACTGAATCTGAGAATTAAAATAAATCGCCAGCATAATATAATGAGCTGGGTTCTTGGCGTGAATGCCATAATGACGTGTAAGGCAAAGATAAACAGAATAGTGAAAGCAGCCAGCATGGCGGCCAACCGGCAGGAACCACAGAGGCAGCGGCAGCATTAGCGCGGGTCGTAGTGAGACGCGCTAATGACGCCGCGCGCTTTGTTCCCTGGGCGGCTGTGCATGGCGGGTTGGGAGACAGTCGGGCGAAACCGTTGAGTGTTTAGCGGCGCTGAGGCTCAACGGCGGTAGCAATTAATGGCGCTCGAAAGCATGGTACAGGGTGGGCGCCTTGGCGCCGGTTGCGGCCACCAAATCATGCATTGATGTCGCCTCAAAGCCGTGTTGCCAGAATAAACGCAGAGCCACGTCCAGTGCGGCATCGGCATCAAAGTGTTTCGGCCTGCCGCGTCCGCGAGGGGCGGTAGTGGCCGTGTTGCTGCTCATGGTCTCCTCTCTGGATTTATGACATTCAACTATATAATTAGTGATCATATAAAAAAATAAAACCCCCTTTACGCCACAATGTTAACCCGGTCGCTTGTCGGGGTGGCCGCTCGAAAAATAAAAATTAATAATCATTAATAAAATTCTTGATCGACGTGATGAACGGGTCTAGTATTTAGTTATCGAACGTTAACTAAAGCGTTTGCTCCCCATTTCAGCGACCAGAGAAGAGAGAATTTTATGAAAAATGTTACCTTCTCCATTGCCGCTATGCTGCTCAGCACTCTGTCCTTTGCCGGTTTTGCTGCGCAAGAGGTTCAGCAAGCCCCGGCGGATTAGCATAAAGTCGGTGTAGTGTCAGCCACGGTGAATAACAGCAACCTGTCGCAGTTGCAGTCAGAACTGGCCGCGCAGGCTGATGCCAGCGGCGCCAAGTCTTACCAGATTACTTCCGCCTCGGGCGAGAACAATCTGCATGGTACCGCCGTCATTTATCAATAATGAAATCGTCAGACGGCGATTTCCTGATGCCTGAATGCATAATCGGCCCAGGTGGCAACAATAGCTCCGGGGCCGTTTTTTTATTGCCGCTGGCAACGGTGATGAGTACTCGGGGTAACGCCGGCTTGTTCCCCCGGTACCCTTCGGGCGCCGGCGATGATGACTATACTTTCAGCCAGTAACGAAACGGTTTAGACCCAAGGGGCAACGTGCGTTTTTTGCTGGGCCTGGTGTTATTGGTGGTGCTTTTAGCGGGAGCATATCCCTGGATTGATAAATATTTACCGCCGGGTTATCACCCGTTTTCGCCGTTGTCGGTAGACGATCCGCCCACCTGGATCGCGGTATTAATGCGTGCTCAGGCGGCAGGACGCATCGCCTTTCGCGAGCAGCCTTCGAGCACTGGAGCGTGTCCGCTCGACAACCCGGTACGGGCCGGTGGTGTTGAGCGCGAGTTTTCTGGCCAGTTGTCCGCTGGCGTTCAGCAGTGCCATGTTTGTTGGACAAGCGGCTGCGCCTCAGGCGCAAACGTTATTGGGAAAGCGTCTGGTGCGCATTGACCATGTCGGCAGCTTTGCCTGCCGCAATATTTATCACCGTGCCGAAGGACGGCGCAGCGAGCACGCCAGCGCGGAGGCACTAGATGTGACCGCTTTTCGATTCAGCGATGGCAGTCGTTTGACTATCGGCGCCGATTATCGCGCTAACAACGCCGGTGGCGATTATGTGCGCAGCCTTTTCAGCGCCAGTTGCGCCTATTATGGCAATGCGCTTGGGCCGGACTATAACGCCACCCACTCCAGTCATTTTCATTTAGGCATGCGCGGTTTCGGTCTGTGTCGCTAATCGTCAGGGTTTACAGGTTACTCAAGGGCTAGCCGGTACCGCCGCCGTTGGTCCGAAGCAAATCGGTTCCGACGCGGGCGCGCCGGTAACAATCACAACGCGGGGAATTCCCGCAGGTTAGGAAGAAAAGACTATGGCCCGTCGAACGCCTATTGAGCGCTACCGTAACATCGGTATCAGTGCCCACATTGACGCCGAAGCTATATGTGATGCAGCATCCAGACCCAACATGCGTTTTGTAAAGCCGAAAACAGAGACCCAACAAGCTTTATGTACACTACACCGAGTACGTGACAATCTGGTTACCGAACGCGTTAAGGTCACTAACCAAATGCATGCTTTCGTTCATGAATTCGGCATCTGCTTACCTAAAGGAATTGCCGTAGTAAAGAGATTAGCGGAGTTATTAAACGATAACCAGTTTCCCTGCTATTTAATTTCAGCACTAAAACGTCTTCATGAACATTATAAATATTTACATCAACAGATTAGCGAAATTGATAAAGAAATTGAAATAGCGTTAGCTGCTGATGAAAATGGTTTAAGATTGCTATCTATTCCTGCGATCGGACCAATTACAGCAAGTCTCTTAACTCCAGAACTTAGTGATGGAAAACAATTTACTAAAGGGCGAGAATTCTCAGCATCGGTTGGATTAGTTCCAAGACAACAATGAGGCCATCCCGGCCGATCTGCAGCCGTTGGCTGAAACCTGGCATAACCGGCTGGTGGAAGCCGCCGCCGAGGCCAACGAGGCGCTGCTGGAGAAATATCTCAACGGCGAGCCCCTGAGTGAGTCGGAGCTGAAAGCGGCGCTGCGTCAGCGTATTGTCGCAAATGAGATCGTGCCGATGCTGTGCGGTAGCGCGTTCAAAAATAAAGGCGTGCAGGTGCTGCTGGATGCGGTCGTGGATTATCTCCCGTCGCCGGTAGACGTGCGGGCGATAAGCGGCCATGACGAAGCGGTGCGACACGCCAGAGACAGAGAGCCTTTCTCTGCGCTGGCGTTCAAAATCATGACCGATCCCTTTGTCGGGCAATTGATTTTCTTTCGGGTCTATTCCGGCGTTTGCCAGACCGGGGATACCCTCTACAACCCGGTAAAAGGCAAGAAGGAACGTCTCGGCCGGCTGCTGCAAATGCATGCCAACGAACGCAAGGATATCAAAGAGGTGCGCGCCGGGGATATCGTCGCCACCGTGGGGATGAAGGACATGACTACCGGCGATACGCTAAGCGATCCGGCGCAGCCTATCATACTTGAGCGTATGGTGTTCCCTGAGCCGGTTATCTCCCAGGCTATCGAGCCGAAAACCAAAGGTGACCAGGAGAAAATGGGTATCGCCCTTAGCCGTTTGATGCAGGAAGATCCGTCGTTTCGCGTGCGTACCGACGAGGAGTCCGTTCAAACGATTATTTCGGGAATGGGCGAGCTGCATCTGGAAATTCTGATGGATCGCCTGCGCCGGGAATTCAATGTCGAGGTGTCGGTAGGAAAACCCCAGGTGGCCTATCGGGAAACCATTACGCAAGCTGTCGAGTTGGTGGAAGGCAAATTTGTCAAACAGTCCGGCGGCCGGGGACAATCTGGGCATGTGGTGTTGAATTTGACCCCGCAGCCTGCCGGTCAGGGATATGCCTTTGTCGATGACATCAAGGGCGGCGTGGTGCCGCGAGAGTATATCCCGGCTGTGGATAAAGGGATCCAGGACACCCTGACTACAGGCGTCCTCAGCGGTTACCCGGTGGTGGATGTCAAAGTGGCGCTGGTATTTGGTTCCTACCATGAGGTGGATTCCAATGAAAATGCGTTCCGTATGGCGGCATCAATGGCCTTCAAAGAGGGCATGCGCCGGGCGGCGCCCGTGCCCCGTGCTGCTTGAGCCGATGATGGCGGTGGAAGTTGAAACGCCGGAGGAGTTTATGGGCAATGTGATGGGGGATCTCTCATCCCGGCGCGGTATGGTGCAGGGAATGGAGGATATCGCCGGCAGTAAGCTGATACGCGCCGAGGTGCCGCTGGCCGAGATATTCGGTTATTCCACCGTGCGGCGCTCGATGTCGCAGGGGTGGGCCGACCTATACGATGGAGTTTAAGCATTATGCCGCGGCGCCGCGGCAAATTGCCAAAGCTGGCTGGCTTCCAGGCGGCGGCACAACGCCGGTGTCAGGGGATTTGCGTGAGGGGGAGCGCGCCGCGCGGGCCTTACATTACGAAGAACCTAGCCGTCCGGGCCGTGAAGGGTTATTGTCACGGCCCGGCATTACGGCCTAAAACGTACCCGCCCGATCGTCGCGGGAGTCAGATAAAGTCATCATCGTCGTTGCTAAAATCATCATCACCGAAATCGTTATAGTCTGTGTTGCCCGGATCACTGTTTTGATCGAAAAAATGACTGTTGGAAACGTTATTGAAATTATCCAGATTATCGGCGTTGAAATCCTGATTTAGCAGGGGATCGCTGCCGCCAGTAAGCGATGCGGCAGGATCGTCAATGATATTGACTATCTCTTGCGGCGCGGACTGATGGAACATATTGGTGAGCATATTACCCAGCACAACGCCGCCGGCAACGCCCGCGGCCGTTTGCAGCGCGCCGGAAAGAAACCCTCCGCCGCGCGGGGAGTTATACGGCTGTGCATAACCGCTATAACCTACCGCTTGCTGCTGCGAGGGTTGATTGCCCCATGGCAACGCCGACGGTTGCTGACGCTCCGTGCAGAATAACCCGCTGAGAAAGCCGCCGCCCGCCGGGCGCTGCTGTGCTGTCGCCTTCAACTGCGCCACTTCGTTTTGCAATTGCTGGACTTGCTGATTCAGCCGGTTCAGCGCGGCTTCCTGAACCAACATAGACTGGGCCATGTAATAGGGGGCCGCCGGTTGTTGCTGAACAAAACTTTGAATCTGCCGGTCCGCCTCGACATCGCGAGGGCCTGCGTTTTGTTCCGCCTGCTTCAGACGTTGAAACAGGCCTTCGATAAGACGTTGTTCTTCAGATTGCATAAGTGATGTTCCCGTAAATGATGTGTAGGAAGGGCCATGAGGCCTATACTTAAATTTAGCCCCATCCTGCCGCAGCGGAAAGGCGCCCAGCGTAAAGGTTTATGGTTAATTGTTACCAGTTGGCACCCCCTTACGGGCATGACTGCCCTGTCCAATGCCGGTGAGGGGAGCAAAGTGCCTTTCTTTTTATGCTACTATTGCCGCCAGTGATCGCCCATTTTGCCGCTGGAGAGTTTTTTACTATGGTCGAATTCAGCCGCCCCATCCTGACGTTGCCCAACGGCGCCGACAAATTGCTGCTTCACTCGTGCTGCGCACCGTGCTCGGGGGAAGTGATGGAGGCCATCACCGCGTCGGGGATCGATTACACTATCTTCTTCTATAACCCCAATATCCACCCGCAGCGCGAGTATCTGATCCGCAAGGAAGAAAATATTCGTTTTGCTGAAAAGCATAAGGTGCCGTTTGTCGATGCGGATTACGACAGCGATAACTGGTTTGCCCGCGCTAAAGGTATGGAACAGGAACCTGAACGGGGCATACGCTGCACGATGTGTTTCGATATGCGTTTTGAACGCACCGCGCTTTTCGCCGCCGAAAATGGTTTTAGCGTCATTTCAAGCTCGCTAGGTATTTCCCGCTGGAAAAATATGCAGCAGATTAACGAGTGCGGCAGACGCGCCGCTGGCCATTATAACGGTATCACTTACTGGGAATATAACTGGCGCAAGCAGGGTGGTTCCGCCCGGATGATTGACATTAGTAAGCGTGAGCGCTTTTATCAGCAGGAATACTGCGGTTGTATTTATTCACTACGTGATACAAATAAACACCGTCGTTCGCAGGGTAGGGATATTATCCGTATCGGTACGCAATATTATGGCGACGAAGATTAATATTTCCTGATTTGTCCTCTCCGAACGGAGTAGGGAATAATTGCCTCACCGGGTTGCCGCGAACGCCCGGTGAGTTCGTCGGAGCCGCGGCGTGATAGCTCCGCCTCCCGCAGCCCGCAAATCACCTCAGAACTTAATCCCTGTGCTGTTAATGACGCAGAGATGACCAGTGAGCGTGTGGCGTAATGCGTCCTGCGCTCGTATCACTTTAATGTTAAAAATGTTATTTTTTTCAGGCTATATTGACAGGGTGTGATAATAACTGTTTAAATTGCGCTATGCCGCGACAGCGATTATTGACGGCGGTGCCGTCCGCACTGCCGGCATCATGTCATTCATGCCGAAAATAAAGCATCTCATTCCCTCTCATTGACAACTCATTCCCGTTTTGACGCGGCCTGCGCGCAATAGCTTTATAGTGCCTACATTATCCCATAGGGAAACAGATTCAATTTTGAATTGTTTATGCGAGGCAGAGCATGATGACGCTACTATCCCATTTTATTCGCTGGCTCACGCTGGCTGGCACCATTATCACCCGGTTTGCCCTGGGGTCGGTCTATACCTGGAGTTTGTTCAATGGCCCGCTGGCGCATAAATTGGGACATCCTATAAGTCAGGTGGCTTTCGCTTTCGGCTTGCTGAGTCTGGCGATGGCGGTGGCGTCAACCACCGCCGGGAAATTTCAGGAGCGCTTCGGTGTCCGTAAGGTGACAATGGGCGCCGGCCTGTTGCTGGGCGTCGTCCTTTGTCTGACCGGCTGGTCCAGCTCGGTCATCATGCTCTGGCTATGCGCCGGTATTTTGGTCGGGCTGGTGGACGGGATCGGCTATCTCTTGACGCTGTCCAATTGCGTGAAATGGTTTCCCGAACGCAAGGTGGTGATCTCTGCCTGCGCTATCGGCGCTTATGGCCTGGGGAGTCTGGGATTCAAATACATTAACAGTCAGTTACTGGCTCATTTCAGCCTGGAATCGACATTTGGATTATGGAGCGCCATTGCGCTGCTGCTGATGGTGAGCGGTGCGGTGATGATGAGAGACGCGCCGCACCAAGAAGCACGTCAGCATCGCGCAGCCCGTGATTACACGTTGGCCGAATCGCAGTATTGGTGTTGGCGCTAATGTTTGTTACCGCCTGCATGAGCGGGTTATATGTTATAGGCGTCGCCAAGGATATCGGCGAGAGCCTGGTCCATTTGACGACGGCGGTGGCGGCCAATGCGGTTATTGCCATTGCCAATCTCAGCGGCCGTCTGGTGTTGGGTGTTCTGTCCGATAAACTATCCCGGATTCGGGTCGTTTCGCTGGCCCAGGTCATCGCCATGGCGGGGATGGTTATGCTGTTATTTGTCCATCTTAACGGAACGCTGTTTTTTTATCTCACTGGCCTGTGTGGATTTCAGCTTCGGCGGCACTATCACGGTATACCCGTCGCTGGTGAGCAATTTCTTCGGGTTGAATAATCTGACCAAAAACTACAGCATTATTTATCTGGGTTTCGGTATTGGCAGCATCATCGGCTAACTCGTTGCATCTCTGTTTGGCGGATTTATGGTGACCTTCCAACTCATCGCGGTTTTGTTGGTTATCGCATTGATAATCTCGCTGACGCTGCGCCAGCCGGGAGATGACGGCAAGCACAGCTACCGTTTGGGGCATGCACACGGCGAGTAAAGACCTCCCACGGCAATTGGAGACCTGCCCGGCAAATAGCCGATATCTGTTCCCCCACTTCGTACAAAAGCCCGCCACGCCGCGGGCTTTTGGCGTTAAGGCAAACTGGCGTTAAGGCCCGGTTCCAGCTCCAGATCCAATTTCAGGTCCAGGGCCAAGTCCAAATATAAGTCCAGGTTCAGCTCCAGGTCAACGTTGATGTCTGTGTTTGGGAATGGCGCTGGGTCTACGTGGGCGTCTTAGTCCAGGGTTAAGTCTGGATACGGGGCCAGAGCCAGGTCTCAATCCGGGGTTACGTCTGAATGTGGTTCCAGGGTCAAATCGGAATGTGGGGTTTAGTCGCAGCCGGAAGCGGCGCTTTACGCCAAAGTAATTTATGATTTTGCTGCTAGGCTTACTGATAGTGCCTTAAAGAGTAGGGTATTTATAAATACAGAAAGAGGCAACCGTGGCCTATGAGCAAGTCATGTCGTTATCATCGCTGGCGCAGATGACACCGAGCAAAGTCACCGTCGGAGAAACTGATATTGTAGTGATCCGTCGAGGTGAAGATGTTTACGTCCTGGAAGCCACCTGCCCGCATTCCGGTGCACAGCTGGAAAAAGGCGCGCTCTGCGATGATAAGCTGGTGTGCCCCTGGCATAAATCGGTTTTCGCCAAGGGCGAAAACCGTGCAGGGGAACTACTGGAACCGCCCTCACTGCGGGCATTAAAACGCTACCCGGTAAAAGTGGATCATGATGCCGTATGGATCGATCCACAGCCGTTGGACGAGGCGAACCCGCTACAGGCGGCGGATAAGCAGCCTGTGTGGTACTGGGCGCCGGCGGCAGCGCGGCAGTCAAAGCGCTGCGGGAAGAGGGATTTACCGGCAGGCTGGTGGTGGTAGAGAGGGAAAAACAGGCGCCCTACGATCGTACTGCGCTATCAAAATTTGTCCCGCAAGGCGACATGGATATCAACGAGGTGCCTTCTCTGCTGCCGGAAGACTATTATCAGCAACAACGGATAGAGCGCATTAACGGCAATGTGGAAGCATTGGACAGCAAACGCCATAGCTTGCGGGTGGACGACGGTAAAACCCTGTCCTATTATCGTCTGCTGTTGGCCACCGGAGCCACGCCGCAGCGGCCGGATCTGCCCGGTAAGGCGCTGCACGGCGTGCAGGTATTGCGTAGCTTAGAGCAAGCTGCAACGCTGATTGACACCGTGGAACGCCAGCACCGGCTGGTGATCATCGGCAACAGTTTTATCGGCATGGAGGTGGCGGCGTCGTTTCGTAAACAAGAGGTTGCGGTGACCATCATTTCTCCCCACCCCTTACCCTTTGAAAAACAATTCGGCACCGAGTTAGGCACCTTTTTCCACCGCCGCCACCAGGAAAAAGGCGTCGCTTTTGTCGACGGCGAACCGGCCGCTTTTGAAGGGGAAAAACGCGTTAGCACGGTGACGTTGAAGGACGGCCGCTGTATCGAAGCGACGCTGGTCTTGCTGGCAACCAGTGTGGCGCCGGCGACGCGGTTTATCCACGATCTACCGCTGAATGACGACGGTAGACGAGACGATGAAGGTGACCGAGGACATCTATGCCATTGGCGATATCGCAACATTTCCGCTAAATTGCAAGGCGACCCGCATCGAGCACTGGCGCGTCGCGCAACAGCACGGGCGTATCGCCGCCGCCGCGATGATGGACAAGCCACAATCCTATGATTCTGTGCTCTTTTTCTGGACGCAGCATTATGGCGTCCGCTATGAATATCTTGGCCATGCCGCCAAATGGGATCAGCAGGAAATCATCGGCTCGCCGGATGAGGACAAGTTTGTCTCTTTGTATGGCCTTGAAGGCAACCTGGTGGCGGTCGTGGCGGTCGGGCGTATGCGCCCCACCGGCGTACTTTTGTTGATAATGGACGCAAAACTCGGTTTTCGCGAGGCGCAGCGTATCGTCGCCGAGACCCGCGAACCGGATAGTTAATCGCCTGACGCCGCCGTCACCACGGGTCCGGCGCCCGTCACGGCGCCGATACCTTTACCGGTAGCGCAAAATGTTGCCGGCAAACATGTGCGTCGCCGAAGGTCGATGATATGATGCGCTGCCGGTACGCAACGGGGCGGCAACTCTCCGCCTCAACCTGCTCCGGCCCAGGGACGATGAGTGTTCTCGTCCGCTATTTCAGGTAAGGAAAAGGACAGACAGGTAATGACACAGCACCTATTTATGGTTGGTGCGCGCGGATGCGGCAAGACCACGGTGGGTCAGGCATTAGCGCGGGTATTGGGCTATGCCTTTGCCGATACCGACGATATGTTGTGGCGGTCTACCGGTAAGACTGTGGCAGAGATCGTCGCTAAAGAAGGCTGGACGGGCTTTCGGGCAAGGGAGAGCGAAATCCTGACCAGCGTGACGCAAGGAAACGCCGTTGTCGCGACGGGCGGTGGTATTATTTTATCGGCCGCTAACCGCCGTTTCATGCGCGCGCGCGGCACCGTCGTGTACCTGCACGCGACGGCGCAGGAACTCTCGCGCCGTCTGCGGGCCTACCCCGAGGATGATCAGCGGCCCAGTTTGACGGGGAAACCCATGATAGAAGAAATTGCTGAAGTGCTCGCCGCTCGAGAAAAACTCTACCAGGAGGCGGCACACCACGTACTGGACGCCAGCCAGCCCCCTGACGATGTAGTCTCCGCCATTTTGCAACAGCTTTACCCCAGCGCGGCGAGTTAAACCCTTTAGATGCCGTGGCGGAATGTGACCGGTGTAGTCGGGGAAATCGTGCCGGCACACGAGGCGTGAGGTGTTGGCTATACTTACCTGACGTGAGCATAACTATAAGGAAGTCAGTATGGCAAGCAAACCGCCCTATCCGCGCGAAGCGCATATCGTCAAAAAAGAAAAGGGGCCGGCCGGCAAGGCGAAAACCGTCTATGAGTTGCGTGCCGACCATCCTCATCCCAATACGTTTATCAGTGAGCATGACACCGAGCAGGAGGCGCTGGATTCCAAAGAGCGCTATGAGGACGAAAGCAAGAGCTGATCTCCCGGCGGCAGGGGGCATTATCCCGTCGCCGTCTTCGGCGCCAGCCGTGTTTGCACGGTTGCCGAGCAGGCGCGTCTGCCCTCTTTTTCATGATGCCGTGTTGACTTAAAACCGCAGGCGCCGTCTCTGCGCGGACGTTCTAGGCGTCGTATTCCATGCTCTTGCCGCCCCTCATGTTCCCCTGTCTTGATATCTCCCTGTCTTCTTTTCCTCGTCAGTGACGTTTTTCCCTCCTGTTGCGCACGTTTTCTGCCTTCTCTTCCGCAATGCCATAGCGACATATTACGCTGTCACGAAAAGCGAGTTGTTATGCTGACGTAAAATTAATGCCTGTATCTGTTCGGCTGTTATTTATTGTCGCGGTGGCGATGGTGCAAATAACGGTAATCGACATTTCTCCGCCATTAGTGGCGCCGATAACGACGGCCGAAGGTTTAATTAACCTAATAATAAATATTAATAACCCCGGATTTTCCTGCGTAACGAAAAAAAAGAACGGGGAGAGGAGTACAGGGCAATAATATCTTGACGCCGACGCGCCGGCGATGAATGATGAAAACTCCGACATCAGTTCACCTGCAAAAAATAGCATTATGTCGACATTGGAAAACGCCGCTGCGGTGTTAACGTTGTTTGTCGCTCTGGGTGCCGACGGAAGGTCTGTCGTTCAGCGATATGGCCCGCCGGCTGCCATTACCGAAAAGCACGCTTTCCCGGCTGCTTGTCGCGATGGAGTCGCAGGGGCTGCTGGCGCGGGATCCCCACAGTCGTCTTTATTCGATCGGTCACCTGGTGCGATCGCTGAACCCTCCTGTGCCACTGCACCAGCTCAGCGCACGCTATCGCTGCACGGGGTATTTATGCGTGCTGCATCAGGATAGGGTCCATATTGTTGACCGCTTTCAAAGCAGCGCCGCCGCGCCGGCGGTCTATGCGGTGGGCCGACATCTGCCCGCCATGAACACGGCGGCTGGCAGAGCGCTGCTGGCCTGTTTCTCCGAGCGGGAAGTGATAGCGCGGTTGATGCCGCGTCAGAATTTACCGGGTGGATTTCATCAGCCCGGCATTGTCCGCCTGCTGCAGCGTATGTCGTTGGTGCGCGGGCAGGGCTGGGATTTTAACCGCAATGACACCCGTCCCGGTTACAGCGTGCTCGCAACGGCGCTGGCGGACAGCGAACGACGTGAACAAATCGGGTTATGTCTGTCTTTCGTTAATGCCGGAGATAAAGGCGCGTTTCCGGTCGACAAATTAGCGGGATTGCAGTCCGCCACGAGGATGATTGCCCAAAATATGCATCAATGAAGCGGCGAAGCGCAATTTCTTTGTCCCGACCGGGGTTTTTGCAGAAAAGGGCGTGACGCCCGTCAGCGCCCCTTTTACACTGCTAAGACATTAATCGATAGGAAAAGACCGATTCTGAAGGTGAATGACTATTTTTCAGGGAAAGTAAAGTCCATTGGATTCGATGCCGCCAGCACGGGCCGTGCCAGCGTTGGCGTCATGGAAGCGGGGGAGTACACCTTTACCACCGGCCAGCCGGAAGAGATGATGGTCATCAGCGGCGCGCTGAAGACGCTGTTGCCAGGTGCGAACGACTAGCAGGTCTTTATGCAGGGGGAGACTTTTTACGTGCCGGCGCACAGCGAATTCTACCTGCAGCTGGCGGAAACCAGCAGCTATCTGTGCAAATATCTCAGCCACTCGCCCTGAAAGCCATGGGCGGGGCCGGAGCGCCCTCGCGGTGCTGTCGCCTGGCGACGCGTTACCGCTTAGCCCTGCCGCGGCGCCTCGCCGCCCAGCCCTGCAATCAGCTCGGCGATGAGGCCCGTCAGTTCACCGGTCATTAATAGGAAATCGGCGTCGAAACGCGCGGCGAAATCCTCGCGGTCGATATCATCATTTTGCTCGCGCAACGTGTCGGAGAACTTCAAGCGCTTGACCGTCCCATCGTCGCCAAGCAGAAATTGCACCCGCTCACGCCAATCCAGCGCCAGCTTGGTCACCAGTTTGCCCGCCTCTATATGCACCGCGATTTCATCGCTAGATAAATCCTGTTTTTTACAGCGCAAGATGCCGCCTTCTTCCAACAGTACTTTCAATTCAGCTTCATCCTGAATGGCGAAACCGGCGGCGGGCTCTCCGCTGCGTACCCATTCGGTCAGGGTCATCTCTATCGGTTTTTCCATGGTCAACGGTACCACCGGCAGCGAGCCGATTGATTTTCGCAGCATCGCCAGGCAATCTTCCGCCTTTCTAGCGCTACCGGCGTCAACGAGCACCAGATCGTTAGCCAAATCCAGCCACAGCAGCGTCTGGCCAAAACGGCTGAAGGCGCGGGGCATTAATTGGTGCAACAACTCATCTTTAAGCGCGTCTTTATCAGTTTTACGCAGTTTACGGCTTTGGTCATTTTCCAGCTTGCTGATTTTGCCCTCGAGCTCCTGCTTGACAACCGAGGACGGAAGAATCTTTTCTTCTTTGCGCAGGCAAAGCAGGACATGCCCCGGTATCGAATGGGTCAGCGCATCGCTTTTGGCGCCCATTGGGGGAACCCAGCCGGATTTCGCCATATCCTGACTACCGCAGGGAGTGAAGGCGAAGGCGGACAACTGCTGTTCGATTTGCTCAACCGACAGCTCGATTGGCCGGTTCAAACGGTAAATCATGACATTCTTAAACCACAACATATGAGATATCCCTGACCTGAGGCACCGCAACTGGCGCGATTTGCCAACAAACGCAGCGCGCATAATAACGAATTGCTGGCTCTAACCCTAGGAAAAAGCGCACAGAGTTGTCCGTATTTGACACCGGACCGGTGCAGGCAGTGAGAGAAAAGGGCGCGTGGGAGGAACATGGGTACGGCGCGAGGATCGCATAAGTAAACGACGGCGCTCATTGTGGCGAAACTGATGATGTAACGTGAAAAAGCCTTTCGACGGCAGTGCGTCTATGCCGACGCCGCCTATTGTAATGACGTGGCGACTATCTGAGGATAATAATTTTATTAATTGATCCTTCCTTTGTCGTTTGCATAAATAACGTTAACCCGATTTCATGTTCTGAGAATAAAATTCAAAATTATTATTGTATTACCGTAAACATAGACTAACTTAAGGGCGTAGCATTGTTCTATTTCGCCGAAATTAAAGGGGTCAGTTTATGGAAACGCGGGATGTGGCTATTTGCGCCAGCCGGGTGTCATGGGGATCACTTTTCAATGGCGTTCTTACGGCATTATCTATTTCACTATTATTAGCCCTGTTGGGCAGTGTGCTGGGATTCAGCATGGTCGATCCCTGGGCACAGCGGCCGGCCAGCGGCGTGGGTACCACCATGACGATATGGACGGCGGCAGCGCTGCTTATTAGTCTGCTGGCTGGCGGCTTTGTGGCCGGTCGATTGGCGATGATGGCAGGTGTGCCCCACGGTTTTCTAACCTGGGCATTATCTCTGCTATTGGCGGTGATTATCAGCGGCTTCATTATCAGTGGGGCAATACGGTTGGCAGGAAATATGCTTGGCGCGGCGGGTAGCGCCGCCGGGGATATCGCTACAACGCTTGCTAATAATAGCGGCGATTTAGCAGGTGCGGTCAATAATGGTTTGGGGAAAATCACGCTGGACGATACGTTGTCCAGCGATGCATAGCCAAGAAATATTACCGATACGTTGCAAAATAACGATATAGAAGCGCTGCATCCCGATTATCTACAGCGTCAACTGACGGAAATACGTTCGGAAGTCAGCCAGGGCGGTAGCCGAGGCGATGCGCGCACCCGAAAGCAGCGAGCAAAAATTATGGCGAGGTTGGCTGAGCGATTGAAACACCGCACTGATGCGGTCGCCGACGAAATCAAGCGGGACGATGTGCATCAGGCGCTTGCTTCGGGCAATCGCTCGATAACGCCGGAGGAGCTGAATCAAGCCACCGATAAAGCCGCCGCCGCCACTGCCAAATCTGCGCTTTGGCTATTCATTACTCTGTTGCTGGGGGCGATAGTCAGCACTGCTGGCGGCTGGTGGGGCGTGAGAAGCGGCGATCGCTATCACGTAGGCTAACACCAGCGCTGTTTAGTGCGCGGGGTGGCCGGCGCCACAAAGCCGGGCTGAAACGTTCTCCCACGGCGGGAATAGCTCAACTTTTTCCGTCGGATACCCTATGCTGATCCCCAAATAGTGCGCCGTGCCGCTTCATGCTGTTTCCGGGGAGAGGTAACGGCGCAGTGACTAAACGGAACGTGGGCTGACAACGTGCGTATCGGCATTGATTTGGGGGGTACGAAAATCGAGGTAATAGCGCTGGATGACCAAGGTCAGGCAATATTACGCAAACGGGTCGCGACGCCGCGCGATGATTACCCGGGAACGGTGGAGACGATGGCGGCGCTGGTAGAGTGGATATAGCAAGAGACCCAGCAGCGCGGCAGCGTCGGTGTCGGTATTCCCGGCACGTTGTCGCCTTATACCGGGAAAGTGAAAAACGCCAATTCGGTATGGCTCAACGGTCAACTTTTGGATCAAGATTTACAAACGCGGCTGCGGCGTCCGGTGCGGATGGCCAACGATGCCAACTGCATGGCGGTATCGGAGGCGACGGATGGCGCCGGCATCGGCATGCAGACGGTGTTTGCGGTGATTATCGGTACCGGTTGCGGCTCCGGTATCGCCATGAATGGAAAAGTGCATAGCGGCGGCAACGGCGTAGCGGGGGAGTGGGGACACAACCCGCTGCCGTGGATGGATGAGGATGAACGGAGCATTCAACAAACGGTTCCCTGTTACTGCGGGAAATCCGGTTGTACCGACCTTTATTTCCGGTACCGGCTTCATGCAGGATTACGAAAGGCTCAGCGGTCAACACCGCAGCGGGGCGGAGATCGTCCAGCTCGCCGCCGGGGGCGATAGACTGGCCGAGCGGGCGCTGCATCATTATGAACGGCGTCTGGCCAAGGCGCTCGCGCAGGTAATTAATCTGCTGGATCCGGATATGATCGTGCTGGCAGGCGGCATGAGCAATGCCGACAGATTGTACGATTCATTGCCGTCTCTCATCACGCCTTGGGTATTTGGCCACGAATGCCAGACGCCGATTCGCAAGGCGGTGCATGGCGACTCCAGCGGCGTGCGCGGTGCGGCGTGGCTCTGGCCGCAGGAAGAGGGCGATTAATTCTCGCCTCGAAACCCTGCCCGTGTCGCCTGCGCAGCGACAGCGCCGTCTCGCGCCTGGGGAGCGGAGCGCATACCTGAAGCGCTGGGATGCGACCTCCATGCAGGCACACCGGCGGGTGTTAAAGCCGAATCGCGTGTTTGGCCGCCGGCATAGTGTCGCCGGCGGCGTCAAGGCCGATTGGGAATGTTATCGCCGGCATTAAAGCGGCTCAGGACGTTTAACGCCGGCAAATGTCAGTTGATAACATCACCTGCGGCTGCGTTTTTGACCACAGCAAACTGCCGCTGCAGGCGGCTGATGCCGAGGCCGTTGATCTTACTGACCTTAATCTGTACCGGTATACGCTCCTTCATCGCTTCCACGTGGCTTATCACGCCGATCATCTTGCCGCTGGCGTTTAATGCATCCAGCGCGATATCCAGCGTCTGTGCGTCGAGTGTACCAAACACCTCGTCAAGAAACAGCGAGTCGATGCGGGTTTTATGGCTGACCAAATCGGATAACGCCAGCGCCAGGTTGACCAGAAAGCTTTCGCCCCCGGACAGTGTGTGGGTATCACGTATGGCGTCCGCCTGCCGGGTGTCCATCACTTCAAGCTCCAGCTCTTCTTGTGTTTTGCGCTGCAGCTGATAACGGCCGTGCAAACGCGCCAATTGCTGGTTAGCCAAAGAGATAAGGTGCTCCAGCGTCAATCCCTGCGCAAATTTACGGAATTTATCCCCCTTTTTTGACCCGATAAGATCATTGAGGTAGCCCCAATCCCGGCAACGATCGCGGCTGTCCTCTATCTGCTGCAGCAACTGATGCTGTTCCCACAGACGCTGGTGGTGGCTATCAAGCTGCTGCTGAATTTCCCCCTGCTGTCGGGCCAACTGGCGCAATTGGTCATCCAGCGCCGCCAGGGTGCTGCGCCACCGCGGCCTCATTGTCCTCGGCCTGCTGCTGAAGGGCATCTGCGCGCTGCTGTTGCACCTCGAGCTGCTCACGGCGTTCGCGTAAGGCGTTCCGTTTGTCAGGGGACAGCAGCGCGGCATCCAGGGTCGCGCTATCGGCAAACGGTGAGGAGAGCAAAGCCTCCTGCAACTGCCTGGTGCTTGACGTCTCCTGCTGGCGCTGCTGCGAGCGGATGTTGCCCGCTAGTTCATGCAGCTGACGCTGAGCCGTCTGCAGTTGTTGGCCGGCCTGAAGCTGCTCCTGTCGCAATTGTTCACCGTCGCGGCGCAGGCGCGCGCCAAACTCGGCGGTTGAGACATCGCCGGCCAGGGTCTGGCGCCGATGATGTACTTCGGCCAGCTTAGCGTCAGTGGCCCGTCAGCGCTTGCGTCAACGCCTTCTGACGCTGTGTGAGATCGGCGACGGTCTGAAGAAGCGCCTCGACGCTGCCGCTCAGCAAGACAACTTGGCTGGCGAGCCGCTGTGACTGTTCGTGGCGCTGCTGCTACCGCTGCCACTGCGCCCGGTGAATGTCCAGCCATGCCGCGGTTTGTTGCGGCACCGGCACTGTCAAACCCGCCGCGCCGAGGGCGGTGGTCAGGTCCTCTTTGAGCCGTGCCATGTCGGTTTGCTGCTGTGCCAGACTACGCAAGGACACCTGGAGATTTTCTGCCAGATCGCGTTGCTGCTGACCGTTAAGCGTCAGCGCCGCCTGCCAAGCCTGAGCCGCCTGTTGTTGTTGATCGATCCGCTGCTCCAGTTGAACCTCTTCCCTTTCATAAGCCGCCAGCGCGTCTGCGGCCGTCTGCAGCGCTGCCGGCGTCAGCGTCCCCAGAACGGGGACAGGGGTGTTTTCATCAGGGGCGGAGCACAATTGTTCTACCGCCCGCGCGCAGGGTGCGGCGCTCATCCTCAAGCCGCACAATGCGTCGTTCCAGCTCCAGCGTCGTCTTCGTCTGCGCCAGCAGCCGGGTTTTGTCTTCCAGGCTGGCGCACAGGGCCTTTTGCGCCTGGCGTAACGTACGCTGTGTTTGCTGAAGCTGGGACTGTTGCTCTTCCTCCTGTCGAAGCCTGTCCGTCAGGCCCTCCAGCTGCGGTAGCAAAGTGGCCAGCAGCGTATAATGGGGCGCTGCCGCTGTCGATGCTTCCAGCGCGCCTCGATGGCGCCGCCGCCCGGCGCTTGCTCCTGCTCTTCGCGTCGCCGCTGCTCGCCGGCAAAGCTCATGTCCAGTGCTTCGCGCTGTTACGCCAGCCGCTGACTCTCCGCTGTCAACTGCTGCGCCTCGTTCTGTAAGGCGGAAAGCCGTAATTGCTGCTGGGCCACCCGCTGTTCCAGGTCGTCCTGGTGTTTTTGAGCCGCGTTGCGGCGGTCGAATTGCTCACCCCACAGCGGGAGCTGCTCGCCCCACAGACGGCAGGCGGCATGGCGGGCCAGCCAGTCGTCTTCCGCGCCTGATGAAGCGCCTGCTGCTGAGTTGCCAGAGTCGCGCTTTCCTGCCGATGGCGCTGTTGCAGCGGCACCAACTGTTGCCGGAGGTCATCCTGGCGTTGCCCCAGCGAGACAGTCTGCTGCGGTCAAAGGGGGCGGCGGTAAAGTCGATTTTCCATTCTCCTTGCAGAGCATTGAGGTTTTTCAGGCGCAGCGTCAGTATTTTCATGCGTCCGGCGCCTCGTGTTCGGTGCGCAGATCGTTGACCACCTGATCAAACAGGTGCCGAATGCGCTGGCGCCGTGGTTCATCCGGCGTATTTTCCAGCGCCAATCGCCGTTCAAACACCTCGCTGACGCTCAATTCGCTCAGCGTCTCCTGCTGCAAACGGTGAAGGCTGTCTAGCCGCTGTTCGCGGCTGCGGCGCAGCAGCAGTATTTCCACCGGCAGCGGTGTCGACAGCGTCTGGAGGCGTTGCTGAATGTCGGTCAGATAGCCGTCGGCCACGACCGGTGCGCGGTACCGGTTACCGTTTCTCCGGACACTATTAATCCGGCGCCTGCGCGGCGCGCGGGCTCCAGACCCGCGCTGCGGCTCCCTACGGCCCGCGTCCACACAGGCTATAACACTGTGCTGGCGCGGATCTGGAGCCCATTGGAAAATTGCGTCACTCGCAGCCGCCGACGCATGATAAGCAAGCGGCCGCGGCACAGGCGCTGTCGCGAAGGAGATTGAACCTATTACCTGGAGCAGAGTGTTGCTGGAAGGCGTGCTGTTTTGTCTGCCGGCGCTGCTGCTGTCGCTGTTCATCGGCATTTGGGCTGGCTACTGGCGCTCTCTTTGCTGGCTGTGCTGGTGCGCAATTATTACTTTCAACTGCGCCTGTCCCACTGGCTATGGAGCAACCCCGGCCGGACGCCGCCGGTTGGCGGAGGCAGCTGGGTTTCGCTGTTTTATGGCTTGCACTGTATGCAGCAGCGTCAGCGCCGCCGGCGGCGCGAACTGGCGATATTGTTCAAGCGCTTTCGCAGCGGCGCCGAGTCGCTGCCTGATACGTTGGTCATGTTAACGGCGGACGGCCATATTTTCTGGTGCAACGGGCTGGCCCAACAACTGCTCAGTTTCCGCTGGCCGGAAGATAACGGACAGCCGATCCTCAATCTGTTACGTTACCTGGAGTTTAATGATTATTTGCAGCGGAAAGCGTTTGAGCTGCCTTTGACGCTCCAGTTGAATAATCAGCATTGGGTTGAGTTCCGCATAATGCCCTATACCGATAACCAGTTATTAATGGTCGTGCGCGATGTCACCCAAATGCGACAACTGGAAGGCGCGCAGCGCAACTTTTTCGCCAACGCCAGCCATGAATTGCGTACGCCGCTGACGGTATTGCAAGGGTATCTGGAGATGATGACCGATGATAGCCTCGACCCTCATATGCGGCAGCGGGTGGTGCAGACCATGCAGGATCAATCCCGACGCGTGGAGCGCCTGGTTGCTCAATTGTTGGAGCTGTCGCGTATCGAAGCTGCCCCGCAGGGGGAAACCCCCAGGCCGGTAGATATTCCATCCTTGCTCAAACGTTTGCAGGCCAGCGTCGAAGGGCTTAGCCAGGGGCAGCATCCGCTGGTGCACGGGTCAATCCCCAACTATGGGTCAACGGTAATGAGGAGCAACTGCGCAGCGCGGTATCGAATCTGCTGTACAATGCCGTTATCCATCGGCCGGTACCCGTGTCGAAGTCAGCTGGCAGCGAAGCGCCCTGGGCGCGACGTTTCAGGTCAGCGATAACGGCCCGGATATCGCGCCGGAACATTTGCCGTGCTTGACCGAGCGCTTTTACCGGGTAGACAAAGCCCGCTCGCGTCAGCGGCCTGGGCCTGGCTATTGTCAAGCATGCCCTGAGCCATCACGATGCGCGGCTGGAGGTCAGCAGCGTGCCGGGGGAGGGCACCCGTTTCGGTTTTACCCTGCCAGCGCGGTTGATTAGCACCTTGCCGCGGGTGGACAATAGCGTCTCCCCCTTTCACCTCAGGCTAAAGATTAATGCGATGTTGTTCCTTCCTGGTGGGCAGCCTGTTCGCCTACTGCCTGTTGGGGCCAGGCAGCGCGGCGCAGCTCGTCTCGCCGCCGCCGGCACGGCGGAGTTGGGGCCCATGAGTCGACCGATGAGCGAGCCGGAAATAGAGGGTTTCCGCTGCCGCTATGGCTGCCCGACGAATGGCTCTCCCTGGCGGTGTTGCGCTATGGCCGCAATACCGCTTCCGGCACCCAGGGCTTTTTCCGCCGCCGGGTGCTGTGCGGCGGGGATATGCAGCCCACGGTGAATGAGCTGTCGGGCTCGGCGGCGGTGGCCGCCTCGGTAAACGCGATCGGCTATACCAGCATGGGATTTCACGCCAGTGGGGTGAAATGGCTGGCAATTATTGACGCGGCGGGTCACACCCACCGTGCCGATGCGCAAACGCTGCGCTGCGGAGACTATCCCTTCACCCGTCCTCTCTATATTTACGTTAATAAACCGCCCGGCAAGCCGCTGGATCCGCTGACGTTGGCATTTCTGGTGCGTGTGTTGTCCCCCGAGGGGCAGGCACAGGTCAGCCAGGCGGGTTACATACCGCTGACGGAATCCCAGCGGCTGGCGGCGCTACAGGCGGCGGGATTGCCCACAGCCGCGTAGGTGAAAGTTTCACACTGAATATGAATAAATTTCAATATCATTGAAATTTTCTCGTTTGTGCGGTCGTTGGCGAAGTGACACACTGCCGTTAAGATATATAGACGTCTAGATGTCTATAAATTGCAGGGCGTGATTATCCCGTTGCTAAACTATCCTGGTCATCACGCTGATGACGCCCTCGTGGAGCAGTAGAATGCAAAGAACGCAAGCCCCTTTCCGTGCTGATGTGGTCGGTAGTCTGTTACGCCCCGCCGCTATCAAGCAGGCCCGTCAACGTTTCGCCGATGGCGAGATAGATGCCGCGCAGCTGTGCGCCGTTGAAGATAACGAAATTGCACGGGTTGTCGCGGAGCATCGCGCGTTGGGGCTACAGGTTGTCACGGACGGAGAGTTCCGCCGCTCCTGGTGGCATATGGATTTCTTTGAAGGATTGGACGGGGTCGAGGGTTACCAACCCGATCAGGGGATTCAATTTCAGGGCGTATAGACCAAGGCCAGCAGCGTCAAAGTCACCGGTAAACTCGGTTTCAGCCATCACCCGATGCTGGAGGATTTCCGTTTTCTGCAAAGCGTGGCCGGCGATGCCGTGCCGAAAATGACCATTCCCAGCCCTAGCGTGTTGCATTTTCGCGGCGGGCGCGCGGCGATTGATAAGCAGGTCTATCCCGATCTGGCCGCGTATTTTGACGATCTGGCGCAAACTTATGCCGATGTGCTAAATAAAGCGTTGGCCGGTAAGCAGGAAGATATGGTGGTCAGCTTGCATGTTTGCAGTGGCAATTTTCGTTCCACCTGGATATCCGAGGGGGGTTATGAGCCGGTCGCGCCAATCCTGTTCAGTCAGGTGCAGGTGGACGCGTTCTTCCTGGAGTATGATACCGAGCGCGCCGGCGGCTTGAACCGCTGCGTTTTATCAAACCCGGGCATCAACAGGCGGTGCTGGGGCTTATCACCTCGAAAACGCCGGCGCTCGAAGACCCGCAAGCGGTGCTGGATCGCCTCCATGAAGCCAGCCAGTATGTCAGTCTGGATCAGTTGTGCCTGAGCCCGCAGTGCGGTTTCGCCTCGACCGAAGAGGGCAATAAGCTCAGCGAACAGCAGCAGTGGGATAAGCTGAAGCTGGTGTTGGATATCGCTCGCCGCACCTGATAATGCCCCTTAAGCGCGGGTAATAGCTTGCCCGCGCGTCTTCCTTTCAGCGGGCGACCCCTGCACACCCCCCTGAATCTAGGGGCAGCATATAGACCTGCGTTAGCCCTGAGTAGCGGGGTAGTGGCATGAGCATCGGGGGTTGCCTCATAAGCATCGTGGCAGGCCTTGAACATCGAGGCCCCCTCACGCCAAACAGCGCCTGTACCTCAGGATATCATTACCCACAATGTCTCAGCAGCTCCGGACTTTGCCGCTTTGTCCCAGCTCGTGCATAGGGGTCTGCTGCATCATAGAAATTTCTTATGTCGCAAATGCGATTTTCGCTGCCGGGTGGGTTATCATGTAGCGCAGATAAGGAAATATTTTAATACTTAATCTGAAAATTATTTAAATAGCAGATTATAATGCCAGTTTTGGCAGATGGACTTGCCAGCAACCGCTATAAACTATTAAATTAGCCGCCGTTGTCGCGCCCTCCGTCAGTATTGCTACTCCGCATTATTTTTCTGTCCGGCTTAACAGCCGTTCACGCGTTGCCAACCGCCGCGGTCAAGGGCGTGCAAATCACCGCTCCGTCATAAGAATTTATTATTGCGAATTACTACAGGCCTTAATACAAACCCATGACAAAACGTTTAACCTCCAAAGACATCCTCGCGCTGGGCTTTATGACCTTTGCGCTGTTTGTCGGCGCCGGCAATATCATCTTTCCGCCAATGGTGGGCCTGCAATCCGGCCAGCATGTCTGGTTGGCGGCGGCGGGCTTTTTGATTACGGCGGTTGGCCTTCCGGTTATCACCGTTATCGCGCTGGCGCGGGTCGGCGGCGGCATTGATGCGCTAAGCTCGCCTATCGGTCAGAAAGCCGGTCTGCTTTTGGCGGTGGTCTGCTATCTGGCGGTGGGGCCGCTGTTTGCTACCCCGCGCACCGCTACCGTGTCGTTTGCGGTCGGGGTGGCCCCGTTTGCCGGCAACGGCGAACTGCCTCTGCTGGTTTATAGTCTGATTTATTTCACCCTGGTGATCGGTATCTCTCTCTACCCCGGGCGCTTGCTGGATACGGTGGGCCATGTGCTGGCGCCGCTCAAGATTATCGCGCTGGCGGTGCTGGGAATGGCGGCAATGCTATGGCCGGCAGGGCAGCCACTGCCGGTGGCGGCGAGCTATAGTCATTTGCCGTTTTCCAGCGGTTTTGTGAACGGCTATCTCACCATGGATACCTTGGGCGCGATGGTTTTCGGCATCGTTATCGTCAACGCTGCCCGGTCGCGCGGTGTAGCGAGCGCGCAGCTGCTCACCCGTTATACCATTTTTGCCGGCCTTATTGCCGGTATTGGTCTGACGGCCGTCTATCTGACGCTGTTTAAACTAGGGTCGGGTAGCGGCGTGCTGGTGCCTGAGGCACAAAACGGCGCGGAAATTCTGCACGCCTATGTGCAATACACCTTCGGCGCCGCCGGCAGCGGTTTTCTGACGGTGTTGATTACTGTAGCCTGTCTGGCCACCGCGGTAGGGTTGACCTGCGCCTGTGCCGAGTTTTTTAGCGCGCATACCGGTATCGGTTATGGCAAATGGGTGTTCCTGCTAGGGCTGTTCTCCATGGTGGTTTCCAATTTGGGACTGAGCCATCTGATATCGATTTCCGTGCCGGTACTTACCGCCATTTATCCGCCTTGCATTGTGCTGATTCTGCTGAGCTTTACCCTGCGTTGGTGGTACTCCAGCAGCCGTCTTGTCGCACCGGGCATGCTGGTCAGCCTGCTGTTTGGCTGTCTCGATGGCATTAAGGTGTCGGCTTACCCGACCCTCCTGCCTGCCTGGGTAGAGCGCCTGCCGTTAAGTGCCCAGGGACTGGCTTGGCTGCCGCCGACGCTTGTCATGCTCATCGTTGCGGCGATCTACGATCAATCCCGCGGGCGGCAGCAAATCTCTGTTCTGTAAGTGGTGGCGATGTAATCAATAGACCACGGACACCGTTCCGTGGTTTTTTCTTGTGAAAAAAAGGGTTCAGGTCATGCAATCTTCCACCCCTTCGCTGAAGCGGGGGCTTTCTACGCAGCACATTCGGTTTATGGCGCTCGGGTCCGCCATTGGCACCGGCTTGTTCTATGGTTCTGCTGATGCAATTAAAATGGCCGGTCCCAGCGTGCTGCTGGCTTATCTGATAGGGGGACTAGCGGCGTATATCATCATGCGTGCCCTGGGTGAAATGTCGGTGGAAAACCCGAATGCCGGTTCGTTCTCACGCTACGCACAGGATAATCTGGGCCCTATGGCGGGCTATATCACCGGCTGGACCTATTGTTTTGAAATTTTGATTGTCGCCATCGCCGATGTCACCGCCTTCGGCATTTATATGGGTGCATGGTTTCCCCTGGTGCTGCATTGGGTCTGGGTGTTAAGCGTGGTGCTGTTTATCGGCGCGATTAATCTACTCAGCGTCAAGGCCTTCGGCGAGCTGGAGTTCTGGTTCTCCTTTTTCAAAGTGGCCACCATCATTGTCATGATCCTGGCCGGCATCGGCATCATCGTTTGGGGAATCGGCAACGGTGGCCAGCCCACCGGCGTAGCGAATTTATGGCGCCACGGCGGCTTCTTCACCCACGGCGTCTGGGGCATGGTACTGTCGCTGCATATGGCGGGGCAGGGGCACGCGCCGCGCCTGTTCCAGCGCGTATCGCGCCACGGTATTCCGTGGGTAACGGTATTGGTGATGCTGCTGGCCATGCTGGTGGTGGTCTATTTGAATTATATTATGCCGGAAAATGTCTTCCTGCTGATTGCCTAACTGGCAACCTTTGCCACCGTGTGGGTGTGGATCATGATTTTATGTTCACAAATCGCCTTTCGCCACAGGCTCAAGCCTGAGCAGGTGCAGGCGCTGAAATTCCCGTTGCCCGGTGGCGTCCTCACTGCGAGTATCGGCGTAGTCTTCCTGTTGTTTATCATCGGCCTGATAGGGTATTTTCCTACTACTCGCGCCTCGCTGTACGTTGGTGCGGTATGGATTTTATTGCTGTTACTGGGGTACCGCCGGGTAAAAACGAAGCGCGTAGCCGCCTCCTAAGGACCGTGCCGGATATAGTGCCATGATGGGGAAGAGCTCCCCGTGTACGGCAGGGCATGCGCCCTGACCATTCGGCATAAATAAAGCCGGTCGGGTTGCCTACCGGCGTGATACGGGCAGAGTCACTGCCTTGACTGCCTTATCTGCACGAACGCAAGGCGCTTACAGCCTGGTCAGGTTCTCGGACAGATATTTGGCAACCCCTTCCGGAGAAGCGCCCATCCCTTCCTGTCCCTTTTCCCACTGTGCCGGGCAAACTTCACCGTGTTCTTCGTGGAATTGCAGTGCGTCGACCATGCGCATCATTTCGTCGACATTGCGGCCCAGCGGCAGATCGTTAACAACCTGATGGCGGACGAGCCCGTCTTTGTCGATTAAGAACGAACCGCGCAGAGCGACGCCGGCGTCTGAATGTTCAATGCCGTAAGCTTTAATGATTTCGCGTTTGATATCCGCCACCATGGGGTACTGAACCGGTCCGATACCGCCTTTATCGGTAGGTACTTGCCGCCAGGCGTTGTGTACAAACTCAGAATCGAAAGACACGCCGATGATTTCAACGCCGCGCTTCTGAAATTCTGCGTAGCGTTTGTCAAACGCAATCAATTCGGACGGGCAGACAAAGGTGAAGTCCATCGGCCAGAAAAAAATGACTGCCGGTTTACCCTGGATATGCGATTTAAGATTGAAATTGTCAACGATTTCACCGTTGCCGAGCACGGCGGCAGCCGTAAAATCGGGGGCTTGACGAGTGACCAGGACCATATTAACTCCTGTAAAATAGCGTTTGCGGATTGATAGGATTTGAGCCAACCTAGTATAAGGCCGTACCGGGGGGGGAATAAAGTCACCTGTACCGATTGGTTAAATAGGTTATACCTATCGAAGGGATAGGTCAATCTTGCCAATAATACCCCGTTAAATACGTTGGTCGCTCAGCCGGTAGCGTTGAACGCGGTTCCTCGCCAGAGAGCAAAAGCAGAGCCAATGGCGAAGGCAGAGCTAAAGGCAAAAGCAGTGAGCTCGTGGCGTGATCGGTGAGGGGCGGTGGATTTTCACTCTGTAGAAAGAGGGAAACCTCTTCGGCTACCTCGCGTTCAAAATCGGAAAAATCATCATCCAAATACCCGAAGCAAAAAATTTTTTCACACGAGGCATAACCTGAATAAATGCGGGCTGTACTCATGGGGGTGACGCATTTATGGATAACGGCGCGCAAACAGGTAAAGTGATAGGGCGTAGTTTTAGCGGTTATGCAGGCGTCCAGGTTCGGCAATAATCTATTTTGGGCGGATAGATAAAGGCATATTCAGCGTGCTGCGTCATTGAAGGATAAGCGCGCTTCATAGAATGAAAACAGGGAAATCAGATGGTGCAGCGTTCACGGCATCGTAGTGTCCAGCAATAAAGATATTTATCAACTCCAGGGTGGTAGTGGAATAAATAGTAATACCGGGTTTCGTCAAACCCTGATGCGATTATTCAGGGTGTCAATTATCCTGGTATTTTGCCGTTGAATACGCCGTTGAATACGCCGTTGAAGGCCGGGGCCGATGGTGTCTTGATGGGCGGCAATTATTTGTTAAAATATTTCTTCACCAGTGCATACAGAATCGCCGCCGTCTCATTATCCACTGTGCCCTGCCAGTCGGCGGGGCGGAAATGCAGTTGGAAAAGCCTGGATAAGATTTTTATAGACGCTGGCATCTGTCGCCCCGGAGGTATTATATCCATAGGCTTTCAGTTTACCGATAATCGCCGCTTGATCAGGTAGGCCCTGCCCAGCAAATTCGTCAAGGTAATACTGTTTGGTCGCCTCGTCGAACCAGGCGCCTATGCCCGCAGTAAACAATGTTTGCCAGGGAAACGCCGCGCCGGGGTCAAATTTTCGCCCGGGTGCCACATCGCTGTGGCCGATAATCTGAGTTGGGGTAATATCCGGATACCGTTGCAGGATATCCTGCGCTAATTGAATGATGGCCGCAATTTGCACCGGATGATAGGGCGGAAAGATCAATTTCCCGTTTTTGACCGATGCCAGATTTACATTTTCAATGCCAATAGAGGTATCGTTGAGATTGTTGCGCCCCGCCCACGCGCTGAATGCCGCGTCGCTGCTCAGCGCCCTGACCGAGCCGGCGAAATCAACCGCGGTATAATGCATGATTAAAAAGCGTACGCGTGAATTGAATCCTTTCACCGAACGGTAACTTGTCGCATCTATGGGATACATGGTCAACGTTGACTCCTGTCTGAAAATTGTCCTCCTTTCATTCATACCCGTGGCCACCGCCGGCAATCCAGGACCGTTGTGCCATTGCAGGGACATTGCGCAGGGGGAGGAGGGGAGGCGCCTTGAGACCGGATTCGTTTAACGGCCCAGCGCACCCTGGCGGGCCAACTGTATCATCGCTGGATATAAATGCCAGAACGCCTCCTCCAGCGGGCGATAGTGCATTTGGATCTCCGAAAAAATTGCCTCCAGGGCCGACAGTCGTAGGTACCGTTGGGCCATCCCGTTAAGCACCTGAGCCAGAAAAGGCATATCCGGATAGCGCAGCAGCCAGCGTTCACGCCATAGATAGCGGTTGAGGGACTGGAAGCCCGCCGGCGTATCCGGCAGGGCAGGCGCAATTTCCAGCTGCGCCCGCAGGACGAATCCCGCCAGCGGCCATTGAGATTCGACCTGCGACCAGTGGCGCGCCAGAAAGTGATCCCAAACCACATCCAGCGCAATAGGCGCCACCCGCCGTGTCGCCGGTGAGAACAGCGTCCGTATCTGGCGTACCGCGTCATGATCATCGGTAAGGCTATCGATGCGGCGATGCATACGGATGCCGGCGACGACCGCGGGCGGATAGAGGCCGTCGGGATCGCCGCGGACAAAATTCGCCATCAGATTACCGAGTAAGGAACTTTGCGCCAGGGTGGCGAGATGCAGATGAGCAAGAAAATTCATCCTTTCAGTATACGGCAAAAGTGGCCCGCTTTTGCTTAATTCTTGCAGGGCGGAACGCATAGCCCTAGACTAAGCCGCTTGTTTTTAAGCTGAAGTGACTTGTCATGCGCGTTGCCGACTTCTCGTTTGCATTACCCGATAATCTGATTGCCCGCTATCCTCAGGCGCAACGCAGCGCCTGTCGTTTGTTATCCCTCGATGGTCAAACAGGAGCGCTGGCGCATCAGGTCTTTACCGATTTGCTGGAGGAACTGGCGCCAGGGGATTTACTGGTCTTCAACAATACCAGGGTGATCCCCGCGCGGTTATTCGGCCGCAAAGTCAGCGGCGGTAAAATTGAAGTCCTGGTAGAAAGGGTTCTGGATGATAAGCGGGTACTTGCGCACGTCCGCGCTTCCAAAGCGCCGAAACCCGGCAGCGCGCTGCTGTTGGGGGATGATGACAGTATTGCCGCCACGATGGTGGCCCGTCACGATGCGCTTTTTGAGCTGCGCTTTGACGACGCCCGCGATGTTCTGACGCTCTTGAATGACGCCGGCCATATGCCTTTGCCGCCCTATATCGATAGGCCGGATGACGTCGCGGACCGTGAGCTGTATCAGACGGTCTATGGCGAACGGCCCGGCTCGGTGGCGGCGCCTACCGCCGGTCTGCATTTCGATGAGCCGCTGTTGGCAGCGCTACGCGCTAAAGGCGTTGAAATGGCGTTCGTCACTCTTCATGTAGGGGCGGGTACCTTTCAGCCGGTACGGGTGGACCAGATCGAGCACCATCAGATGCATTCGGAGTATGCCGAAGTGCCGCAGGAGGTGGTCGATGCGGTACTGGCATGCAAAGCGCGCGGCAACCGGGTCGTTGCCGTTGGCACGACCGCCGTCCGTTCGCTTGAGAGCGCCGCCGCGGCCGGTGAGCAAGCGCTGACACCGTTTTTCGGCGATACGAGCATTTTCATTTACACGGGTTATCAGTTCCGCGTGGTGGATGTGCTGATAACCAATTTTCATCTTCCCGAGTCTACTCTGATCATGCTGGTTTCGGCGTTCGCCGGCTATCGCCATACGCTGGCGGCTTATCGGGAAGCGGTGGCGCAGGCGTATCGTTTTTTCAGCTACGGAGATGCGATGTTTATCACCCGCAATCCCGCCGCTGCCGCAGAGCGGGGGTAGGCGAGTTGTCACCGTCCGGCCCTGAAACCCATCCCTATCGGACCTGATTTAGGCGCAGACCGTCGGCGGGAGAAAGCATTCATTGACAACGCCGGCGATAAATACAGCGCGCGGACTGGCTTGTATAGCGGCTTGGGAGGTTGGTAGAATGCGCTCCTTTTCATCAAGCATCGGACTGTTTCTCTGGTGTTGGAGGATGTGTGGAATATCAATTATTAAAAACCGATGGCCAGGCCCGCCGCGGGCGCCTGGTCTTTGATCGGGGCGTGGTGGAAACGCCGGCGTTTATGCCGGTCGGGACATACGGCACGGTTAAGGGCATGACCCCTGAAGAAGTAAAAGAGACCGGCGCGCAAATCCTGCTGGGTAATACCTTTCATCTGTGGCTGCGGCCGGGGCAGGCCGTGATGAAGCTGCACGGCGATTTGCACGATTTTATGCAATGGCATGGCCCGATACTGACTGATTCCGGCGGTTTTCAGGTATTTAGCCTAGGTGACATTCGCAAAATCACCGAAGAAGGTGTGTATTTCCGAAATCCGATCAACGGTGATACGATTTTCCTCAGCCCGGAAAAATCGATGGAAATCCAGTACGATCTGGGTTCCGATATCGTAATGATTTTTGACGAATGTACGTCTTATCCGTCTGATTGGGATTACGCCAAACAATCGATGGAAATGTCGCTGCGCTGGGCGGCGCGCAGCCGTCAGCGTTTTGACGAGCTGGGTAATCACAATGCGCTATTTGGCATTATTCAGGGTAGTGTTTACGAAGATTTACGAGATGTATCGGTAAAAAGACTGGTAGAGATTGGATTTGATGGTTACGCTGTGGGCGGCCTGGCGGTAGGGGAGCCGAAGGCTGATATGCACCGAATTCTGGCGCATCTCTGCCCGCAGATTCCGGCTGATAAACCGCGCTATTTAATGGGGGTCGGTAAGCCCGAGGATTTAGTGGAGGGTGTGCGCCGCGGTATCGATATGTTCGACTGTGTTATGCCGACCCGTAATGCCCGCAACGGCCATCTGTTTGTCACCGATGGCGTGGTGAAAATCCGCAATGCCCGGTACAAAGACGATGTCGCGCCGCTGGATGCGGAATGTGATTGTTACACCTGTCGCAATTATAGCCGCGCATACTTGCATCATCTTGACCGTTGCAACGAAATATTGGGTGCCCGTCTGAATACTATCCATAACCTACGTTATTACCAGCGTTTGATGGCGGGTTTACGCCAGGCTATCGATGAGGGTAAATTAGAGCACTTTGTAGGTGAGTTTTATCGCCGGACAGGTAAGCCGGCTCCACCTTTAGTCGTCGAGTTACATAACAATGAGGGAATTTAAATGAGTTTTTTCGTTTCTGACGCCGTTGCCGCCACCGGTGCTCCGTCCCAGTCTAGTCCTTACTCTCTGGTGGTGATGCTGGTTGTTTTTGGTCTGATCTTTTATTTCATGATCCTGCGCCCGCAGCAAAAACGCGCCAAAGTGCATAAAGAACTGATGAGCTCCATTTCCAAAGGAGATGAAGTTCTGACGACCGGCGGGTTGGTGGGCCGCGTGGTGAAAGTCGCGGATACCGGCTATATTTCCATCGCGCTCAACGACACCAATGAAGTGGTCATCAAGCGTGATTTTGTGGCCGCTGTTTTGCCGAAAGGTACGATGAAAGCGCTGTAATAGCCGATTTTCCCGAAGGGAACCACCGTGTTAAACCGTTATCCTTTATGGAAGTACATCATGCTGGTGCTGGCGTTGGTCGTCGGCCTGCTGTATGCGCTTCCCAACATCTATGGTGAGGACCCGGCCGTACAGATCACTGGCGCGCGGGGTGGTGGTGCCAGTGAATCGACGCTGGTCCAGATCCGAAACGTATTAGAACAACAACATATCGCCAGCAAATCCATTGCGCTGGAAAATGGCGCCATTATGGCCCGTTTCGCCAGCTCCGATGTGCAGTTGCGAGCCCGAGAAGCGTTAATGACCGCGCTCGGTGACAATTATGTCGTGGCGCTCAACCTGGCGCCGGCTACGCCCGCCTGGTTAGCTATGCTCGGGGCCGCGCCGATGAAGCTGGGCCTGGATTTGCGCGGCGGCGTTCACTTCCTGATGGAAGTGGATATGGATACCGCGCTCAACAAGCTGCAGGAACAGACGATGGATACCCTGCGCGGCGATTTACGCGATAAGGGCATTCCTTATGCGACGGTGCGCAAGATAGAGAATTACGGCAGCGAAATCCGCTTCCGCGACGCCGAAACCCGCGATCAGGCGATCTCTTGGCTCACGCCACGCCACCGCGATCTGGTGATTAACAGCCAGGGTGATAACGCCCTGCGTGCCACGCTGGCGGACGAGCGCCTGCGCCAGGCCCGCAAATACTCGGTGCAGCAGAACATCACCATCCTGCGCAATCGCGTCAACCAACTGGGTGTCGCCGAGCCTTTGGTGCAACGACAGGGCGCCGATCGCATCGTGGTTGAACTGCCGGGTATTCAGGATACGGCCCGCGCCAAGGAAATCCTCGGGGCGACCGCGACGCTTGAGTTACGTCTGGTCAATAGCGCGGTGGATCAAACCGCCGCCGCCAACGGCCGTGTGCCGGGGGATTCGGAGGTGAAAGCCACCCGCGACGGCCAGCCGGTCGTCTTGTACAAACGGGTCATCCTGACCGGGGATCACATTACCGATTCCACTTCTAGCGCCGATGAATATAACCGTCCGCAGGTGAATATTTCCCTCGACGGCACCGGCGGTACGACCATGTCCAACTTCACCAAGGACAACATTGGCAAGCTGATGGCCACCTTGTTTGTGGAGTATAAGGATAGCGGCAAGAAAGATGCCAACGGCCGTTCCATTCTGGTGAAGCAGGAAGAGGTTATTAACGTCGCTACCATTCAGTCGCGACTCGGTAACAGCTTCCGTATCACCGGCATCAACAATCCCAACGAAGCGCGTCAGCTGTCGCTGTTGCTGCGGGCGGGGGCGTTGATTGCGCCAATCCAGATTGTGGAAGAGAGTACCATCGGTCCGACCCTGGGGTTGCAGAATATTACCCAGGGGCTGGAGGCCTGTTTATGGGGGCTGGTGGCGTCAATTCTGTTTATGGTGGTGTGGTATCGCAAATTTGGTCTTATCGCCACCATGGCGCTCATCGTCAACCTGGTGCTGATTATCGGCATTATGTCCCTGCTGCCCGGCGCGACGCTGACCATGCCGGGGATTGCTGGTATTGTGCTGACGCTGGCGGTGGCGGTGGATGCCAATGTGCTCATCAATGAGCGCATCAAAGAGGAGCTGCGCAACGGTCGCACGGTGCAGCAGGCCATTCATGAGGGCTATCGAGGCGCGTTCTCCAGTATTGTTGACGCCAACGTCGCCACGCTGATTACCGCCATTATCCTGTATGCCGTGGGGACCGGGTCCATCAAGGGCTTCGCCATCACCACCGCCATCGGGGTCGCTACCTCCATGTTTACGGCGATCATCGGCACGCGTGCCATCGTTAACCTACTTTACGGCGGTAAACGCATCGATAAGCTGTCTATCTAGGAGTGGCTTGTGGCTCAGCAACAACGAAATGTTGAAGAATTGAATTACGGCCGTAGAGTCTATGACTTTATGCGCTGGGATTATGTCGCGTTCAGCCTGTCGGCTATCCTGCTTATCGCCTCCATCGCCATCATGGCGGTGAAGGGCTTTAACTGGGGGCTGGATTTCACGGGCGGAACGGTGATTGAACTTAACCTGGAAAAGCCCGCCGATCTTGACCAGATGCGTGGCGCGCTTGAGCACGCGGGCTTTACCGATCCGCTGGTGCAGAATTTCGGCAGCAGCCGCGACGTAATGGTCCGTATGCCGCCGGTGCAAGACGGGCTTGGCCAGGAATTGGGTAATAAAGTTCTTGGCGTGATTAATCAGGCCACGGGCCAGAACGCCTCCGTGAAACGGGTCGAGTTCGTCGGACCGAGCGTCGGCAGCGATCTGGCGCAGGATGGCGGCATGGCGCTGCTGGTTGCGTTGATCTGTATCCTGATTTATGTCGGTTTCCGTTTTGAATGGCGGCTGGCGACCGGGGCGGTTTTGGCGCTGGCGCATGACGTGGTGATCACTCTCTGTGTCTTGTCGCTATTCCACATCGAGATCGATCTGACGATTATCGCCTCGCTGATGTCGGTGATCGGCTATTCGCTGAACGACAGTATCGTGGTGTCGGACCGTATTCGTGAGAACTTCCGCAAGATTCGCCGCGGTAGCGCTTACGATATCTTCAACGTCTCGCTAACGCAGACCCTGAGCCGGACCATAATGACCTCGGCCACCACGCTGATGGTGGTGCTGATGTTGTTGATTTTTGGTGGGGCGATGCTGCGCGGCTTCTCGACCACGCTGTTCATCGGCGTGTTTATCGGTACCGTCAGTTCCATCTATGTGGCGTCGGCGCTGGCGCTTAAGCTCGGTATGAAGCGTGAGCATCTGCTGCTGCAGAAGGTGGAGAAAGAAGGCGCTGATCAGCCGTCACTGCTGCCCTGATAGAGGCGCCGCAGCCGCGGTCTGCGGCTGTAGTCAGCTTGGCCAGCTGCATCCGGCCAGGCGCATGAGGAGCAACGGTTATCACCTGCTGTTCGCGCTGCCGGCTAACCTATTGGGCCAGGCGCGCAAGGTCTGGCGCATGGCGAACCGTAAGTGCTAGGCCTACTGTTGTCGACAGGTTTGGTGGCATCCGCGGTCGGCGGGGTCTGCGGCGTGTCCGGTTGAATATCATGCAGCCGGATAAACCCCACCTGCTCCGGCGTCAGGCCTGACATCCGCAGTTCGATGGTGGCTTAGGTTCTCGGCAGCAGCGAGGCCGGCACGTATATCGGCTGGCTGAGAGCGTCGGCGGTCAGTGGCTTACCCGTCGCCGCGTCCACCTGTCCCCAATCCACAATGCCATGCAGCGGCGTCAAGGCCGCGCTGTCGGCGCTGCGGATATGCAGCTGCGCACGGGAGCCGCTGGCCTACGCTTCCACTTCCACCTGAATCGACAGAAACCCGCAATGTGCCGGCCTCTCGCTTTGCACTTCGCCGCCGTTTTCGCCGCCGGATTAAAAGTAGATGCCGCGGGTGGACTGCCGATTTTGCTCGTTTTGCGCCACTAGCGCAGCGGCTTGATTGGTCAGGTTTTCCAAACGCTGGTTCAAATGGCCGACTTCGCTGTGCAGCTGGGTCAACTGCGCTTCCTGCCGGCTGGCGCAGCCGGTGAGCAGCAGCAGGGCTGCAACGGCATAACCCGCGCGATAACTGATTGTCATAGCGGCAATTTCCTTTTTTACGGTTGATTCCAGTTTAACCTGTAAGCGGCGGAAAGTCATGGGACCGGCGGCGCTTCACCGTCAATATCCCCAACTCTGCGGCGGCGGTTCCGCTTTAAGTACTGTTGCTTTGTAGTCTGCGGAGTTCGCGTTAAACTATCCTATCCCTAATCAGCCGGCCAGGAAGCGCTATGCATTGCCCGTTTTGTTCTGCAGTCGATACCAAAGTGATTGATTCCCGTCTGGTGGGGGAAGGAACTCAGGTTCGCCGCCGCCGGCAGTGCGTCATCTGTAACGAACGCTTCACCACCTTCGAGGTGGCGGAACTCGTGTTGCCTCGCGTTATCAAAAGCAATGACGTGCGCGAACCGTTCAATGAAGAAAAGCTGCGCAGCGGGTTTTTGAAGGCGTTGGAAAAGCGGCCGGTCAAATCCGACGATGTCGAAATGGCCATCAACCACATCAAATCCCAGCTGCGCGCCACCGGCGAGCGAGAGGTGCCGAGCAAAATGATCGGTAATCTCGTCATGGACGCGCTGAAAAAGCTCGATAAGGTCGCCTATATCCGTTTCGCCTCGGTTTACCGCAGTTTTGAGGATATCCGTGAGTTTGGCGAAGAAATCGCCCGGCTGCAGGATTAGGCACAACCCTTAAGGACCATCCTATGGATCATGATGAGGTTTATCTCGCGCGCGCGTTTGAGCTGGCGCGCCGCGGGCGTTTCACGACGGCGCCTAACCCCAATGTCGGCTGCGTAATCGTTCGCGACGGGCGCATTGTTGGCGAAGGGTACCATCAGCGCGCCGGCTATGCGCATGCCGAGGTGCACGCGCTGCGTCAGGCGGGGAACGCGGCGCGCTGCGCCACCGCCTATGTCACGCTAGAGCCCTGCAGCCACCATGGGCGCACGCCTCCCTGCGCCGACGCGCTGATAGACGCTGGCGTGGCGCGGGTAGTGGCCGCGATGCCCGATCCGAACCCTCAGGTGGCGGGCCGTGGGTTTTATCGGTTACAGCAGGCGGGGATAGAGGTGCGCCATGGCCTGATGCTGCCCGAGGCGGAGGCGGTGAATCCAGGCTTCCTTAAACGCATGCGCACCGGTTTTCCCTGGGTCAGGCTCAAACTTGCGGCATCGCTTGATGGCCGCACCGCCATGGCATCCGGGGAGAGCCAGTGGATTACCTCTACCGAAGCGCGGCGGGATGTCCAGCGCTGGCGTGCCGAAAGCGACGCCATTCTTTCCACCGCCACCACGGTGCTGGCGGACGATCCCGCCCTGACGGTACGCTGGGCGTCGCTGCCGGAGGATGTCCAGGCCCTTTACCCCGAGGAGCGGTTGCGCCAGCCGGTGCGGGTTATCATCGATAGAGCCAACAGCGTGACGCCATCCCATTGGGTGGCGCAGGGGGTGGGGCTGACCTGGCTGGCGCGCCTTGCGCCGGATGATTTGACGTGGCCTTCGTCGGTAGAGCAACTCCTACTGCCGGCCGGCGAGGGGGCAAACGCCGCGCATCTCGATCTGGTGGCGCTGATGATGCAATTGGGCCGCCGTCAGATTAACAGCCTGTGGGTCGAGGCGGGCGCGGGGCTTGCCGGCGCGCTGCTGGGCGCCGGGCTGGTGGATGAACTGATACTGTATCAGGCGCCAAAACTGCTCGGTGCTGACGCCCGCCCGCTGTGTCTGCTGCCGGGGCTGGAACGGCTTGGTGCGGCGCCGGGTTTTACCCTGCTTGACGTCCGGCAGGTGGGACCCGACCTTCGCCTGTGTCTGAAACCCGGCGAACGCGCTTAATTGGCCCGCGCAGCGGACAAAGTATTATGTTAGAATCCGTTCCCTCGAGTGACGATTCAGCTTTCTGCCATTTTGTAAGGATAACCATGAACGTTATTGAAGGTGTTGTTGCAGCCCCCGATGCGCGCGTCGCTATCGCTATCGCGCGCTTTAACCACTTCATCAATGACAGCCTGCTTAATGGCGCAGTCGACGCCCTAAAACGCATCGGCCAGGTCAAAGACGAAAATATTACCGTGGTCTGGGTGCCTGGGGCTTATGAATTGCCGTTAGCGGTCAGCGCGCTGGCCGACAGCAAAAACTACGACGCCGTCGTGGCGCTTGGGACGGTTATCCGTGGCGGCACCGCGCATTTTGAATTCGTCGCTGGCGAGTGCAGCTCCGGCCTGTCCGCGGTTGCCGCGCGCGCCGCGCTGCCGGTGGCGTTCGGGGTACTGACCACTGAGAGTATCGAACAGGCTATCGAACGCGCCGGCACCAAAGCCGGCAACAAGGGCGCGGAAGCCGCACTGACCGCGCTCGAAATGATCAAAGTATTGCAAGCCATTAAAGCGTAAGTAAAGGGGAATTTTGTGAAACCAGCCGCTCGTCGCCGTGCTCGTGAATGTGCCGTCCAGGCGCTTTACTCATGGCAATTATCACATAACGACATCGCCGATATCGAAGTTCAGTTTCTGGCGGAGCAGGACACGTCGGATGTGGATGTCGCTTATTTCCGCGATCTGTATGCCGGCGCGGCGACGAACGCCCAGGAGCTGGACAAGCTGATGGCGCCCTACCTTTCACGTCAGTTGGAAGAGCTCGGCCACGTTGAGCGTGCCGTGCTGCGCATTGCGCTGTTTGAATTGAGCAAGCGTCAGGATGTCCCTTACAAGGTCGCTATCAACGAAGCTATCGAGCTGGCCAAAACCTTTGGCGCAGAAGAGAGTCATAAGTTTATTAATGGTGTGCTGGACAAGGTAGCCCCCCAGATTCGTCCCAACAGAAAATAGCGGGGCGGGGTCGGAATAACCGCTCCCACCGTGACGCCGCGTCAGCACCACCAACACAACTTTGGACAGAGTATGGCATGTGGTGAGTTTGACCTCATTGACCGCTATTTCAACCGGATGCGCAGTACGCGCCGGGATGTGGTGGTGGGCATCGGCGATGACTGTGCGCTGCTGTCGGTAGCTGAGAAAAAGTGGATTGCGGTCAGTACGGATACGCTGGTGGCGGGCACGCATTTTCTGCCGGACATCAGTCCGTCTGACTTAGGCTATAAATCGCTGGCGGTGAACTTGAGCGATCTGGCCGCCATAGGGGCAGATCCGGCCTGGCTTTCGCTGGCGCTGACCTTGCCCTCGGTGGAAGAGGATTGGCTGGCCGCCTTTAGCGACAGCTTTTTCCAGCAGTTGGATTATTACGATATGCAGCTTATCGGTGGCGACACTACCCGAGGCCCGCTGAGCCTGACGCTGACTATTCAAGGTATCGTCCCCGCGGGCCGCGCGCTGTCCCGCCACGGTGCCTGCATCGGCGACTGGATCTATGTTACTGGAACGCTGGGGGACAGCGCGGCCGGCCTGGCGATACTGCAACAGCGTCTGCAGGTTCTGGATCCACAGGACAGGCAATATTTGCTGGCGCGTCATTTGCGTCCGCAGCCACGTATTTTGCAGGGGCAGGCACTGCGCGATCTCGCCAGCGCCGCCATCGACATTTCCGACGGTATTATCACGGATTTACGCCATATCCTTACCCGTAGTGATTGCGGCGCCCGCATCAATCTGGACGATATCCCCTATTCACCGGCGCTGCTGCGCCACACCACACCCGACCAGGCGCTGCGCTGGGCGCTCGGCGGCGGCGAAGATTACGAACTGTGCTTTACAGTGCCTGAAATCAACCGCGGCGCGTTAGATGTGGCTTTAAGCCATACCGGCGCGCCTTTTACCTGCATCGGCCAAATCGGGCCGCGAAGCGAAGGGATTCAATTTATGCGTCATCACCAGCCGGTAGAGTATGACTGGCACGGGTATGACCATTTCAAACGGGACGATATTGCATGACGATGGATATGCTGGTCGCCAAGCGGCGGGTTAAACTCTCCAATCCCTGGCATTTGCTGGCGACGGGTTTTGGCAGCGGGATGTTTCCCTGGATGCCCGGTACCATTGGTTCGCTGGCGGCGATTCCGATTTGGTGCCTGTTGGTGGTGCTGCCGTGGCAGCTTTATTCGCTGGCGGTTATGTTCAGCCTGTGCATGGGGGTCTATTTTTGCCATCAGACGGCGTGGGATATGGGCGTACACGACCACGGCTGCATTGTCTGGGACGAGTTTGTCGGCATGTGGATCACCTTGATGGCATTGCCGGTAAACGATTGGCGCTGGGTGCTGGCGGGCTTTTTGCTGTTCCGGCTGCTTGATATCTGGAAACCCTGGCCGATTCGCTGGTTCGACCGCAAGGTACACGGCGGTATGGGCATCATTATCGACGATGTGGTGGCGGGAATTATCGCCGCCGGCGTGTTTTACTGGATAGGACACCACTGGCCGCTGTTTTGATACCGGGCAGTCACGGTCGCTTTGATTGGGCGCGGGTGTTGCGGCCGCTATTTTAATGCAGGACGACGCATCGGCCGCTGTCTCATGCCGAATAGACGTTACCGGCCGGTCTGTCATGGCGTTTTCCCAACGCCGGTGGTGAAGGGAAAACGCCGGTCCCGCTAGCGAAAGCCTACCACGTGATGCGATAGGTAAGCCGTTTCCAGCTCGGCTATCTCTTCGCTGTCCAGCTTGACCTCCGTAAGCCTGCAATAGCTCGGCCAACTGCGCCGGGCGCGACGCGCCAACGATGGGCGCCGTCACCGCCGGCTTGCTGAGCATCCACGCCAGCGCCACCTGCGCGCGGGAAACGCCGCGGACTTTGGCTATCACGCCGACCCGTTCGGCAATACGGGCGTCGTTATCTTCGCTTTGTTCATACAGTGTCTTGCCAAATTCATCCGACACGACCCTAGCGGTCGTTTCTCCCGCAGGCTGAATAGCGACGCTAGGGATTAACCTGGGCCGGCGCAGACGAAAAAGTCACTAAGCGGTCAACGCGGGCCGGCACAGGGGGTTAAGCACGATGCGCGCGGCACGGCCCGGGAAGGAGGGGCACCGGCAAAAAAAGGAGCGCGGTTGCGCTCCTGTGCCGCGGGCTTAAGCCAGCCAATCCTTGATTTGCCGCTGTATCCCTGCGCCGTCGAGGCCCAGATCCGCGCGGATCTCCTCCTGGCTGCCTTGAGGAATGAAATGGTCCGGCAGGCCGATATTCAATACCGGCACCTGCAGCCGCTGCTGCATCACATACTCGTTTACGCCGCTGCCGGCGCCGCCCATGATGGCATTCTCCTCGACCGTCACCAGCGCCTGATGGCTGGCGGCCAGCTCGCTTATCAGCGTGTCGTCGAGGGGCTTAACGAAGCGCATATCCACCAGGGTTGCATTTATCGCTTGCGCCGCGTGTTCGGCTTGGGGCAGCAACGTACCGAAATTGAGAATTGCCACGCCGGCGCCCTGGCGGTGTACCACCCCTTTACCCAGCGGTAGTTCATGCAAATCGGTGAGCGGGGCGCCGGTGCTGTTACCGCGCGGGTAGCGCACTGTGCTTGGCCCAGCCTGGTAGTGATAACCCGTGTGCAGCATCAGTCGGCATTCGTTTTCATCGCTTGGCGTCATGATGACCATATTGGGGATGCAGCGCAGGTAGGAGAGATCAAACGCGCCTTGGTGAGTCTGCCCGTCGGCGCCGACAACGCCGCCGCGATCGATGGCAAACAGTACCGGCAAATTCTGTATCGCGACGTCATGGATCACCTGATCGTAGGCGCGCTGTAAAAAGGTAGAATAGATGGCCACCACGGGGTGATACCCGCCGATGGCTAGCCCGGCGGCAAAGGTGACCGCATGCTGCTCGGCGATGGCTACATCAAAATACTGGCGCGGATATTGGCGCGAAAACGCCACCATGCCGGAGCCTTCGCGCATGGCGGGCGTAATCGCCATCAATTTGTCATCATCCGCGGCGGTGGCGCACAGCCAGTCGCCGAAAATGGCTGAGTAAGTGGGGCATCCGTCGCCGCTTTTCGGCAGGGTTCCCATGTGGGGATCGAATTTCGGCACCGCATGCCAACTGATAGGGTCTTTCTCGGCTGGCGCATAGCCACGGCCTTTTTTCGTCATGATATGCAGCAGCTGCGGTCCTTTTTTGGCCCGCATATTCTTCAGCGTCTGCACCAGTCCCTGGACATCATGGCCGTCCACCGGGCCGATATAGTTAAACCCCAGCTCCTCGAACAGTGTGCCCGGCACCACCATGCCTTTAATGTGCTCTTCGGTGCGCTTCACCAGCTCTTTAATCGGCGGGATACCAGACAGCACCTTTTTGCCGCCTTCGCGCAGGGTCGAGTAGAGCTTGCCGGACAGGATCTGCGCCAAATGGTTATTCAGCGCCCCGACATTTTCCGAAATGGACATTTCATTGTCGTTCAGCACCACCAGCAAATCAGATTTGATATCGCCGGCATGGTTCATGGCCTCGAAGGCCATGCCGGCGGTAATGGCGCCATCGCCGATAACGCAAACCGTGCGGCGGCCCAATCCCTCATGTTCCGCCGCCACCGCCATACCGAGACCGGCGCTGATGGAGGTGGAGGAATGACCTACCGAGAGCTGGTCGTATTCACTTTCGCCACGCCAGGGAAACGGATGCAGGCCGTTACGCTGGCGAATAGTAGCAATACGGTCCCGTCGCCCGGTCAGGATTTTATGGGGATAAGCCTGATGGCCGACATCCCAAATCAGCCGGTCGAACGGCGTGTTGTACACATAATGCAGCGCCACCGTCAGTTCCACCGTGCCCAGCCCCGAGGCGAAATGGCCGCTTGAGCGGCTTACGCTGTCGAGCAGAAATTGCCGCAGCTCGTCGCACAGCGCCACCAAACTCTCTTTGGGCAACTGACGCAGTTCCATAGGATTGTCGGCTAGGACCAGCGTCGGATACTTTTTGATATCAAGGCTCATGGGGTACTCATATCTGAGGTGTAAAAAACCGCATCACTTATTTGTCACGTTCAATAATATAGCGCGCCAGCGCCATCAGCGTGGCGGTATCATAACCGAGCGCGGCGACACATTCTAAGGACGCCAGGGATTCATGATACAGATCCTGAGCCTTGGCCCGCGCCATGTCCAGTCCCAGCAGGGCCGGATAGGTGCTTTTACCCAATGCTTGGTCCGCTCCCTGTCGTTTGCCGGTGGTCTGGCTGTCGCCCACGACATCAAGAATGTCGTCCTGTACCTGGAAAGCCAGGCCGATGGCGGCGGCGAAACGATCGAGATAGCGCAGCGCCGGTCCGCCGCGTTCCCCGGCCGCCAGAACACCCATCCGAACCGCCGAGCGGATAAGCGCGCCTGTCTTGTGGCGGTGAATCGTCTCGAGGCGCGCGGCGGAGACCTGCTGCCCCTCGGCCTCTAAATCCAGCGCCTGTCCAAGACACATACCGTCGGCGCCGCTGGCGGCGGCCAGCGCCGAGATCATTTGTAGCCGATCCTGTGGCGACACCTTCGGCATCTCCACGTCGGCCAGAATGCTGAAGGCCAGCGTCTGCAGTGCATCGCCGGCCAGAATGGCGGTCGTTTCGCCGAATTTGACGTGGCAGGTCGGTAACCCGCGGCGCAGCGCATCATTATCCATTGCCGGCAGATCGTCATGAATCAGAGAATAGGCATGGATACACTCAATCGCGGCGGCCGGCGCGTCAAGGCTTGCGGCTGTAAGCCCGAACAACCGGCCGGTCTGGTACACCAGGAACGGGCGCAGCCGTTTGCCCCCCAGCAAAGCGCCGTGGCGCATGGCCTGGATAAGGGGAGCCTGCGGATTGGCGAGGACGCTGAGATAACGTTCCAGCGCCGCGTCCACTTGCTGGCGGCTATTTTCAAGCGCGCGCGCGAAATCAGTCATAGCGCATCATTTTCCGGCGCAAAGGGAGCGAGCGGGGCGTCTGGCGTATCGTTTAGCAGAATCTGCACCCGCTGTTCTGCCTGTTGCAGGGTTTTCTGACCTTGTCGCGCCAGCTGCACGCCCTGCTCGAATTCATTAAGTGCCTGCTCCAGCGGCAGTTCACCGGATTCCAGGCGGGTGACTATCTGCTCCAGTTCTTTAAGCGCAGTCTCAAAACTGGCGGGTTTTTCTGCTTTTTTTGGCATGTCTGTATCCTACCGGTAGATAGCGAAGGCGCGAGTGGCGGCCCACGTTAGCCCAGAGTGCGGTGATAAGCAAATTGCGCCTTAATCCCGCGGCATAAAGTGGTATACTCCGCGCCGCAAGGGCGACAGGCCGACGCCAGGGCTAACGTGGGCCAGTGTCCCATTATATAACGTGTTGCGGCGCGTTACTCTTTAATGATCAAATAACGACTATCACCATGAAGTTTATCATCAAACTGTTTCCGGAAATCACGATAAAAAGCCAATCCGTGCGGTTGCGCTTTATAAAAATACTCACTAGCAATATTCGCAATATTCTCAAACATTGTGATGAGTCGGTGGCGGTGGTGCGTCATTGGGATCATATCGAGGTCCGCGCCGGCGATGAACAACACCGTCCTCTGGTAGCTGACGCATTGACCCTCATCCCCGGGATTCATCACATCCTGGCGGTGGAAGAGCGCCCCTGGCAGGATATGCATGATATTTACCTGCAAACGCTGGTCATGTACCGCGATCGTCTGGTGGGCAAAAGCTTTTGCGTGCGGGTCAAGCGCCGCGGCACGCACGATTTCACCTCCCAGGACGTGGAACGCTACGTCGGCGGCGGTTTAAACCAGAATGTGGACAATACCCGCGTAAAATTGACCCACCCCGACGAAACGGTTCTGCTGGAAATTGATAATGATCGGCTGCTGTTGATAACCGAGCGCCTCGAAGGGCTTGGCGGTTTCCCGATAGGTACCCAGGAAGATGTGCTGTCGCTTATCTCGGGCGGCTTCGATTCCGGCGTCTCCAGTTATATGCTGATGCGCCGCGGTTGCCGGGTTAATTATTGCTTTTTCAATCTTGGCGGCGCGGCGCATGAAATCGGTGTCCGTCAGGTGGCGCATCATTTATGGCGCCGCTTTGGCCAGTCCCACAAAGTCCGCTTTGTGTCCCTCGATTTTGCGCCAGTGGTAAACGAAATTCTGGCCAAGGTGGAAGATGGCCAGATGGGGATAGTGTTGAAACGCATGATGGTGCGTGCGGCGTCGGCCATTGCGGAGCGCTACGGCATTCAGGCGCTGGTCACCGGCGAGGCGCTGGGGCAGGTGTCCAGCCAGACGCTGACTAATCTGCGTTTAATTGACAACGCGTCAGACACGCTTATTCTGCGTCCGCTTATCTCTCATGACAAAGAACATATCATTACGCTGGCGCACCAGATTGGCACGGAAGAGTACGCCAAAACCATGCCGGAATACTGTGGCGTGATTTCCAAAAGCCCAACCGTGCGGGCGGTGAAAAGCCGTATCGAGCAGGAAGAGGGGCAATTCGATTTTGCCGTACTGGAAACGGCGGTGGCGCAGGCGCAGGTGGTGGATATCCGCGAGCTGGTCGCCGAGGAGGGGAACGCGCCTGTCGCCGAGGTGGAAACCACCGCGGAGTTGGGCAGCGGCGATGTCGTGCTGGATATCCGTTCGCAGGATGAGCAGGAAGGCTGCCCGCTGACGCTGGCTAATGTGGCGGTGCAAACGCTGCCGTTTTACAAGTTGGGCAGTCACTTCGGCGAGCTGGATCAGAGTAAATTATACTTACTGTACTGCGACCGTGGGGTGATGAGTCGCTTGCAGGCGCTCTATTTGCGCGAGCAGGGCTTCCAAAACGTGAAGGTTTACCGCCCTTAAATTGCCGGCGGGCGCTTCCAGCGAGAATGCGGCCCGCGCCTGCCGCGGGTTGTGTCTTGCCCCGCTGCCCATGTTGTCCTGCACCTGCTGCAGGCCTTTTGCAGCCCCCTCCTGCATATTCTGCCCGCGCTCGCCGAACCTCTGGTTTGATACATAGCTAATCTTGAAAATTTGCAATGCCCTGGGGTAGTACTAACCTGTGCCGCCACCTCGGCCGCCACCTCGGCCGCGGCCGGAAGGCCGCAGAGCAACGCGATAATGTTCAGGGCGAAATCCATGGCCGTCCCCGGCCCCTGGCTGGTGAGGAGCCGGTAACGCGCATCATGGACGACCCGCTGATCCACCCAGCGATCGGCGGGAATACGGTCCTTCAGCGCCGGAAAACCGGTCATATAGGCTTGGCTAAACAGCTGATGGTGTTGCAATACCAAGGCCGGGGCGGCGCATATCGCCGCCACCAGTTTACCGTCGAGGTGCATTCGGCGTACGCACTCCAGGAGCAGCGGACTGCGCTGGAAACACTCGGCGCCCTGCATATCGCTGGGGAGGACAATGGCGTCAAAGGGCTGCTCCGCTAAAGGCGCCAGCGGCGCATCGGCCAGCAGCCGTACGCCGCGCGAACCGACGATGGTCAATCCGCCATCGCCGTTGACGCTGGCCGCGCGTACCTGCATTCCGGCGCGTACCAACAAATCGAACGTCGTGACGGCTTCGGTTTCCTCGCTACCATCGGCCAGACAGAGAAGAATCGATTTGTCCATAGCTTTCCTCCTTGCGTTTCACCCAATCAAATAGCCGCTGATTCTTCGGCATATTCAGCCCGTGCGCACGTGCGCGCCGCAGGACATGGCCGGTAATGTAATCTATCTCCGATTGCCGCTGGGCTCGGACATCCTGCAGCATAGAGGAAACATTATCCGCGGTGCTGCGGATTACCTGGCCGACATAGAACAGCAGGCTTTCATAATGAGTATGGTAACCCTCGCGGTCCATCACCATCGCCACTTCGCGGCAGATGGCTTCGATTTCGGCCGGATAGCGTTCCAGCTCACCGTTGCGGCAATTGTAAATGGCGGTGAGGGGGTTTATCACGCAATTAGCGGCAAGCTTGACCCAACTTGAGGCGGTGATATTGTTATGCCAGGCAACCTCCGGCAGGGCATGATGTAACACTTTCGCCATCGCGCTGCTTTGCTGCGCCTGACTATTGCCGGGACCGATGCGCGTCGTGCCGGCATAGATATGGTGGATTTTGTTCTCTTCACGGTGGGCGGCATGGGTGGTGGTACCCATAATCAGCGGCTGGATCAGGACAGGTAACTCCTCACGCGTGCCGAGGCCGTTATGCAGCAGTAGGATGGCGCAATCGGCGCGCAGTTGCGGCAACAGCGCCCGTACCGCCCCGGATACCTGCCAGGCTTTCAATGTCACCAGCAACAGATCGCTTGCGGCCAGATGCTCAGCGTTATTGGCGGGCAATTGTAAACGGTTTTCCTGCCCTTTTGGGCTGATAACATCCACGGTGCATACCGATTGCGGCACCCTCAGCCATCCCTGAACGTTGTGTCCCTGACGGCTAAGCGCCGCTAGCCACAGCTGTCCTAATGTGCCACAACCCAGAACGGTAATTTTCATTTTCCTTACCCTGTAGCCAAATAAAAGGGCTCCGGCCCGCGCATCACCTTGGAGCCATAAGTATAGACTTTTCTGCTGTACGGCAGGAGGTTATGCACGCCAGCTCGAAATCTACTGCGGGTATCCCGTCTTTTAACTCTTTGCCCTTGCGGGTATGATATGGGCAAATTTTGCCTTGCCGGAGCCACAGTATGCCCTCATTTGATATCGTGTCAGAAATTGATATGCAAGGAGTTCGTAATGCGGTGGAAAACGCCAATCGCGAATTGATCACCGGCTGGGACTTTCGCAATGTCCTGGCAAGCTTTGAGTTGAATGAAAAAAATCAGTCTATCAAGGCCGCCAGCGAATCCGATTTTCAGGTCAAACAGCTATCGAAATCCTGCGCGATAAGTTAGCCAAGCGCGGCATTGAAGGTGGTGCTATTGAATTACCGGATGAATTGGAGCACAGCGGGAAAACCTACAGCGTCGACGCCAAGCTCAAGCAGGGGATCGAAACCGGGCTGGCGAAAAAAATTGTCAAACTGATTAAAGACAGAAAGCTGAAAGTGCAGGCGCAGATACAAGGTGAACAGGTTCGCGTTACCGGTAAGGCGCGGGACGATTTGCAGCAGGTCATCGCGCTGGTAAAAGGTGCGGAGCTGGGGCAACCCTTCCAGTTTACCAACTTCCGCGATTAACCTGCGTTGCGGCGCCGAATTTTGTTCCTGCCGGCGCTATAAGCTAATCTTGGCCCATTTATCCTTCCCGCGTCGCCTTAGGCGCTAACGCACGCCGGCGCAGGGTGATGATAGCGCTAAGGTGGTGACCGCTGCGCGAAGGGGGGGCATTGGGGCCTGTCGGGATGGACACGCCGCCCTCAGGCAGCGACCGTTTTTTCCAGCGCCGCGCGATTGGTCTGTTTGGTATCGACCTTGACATAGGCGCTGCGCTCTTCGGGCACCACCACCACCTCGGTGACGCCCGGCTGCGCCTGGAGACGCTGAGCCAACTGACCATCGGCCGCCATGCGGTCGGGCAGGGCAATGCGCAGACTGCTTACATAGGGTGGCTCGCGCAGCGTAATGCTTACAAGCCACCACGTCAGCGCTATTGCCGCTCCTGCCAGAAAGACCAGCCAGTCGCCCTGGAGTTGAAACAGAAAGCCGCCGAGCGTGCCACCGAACGCCACGCCGAGAAACTGGCTGGTGGAGTAAACGCCCATAGCGGTGCCTTTATAGCCTGCCGGCGACTCTTTGCTGATAAGCGATGGCAGCATAGCTTCCATGACGTTGAACGCCAAAAAGAACACTTGAATGCCGGCGAACATGACCCAGAGATGTCCGCCCGCTGCGAGCAATACCAGCTCGGCAACTAGCAACAGCGTCACGCAACCCAGAAACACGCGCTTCATGCGCCGTTTGACTTCGGCATAAATGATGGCCGGCACCACCGCGGCGAATGAAAACAGCATGGTGACCAGGTACACTTTCCACTGGTCGCCGGGCAAAAAGCCGGCACGGGCCATCATGGGTGGCAGGGCGACGAAACTCGATATCAACATGGCATGCAGGCAAAAAATCCCCACGTTGAGTTTCAGCAGCTGCGGATTGGCCAGGACTTTGCCGAAACTGCCGCGCACGATGCCTGATTCTCGATTAAGCGTATGGGCGCCGGCGGTGGGCACCACTAACAGGGTGAGCGCGACCCCTGCCAACGCCAGCGCGGTGATGCCCCAAAACAGGCCGCTAAGACCGATGGCATGGGTCATGATGGGGCCGACCACCATGGCGATGGCAAAGGTCACGCCAAAACTGACGCCGATAAACGCCATCGCTTTGGTGCGGTTCTGCTCGCGGGTCAAATCCGACAGCAGCGCCATCACCACGGCGGCAATGGCGCCCGATCCCTGTAGCGCGCGGCCGAGGATCACGCCCCATATGCTGTCGGTCAGCGCGGCGATGGCGCTGCCGAGGGCAAAGATCAGCAAACCACCGACGATAAGCGGCTTGCGGCCGACGCGGTCGGATACCAGTCCGAAGGGGATCTGAAACACCGCCTGCGCCAGCCCGTAGATACCGATGGCCAGGCCGATGAGCGCTTCGCTGGCGCCCTGTAGCGCCATGCCATAGGTGGTTAACACCGGCAATACCATGAACATGCCCAGCATGCGCAAAGAAAATACCGTACCCAGGCCCCAGGTGGCCCGCAGCTCCATGCCGGTCATTTTTGTGTCGTTCATCACTACCTCGAAAAATCTTACCGGGCTATTGTAATGCCATAACGCAGGACGGGAAATCGAATGATATTTAACAGATGTTAACGTCATCGCTCATACGCGACGTGCTAGCCGGCACGGCACCGGAAAGCGTTTAACGCCCTGGCGGTTAATGAAGTGAAAGGTGAGAAAGAGGGCAGGGCGTGCGCCCTGCCGGAACGGGTAACCCCGAGGGTTACCCGAGGTAAGTGAGCAGGTTGTTGGCGGACGGCACCATGAAGTCTACCGACATCATCACGCTCAACGAGTTGATGGCCACGATCGAGAAAATGAACAGCTTGCGCGCCCACACTTTATCGTCATTGGCTGATTTATAGCCCTGCAACGCCATGCCCAGCCACCAAACGCTTACCGAGGCGGCGACGATCAGGTATTTGTAGCCGGCATAACCGCTCAACGTCAGCATCAGCGTGGCCACCATGAACCCGATGATATACAGGGTGATGTGGTGTTTCGTGACCGAAATACCGCGTTTGACCGGTAAGACCGGAATCGACGCTGCCTGATAGTCCTTGAAGCGGAAAATGGCAATGGCATAGGAATGAGGCATTTGCCACAGACTGAAGATCAGCAGCAGAATCAGTGCGCCGGTGTCGAACCCGTCGCTGACGGCGCAGTAACCGATGACCGGCGGCGCGGCGCCGGACAAACTGCCGATAAGCGTACCGTAGACGGATTTGCGCTTCATATACAGGCTGTACACGCCGACATAGACGACAAAGCCCATCACCGCCAGCCACATGGCCAGCGGATTCGCCGCCAGATACAACAACGCAAAACCGGCAATACCCAGCACCGTAGCGTAAACCAGACTGACTTTCGGAGAAATTAATCCTTTCACCAGGACCCTGTTTTTGGTCCTTTCCATTTTCCGGTCGATATCGCGATCGATATAGTTGTTAAACACACAACCCGAGGCGACCACCAGCGACACACCGAGCAGCGTGGCGAGAAACAGGGCATAATCAATCTGGCCCTTTGCGGCCAGCAAGAAGCCCCCGATGACAGAAATTAGATTACCGAAAATAATTCCTGGTTTTGTTACTTGCAGGTATTGCTTAATCATTACCGTTGTGCTCTGTTAGTGGCCCATCAAGTTGTGATTGAGGTACCACATAATCCACAAGGAGCCGACTACCAGGATGGCGATGATCATCACCGCAAACACAAAGGCTATCAGATTCCACTGCTGCTCGGACGACGTACTGAGGTGCAGGAAGTACACCAGATGAACCACAATCTGTACGACTGCGCAAATCACCAGCACCGCGATCAGCATGCTTTCGCTGGCGGAGCCCTGCATCACTATGGCAAACGGAATTACCGTCAGGATGATGGAGAGAATAAAACCAATCAAATAAGACTTATGGCTGCCTTGGCTGGCGCCAGTATGCCCTGCGGATGCATGACTCATTAAAGTGCCCCCATTAAATACACCACGGTAAAGACGCAAATCCACACCACGTCCAGGAAGTGCCAGAACAGGCTCAGGCACTGCAAACGGGTTTGGTTAACCGGTGTCAGACCGCGACGGGAGACCTGAACCATCATCACCAGAATCCAGATTAGGCCGGAGGTGACGTGCAAACCATGGGTACCCACCAGCGTGAAGAAGCCGGACAGGAAGGCGCTGCGGTCCGGCCCATAGCCTTCGGCAATCAAATGATGGAACTCGTAAAGTTCCATGCAGATAAAGCCGAGGCCGAACAGGAAAGTCATGCCCAGCCAGACGTTGACTCGGCTCTTGTAACCGCGGTACATGGCTAGGATAGCCATGCCGTAGGTGATACTACTGAACAGCAGGAAGAAGGTTTCGACCAGCACAAATGGCAGCTCGAAAATGTCCTTGCCCGTCGGTCCGCCCGCCACGCTATTGCTCAGCACGGCATAGGTGGCGAACAGGGTGGCGAACAGAATACAGTCGCTCATCAGGTAGATCCAGAAGCCGAATACTTTGGTGGCTCCCGCATCGTGGTGCCCATGCTCGGTATGGGCGGCTTCATGATTGGATAGGATCTTAGTTGACATTCTTCACGCCCGCTTCACTGATTTGGTCAAAATGCCGGTTCTCGATACGTTCGACTTCCTCTACCGGCACATAATAATCCACGTCTTCATTGAAGCTGTGAACTATCCAGGTCACGATCATGCCGGCAAACCCGACGATCGCTAGCCACCAGATATGCCAGATCAGAGCAAAGCTGAACACCAGGCTAAAGGCGGCAATAACTACGCCGGCGCCGGTGTTTTTCGGCATATGAATCGGTTCATACGCCAGCGGTTTCTGATAGGCGGACCCTTCTTCCTTCATTTCCCAGAACACATCGCGCTGATTGTTAACTTCCGGCACGATGGCAAAGTTATAGAACGGCGGGGGAGAGGAGGTCGCCCATTCCAGGGTGCGGCCACCCCACGGATCGCCGGTCAGGTCGCGGTTCTGTTCCCGATCGCGCACGCTGACCACAATCTGGATGACCTGGCACAGGATACCCAGCGCGATAAGCGCGGCGCCGGCGGCGGCCACCATCAACAGAGGATGGAAAACGGGGTCGATTTGCTGGCTCAGACGGCGGGTCATCCCCATGAAGCCCAGCGCATAAAGCGGCATAAAGGCGACGTAGAACCCAATAATCCAGAACCAGAAAGCGCGCTTGCCCCAGGTTTCGTTCAGGGTATAGCCAAACGCTTTCGGGAACCAGTAGGTCATACCGGCGAAGCAGCCGAACACTACACCGCCGATAATGACGTTATGGAAGTGGGCGATCAAAAACAGGCTGTTATGCAACACGAAGTCGGCGCCGGGCACCGCCAGCAGCACGCCGGTCATCCCGCCGATGGAGAAGGTGATGACGAAGCCCACGGTCCACAGCATCGGGGAGTTAAGCACCACGCGGCCCTGATAAATGGTGAACAGCCAGTTGAAAATCTTCACCCCGGTCGGGATGGCGATGATCATCGTCATGATGCCGAAGAAGGCGTTGACGTTGGCGCCGGACCCCATGGTAAAGAAGTGATGCAGCCAGACGCAGAACGACAGCACGGTAATGGCGATGGTTGCCCACACCAGCGAGGTATAGCCAAACAGGCGCTTTTTCGAGAAGGTGGCGACCAACTCCGAGAACACGCCGAATACCGGCAGCACCAGTATGTACACTTCCGGATGGCCCCATGCCCAGAACAGGTTGATGTACATCATCATATTGCCACCCATGTCATTGGTGAAGAAATGGGTGCCCAGATAGCGATCCAGGGTCAGCAGTACGATGGTCACGGTCAAAATCGGGAACGCGGCGATGATAAGCACGTTGGTGCACAGCGCGGCCCAGGTAAAGACCGGCATTTTCATCATCGGCATGCCGGGCGCGCGCATCCGCAAAATGGTGGCGAAGAAGTTCACGCCGGTCAGGGTGGTCCCGATACCGGCTATCTGAATACTCCAGATCCAGTAATCGACCCCGACGCCGGGACTGTACTCCTTGCCCGCCAGCGGCGGATAGGCTACCCAACCGGTTTGGGCGAATTCACCCACGCCGAGGGAGACGTTTATCAGGATAACACCGACGACGAAGAACCAGAAACTCAGGGAGTTCAGGAAAGGGAAAGCAACGTCGCGGGCGCCGATTTGCAGCGGCACGGCCAGGTTCATCAGGCCGACCACGAATGGCGTCGCCATGAAGATGATCATGATAACGCCGTGGGCGGTTACCACCTGGTCATAGTGATGCGGCGGCAGAAAGCCCGCTTCGCCCGCCGAGGCCAGCGCCTGCTGCGAACGCATCATGATGGCGTCGGCAAAGCCGCGCAGCAGCATCACGAACGCCACGATTATGTACATGATGCCGATTTTCTTATGGTCTACCGAGGTGAACCACTCATGCCAAAGATATTGCCACTTACCAAAATAGGTAATGGCGGCCACCAGCCCCAGACCAATCACAATGATGGCGGCGACGGTTATCATAATGATCGGTTCATGGTACGGAACCGAATCAAGCGTTAATTTTCCGAACATCGTTATTATTCCTCTGTACCCGTGTGAGAGTGTTCACCCATGTACATCCCTTCGTCCTGGGTGGTGGCAATACTCGTCCCCTTGCCCATGAATTTGCCGATCACATCCTGGTACAGACTGGGTTTAACGCTGGAGAAGTACTCAACCGGATGATACTCGCTCGGCGCCGCCAGCTGCTCGTAAGCCTGCATGGTGCCAAGCGTTTCCGGTGATGCCTTGACCTTCTGAACCCACTGGTCGAAACCGGCTTGATCCGGCGTGGCGACGGCGGTGAATTTCATACCGGAAAAGCCCCGGCCGCTGAAGTTCGCTGAAATGCCTTTATAGCTGCCCGGCTCGTTGGCAATGAGATGCAGGGTGGCATTCATACCGGCCATGGCATAAATCTGGCCGCCCAACTGGGGAATAAAGAAGGAATTCATGACCGAATTGGAGGTAATATCGAATTTCACCGGTACGTTGGCCGGGAAAGCGATTTCGTTTACCGTAGCGATGCCTTGCTCCGGGTAAATGAACAGCCATTTCCAGTCCATGGCGACAACTTGAATGGTGACAGGTTTGGCGTCTGAGACAATGGGTTTGCTCGGATCCAGCGCATGGGTCGACTTCCAGGTCAGGGTGGCCAGGAAAATGATGATAAGGATGGGTACCGTCCACACTACCAGTTCCACCTTGCTGGAGTGGGACCAGTTGGGGCTGTACGTTGCCTTGGTATTGGATGCGCGATATTTAATGGCAAAGACGAATGCCATGACGACAGCGGGTATCACGACGATCAACATCAGCCCGAAGGCGGTCAGTATTAATGAACGTTGCTCCAGTCCAATCTGTCCCTTGGGATTCATTAACACCATGTCACTGCAGCCGCTAACTAAGGCGGCGACGCTAAACAGCGACAACATCCCTAAATATTTATTGTATTTCCTGAGTCTCATTTAACGACCTCAATAAAATGTGCTCTAATGTCGTTTCTTGTGTGTGGGCATTTTACGGGAAGGTTGCAGTACTGTAAACACGCTTAAGCTTATGTCAGAAACATGTTTCTGCATTCTGCCAGGCGTGTCACACCTGTTGGGAATGATGACAAAATATTAATCGCGACAAAGGGTTAGAGAATTAACCTTCAGAATACCCCGATTCCGTTAACGGAAAGAATAACGGCGTGCAATCTGTATCATCGCGTTAACAAATCAATATCATTCTTTGACAAAGAAACTACAAATACGTAAATATGAACCCTGTAAAATAGTAGAGGCGATAAACTGTCACTCCTGCAACATAATTAAAAAAATGACCTTAAGCCGAAACAGTAATAAGTCGGAATGCGACCGCCGCCGCGAAATTTTATTCGGCGCCGCACTGCCCTGGGTCATCGATGACACGTCACAGTGCTTCGGCTAGCGGGATCGTTTCATGGCGCGATAATCGAGTACGCACCCCATGAGTATACTCACCGTGAGCAGAAGGGCACCTATTTTCCAACATAAATTCATGATCGTACCGGTCGACACCATGCCCGCGGCCTTGGCCAGCACCACCAGCACGCCAACAGCCGTTGCGCCAGGCGATAACCGGCGTTGAAATGGCCACGGTGCAGGAATTCGCCGGTATGCTGGGTGAGGGTTAGCGTAGTGCGGCACAGCATGAGCAGGCCCAGACCCGGGAAAGATATCGCCACGGAGAAGAGATAAAACCAGGCCCAGCCGTGCAATTCGACAAACCAGCCGGCGAGGGGGCCGATATAGACCCGGCCAACGGCAGCTAGCGCCGACAGCAGCGCGACGAAAGCCGCGGTACCCATGCCGCCGCACAGGTTCTCGACGAAGACCGCCGCGGCCATCGACCACAGATGCTTATCGTTCACCGCCAGCGCCCAATAGCCGGCGTTGGATACCGTCTGCAAGAGCCCGAACAGCAACAGGGCGCGAAACAGCGACAACCGCTGCATCAGCAATCCGCCCGCCAGCGTACCGACCAGGGTCGCCAACAGCCCCAGACTTTTGTTAATCATCCCGACCTGACCGGCGTCGAAGCCGACGCCGCGAATAAGGAAGGTGGTACTCAGACTGAGTGCGAAGGCATCGCCGAGCTTGTAAAGCACAATCAGCATCAAGACGAGCCAGGCGTTATCGCGGCCGAAGAAATCGCGCAGCGGCGCTATCACCGCCTGCTACAGACTGGCCGGCTTGGGTATTGCCTGGTCCGGCTTCGGCGCCAGCAGGGTGCTGACAAGGCCCAGCAGCATGAGGGCGGCCATCATCCAATAGGTGGCCTGCCAGCCGAGCCAGCGGTCCGCCAGCCATAGCGCCAGACCGCCGGACACCAGCATGGCCAGCCGATAGCCCAGCACCGAGACTGCGGCGCCGGTGCCGAGCTCCTGCGCCGGCAGCAGATCGGTCTTGTAGGCGTCAAACACGATATCCTGCGAGGCGGAGCAAAAAGCCACCCATACCGCCAGCGCCGCTAACCACGCCAGATTGCGCCCCGGATCAAGGGTGCCCATCGCCAGCAGACCCATGATGAGCAGTAATTGACAAATCACCAGCCAGCCGCGCCGGCGGCCCATCAGCGGCGGACTGTAGCGATCCATTACCGGCGACCACAGGAACTTGAAGACGTACGCCTGCCCGACCAGCGAGAAGAAGCCGATGGTTTTCAGATACAGCTGGGCCACCGTCATCCAGGCCTGCAATGTCCCGGAGGTGAGCGCCAGCGGTAAGCTGGAGGCAAAGCCGAGGCACAGCAGAATGACGGAACGGCGCTGGGTCAGGGTAGCAAGACGAACGGAGGTCATGGTCATACGGCTTTCGGGTTAACCTGCCCGGCACCGCGGGCAGGCGGGTGAACGGGGAAGCCTAGCGCGCGTTTTGTTTAATGAAACTGTTGACGCTGCTGTCATTCGCCATGTCGTTGATCACGTCTGCCAGCACGCTGTCCACGGCGCTAGTGATTTTGTCATTGGCCGCGCGGAAGGCACCCTGCACATTGTACACCGACTGGTAGCTCTTCACTTGCTTGTTGCCGTTTTTCGCCTGGGCGATGATAGAGATATCCGCCCGCGTGGTGATGTTATAGCGCACATTACCTTCGGTAACATCGGCGTAAAGTTTATTGACCACGATCTGCAAATCCACGGCGCCGTTCGGACCAATCATGTAACCGCGGGCGGTCATCTGTTTTTCCAGCACTTCCTGTAGCAGGAAACGCAGATCGCGCGACGGCGTCAGGGTCACCAGCTGGCCGTCGCGGTTGACCTTGGCCAACGCCTGATCCGGCCGCTGGTCGGCGCCGTTAACGCTGACGGTAACGCCCATCAGCGACGGATCCTGCTGCGGCAACTGGATCTTGGGTGAAATATCCAGCGTATTGGTGCTGGCGGCGCAGCCGGAGAGTAACAGTATTGCCACAAACGGCATCAGGTATTTTTTCAGCATATAAGCTTTCTCATTCATCAGGATAGGGAAGGTGAAAATGGCCTCATCATAGCATCGCCGACGGGAGGGGAAAGCCCCAAATCGCGCTAATTTACGTTACCGAACATTTTGCCGTGTCGCGCGTGCCAAACGCCGTCCGGCCCTGAGCCATACCGTGCAATGGCCCCGTGCAGGACGACTTGGGGCGTCGGGCGTGAAATTTGTCGCTTAAAAGCTAGGCGTTAAATAATATTCAGCTAAAATTTTAACTGACGGAGCAAAGAGCTCTGCCTGGCGTTGAGGAGAAGAGATGATGATTCGCGAGCAAATAGAAACAAAAATCAGGGCAGAGTTTACTCCGCTGTATTTGGAGGTCGTGGACGAAAGCTATCAGCATAACGTCCTGGCGGGCTCTGAGAGTCATTTCAAAGTGGTATTGGTCAGCGATCGGTTCAACGGCGAGCGTATCCTTAGCCGCCACCGCGCGATATATGGCGTTCTGGCGGATGAACTGGCGGGGCCTGTCCATGCGCTGGCGCTGCACACCTACACCGTAAAAGAGTGGGAGGGGCTGCAGGATACGGTACCGGCGTCACCCCCTTGCCGGGGCGCCGGCCTGACGGCTTAAGCCGTAAACGGACAAAGTTCAACGCGCCGGAAGGGCGGGGAGATGGCCCGCCGGCCGTTTCTCTTGACCACGTTCCCGCCCCGCAGCGCGCAATTTGCGCGCCGTCCTCGACTCATAAACCCTATCCCGCTATAATGCCGCGTCTTATATTTCCGGAAGGTATTCGGGATGCTTCTGACGACAACGGGCAACAGGTTTTGATTCCTCAGACCACCCGGATCTAAAGAGGCCATTTTCACGTCAGTGGACCTGGATGACCGCTTCTTTGAAAACGGCTTCTGGCGTTGATCGAGCACTGTGATTTTTTGAGGTAACGAGATGCAAGTTTCTGTTGAGACCACTGAAGGCCTGGGGCGCCGCGTAAACATTACCGTTGCCGCCGATACGATTGAGCAAGCGGTGAAAAGCGAATTGGTGAACGTCGCCAAAAAAGTCTGCATTGACGGTTTTCGCAAAGGGAAAGTTCCCATGAATATCGTTGCGCAGCGCTATGGCGCCTCCGTCCGTCAGGACGTGCTGGGCGACCTGATGCAGCGTAACTTTGTCGACGCCATTATCCAGGAAAAAATCAATCCGGTAGGCGCGCCGAATTATGTCCCGGGCGAATACAAGACCGGTGAAGATTTCAGCTATGCGGTGGAATTTGAAGTGTACCCGGAAGTTGAACTGATGGGTCTGGACACCATCGAAGTCGAAAAACCGCGCGTAGAAGTGAAAGACGCCGACGTCGACACCATGCTGGATACGCTGCAAAAACAGCAGGCCGACTGGAAAGAAACCACGGATGCCGCCGGCGCGGAAGACCGCGTCACCGTCGACTTCACGGGTACCATTGACGGCGAAGCGTTTGACGGCGGCAAAGCCACCGACTTCGTACTGGCCATGGGCCAGGGCCGTATGATCCCCGGGTTTGAAGAGGGCGTCATCGGTCATAAAGCAGGCGAAAGCTTCGACATCAGCGTCACCTTCCCGGAAGACTACCATGCGGAAAATCTGAAAGGAAAGGCCGCCAAGTTCGCCGTTGAGCTGAAAAAAGTCGAGCAGCGCGAATTGCCTGAATTGGATGAAGCTTTCATCAAACGTTTCGGCGTTGCTGACGTTTCCCTTGAGGGGCTGCGCGCTGAAGTGCGTAAAAACATGGAGCGCGAGCTGAAAAACGCCGTGCGCAACCGCGTGAAAACGCAGGTCATCGACGGTCTGCTTAACGCGAACGACATTCATGTTCCCGCGGCGCTGGTCGACGGTGAAATCGACGTGCTGAAACGTCAGGCGGCACAGCGTTTCGGCGGCAACGAGAAACAGGCGCTAGAATTACCGCGCGAGCTGTTTGAAGAGCAGGCGAAGCGCCGCGTCAAGGTCGGTCTGCTGCTGGGTGAAGTCATCCGCAAACATGAACTGAAAGCGGATGAAGCCCGCGTCAGCGCGCTGATTGAAGAAATGGCGTCCGCCTATGAAGATCCGAAAGAAGTCATCGAGTTCTACGGCAAGAATAAAGAGCTGATGGACAACATGCGTAACGTAGCGCTGGAAGAACAGGCGGTGGAAGCGCTGCTCGCCAACTCCCGCGTGACGGAAAAAGAAACCGGCTTCAATGAGTTGATGAATCAGCCGAGCGCGGCGTAAGCGCCGTCGTCATCGGACCGCGCGCGGTCTTAGGCTAAGCCGTCATCCTTAAAGCCTGTCATCCTGCGGTGGCAGGCTTTTTGTTTGTATAAGCTTTTCATACTATTGACGGTGATAAATAGCGCTATATTTAACGGGTAAGCAGTGTTAAAAAGAAGGTGCGCCGCTGAAATACCCGGTAATGTCCGGCGCTGAAATAGTACAGCTGCGGCCTTGAAAAGGGCGCCGCGATCCCCCAATTAGAGGGAGAAGGGAGAAAAAGCCGCGCAGATCAGATGCGGGCCGAAAACCGTTCAGCGGACCGGCGACTTCTTAGGACATGGCGATGACGCCGCATCTCACGTAAAATCGGAAACACAGGCGCCGAAAGCTTTATTTCTAGGAGACGATAATGTCATACAGTGGCGAACAAGATAACTTTGCACCTCATATGGCTCTGGTGCCGATGGTGGTGGAACAGACTTCACGCGGAGAGCGTTCATACGATATCTTTTCGCGCCTGCTGAAAGAACGGATTATCTTCATGACCGGTCAGGTCGAAGATCACATGGCGAATCTGATTGTGGCGCAGATGATGTTTTTGGAAGCGGAAAATCCAGAAAAAGACATCTACCTGTACATCAACTCGCCGGGCGGGGTGATCACCGCCGGGATGTCGATTTATGACACTATGCAATTCATCAAGCCCGATGTCAGCACGTTCTGTATGGGGCAAGCCGCCTCCATGGGCGCATTCCTGCTGGCCGCCGGCGCCAAAGGCAAGCGTTTTTGCCTGCCCAATTCGCGGGTGATGATTCATCAGCCGCTAGGCGGTTTTCAGGGTCAGGCCACCGATATCGAAATTCACGCCCGTGAAATCCTGAAGGTCAAGGCGCGGATGAATGAATTGATGGCAAAACATACAGGGCAGCCTCTTGAAGTAATAGAGCGGGATACTGAACGCGATCGTTTCCTCTCCGCTCCTGAGGCGGTAGACTATGGATTAGTGGATTCCGTATTGAGTCAGCGCACGTAATTGCTCAATGGCGGAATCCGATAGGCTATAGTTAATGTAGTGCGTCGTGCGGAAGCATCAGCGCTTCCGGCGACCGGTTTTGAGTCCAGCCGTCGTGTTGCCGCCCTGATTGGCCCGCCGGACAAAGACGAAAGAAAGAGGTTTACTGATGACAGATAAGCGCAAAGACGGTTCAGGAAAGCTGCTGTATTGCTCTTTCTGCGGTAAAAGCCAGCATGAGGTGCGGAAACTGATCGCCGGGCCGTCGGTGTATATCTGCGATGAATGTGTCGATTTATGCAACGACATTATCCGCGAAGAAATAAAGGAAGTCGCCCCGCATCGTGAACGCAGCGCGCTACCGACGCCCCATGAAATCCGGCACCACCTGGACGATTATGTCATTGGCCAGGAAAAGGCTAAAAAAGTGCTCGCGGTGGCGGTTTATAACCACTATAAGCGCCTGCGCAATGGCGACACCAACAACGGTATCGAACTCGGCAAAAGCAACATTTTGCTGATTGGACCTACCGGCAGCGGCAAGACCCTGCTGGCGGAAACGCTGGCCCGCTTCCTGGATGTGCCTTTCACCATGGCCGACGCCACCACCCTGACAGAAGCCGGGTATGTGGGTGAGGATGTGGAGAATATCATCCAGAAGCTGCTGCAGAAGTGCGATTACGATGTGCAAAAAGCCCAGCGCGGCATTGTGTACATCGATGAGATTGACAAAATTTCCCGCAAGTCGGACAACCCTTCCATCACCCGCGACGTATCCGGCGAAGGGGTACAGCAGGCGCTGTTGAAACTGATAGAAGGGACCGTAGCTGCGGTTCCGCCCCAGGGCGGGCGCAAACATCCCCAGCAGGAATTCCTCCAGGTGGACACTTCGAAGATCCTGTTTATCTGCGGCGGCGCCTTTGCGGGTCTGGATAAAGTGATTGAACAGCGCACCGAAACCAACCGCGGTATTGGCTTTAGCGCCACCGTCAAAGGCAGCTCGGAGAAAGTGACCAAGGGTGAACTGTTGGCGCAGGTGGAGCCGGAAGACCTGATTAAATTCGGCCTTATCCCCGAATTTATCGGTCGCTTGCCCGTCGTCGCGACCCTGAATGAATTAAGCGAAGAAGCGCTTATTCAAATCCTGCACGAGCCGAAAAACGCGCTGACCAAGCAGTATCAGGCGTTGTTCAACCTCGAAGGCGTAGAGCTGGAATTCCGTGATGAAGCCCTTACCGCCATCGCCAAAAAAGCCATGGCGCGCAAAACCGGCGCCCGCGGCCTGCGCTCCATCGTGGAGGGCGCGCTGCTGGAAACCATGTACGAACTGCCTTCCCAGGACAGCGTGGAAAAGGTGGTGATCGACGAAGCGGTCATCGCCGGTCAGTCGGAGCCGTTGCTTATCTACGGCAAGCACGAAGCGCAGCAGGCCTCCGGCGAGTAACGGGGGGCGGCGTGCGCGCCGAGTGACAGCGTCCAGGCGGGGGATTTTATCCCCCGTTTTTTTTCATCACCGGCTGCCGTTGAATGTAAGCGATTCGACCCCATATACTCAAATACCTAATTGTTGAAACGGGCAAAAGCCGAGTTTTTGCGCATCCCACAAACCTGGCGGAAGCTAAACTAAGAGAGAGCTCTATGAATGCTGAGCGTTCCGAACGCATAGAAATTCCTGTATTGCCTCTGCGCGATGTGGTGGTCTATCCGCACATGGTCATCCCGCTGTTTGTCGGCCGGGAAAAATCGATTCGGTGTCTTGAAGCAGCCATGGACAGTGATAAAAAAATCATGTTGGTGGCTCAGAAAGAAGCGTCAACCGACGAGCCGGGTATCAATGATCTTTTTTCCGTCGGGACGGTATCGTCCATTCTGCAGATGCTGAAACTGCCGGACGGCACGGTAAAAGTGCTGGTAGAGGGGTTGACCCGTGCCCGTATCAAAGAACTGTCGGACAGCGGCGATCATTTCAGCGCCGAAGTGGACTATTTCGACGCGCCCGAGCTGGATGAGCGCGAGCAGGAAGTGCTGGTGCGGACCGCCATCAATCAGTTTGAAAGCTATATCAAACTGAACAAAAAAATCCCTCCCGAAGTACTTACCTCGTTAAACAGTATCGATGATGCCGCCCGTCTGGCCGACACCATCGCCGCCCATATGCCCCTGAAGCTGTCCGACAAGCAGTCGGTGCTGGAAATGGCCGATGTGACCGAGCGGCTCGAATATCTGATGGCGATGATGGAGTCGGAAATCGATCTGTTGCAGGTAGAGAAACGTATTCGCAATCGCGTCAAGAAACAGATGGAAAAGAGCCAGCGCGAGTACTATCTGAATGAACAGATGAAGGCGATTCAGAAAGAGCTGGGCGAGATGGATGATGCGCCGGATGAAAACGAAGCGCTGAAGCGCAAGATAGAGGCGGCCAAAATGCCGCAGGAAGCCCGGGAAAAGACCGAGGCGGAGCTGCAGAAGTTGAGGATGATGTCGCCGATGTCGGCCGAGGCGACCGTTGTGCGCGGCTATATCGACTGGATGCTGTCGGTACCCTGGCACGCGCGCAGTAAAGTGAAAAAAGACCTGGTCAAAGCGCAGGAGACCCTGGATAAAGATCATTACGGGCTTGAACGCGTCAAAGACCGCATTTTGGAATACCTGGCGGTACAAAGCCGGATCAGTAAAATCAAAGGGCCGATCCTGTGTCTGGTAGGACCGCCGGGGGTAGGGAAAACCTCGCTCGGTCAGTCCATCGCCAAGGCGACCGGGCGTCAGTACGTGCGTATGGCGCTGGGAGGGGTACGCGATGAAGCGGAAATCCGCGGGCATCGTCGGACCTATATCGGCTCGATGCCGGGTAAGTTGATACAGAAGATGTCCAAGGTCGGCGTGAAAAACCCGCTGTTCCTGCTCGACGAAATCGACAAGATGTCTTCGGATATGCGCGGCGATCCGGCTTCAGCCTTGCTGGAGGTGCTGGATCCGGAACAGAACGTGGCCTTTAACGACCATTACCTGGAAGTGGATTATGATCTCTCCGACGTGATGTTTGTCGCTACCTCGAACTCGATGAATATCCCGGCGCCCCTGCTTGATCGTATGGAAGTGATTCGTCTGTCGGGCTACACCGAAGATGAAAAGCTCAACATAGCCCGTCAGCATCTGCTGCCCAAGCAGCTTGAGCGCAACGCGCTGAAAAAAGGCGAACTGACGGTGGAAGACAGTGCGCTGGTGGGGATTATCCGCTATTACACCCGCGAAGCCGGGGTACGTAGCCTGGAGCGCGAGATCTCCAAACTGTGCCGTAAGGCGGTGAAGACCCTGCTGATGGACAAGAGCACCAAACATATCATCATCAGCGCCGATAACCTGAAAGATTTCCTCGGCGTTCAGCGCTTCGATTACGGCCGTGCGGAAGGCGAGAACCGTATCGGTCAGGTCACCGGTCTGGCGTGGACCGAAGTCGGCGGCGACTTGCTGACCATCGAAACCGCGTGCGTGACTGGCAAGGGCAAACTGACCTATACCGGTTCGCTGGGTGAGGTGATGCAGGAATCCATTCAGGCGGCGTTGACCGTGGTGCGTGCGCGGGCGGACAAGCTGGGTATCAATCCCGATTTCTATGAAAAGCGGGACATTCATGTCCACGTGCCCGAAGGCGCCACGCCCAAGGATGGTCCGAGCGCCGGTATCGCTATGTGTACCGCGCTGGTGTCCTGCCTGACCGGCAATCCGGTCAAAGCCAACGTGGCGATGACCGGTGAAATAACACTGCGCGGTCAGGTACTGCCCATCGGCGGTCTGAAGGAAAAACTGCTGGCGGCGCATCGCGGCGGTATAAAAACCGTGCTGATTCCGTTTGAGAACAAGCGCGACCTGGAAGATATGCCAGCCAACGTGATAAACGACCTGGACATTCATCCGGTACAGCGCATCGACAAAGTCCTGAATCTGGCGCTGCAGAATGCGCCTTTCGGCATCGAAGTGGTGCCCGAAACGTAAAATGAGGGGTTTATGTAAAGTAAACCAGTAAAAAGGGGCTGGCAGGCCATTTCGGACTTGCCAGCCTTTTTTTGTACCGTTAAGTTAGTGGGCTGTTGGGTCGGGGCAGCGGGCAGGTTCAGTCTGTTCCGACATACTGGGTTTGATATAATAGCTGCGCTGTCGCGTTTAAGGAAAAATCCGCCGCGACGAGAATTCAAGAGGGGATGAAAAAGTGAATAAGTCACAACTGATCGACAAAATTGCCGCAGGTGCTGATATTTCCAAAGCGGCCGCCGGACGAGCGCTGGATGCTATCATCGGTTCGGTTACCGAGTCGCTGCAGCAGGGAGATGACGTTGCGCTGGTCGGGTTTGGCACTTTCACCGTGCGCGAGCGTTCCGCCCGCACCGGACGTAATCCGCAAACCGGTAAAGAAATCACCATCGCTGCCGCCAAGGTTCCGGGCTTCCGTGCCGGTAAAGGGCTGAAAGACGCGGTGAACTGATAGCTTTCCCGTTCTCGCCTGTGTCAACTAATACCTGACGCAGTCAGGCGGGTAGGGTAGAATACAAGGCGCATCATCAGGATGCGCTTTTTTTCTGTATTGGCTGACAAGGCAGGGTTGGTGTTGTCAGATAACTAGCGTTAACGCGCAGCTGCTCCCGAGAGCTGCGGCAGGCGGGCAGACCGTTTACCGGCGCAGAGGTTTCATTCATTTACAGCGGAGTGTTGTAACACCATGATGGACAATTTACGCGCGGCCGCTAATCACGTCGTGCTCAAAATTATTCTGGGGCTTATTGCCTTTTCATTCGTGCTGACCGGGGTAGGCAACTATCTGATCGGCGGCGATGGCGACTACGCCGCCAAGGTGAACGGTCAGCAGATAAGCCGTTCGCAACTGGAGCAGGCGGTGCAGAACGAACGTAACCGCCAGCAGGAAGCTATGGGTGAACAGTTCTCCCAGTTGGCGGCCAATGAGGGCTATATGCGCCAGCAGGTGCTTTCGCAGTTGATAGATGAAACGCTTCTGGATCAGTACGCTGATAAGCTGGGACTGGCTATCAGCGACGATCAAATCAAACAGGCCATTTTCGCCATCCTGGCCTTCCGCACCGAGGATAAATTCGATAATGCTAAATTCCGTTCGCTTATCGGCAACATGGGGCTGTCGCCGGATCAATATGCCACGCTGATGCGCAAACAGTTACTTACCCAGCAGCTGATTCAGGGTATCGGCGGAACAGGTTTCCTGCTGCCGGCAGAAACCGACCGGCTGCTGGAGGTGGCGGTACAAACCCGCGAAGCGCGTCTGGCAATGTTTGCTATCGCGGCGCTGGCAGCGAAGCAAACCGCGAGTGACGATGAAATTCAGGCGAGTTATAACGCGTACAAGAACCAGTACTTGTCGCCGGAAGCCTTCAAGGTGAGCTATATCCCGATGGATGCTGAAACGATGCAGACGAAAACCACCGTTGACGAGCAGGAGATTCAGGCCTGGTACGATCAGCATCACGACCAGTTCACCGTTCCCGGGCGTAAACGTTACAGTATCATTCAAAGCAAAAGCGAAAACGATGCCAACGACTGGCTGAAACAACTGCAGCAGGGAGCCGATTTCGCCTCCTTGGCCAAAGCCCACTCCACTGATGTCGTCTCGGCGAAAAACGGCGGCGATATTGGTTGGATGAGCGACAGCGATACCCTCGACGAGCTCAAGCAGGCTAACCTGAGCCAGAAAGGGCAACTATCGGGCGTGATCAAATCGTCGGTAGGCTTTCTTATCATTCGTCTGGACGATATGCAGCCGGCGCAAGTTAGTCCGCTGAGCGCGGTGCACGACGAAGTGGCGGCTAAAGTGAAGCAGGAAAAAGCTATTGATGCCTATTATGCGCTGCAGCAAAAAGTGAGCGATGCAGCCAGCAACGATAACGAGACGCTGGCGTCGGCGGAAACCGCCGCCGGCATCAAGGCGCAGCAGACTGACTGGTTCAGTCACGATGACGTGCCCGCGGCGCTCAACTACGACGCGGTGAAACAGGTGCTGTTCCAGGGGTCGCTTTTGGGCAGCAACTCGGACGTTATCACCGTGGACGGCAACCGCTCTTTTGTCATCCGTATTGCCGAGCACCGTCCCGAACGCGTGCAGCCGCTTGAGGATGTGCGTGCGCGGGTGGAGCAGGAAGTCAAACGCCAGAAAGCGCTGGAACAGGCGCGTGTCGATGCTGAAAAAGCGCTGGTTGCCCTGAAGCAGGACAAAGGCACAGAGGCGCTGCAGGCGGCCGGACTGAGCTTTAGCGCGCCGCAGCAATTCGACTCCGCCAATCAGGGCGATCCGCTGGCGCAGACCGTCTTCACGCTGCCACAGCCGCCCCATGGCAAAAGCAGTTACGGCATGGCCAGCAATGCCCAGGGCGATATTGTGCTCATCGCGCTGGACAGTGTGACGCCGCGGACGCTGGAAGAGCAGCAGCGCAAACAGTTTGTGGATCAGTTGAATCAGGGGATGACCGGCGTCGCCTTTGATGCGCTGCTGGAGAACCTGCGCGCGGAGGCGAAAATTAAAATGGGCGCGGCGGCGCAGATGCAATAATGCGGCGTTGAGCGCAATTCCACCGTTAATTCTGCAACTACCAACAGGGCCGCTTTCGCGGCCTGTTACGTTTCTCGCCGCGGACGATAGCGGTGAATCAGACGCCAAGGCATGCTCTGCTGGGAAGATACTATGGAGAAAAGAGCATGCGACAACCCATTTTGATAAGAATGTTACTCACCCTCATCGCCGTCCTGTCCCTGTAATGCTCCGAGCCGGTGCGAGCCACCCTGGCTGGGGCTGGAGAAGCGGCGTTGGCACCCACTACCGCGGATAAAGCCACCCAGACCGATCCCGTTATGTTTGAGGCGGCGGTGCCGCAGGAGGGAGCACACGCGCCGATGGACTACCAGACCACGGACACGACCACCCCGGACATCAAGCAGGAAAAACCCGCGCCCCCCACCGCCAGCGTTACGGCGCGCCCTATCCCGTCAGGGAGTAAAAGGGCACCAGGCGGTAAGCGAGAGAAAAAAGCGCCAGGGGGTGCAGCCAGACAACGCGCCGGCGACGGGCGGCACGGAGGAGGACGAAGAAGAGGATAAAATCAGCATCAACACCGCGTCGCTGGACGATCTGGTGAAGGGGTTGAAAGGCATCGGGCCGGCGACGATGGCACGGCTCAAAGATTGTCTGAAACTGTAGGCGCCACGGGCGTGGACAGTAAGCGCAACGTGCTGCGGGTCCACGAAAGGCATTTTCGCCGCTGTCTGCGGCGTGGGGTGGCGGTATTGTCCTGATGCGGCTGGGGCGCCGATAATGCTTTCAGCCCACTTGGCTGCGGTTTGTGGCGCTGAAGTTGTCGCCCTTGCCGCCGCCTCGTTACGATTCAGGGCTGCGATATTGCCGTTAGGGCCATCAGACTGCCGCTGCCGTTTATGGCTAGGGTGTTGCGCTTAATGAAGGCCGGTTTTGGCTTTAAGCGAGGCCATAACCGCCTGTGGCTGCGCACGGTACGCCGCCAGCCCGTGTGTGCGCAGGTGGCAGGCCGCGCACTGGCCGCAGCCGTCGCCTTTGATGCCGTTGTAGCAGGTAAGCGTATCATGGCGCACCCGATCGAGCTGGTGGTAATAATCCGCCAGCGCCCAGGTTTCGGCCTTGTCCAGCCACATCAGCGGCGTAACGAAGCTCAGTTCGCGCGCCATCCCGAGATTGACTGCGGCATTCAACGCTTTGATAAAGTTATCGCGGCAATCGGGGTAACCGGAAAAATCCGTCTCGCAAACGCCGGTGATGACTGCGCTTGCCTCGACCTGATAGGCGTAAATGGCGGCCAGGGTCAAAAACAGGATATTTCGGCCGGGGACGAAGGTGCTGGGCAGACCGCCGGCGCTGTCCTCGTAACCCGGAAACGTAATGTTGTCGCGGGTAAGGCTGCTGACCGCCAGCGCATTAAGCAGTCCCGCATCGATCACTTTATGCGCGCGGGCGCCTAATTGCATCGCCAGTTTGCGGGCGACGTCGATCTCCGCCCGATGGCGTTGGCCATAGTCAAAGGTGACGCAATGGACTTCGTCATACTGACTTAACGCCTGAATAAGGCAGGTTGTTGAGTCCTGTCCGCCGCTAAACACCACCACTGCTCGTTTCATCTGTTTCATTCACTCTGTAGGGCAAAGGATATAGGGTACTGTCTCTGCCAGCAGATGAACAGTAGCGGGCGGCGAAGAATCCGACGACGGTCTGACGTTAGAGATTTTCCAGCGCTTCCTGCCAGGGACGAATGTCGCCGATATGTTCCTTTACCCACGCCGGCTGGTAGTAGGTGTCGCTATAGCGTTCACCGCCGTCGCACAAAAGCGTGACAATGGCTCCCGCTTCGCCGGCGGCACGCATCCGTTTGGCCAATTGCAGCGCACCCCACATATTGGTGCCGGTAGAGCCGCCGACGCGGCGGCCGAGCAGCGACTCCAGCCATCCGAGCGTGGCAATGCTGGCGCCATCAGGGACGGTCATCATCTCATCTATCACGCTGGGAATAAACGACGGCTCCACCTGCGGCCGGCCGATGCCCTCGATGCGGCTGGGTCGATTATGGGTCAGGTCGGGATCGCTCTGGCGGAAAAACGCATGAAATACCGAATTCTCCGGGTCGACGACCATCAGGCGAGTAGGGTGGCCTTGATAGCGAATATAGTGTCCAAGCGTCGCGGAGATGCCGCCGGTGCCGGCGCTAATCACCACCCAGGAGGGCTGTGGAAAGGGTTCGCGCGCCATCTGGCGCCAAATGCTTTCGGCGATATTGTTATTCCCTCGCCAGTCGGTAGCACGCTCGGCATAGGTGAATTGATCCATATAATGGCCGTTTTGCTCGCGCGCCAGCCGTTTCGCCTTGTCATAAATCAATCCGCCGTGGCTGACGAAATGGCAGCGGCCACCATGGTGCTCGATTTGTTCAATTTTTCGCCGTGTGGTGCATTCCGGCACCACGGCGATAAAAGGCAACCCCAGCAGGCGGGCGAAGTATGCCTCGGAAACGGCGGTACTGCCGGACGATGCTTCGATAACGGGTCTGTCCTGTCGGATCCAGCCGTTGCAGAGTCCGTAGAGAAACAAAGAACGGGCGAGTCGGTGTTTCAGGCTGCCGGAAGGGGTGGGTACTCTCATCCTTCAGATAGAAAATAATATCGGGAAAGGCCGGCAACGTAAGCCAGATTAAATGGGTATCCGCCGAGCGCTGAAAGTCACACGCTATCTCGTTTACCGCCTGTGTTGCCCATGACGACATGCTTATAGTCCTTATAATGAGTCTAAACATAGCCTAACCGGAACGGCGGGAAAAGAGTTTGCTTTTTTTCACATTACTATCGCTAACAGTAGAAAATATTTCTATTTATAATTTATTTAATGGTGTCATTTTGCCTTTAAATGGTCATTAACTGGGTATTTTAACTTTTTATCGATCGGTCATCTCTGCTGCGACTCAATTGGCCGGTGACTTTGTCGCGCCCGACGCCTTTGATGTCTTTGGCCGGGCCTGAAGCCAACATTAATTTCTTAATCACGGTATAATACGGCGACAATGTTGCCCGGCGCGTCGCTACTGCCTTTTATATTTTTGGAATAACGCCTCGTGAGATTATTTGCACAATTAGGATGGTTCTTTCGCCGCGAGTGGCGGCACTACCTGGGTGCTGTGACGCTGCTGATAATTATCGCGCTGTTACAATTAGTGTCGCCGCGGCTGGTGGGCATTATCATCGATAGCGTAGTGGCGGGCCAGGCCACGGGGCGTCATCTGGCGCTGTGGCTGGGGATAATGGCCGCGACGGCCGTGCTGGTTTACGGACTGCGTTATGTCTGGCGTATTTTGTTATTTGGCGCCGCTTATAGGCTGGCGGTGGAGCTGCGCGATCGGCTATATCATCTGCTCAGCAGGCAACTGCCAGGCTTTTATCTGCGCCACCGCACCGGCGATCTGATGGCGCGCGCCACGAATGATGTCGACCGCGTGGTGTTCGCCGCCGGCGAAGGCGTGCTGACGCTGGTCGATTCGCTGGTGATGGGGTGTTCGGTTTTGCTGGTGATGAGTCTGCAAATTAGCTGGCAATTGACCGTACTGGCCCTCCTCCCGATGCCGGTGATGGCTGTGCTTATCAAGCGGGACGGACAGCGCCTGCATCAGCGTTTTCGCGTGGCGCAGGCGGCGTTCTCCTCGCTGAATAATCAGGCACAGGAAAATCTGGCCAGCATCCGCATGATCAAGGCTTTCGGCCTGGAACAGCATCAGTCGGCGCGTTTCGCCGCCGTCGCCTTGGAAGCCGGTGACAAAAATATGCATTTGGCCCGGGTGGACGCCCGCTTCGACCCGACTATCTATCTGGCGGTGGGGCTATCCAATTTACTGGCTGTCGGCGGCGGCAGTTGGCTGGTGATGCGCGGCGCCATGACGCTCGGTCAATTGACCAGCTTTATTATGTATCTCGGCTTGATGATCTGGCCAATGCTCGCCTTGGCCTGGATGTTTAACATTGTAGAGCGCGGTAGCGCAGCCTATAGCCGTATTCGCCAGACGCTGGAGGAAAGGCCTGAGGTGGTGGACGGCACCTTATCTTTCCCTGCTGGGCGGGGAGCGCTGAGCGTGGCGATAGACGCGTTTCGTTATCCGCACGCCCGGAATCCTGCGCTACAGGGTATTTATCTGACGCTGGCTCCCGGGCAGATGCTGGGCGTGTGCGGACCTACCGGCGCTGGCAAAAGCACGCTCCTGGCGCTAATCCTGCGGCAGTTTGACGTAGCCGAAGGGGAGATACGCTTTCACGATCTGCCCTTGACCGCGCTGGCGCTCGATCACTGGCGCAGCCGGCTGGCAGTGGTAAGTCAAACGCCTTTTTTGTTTTCTGACAGCGTCGCCAGCAATATCGCACTCGGTCGCCCGGACGCTACGGCGCAGCAAATTGAAGAGGCGGCGCGGTTGGCCTGCGTGCACGAGGACATACTGCGCCTTCCCCAGGGGTATCAAACAGAGGTCGGTGAGCGCGGCGTCATGTTGTCCGGTGGTCAAAAACAGCGGCTGGCCATTGCCCGCGCGCTGTTGCTGGAAGCGGAGATTCTTGTTTTGGATGATGCACTGTCGGCGGTTGACGGCCGCACGGAACGCAGCATATTGCAGAACCTGCGGCGCTTTGGCGCTCACCGTACGGTTATCATCACCGCACACCGGCTGTCGGCGTTGCAGGGCGCGAGTGAGATCCTGGTGTTAAAACAAGGCCGCATCGGCCAGCGCGGCGATCATCAAGCGCTACTGCAACAGCCTGGCTGGTACCGGGATATGTTCCGCTATCAGCAGCTGGAAGCCGAGCTCGAACAGAAACCCCACCCCAAGGAGACGGGCGATGCGCAACTGGATTAGCCTCTGGCTCACCCTCAAGCGGCTGCTTGCCTATGGCCGCCCGTACCGCCGGCCCTTAACGCTGGCGGTCATGATGCTATGGCTGGCGGCGGCGGCGGAGGTTGCCGGGCCGATAGTGATAAGCTATTTCATCGATCATATTCTGCCGGAGAAAAGGTTGCCGTTTGGGATGGTGGCCGGCTTGGTGACGATTTTTCTCGCGCTACAGGTACTGTCGGCCGTGCTGCGCTATTATCAGGCGTTACTGTTTAACCGTACGGCGTTAAGTGTCGTGCAGCAACTGCGTACGGAAGTGATGGACGCTGCGCTGCGCCAACCGTTAAGCGTTTTCGAAAGACAGCCTGTAGGGCAGCTTATTTCCAGGGTCACAAACGATACCGAAGTGGTGAAAGATCTGTACGTCACGGTGGTTGCTTCGGTGCTGCGCAGCGTGGCGTTAATCGGCGCCATGCTGGTGGCGATGTTTTTGTTGGACTGGCGGCTGGCGTGTATCTCGCTGATTTTGTTTCCGGTGGTCATTGTGGTGATGTGGCTGTATCAGCATTACAGCACGCCGATTGTCCGGCGTCTGCGGTCCTATGTCGCCGATATTAATGACGGTTTCAACGAGGCCATCAACGGTATGGGCGTCATACAGCAGTTCCGTCAACAGCAGCGTTTCGGCGCCAAGCTTCAGCGGGCGAGCCATGCCCACTTTCAAACCCGTATGGCGACGCTGCGGCTGGAGGGCTACCTGTTGCGCCCGATGCTTAGCCTGCTATTCGCACTTATCTTGTGCGGCATGCTGCTGCTGTTCGGGCTTAGTCCGCGTGGAGCAATCGGCGTGGGGGTACTTTACGCCTTTATCAACTATCTCGGACGGTTGAATGAGCCGCTTATTGAGTTGACATCCCAGCAGTCCATCATGCAGCAAGCGGCGGTAGCGGGTGAGCGAATCTTTGAATTAATGGATGGTCCCGCACAGCACTATGGCCCGGATGATCGTCTCCTCGGCGGTGGCACCATTGCGTTGTGCGACCTCGAGTTTGCCTATGATCGCGGAGAGTCGGTGCTGCGTCACATTTCGCTGACGGCGCCGGCGAGAAGCTTTATTGCCTTGGTAGGGCATACCGGCAGCGGGAAAAGTACCCTGGCCAGCCTGATGATGGGGTACTACCCGGTAAGCGAAGGAACGCTGTTGTTGGACGGCAGGCCGATTGAAACACTCAGCCACCGGGTATTGCGCCAGGGAGTGGCAATGGTACAGCAGGATCCGGTCGTGCTGGTCGACACGGTGTATGCCAACGTGACCCTCGGACGGGAGCTCGACGAGCATCAGGTCTGGCGCGCGCTTGAACAGGTGCAACTGGCTACATTGGTGCGTGCCTTACCAGGGGGACTTTATGCTGAACTGGGTGAGCAGGGCAACACGCTGTCGGTCGGGCAAAAGCAACTGCTGGCCTTGGCGCGGGTGCTGGTGTCTACGCCGGCGATATTGATTCTCGACGAAGCCACCGCCAATATCGACTCCGGTACTGAGCAGGCGATTGCCCAGGCGTTGCAGGCGGTGCGGCGGTGTACGACGCTTTTGGTCATCGCCCACCGGCTGTCCACGGTCGTCGAGGCGGACCAAATCCTGGTCCTGCATAGGGGGGAAGCGGTGGAACGCGGTACCCATGCCGCCTTGCTACAGTCTCGGGGCCGCTATTATCAAATGTATCAACTGCAGCAAGCGGGTCAGGCGCTGCACGCCGACGAGCCCCAGGCGCTGTCCGGCTAAATATGCTTTGGCGCGCAGCGTCGCCGTCTACGCCCCCTCTCACGCCGCTACCGTCTGCCTTTTTTGGCAGGCGGGCAATGGATTGCTACCACCCTTAACCTTCCTGTCGCCTGTAACCCACACCCGATACGCACTCTGAATGGCATGAATGTGCCATTTTTGTGACACACGCACCTTTTTTAGCATTGAGCACCCGTTTGGTGCATTCCCGCTTCGCTGAACGTCGCCTTTCACGCCGACGCCCTGTCCAGCAACGGGCAGGTGCCAAAGGAATAGCCTGCTAATGGTAAATTTCTATGTCAAAACATTTGTGGCACATATTTTGCCTTACTTGGGCGTAGTGGTCGCGAGTCGGGACTTAATTTTCGAGGGGTACATATGAAGCTGGTAACCGTGGTGATTAAGCCATTTAAATTGGAAGATGTGCGTGAAGCGCTCTCCTCTGTGGGTATTCAGGGGCTGACGATCACTGAAGTGAAAGGATTTGGACGTCAGAAAGGCCATGCTGAGCTTTATCGCGGTGCTGAGTACAGCGTAAATTTCCTGCCGAAAGTGAAAATTGACATCGCTATTGCCGACGATCAGCTTGATGAAGTGATTGATGTCATCAGCAAAGCGGCTTGCACCGGCAAGATCGGCGACGGCAAAATTTTTGTTGCTGAGCTTCAGCGGGTTATTCGCATTCGTACCGGCGAAACCGACGAAGCGGCACTTTAACGTTATGCGCTATTTGTAGAAAGGGATGAATAAAAAAATGAAGAAACTTGTCTCACTCACCGCTCTTGGCGCGGCGGCCCTTTTGCCGTCCTGGGCCATGGCTGCGGCACCCGCGGCCGATAAGGCCGATAACGCGTTTATGATGATAAGTACCGCGCTAGTGCTGTTTATGACCCTGCCGGTGATTGTGCTTTTTTACGGCGGCATGCTGCGCGGGAAAAACGTGTTGTCGATGCTGACGCAGGTGGCGGTCACCTTCGCCCTGGTCTGCGTACTGTGGATGATTTATGGTTACTCGCTAACGTTCGGCACCGGTAACGCCTTCTTTGGCGATTTCAGCATGATTATGCTGAAAAGTATCGGCGTGACCGCGCTGAACGGCATTTTCTATCAGCTGATTCATGTGGCGTTTCAGTGCTCCTTTGCCTGTATTACCGTTTGCCTGATCGTTGGCGCGCTGGCGGAACGTATCCGTTTCTCGGCGGTGTTGATTTTCGTGGTGGTATGGTTGACGTTCTCCTATCTGCCGATGGCGCATATGGTGTGGGCGGGCGGCTTCCTGGCATCGCTTGAGGCGTTGGACTTCGCCGGCGGTACGGTGGTGCACATCAATGCCGCCAGTGCCGGTCTGGTGGGCGCTTACCTGCTGGGCAAACGCGCTGGCTTCGGTAAAGAAGCCTTCAAACCGCATAACCTGCCGATGGTCTTTACCGGCACTGCAATCCTTTATGTCGGCTGGTTCGGTTTCAACGCCGGCTCCGCCAGCGCTATCCTCTCCTGGGTGTTCGTCGAGTGGATGCTGCGCGGCAAACCTTCCTTACTGGGCGCGTGCTCCGGGTGCATTTGCCGGTCTGGTCTTCATTACTCCGGCTGCCGGTACCGTCGGTGTCGGCGGCGCGCTGGTCATTGGTCTGGTCGGTGGCGTAGCGGGGCTGTGGGGTGTGGTCAAATTGAAGAAATGGCTGAAAGTGGACGACGTTTGCGATGTGTTTGACGTACACGGTGTCTGCGGCATCGTCGGCTGTCTCCTGACCGGGGTATTCTCCTCCGCCTCTCTGGGCGGCATCGGTTATGCTGAAGGCATCACGATAAGACATCAGGTCTGGGTACAGCTTATAAGTGTAGTGGTGTGTCTGATATGGTCTGGCGTGGTCGCGTTTATCGGCTTCAAAATCGCCGATATGATGGTGGGCTTGCATGTTTCTGAAGAGCAAGAGCGCGAAGGTCTGGAGTGAACAGCCACGGCGAAAACGCCTACAACCCTTAATCGAGCGTGACCGGTTCGCGAACCGGTCGTTCTGGTCACCCCTGGCGGGAGCCTTTGTGCTTCCGCTTTTTTTATGGCCGCCGTTTACTCCGGTAAGGGGGAGGGCGCGAGAAAATCCTCCTTAACCCGGCGAGAGGAAAATTCCGGGATCTTGTGCCATGATTAAAGCATTGGGTGGTACGAACCACCATCGCATTCGCCACCACGTTACTCACGGTGGTGAAGGTCCGGCAAATAATAAGAAGGAGAAGAGAAAGATGAAACACTGGCAGGTTGTTGCGGGTATCGCCTTGGGCGCTACGCTTGCAGGATGCGCGGATAAAAGCGCCAATATTCCCACCCCCGCGTTTAAAGCGCCGGGAACCGCCCAACAGGGCGCGATTAGCCAGCCGGCGGTAGCGGCACGGTCTATATCTGCGAACGTATTGCGCTGCCGCCTGACGCAGCGCTAACGCTATCCGATGCCACTATCCCCGATACCCCGTCCAAGGTTATCGCGCAGCGAGTCGTGCGTACCGAGGGTAAGTAGGCACCGTTCAGCTTTGTGTTGCCGTTTAACCCCTCGGATATCCAGCCCAACGCCCGTATTCTGCTGAGCGCCGCCATTACCGTCGATGGGCGTGTGGTGATGATTACCGAACAGGTCAAAATGGCGGTCACCCAAGGCGGCACGCGTCACGACCTGACAATGATACCGGTACAGTCGGTTGCCTTGCCGACGCAAAACAAGCCCGCGACCACGGTTCCATTAACGTCGCCTACGCAGGTAACTCCCTCTAATAGTGTTCCGGCGCCCACGTCCTTCTGATAGATAGCGGCGCTTGTGCACATCATGACCGTCGCCCGCGGCGGCCTTCCCATAACCAAGCCCGTTTCCCTCATGGCAACGTGTCAACGGTGGCCACACTTTCACCGCGTCAATAGTTAGTAGCGGCCGCACGCGGGGCAGCAGGAAACGGCGTCGATTGTTTACCAAAGCCGTCCGCACGCCGTCAGGCGCGATTAATCAACGTCTTCCGGTCGCCAACGGTAGCGGTCAAGATCAAATCGGCCGCTATCCTGTAGCAGTAGTCCTCCCTCTTGCAGCACGTGAAGCTGACGGTAAAAATCCTCCCCGCTTAACGAGATGGCGCCGTGACGATTAACCACCCGGTGCCAGGGAAGTTTGCTGCCTTCAGGCAAACGGCTTAACAGACCACCCACTTGATGCGCCACTTCACCATAGGTTATCAGTCGTCCATACGGGATAGCCGCCACGATGTGGTAAACGCGCTGGGGAAAATTATCATGAGAGGGATCGGACATATTCCACTTCAACAGGTAAATCGGCGTGGGGATTATCCTGTCATATTCGGTTCGCCTCCCGCAAGCCGTCTGCGCTGAAGCGTTAAGTATAAAACATATTGGATAAGAAAACGGCGCTTAAACCGCCTCGGCTTGCAATTACCGAAGCCTTAATTGATAATGCCCCGCGCTCGTGTGAAACGAGCCGTCAATGGAGGCTCCGTGGGTGCTCTCGCAACACTACCTTGTGAACTCGGTCAGGTCCGGAAGGAAGCAGCCGCAGCAAGCGACGTGTGTGCCGGGATGTCGCTGGCGGGGCCTCCACCCATTTCAGCTGCCACTCGTCCTGTCATGACGCAACATACCCACGTGCCACTTTGGATCACTCCCTCTTTCAGTGGAAATAAGGCGTGTTTTTCCCGCTATTGCCCTTTATTAATGGCGTGGGGAAATCGTATCTGCCGGCCAGTGCATTCCCGTCCGGCACCTGTAAAAATACAATTGTACGAAATGACGTCAGGGCAACCCAGCGAAAATGAGGGAAATCCGATGCAATAGGCGCTTGACTGTGTAGCTTTTGACCTGCCTATAGAAAAGTCCAATAATGTTATTAACCAGTATGATAACGCACTCGCCATTTACACCTACATCGCGCGCCAGACAAATAGGAAGTTAACCTGACGTCAATGGCGCGAAAAAGAGCGTATTTCAGCAGGAGCGGGCAATAGGTAATTTAATTGCCGGCGGGTAAAAAAGGTATTAATAGTCATGTTTATTAACACCAACATTATATTTAGAATAATCAGTTTTAGCGTACATACTTCCAGACGGAAACCGGTACTTTGTCGTATAGCTTGTTCATCGTCAGTTCCGCCAGACGATGATCGGCGGCGGAATTGAATATCTCTAGCTCGTCATCGGACAGTTCATATTTGTTTTTTTCAATCACACGCTCAAGGGTTTCCAGCGTTCTGCACTTCCTCAAGCGCATTAAATAGTCGATCTTTTTCATTTTTACCTTTTCGTACAGTCAGTTGAACGGGGATGTGCTTACTTTCTCAGGTTGTACAGAGCTCTGTCTCCGAGAATGTTCCGAATAAACGCCTGCGGCTGCGCCGCCAGCGCTGTATATCGTAATTATTGATGCCATAGCTACTGAACAGGGTAAAAGTATCGTCTAAAAAGGTTTCAGCCTGATCGGTAAGCTCACTTTCATTATGGTATTTAAGTTTGAAGATGACAATATTCGCCGCTATGTGCTCAATTAATTCGTTAAGCTGCAAATTGACGGCGGAACTTGGGTCATTTACCCAACCATGATAGCTGTTGCCCAGACTGGCAATGCCTTCATCATAGAGATTTTCACACAGGTATTTCAATTGCGCAATATCGTAGCGTTTGGGTGAATACTCATCCATATCAGCCCTCCTAACACATAGCAATTGCAGTGATCTTAAAACCCGGCTGGGGACATGGATCGATACCCACTTCGCCCATTCCAGATTAAAGATAGGATATTTTAGGCGATTTGGCATCCCTTGCTTACATTAACTTACAGTCCCTGAGTCATAGCCTGCCGTGACGGCAAAGCTCAGGTAAACAGCGTGGGATAGGGCCTCAGCGTTCTCTCGTTGCCGGCGCGCTAGTGCGGAATGAAACGGTACGGCTGAATAACATTATACAGTGCTGTATGCGCGATTAGTACTTTAAAATTAGCAGACATGTCGGATAAATAAAAGAGTGTTTTCTTCTTATTCACTCGATTACAATATTTGTTTACAAATATGCGTAAATCCCTGCATTACCCTTACAACGTTCGTGTATAGACCATTTTGCTGTCTGACGGCGGCAAATAAAAAGCGCTGAAGGTATTTCTCCCGGCGTAGCGATGCGCTGACTTTCTCTCTTGGCCCCGATGAGCCTCTCTTGCAAAGTTAGCGGCGTTTTTTGCGTCCCTGAACCGCCTTAAAGCGCGGATTGGATTTGCAAATTACGTACACACGCCCGCGGCGGCGGACCACCTGACAATCAGGATAACGCGTTTTGGCGCTCGCAAGTGAACTTAATACCTTCATCTTAAAGTTGTCCTGTGGATTATGACGGTTGATCGAGGAAACGGCCAAAGCGTTGGTTGAAACGTGCGGTGCTGCCGTCTTTGGCTACCGTGCGCTCTTTGCCGGTGTAATACGTGTGTGACGCGCTGGAAACCTCCAGGGTGACATAGGGGTAGATTTGTCCTTCGTAGTCCACGTGCGGGTCGTGGCGATGGTAGATCCGACCTTAAACCAGACATCGGCCGTCGTGTCGTGAAAAAACACCTGGCGATAAAGGGGATGAATATCGGGTTTCATCATGCTTCTCCTTTTTGTTATGTTATAACATTTTAATTATAGCGCCAGGAAAGACATTATACAATTGCCGTTCGGGTGTTAGCCGTTTTATGCCGCGGACAAAAAAAGGGCCGCAAAGCGGCCCTCGGGGAGTGGTATAATCACCTCGCGCCTTACGGCCGCGGCGGCGGATTCTCCACCGGATGTCCCTGCTCCAGTTCGTCCTGATGGCCTTTTTTACCGAAGCGGCGGCGCACCACCACAAAAAACACCGGTACAAAGAAAATAGCCAGCAGGGTAGCGGTAACCATCCCGCCCATCACGCCGGTACCGACCGCGTTTTGCGAGCCGGACCCGGTCCCGGTGCTGATAGCCAGGGGCAGTACGCCGAGAATAAAGGCGAGGGAAGTCATCAGAATCGGCCGCAAGCGCATGCGTACCGCTTCCAGCGTTGCTTCTATCAGTCCTTTGCCTTCTTTTTCCATCAGATCTTTGGCGAATTCCACGATTAATATCGCGTTCTTGGCCGATAGTCCGATAGTGGTCAGCAGACCAACCTGGAAATACACGTCATTGTTCAGACCGCGCAGCGTTGCCGCCAGCAGGGCGCCAATTACCCCCAGCGGTACAACCAGCATAACCGAGAACGGGATCGACCAGCTCTCATACAGCGCAGCCAGACACAAGAACACCACGATTAGCGATATTGCATACAGCGCTGGGGCCTGGTTGCCAGACAACCGTTCCTGGTAGGACATGCCGGTCCAATCGTAACCGATTCCCGCCGGCAGTTTGCCCGCCAGTTGCTCCATTAATGCCATGGCTTCACCGGTACTTTTACCGGGCGCGGCTTCCCCCTGGATTTCCATTGACGGCAACCCGTTATAGCGCTCCAGACGGGGTGAACCGTACTGCCAGCGAGCGGTAGTTACCGCCGATAACGGCACCATTTGGTTATCCGAACCGCGCACGTACCAGTTATTGATATCCTGCGGCAGCATACGGTAGGGCGCGTCACCCTGGACATAAACCTTCTTCACGCGGCCGCGGTCGATGAAGTCATTAACATAACTGCCGCCGAGCGCTGCGCCAATGGTGGTATTGATATCCGACAGCGAAACCCCCAGCACCTCGGCTTTTTCGTGATCGACATCCAGCTTGTACTCTGGGGTATCTTCCAGACCGTTCGGGCGGACGCCTTGCAGTACATCAGGATGCTGTGCCACCATCCCCAGCAACTGGTTACGCGCGGCGGTCAGCTGTTCATGCCCCAGGTTATTCTCATCGATCAATTCAAAGTCGAAACCGGTTGCGGTCCCCAGCTCGACGATTGCCGGCAGGTTAAACGCCAGCACGATGCCGTCCTTGATCTTCGAGAAAGCTTGGTTGGCGCGGGCGGTTATTGCGGGGACCTTATTCTCAGCCCCGGAACGCTCACCCCAGTCTTTCAGGCTGACGAACACGATACCGGAGTTCTGCCCGCGTCCGGCGAAACCGAACCCGTTGACGGTGAACACCGATCTGACGTTGTCTTTCTCATTGTTAAGATAGTACTGGGTCACTTCATCCAGCACATGCTGGGTGCGTTCCTGCGTCGCACCCGCCGGCAGCAGGGTCATCGTCAGGAAAACCCCTTGGTCTTCATCTGGCAGGAATGAGGTGGGCAGGCGGATAAACAACAGCGCCATGCCGACCACAATCAGCAGATAAATCAGCAGGTAGCGGCCGGTGCTATTTAGAATGTGGCCGATACTGTCGGTGTAATGATGAGTACTCTGATCGAACTTTTTATTAAACCAACCGAAAAAGCCTGTGGTCTTGCCGTGGTCGCCTTTTTTGATGGGCTTGAGCAGGGTGGCGCACAGGGCAGGGGTCAGAACCAGCGCCACGATAACCGACAGAATCATTGCCGATACAATGGTGATGGAGAACTGACGGTAAATGGCGCCGGTTGAGCCGCCGAAGAACGCCATCGGTACAAACACGGCGGACAACACCAGCGCGATCCCCACCAGGGCGCCCTGAATCTGGCCCATCGATTTCCGCGTAGCTTCAATGGGACTGAGTCCCTCCTCGGCCATAACGCGCTCGACGTTTTCCACCACCACGATGGCGTCATCCACCAAGAGCCCGATGGCTAGCACGCAGGCGAACATCGTCAGGGTGTTAATGGTATAGCCAAACGCCCCCAAGATGGCGAAGGTCCCCAACAAGACGACCGGCACCGCGATAGTCGGGATAAGCGTAGCGCGGAAGTTCTGCAAGAACAGATACATCACCAGGAACACCAGGATGATGGCTTCCACCAGCGTTTTTACTACCTCGGTGATGGAAATCTTCACGAACGGCGTGGTGTCGTAGGGGTAAACCACTTTCAGCCCCGCGGGGAAGTTGGCCTGTAGCCGTCCCAGCTCTGCTTTGACCGCGTTGGCGGTATCCAGCGCATTGGCGCCGGTGGCGAGCTTAATCCCCAGACCCGTGGCGGGCTGGCCGTTAATGCGGGCGATGATGTCATAACTTTCACCCCCGAGCGCAATCGTGGCCACATCCTTCAGCCGGACCTGCGAGCCATCGGGATTGACCTTCAGCTGGATTTTACCGAACTCGTCGGTGGTTTTCAGCCGAGTTTGCACGATGATCGACGTGTTAAGCTGCTGCCCTTTCACCGGAGGGGATCCCCCCAACTGGCCTGCGGCGATCTGGTTGTTCTGGACCTCAAGCGCACTGATGACATCTACCGGCGTTAATTGAAAGTTATTAAGCTTGTTAGGATCGAGCCAAATACGCATCGCATATTGGGCGCCGAACAGTTGCACTTCGCCTACGCCGTTGGTACGACTGATGGGATCTTTCAGCGAGGAGCCGACATAATCCGCGATATCTTCCTGAGTCATGTTTTTATCATCGCTGATAAAACCGGCGACCATGAGGAAGCTGGCGCTGGATTTCTGCACCTGTACACCTTGTTGCTGAACTTCTTGCGGCAGCAGCGGCATCGCAAGCTGCAGTTTGTTCTGCACCTGAACCTGGGCGATATCCGGATCGGCACCCGATTCAAAGGTCAGCGTGATGGTCGCGGTACCGGACGAGTCGCTATCGGACGCCATGTACATCAAATGGTCGATGCCGTTCATATTCTGTTCGACTATTTGCGTCACGCTGTCTTGCAACGTTGAGGCGTCCGCGCCGGGATATGTCGCTGTGATGCGGATCGTCGGCGGCGCGATAGCCGGATACTGTTCGATGGGCAGCTTGAGTATCGACAGTGCCCCCGCCAGCATGATGATAATGGCAATCACCCATGCGAATATGGGCCGATCGATAAAGTACTTAGACATAAGGGTTACCCGTTCCTGTTAAGACTTGCTAGCGGTGTCAGGCTGAGGTTGTTCCGGTTGTTTTTCCTGGTTGGTCACCTCTTTGGGAGTGACCTGCATGCAGGGTTTCACCTTCTGCACACCGGCGACGATGACTTTGTCGCCTTCCTGTAACCCGGCGGTGACCAACCATTTATCGCCAATCGCCTGCGGCGCCGTGACTTGGCGGATAGCGACTTTATTATTGCTATCGACCACCATGGCGCTCGCCTCGCCGCGGGGCGTGTGGGTTACGCCCTGTTGAGGTACGAGTAACGCGTTTTCATTGACGCCCTGATCCAATCTGGCGCGTACAAACATACCCGGCAACAGCGTGTGTTGCGGATTAGGGAAAATGGCGCGCAGCGTAATGGAGCCCGTGGTTTCATCCACCGTGACGTCGGAAAATTCCAGCGTACCTGTCTGCGCATATTCGCCGCCGTTTTCCATCAGCAGATGCACTGTCGACTTGCCGTCACGCTGTTTCAGCGTGCCGTTTTCCAGCTCCTGGCGCAGACGCAGAAAATCGTTACTTGATTGAGTCACGTCGACATACATAGGGTCCAACTGCTGCACGGTCGCCATGGCCGTTGTTTGCGCGCTGGTGATCAACGCGCCTTCGGTGAAGGCGGATTTGCCGATGCGGCCGCTTATCGGAGACGTGACGCGGGTGTAAGCCAGATTAATGCGGGCGGTTTTCAGCGCGGCCTGAGCGGTCTGCACGGCGGCATCATTTTGCGCCAGGGTGGCCACCGCCTGATCATAGTCCTGGCGGCTGACATAGCTGGTGGAGAGCAGTTTTTTATAGCGGTTGACGGTCACCCGGGCAATGCCGGCATTCGCCTGTGCCTGTGCCAGATCGCCCTTGGCGCTGTTATAGGCGGCCTGATAGGTTGCAGGGTCAATCTGATAGAGAGACACACCTGCCGTAACATCGCTGCCTTCGACAAAGTTACGTTTCAGGATAATACCATCGACCTGCGGGCGGACCTCCGCGACACGAAAAGCGGCTGTGCGGCCCGGTAAGTCGGTGGTGACATTCAGTGCTTGTTTTTTTAGCGTCACAACGCCCACTTCGGGAGCCTGCTGCTGATTTCCTGCTTTGTTGGCTTCTTTATTATCACAGCCTGCGAGAATAAAACTGCCGGAAAGCATAAGAACGGCTGCCAGAGGCAATAGCCCTCTGTTTTTGTTCATAGATAAACCCCAAGATTCCGATTTGAAAAAATTGATCAAGTGATCACAAGCCCCAAAGACAGTGCTGCGTTACATTTTTCATTATGCTATGTTACATACATTCTTGAATGTATGTAAATCCAAAGATCCCGCTAAAACGGCACTATGGCACGAAAAACCAAACGACAGGCTCAGGAAACCCGCCAGCATATACTGGACGCCGCCATCAAGGCCTTCTCAGAGAGAGGGGTATCCGCCACATCACTTAATGATATCGCGGCACTGGCCGGGGTAACGCGCGGCGCGATTTATTGGCACTTCAAAAATAAAGCCGAGTTATTCAATGAAATACTTCATACGGCTGACAGTAAGATCCAAGATTTTGAAACAGAGTATCAAACAAAATATCCAGACAATCCACTTTATGTGTTAACCGAGACAATGATTTACATTCTTGACGCTACCGTTTCTAACCGCCAGTGGCGTGAGCTTATGGAAATTTTGTTTCATAAATGCGAATTCGTGGGTGAAATGGCGCTGTACCAGGAAGTGCGATCGCAATTGTTTGATGAATGTTACGGCCGGCTGGAAGCGACACTCGGCCGCTGCATCGAACAGCAGCAATTACCCGCAACGCTGCACTGCCGGCGTGCGGCGATCATGTTGCGCGCTTACATGACCGGCCTCATGGAAAACTGGCTGTTCATTCCCGGCAGTTTTGATCTGCAAGCCGAGTCGCGCACCCTGGTATTTGGGCTTATCGACATGCTGCGCATGAGCCCGATGTTGCGCTGCGGACAAAACGACGCGCCGCAATCCGCCTGAGGATCTGCGCTTACATAGCCTGAAAACGTTTACTCCGCCGTCTCCGCTTTGCGCAAGTAATCATTTTTGACGATTTCCAATGCCGCCAGCACCAGCTCCGGCGCCAGTTCATTTTTTTCCAGCAGCATAATCAAATCGATCGCCAATCTGATTTCGGGGGATTCGTCTTCGAGGGTCACCTCGTTCTCCTGCACAACTCAGGCTGTAAACTGAAGTATAGATGATATTATTTACATCTCTTAAAGATGAAAAGGTAATCCATTTGTTCCACCGGATGAATTATTTTGTTTATTCTCCCCGTTCCCGGCACTCTATTTGATATTCCAGACGGGTCAATGCCTGCCGGCAACGCATAAGACGTCCTTCCAGCGCGGCGATTTCCTGCTGTAGCTGCCGAGTGCGGGCGAGATCGTTTGCAGCAGTGCGCAAGCTATCGCGATCGCAGATCATCGCCAGCAACCGCCGCTCATAATCCTGATGCTCGGCCAGTCGGGCATACACATCTTCGGCCGGCGTGCTGGCTGGGTGCTCGTGACGCAAATTTTGCGTGGCCAGCTCGCGTGAGAGTGCCAACATTTGATCGGTGAGCCGCTGGGCCAGCCAGGCAACGCGCTCGGTGCGGCCCTGTTCCACCGCGCTGGTCAAATGGGAGAGCGTTGCGCGGCTCTCGGACAGATAGTCCTGAAGCCGGTTGCCGCGCGCGCTGAACAACAGGGGATCGAAACGGGATTGCTGCACCAGTGGGTGTCCCTGAGTGTCGATGCGTGCGGCTAATTCGTTAAGTCGGGCGCCAAGGGCGGTAATCAGTTGAGATGCGTGCACGCCATTTACCTGTAATGAATGACATCGGAGTCGACTTTTATGATAATACCCCGTCGTTTTCAGTGATGCACAGCATTAACGCAGGGGGCGCAGCCTTGCGCCACGTCAATAATTTGCCTCTTCTACGTTTGCCGGCGGTTGCATTTTTGCGGTAGTTTGCATAGATTTGAGCGCTTTCGTGCGCGGTCAGTCTTGTTTTAGCCATGACAGGCACCGCGTTGATGATGAATTGAGGTTTTTCCAGGCATACCCACTATGACCGCTACGGAACAACAATTAGCATTAATCAAGCAAAGCATTAAATCGGTTCCGGACTATCCGAAACCCGGCATCCTGTTTCGCGATGTCACCAGCCTGCTGGAAAACTCGCGCGCCTATGCCGCCAGCATCGCGCTGTTGGCCGATCGCTTTCGCGATGCCGGCCTGACGAAAATCGTTGGCACCGAAGCGCGTGGATTTCTGTTCGGCACACCGGTCGCTCTGGCGTTGGGGCTGGGGTTTGTTCCGGTGCGCAAGCCCGGCAAGCTGCCGCGTGAAACCATCAGTGAAAACTATGTGCTGGAATATGGCACCGACGGCCTCGAAATCCATAAAGACGCTATAGTACCCGGCGATAAAGTACTGGTGGTGGACGATCTGCTGGCCACGGGAGGGACTATCTGCGCCACGGTGAAACTAATTCGGCGGCTCGGCGGCGAGGTGCAGGATGCGGCCTTCGTTATCAATTTGGCCTACCTCGGGGGTGAAACGCTTCTAAACAGTATCGGCGTAGCTAGTTATAGCCTGGTACTCTTCCCCGGCCACTGATGACAACAGCCTCGCGGTGCTGTGCTGTGCTGTGTTAGCATGGCCCTCTGTTCCCCCGACGTAAATCGCGACTCATGAGCTATCAGGTGCTTGCCCGTAAGTGGCGTCCGCAAACGTTTGCCGATGTAGTAGGCCAGGAGCATGTCCTGACAGCGCTGGCAAACGGCCTTTCATTGGGCAGGATCCATCATGCCTATCTTCTATCCGGCACCCGCGGCGTGGGTAAAACCACGATTGCCCGTCTGCTGGCCAAAGGGCTGAACTGCGAAACCGGTATCACCGCCACCCCCTGCGGCCAGTGCGATAATTGCCGGGAAATCAAGCAAGGGCGCTTTGTCGATTTGATTGAAATCGATGCCGCCTCGCGCACTAAAGTTGAAGACACCCGTGAGCTGCTGGATAACGTTCAATACGCCCCGGCGCGCGGCCGCTTCAAGGTGTATCTGATCGATGAAGTGCATATGCTGTCCCGCCACAGCTTTAACGCTTTGCTGAAAACCCTTGAGGAACCGCCGGCGCACGTCAAGTTTTTACTGGCCACCACCGATCCGCAAAAACTGCCGGTTACAATCCTTTCCCGCTGTCTGCAATTTCATTTAAAGGCGCTCGACGTTGAGCAGATCCGCAACCAGCTGTCCTCCGTCTTGCAGCAGGAGCAGATCGTTACCGAGCCGCGCGCGCTGCAGCTGCTGGCCCGTGCCGCCGACGGCAGCATGCGCGACGCCCTCAGTCTGACCGACCAGGCCATCGCCATGGGCCAGGGGGAGGTGAGCGCCGAGGCGGTAAGTCTGATGCTCGGAACGCTTAACACCGAGCAGCCGCTGGCGCTTATCGAGGCGCTGGCCAACGCCGACGGCGGCGCGATGATGGCACAACTTGCGCAATGCGCTGCCCGCGGTATGGATTGGGAAAGTCTGCTTGTCGAGATGCTTTCTTTACTGCATCGTCTGGCGCTGTGCCAGCTGGTGCCGGACCAGTTGAATAATGAGGACGATCCGGCCAGCGTAGCGCGTTTGCGCGACCTGGCCCGGCGTTTGCCGCCGGCCGATCTGCAACTGTACTATCAGATCCTGCTTATCGGGCGCAAAGAGCTGCCCTTTGCGCCCGATCCCCGGATGGGAGTAGAAATGACGCTGCTGCGCGCGCTGGCGTTCCATCCCGCCGTGGTGGAAACGGTGACGACCGTCGCCAGAACGGAAAAAAAAACGGCTGAATTCGGCGCTAACGCGCGCCACGACAGCATTGCCACCGGCGCGGCCGCAACAGCCGGTGCCCCGGACGCGTCCGCCGCCAGGCCTGCGCCCGTCGCTAACGGCGGCCGTAGCGTCGGCGCTGCTCCGGTAGCGGGATCATTGACTGGCGCGCAGACTTCGTCGTCGCCTGGCGGTCGTCAGCCCAGCGGGGTCGATAGCGACGAAGAGAGTATAATGCTGGCCTATACCGCCAGCGGCTTCGATGATGATGAAGCGCAGGGCGATTGGCAAGACGGCGTTCTGACGCCTGAGAAGGAAGCGTCGCGGGCACCTTTCGCGCCGTCTTCCAAAGGCGACAGCCCGTTGCCAGATGCGACCGCACAGCTTTTGCAGGCCCGCACCGCCCTATTAAAGCGGCAGGAGAGCCAAAAAACAAAAAAGGATGAACCGGCGCCGGCGCTCCAAAAAAATGCCGTTACCGCGCTGGAGCGGCTGGCCACCGTAGGCGAGCGCGCGCATCAGCGCCAACCCGCCGCCGGCCGGGCAGAGCCGGCGAAAACCCCGCGGCCGGAGGAGTACCGCTGGCGTGCCAGCCAACAGCCCGAGGCAGCCCCGGAGCCGGTAACGACCCCGAAGGCGCTGCGCACGGCGCTGGAGCATGAAAAAACGCCGGAGCTGGCGTTGTGCCTGGCAGAAGAGTCGCTGACGCGCGATCCCTGGGCGGCGCAGGTCAACCGTCTGGCGGTGCCCAAACTGGTGCAGCAGCTGGCTTTGAACGCCTGGAAAGAGGATTTGGCGCCGGGCAAAGTCTGTTTGCACCTGCGCGCCTCGCAGCGTCATCTAAACTCGGCCTCGGCGCAAAGCGCCCTGTGCGCCGCGCTGAGCGCCGATTTGGGCGCGCCGGTTGAATTAACCGTAACGGAAGATGATAATCCGGCGATGAAAACGCCATTGGAATGGCGCCAGGCGATTTATGAAGAGAAACTGATGCGGGCGCGGGAAGCGATTATGAACGATGCGCACATTCAGATGCTGCGACGCTTTTTTGACGCCGAGCTGGATGAAGACAGCATCCGGCCCGTATAACCCGCCGCGCTGCGGCAAGACGCCGCCAGTGCGGCCCGATGCAACTAAGAGAGAAGACTATGTTTGGTAAAGGCGGAATGGGTAACCTGATGAAACAGGCCCAGCAAATGCAGGAAAAAATGCAGCGGATGCAAGAAGAGATCGCGCAGCTGGAAGTGACGGGAGAGTCGGGCGCCGGCCTGGTCAAGGTCACGATTAATGGCGCGCACAATTGCCGCCGTGTCGAGGTCGATCCCAGCCTGCTGGAAGATGACAAAGATATGCTGGAAGATCTGATCGCCGCGGCGTTCAACGACGCCGCCCGCCGTATTGCCGAAACCCAAAAGGAAAAAATGGCCGCCGTCTCCAGCGGCATGCAGCTTCCTCCTGGTTTTAAAATGCCGTTCTGATGCAAACCAGTCCCTTACTGGAGGCATTGACGGAGGCCTTGCGCTGCCTGCCGGGCGTCGGGCCGAAATCGGCGCAGCGTATGGTTTTCCATTTACTGCAGCGCGATCGCAGCGGCGGGATGCGTCTGGCGCAGGCGCTGACCCGCGCGATGTCGGAAATCGGCCATTGTGCGGATTGCCGCACCTTCACCGAGCAGCCTGTCTGCACGATTTGCGCCAATCCCCGCCGGCAGCAGTCGGGCCAAATCTGCGTGGTGGAAAGCCCAGCAGACATCCATGCTATTGAGCAGACCGGCCAGTTCGCCGGGAGCTATTTTGTGCTGATGGGGCACCTGTCACCTCTCGATGGTATCGGCCCGGACGATATCGGTCTCGGGCGGCTGCAGGAGCGGCTTGAGAACGAAAGCATTGAAGAGGTCATCCTGGCCACCAACCCGACGGTAGAAGGGGAGGCGACCGCCAACTATATCGCTGAAATGTGCGCGCATTACGGTGTCATGGCTAGCCGCATCGCCCATGGCGTGCCGGTAGGCGGCGAGCTTGAAATGGTGGACGGCACCACGCTGTCCCATTCGCTGGCGGGCCGTCATCCCATCAAGTTCTGACGCCGCCTCAGGCCGGTCCGCCGGCGGCCGGAGGTACGCTTTTTTCACCTTTCGCTTGAAATAGTCCTCCCTTATCCCCATTTGTACTTCATTGCCGTCTTTAACTGCCTATTTGGTCGCATTTTGGATTGAGGTATAACATGAGTATGAAAGGACAAGAAACCCGCGGATTCCAATCGGAAGTAAAGCAGCTGCTTCATCTGATGATCCATTCTCTTTATTCTAATAAAGAAATCTTCCTGCGCGAGCTTATTTCCAACGCATCAGATGCGGCGGACAAACTGCGTTTTCGCGCCCTGTCACAGCCCGATTTATACGAAGGGGACGGCGAGTTACGCGTACGCCTGTCCTGCGATAAAGAAAAACGCACTCTCACCTTCAGCGATAACGGTATCGGCATGCGTCGCGAGGAAGTGATTGACAATTTGGGTACGATTGCCAAATCCGGCACCAAGGCGTTCCTGGAATCGATGGGATCCGATCAGCTAAAAGACAGCCAGCTCATCGGCCAGTTCGGCGTTGGCTTCTATTCGGCCTTTATCGTCGCGGACAAGGTCACCGTCCGCACCCGTGCCGCCGGCGCCAAACCCGATGGAGGGGTGTTCTGGGAGTCTGCTGGTGAAGGGGATTACACCATCGCCGATATCACCAAGCCGGAGCGCGGTACGGAAATCACCTTGCACCTGCGCGAGGGCGAAGACGATTTCCTTGATGACTGGCGTCTCAAGAGCGTTATCGGCAAATACTCCGACCACATTGTGCTGCCGGTGGAAATCGAGACACGTAGCAAAAGCGAAGAAGAGGGCAGCGACGAAGAGGTCGTGACCTGGGAAAAAATCAACAAAGCGCAGGCGCTGTGGACCCGTAACAAGGCCGACATCAGCGATGACGAATATAAAGAATTCTACAAGCACTTGTCCCATGATTTCAGTGAGCCGCTAAGCTGGAGCCATAATCGGGTTGAAGGGAAACAGGAATATACTAGCCTGCTTTATATCCCGGCGAAAGCGCCCTGGGATATGTGGAACCGTGAGCACAAACATGGACTGAAACTGTATGTGCAGCGCGTGTTTATCATGGATGACGCCGAACAATTCATGCCGAATTACCTGCGCTTCGTGAAGGGGCTGATTGATTCCAACGATCTGCCGCTCAACGTGTCGCGGGAAATTTTGCAAGACAGCCGCGTGACGCAGAACCTGAAGGGTGCGCTGACTAAACGTGCGCTGTCGATGCTGGAGAAGCTGGCCAAGGACGATGCACAGCAGTATCAATCGTTCTGGCAGGAGTTTGGTCTGGTATTGAAAGAAGGCGCCGGCGAGGATCCTACCAACGGTGAAGCGGTTGCTAAACTGCTGCGCTTCGCTTCTACCCATGGAGACAGCCCGGCACAGACCGTCTCGCTGGAAGAGTATGTCGGGCGCATGGTGGAAGGGCAGGAAAAAATCTATTACATCACCGCCGACAGCTATGCCGCCGCCAAGAGCAGTCCCCATTTGGAGTTGCTGCGTAAGAAGGGCATCGAGGTGCTGCTGTTCTCTGATCGTATCGATGAATGGATGATGAGCTACCTGACGGAGTTTGACGGCAAAGCGTTCCAGTCGGTCAGCAAAGCCGATCCGTCGTTGGATAAGCTGGCTGATGAAGAAGACGAAGAGCAGAAAGAGGTGGAAAAAGCCCTTGAGCCGTTCGTTGAGCGCGTAAAAACCTATCTCGGCGAGCGAGTCAAAGAAGTACGGCTGACGCACCGTCTCACCGATACCCCGGCGGTCGTCACGACCGATGCCGATGACATGACGACGCAGATGGCCAAACTGTTCGCCGCCGCCGGTCAGGCCGCACCGGAGATCAAATATATCTTTGAACTCAACCCGGACCACGCGCTGGTCAAACGTACTGCCAATTTGGGCGATGACGGCGCGTTTGGCGATTGGGTGGAGCTGCTGTTGGATCAAGCGTTGCTGGCCGAGCGCGGTACGCTTGACGATCCCAATCAGTTTATCCGCCGTATGAACCAGCTGTTAAACGCCTAAGGTCAAATCCCTATAGGTATCGCGGCAGGCCCCCGTTCGGGGCAGTCTGCCGTTTCTTGCGCGCGTCGGTAGGAAATGTCCCTTGCCGCCAGGTGCGAAAAAATCCCCGCCTGCCATGATATTCCCGCGCCGCCAAAACGGTTTTGCGTTATGATCGTGGGCGCCAGCGGTAGGGCGTTTCCCTCAGGCAAATCCGAAAGCCGCGGACAAGCGCCGTCAATGCGTCCGGTGGCTTGAGGAAAGCGTGCCGGTATTGGTATGGTTTATCGTTTTTTCAGATTTTAAAATACTTTTGGATTAGCAAGGGGATTGACGCAATGCGTATCATTCTGCTGGGCGCTCCGGGCGCTGGTAAAGGCACTCAGGCACAATTTATCATGGAGAAGTACGGCATTCCGCAGATTTCCACCGGCGATATGCTACGTGCCGCGGTGAAAGCGCAGTCTGAGCTCGGCAGACAGGCCAAAGCCCTCATGGATGCCGGAAAGCTGGTGACCGATGAGCTGGTCATCGCACTGGCCAAAGAACGCATTAAACAAGACCATTGCCGCAACGGCTTTTTACTGGATGGGTTCCCCCGTACTCTCCCTCAGGCGGACGCCATGAAAGAGGTGGGTATCGCGGTAGATTATGTGCTGGAATTCGCGGTGCCGGATAGCCTTATTATTGACCGTATTGTCGGTCGTCGGGTGCATGCCCCTTCAGGACGGGTGTATCACGTGAAGTTCAATCCGCCCAAGCAAGAAGGCAAGGATGACGTGACCGGCGAGCTGCTGACCAGCCGCAAGGATGATCAGGAAGACACCGTACGCAAGCGCCTGGTGGAGTACCATCAGCAGACGGCACCCCTTATCGACTATTACCGTAAAGAAGCGGACGCCGGGAATACCCGGTATTTCACCCTTGACGGTACCCGCAATGTGAGCGAAGTGAGCGCTGAATTGGCCGCCATCCTCGGTTGATCTACCGCTGGATGATTCGCCACCGCAAGCAGCCGCGCCTGTGCCTCCGTCTGGGCGCAGGCTGTCAGCGCGGTCCGTTGGGAACCACCCTTGACCGCTGTCATGCTTGACCGAACGCTCATGCCGGTTGTTGTGTCCGCATTCGCGTTGCTGGCTCTTACGGTTGGCGCTGCATCCGACCGCTAGCGCTGTATCCAATTGTTGCCACTGCTTCCGACCGCTGGCGCTACGCCTGATTATTGGCGCAACCATTTGGCGCCCCCCTCAGACATCACCTATTGCAATGATAATGGATGATAACCATTCTCAAAAGCCGCTTTTCCGCTACAATACCCTCTCCGCCAGCGCGTTTAACTCTGATAAATTCATTGGGTTAGCGCCGGCGACGAACCGATAAGGAAATAGCAATGAGCCAGGAAAAATACGGCGTATTGATGGTCAATTTGGGAACGCCGGAAGCCCCCACTCCCCGGGCGGTCAAGCGTTACTTGGCCGAATTCCTCAGCGATAAACGCGTGGTGGATACGCCGCGGGCGCTATGGCTACCGCTATTGTACGGCGCTATCCTGCCGCTGCGTTCACCGCGGGTAGCAAAGCTTTATCAAAGCGTCTGGATGGACGAGGGATCGCCGCTGCTGGTCTACAGCCGCCGCCAGCAGCAGGCGCTGGCCGCCAGCTTGCCTGATGTCGCGGTAGAGCTGGCGATGAGCTATGGCCAGCCGGCGCTGCCGCAGGCAATCGCGCGCCTGCTCGCGCAAGACATCACCCGACTGGTGATTCTGCCGCTATATCCCCAGTACTCCTGCTCCACCAGCGCCGCGATTTGGGATGCGGTGGCGCGTATTCTCACCGGTTACCGCCGGTTACCATCGATAAGTTTCATCCGCGATTATGCAGCACATCCCGCCTATATCGCGGCACTGGCCGCAAGCGTTGAGCGCGCGTTTACCCGGCACGGTAGGCCGGATCGGCTGATTATCTCATTCCACGGCATACCGCAGCGTTACGCCGAGGAGGGTGATGATTACCCGCAGCGGTGCGACGTTACCCTCCAAGCCCTGGCCGCGGCGCTGGATTACCCGCCAGAACAGGTAATGATGACCTTCCAGTCGCGCTTCGGCCGTGATCCCTGGCTGCTACCCGCCACCGATGAAACGATGAAAAGCCTGCCTTCTGCGGGCGTGCAGCATGTGCAGGTGATTTGTCCCGGCTTTGCCGCTGACTGCCTGGAAACGCTGGAGGAAATTCAGGTGCAAAACCGGGAGATATTTGAACATGCCGGCGGTAGTACATTCCATTATATCCCGGCGCTAAATGATGATGCGGCACATGTCGATCTGTTGCACCAGCTTGTGACGGCGGCGCTGCGACCATCGGCACCTCCACCTGCAGTAGTTTCGCTGGCGTCGTTTTAGTTGTCATAACGTGCCAAATAGCGCTACAATAGGGCAAACATCAGCGGATTAATCATTATCGACAAAATCGCGTCGGCCAAGACCAAATGGCGCCCTTGTTCGGACGGCATATCGAGCGCGATGCCCAGGCCGGCGAGAATAAACGCGAATTCTCCGATCTGCGCCAGGCTGACGGCAATGGTCAACGAGGTGCGCAGCGACAGCCCGAACAATTTGACCAGCGCGAAGGCCGCGGCCGATTTGCCCAACAAGATGATGGCCAGGGTCGCCATTACCGCCAGCCGCTCCTGCAGCAAAATAGTGGGGTCGAATAGCATACCCACCGAGACAAAAAACAAGACGGCAAAGGCGCCGCGCAGCGGCAGCGTATCATGCGCGGCGCGGTGGCTAAGCTCGGACTCGTTGAGTACCACGCCAGCGAAAAAGGCGCCGAGAGCAAAGAAAACGCCGAAGAGCTCAACCGCACCGAAGGCAATCCCGAGCGCCAGCGCCAGTACGGCGAGGGTAAACAATTCACGGGAACCGGTGCTGGCCAGTACCCAGGGGACCAGCCGGCGGCCCACGACAATCATCAGGGTGATAAAGGCGACCACCTTGCCTATCGTCAACGCCAGCTCGATATCCAGACCGCGCTTGCCGCCCGAAACAAAGATGGTGGCGAAGGCCTGCGCTGGTGCATGAATGACCGTCGGCAGGCGTTTTTTCTGCCCCAGTGGGCTGATATCACCCACCAGATAGCCGGTGGTTTTCTGCGCCAGTTGCGCATCGGCCATTTCCGCTTTTTTGGCGCCCAAAGCGCGCGCAATTTTCTTTAAATCCAGCTGCAGCGAGACCGGCGTGACCGCCACCGCCAACTGCCGCGGTTCGCCATTGAGAGAGACCAATAACGTTTTATAGACCCGATCGGCGCTGAGCACCAATTTCTGTACCGCCTCCTCGCCGAAATGGGTTTCATTGGCTTCGTGCTCGTAGGCGTGCAGAGTAAAAGAAATACGGTGTTTTTCCAGTAAGGTGACCGAGGGCGTCATGACGGGATCCTACAAACAAAAGTTCAGGCGTTCAGAGTAGCGCAAGCACTCCGGCGGGTAAATGATCCCCGATGGTGTTCATTGCTGCAGCAGTCCCGGTAGGTTATCAGCGCCGTAGAGATGCAAGGCGCCGACCGCCACCACGTAAGCGCCAGGCGGCAGCTGTTGCAGCGTGGATTTCCAGCGATGATTACGGTCGGTCATCAAATAGCGGTAGAGATCCTGACTGAAGGTTGCGGGAAACGCCTGGCGCACGTCCACCGGCCGGCTTTCTAGCCACCAGCCGATCATGACCTGCAGCAGCCGCGCATTGGTGTGCCAGTGCGTCAGCGTGTCCTCCAGCAGCGCCGCGCCTTGATCCGGCAATTTGCGCAGCAGCCCCAGCTGTTCCTCCGGTCCCTCCAATTCGATAATCGGTTGATCATTGGCGCGTGCAGCCTGGATTAACTGATAATCGATACCGTAATCGGCGCGCAGGCCCAACCGCTCCGCCTGACGGGATTGCAGTAGTAAGGCGATATGCCAGGCGGGCAAGGCGTCAAGCGCCGCGAGATCCAAATGGTATTCTTCGCTCAACTGATGCACGTGATCATAATGCGATGCGCTAAGCCGGTCCGCCAACGGCGTTTGTGTCTCGCCGGCGTTTGTCAGAGGCGGGCTGACGGTGATGTCCGCCTCCACGATCAGCGCCTGAGCCTGCTCGAGTCGCTCCAGCAGACGCGCGGGCAGGGGGGCCATCGCCGATGTTCCCATATGGATGCTGCCCACCAAATGAAATTGTCGCCCCGATGCCAGGCTGACATCCATGCCCGGCCAGGGAAACGTCGCCGGCGTTAACGCGCCCAACAGACTCGCCAGGCGCCGTAATACATTTCTCATGCCTATCGCTCCGGTGCTTTTTCGTTGGCTAAGGGTAGCATGAAGCGACGGGTGGGCGGTCAGGAATCTGCCGCCGCCGGCGTTCTCCGCGGGTCGATGCGGGCGTATGACGGCTTGAAGCGGATAAGCCGGTTGGCGTTACTCACCACCGTAATGGAGGAAAGCGCCATCGCCGCGCCCGCCACTACCGGACTGAGGAGGGTACCGGTAAAAGGAAACAGGATCTCGGCGGCAATAGGAATACCCAGCGCGTTGTAAAAGAACGCACCCAGCAAATTTTGTTTCATATTGCGCAACGTGGTGTTAGACAACGCCAACGCATATCGCTGCCGCTGCCCATGGCGATGCCAACTTCCGCCTGCGCCAACATGCCATCGCCAATCATCGCCACCCGATGGCCCTGGCGCTGTAATGAGACAATGGCGGCCGCTTTTCCGTCGGGCAGGACGCCGGCCATGACCTGATCGATGCCGAGGCGGGCCGCGACAGTCTGGGCGGTGTCGGCGTTATCGCCGGTCAACATGACCAGCTGATACCCTGCCGCGCGCAGACGCTCAAGCGCTTCGCCGCTGTCGCTGCGTAACGGGTCATGCACCGCGAACAGCGCCGCCAGTTGACCGTCCACGGCCAGCAATACCGGCGTGGCGCCCTGTAGCGTCCAATAGCGCAGCCGTCCTGCGCCCGCCCGGTGTGTCCACACCCTGCTGCGTCAGCAACGCGTCGTTGCCGAGTAAAACCTGCTGTCCTGCCAGACGTGCGCTAACGCCAAGACCGCATAAGGTGCAGAATTGTTCCGGCTGAGGCAGAGTTTGACCGTTATCGTCTTCCTGCGCGCGGGCGCGAATGGCGTGCGCCAGCGGATGAGCTGAGCCCTGTTCGATAGCCGCGGCGAGCGTGAGCGAGCGCCGGTTATCCCAGCCGTTAAACGGTTCGATAGCCATTACCCGGGGCCGTCCTTCGGTAAGCGTGCCGGTCTTATCGAACACCAGCGTATCGGTACTGGTCACTTGCTGCAAAGCGTCGGCGTTGCGAACCAGCACGCCGAATTCCGCGGCGCGGCCGACGCCAGCCGATAATGGACATCGGTGTCGCCAGACCCAGCGCGCAGGGGCAGGCAATGATGAGCACCGTCGTGGCGATTACCAGCGTGTAGGCAATGCAGGGTTCAGGCCCGAACACAAACCAGATAGCGGCGCTCGCCAGCGCAATAGCCACCACTACAGGCACAAATACCGCCGAAATCCGGTCGGCCAACTGGCCGATGGCGGGTTTGCTGCTTTGCGCTTGCCGCACCAGCCGGATGATTCTGGCCAGCGTGGTTTGATTACCCGTAGCCTGGGCGGTGAACAACACGCTACCGTCCGCCACCACCGTCCCGGCATGGACGCGATCGCCGGCCTGTTTGTGCCGTGCTGCCGGTTCGCCGGTCAGCATTGACTCATCCAGCCAGACCTCGCCCTGGACGATATCGCCATCTACCGGTACCCGGTCGCCGCTGACCAAGCGCAGCGTCATACCGGGCACGACGTGCGCCAGCGGCAACAGTTGCTCACTCCATCGATAAGCAAATGCAGGCTCTCATCCGCCGACGACAGCACAGGGGCCTCTGCCAACGGCGCGTGGGCCTGCGCCGGAAATGTTTTCGCCGCTGCCGGGGGCTCCTGCGCTTCGCTATGGCCCGTCAGCGGCGCAGTTTTGGGGCAGCGGCCGCCTCGGTTTGGCGCGCCTGATAGCCGGCCTGATGCACCGCCGCGATCAGTTCGCCGGAGGTGGCGTTACCGGTGACGTGGGCGCGATCCAGCGTCACCTCGGCGGACACCCGGTACCGCTTCCAACGCTCGTTTCACCCGATTGATGCAATGGTTGAAGGTCAAATCCTGCAACGCTAATTCCGTCGTCGTAGACATGGTTTCCTCCTCAGATAAAAGGGACGGTAGCCGGCTATCACCCGTGCGTTTGCAGCAAGAACATCGTACTACCGGTCATGTTATGACAATCAGCCTAAACCTTCCTGTCGGGCGAAGGTCAAGTCTTTAAAGCTAAAAATACATCATTTTGCGCCCGCGAGCGCCCAGCCCCCTGAGGCGGGACGACATCTTCGGCCCCAAAGGTTTGGGGCGGTGATTTGCGGTATTGACCCGATCCCGTTTCGCAGTGGAGGGAATATAGTCCAACAACCCTGTGGCCATGAAGGTTAAGCGTGATCGTCTATGCACCAGGACGTTAAGGCCTGCCGGTGCGATAATCCTGTTAATGATTCGTAATCCCCGTGTTGCGCCTGGGTAAAGGTCTTATGACCGTTGAAGGTGTATTGGCGTTCGTGGTCGGTGTCGCCGCTCAGCATCATCACATCGCGTCATCATTACTCAAATATAAAGGTTGATAAGGAATTCGTTATGTCATTATCACTCAAGGTCGATATTGGTCAGCATTCGTTGGCCATTAATCCCTCCCGTATTGGCCGCCTGCTCAGCCCGGATAAAGACTATGCCACACACCTGGGAATTTGGGATCGTATTAAAAATTTTTTCCGTCCATATAATAAATCGGACGCCCTTGACTGCCTTTATCGCTTGATTCACAGCGATAACTTGCCGGAACCCCGGGCGGTGAAGGCAAATCCACTTCGCTTCACACCGCGCTAAATGCATTTACCAATCTTAAAGCCTTAGCGAAGGCGGAAGACAAGGCATTATTTCGCGTCCAGGAAAACCATTATCGCGGCGTCGATTTTTATATTGGCGATATTTGCGTCAAAACGCTGGATTATATTGACTCGGATAGCTCGCCGGTTTCTGCCTTGGCGGTTTATTATCTGCAGCAAGTCGTGCAGCATCCGGAAGTGAAACAGAGCATCAGCCGTTCGGTGCGTGAGCAATTGGCGAAAGATATCCAAACGGCGATCGGGGAAATGGCGCCGCATCGGTTGTTAATCGATATGTGGCGGTTGAGCGGTGAAAGCATCATCGATGGCCGGCCAGTATTTGATGGCGTCAGCCGTATGATGGAGGAAGACATTACCGACGCCACCCACGGGCTTTATCAAAAACTGACGCCGCAGCAACGGGCAGCGCTGGTTGAGGTGGGCAGTCAAAGCGGTTTTGCCGATGTCCATCAAGGAATGGCGTCTTTTCCCAATGACTTTAATGAGAATTTTGTCCTGGGGGGGGATTTCCAACGCCGTGGAACTGTTCTATCAGCCGGAAAACGCTGTCTGACGGTGCGCCAGACGACGCGCCGTCTGATGAGCGAAGAGGCGCATCTTGAATTCAATATTAACGGTCCCAAGCGGGACATCTATCCGCACTTTCAGATGGCGGTGACGTTGACTATCCCGCCTGATGGTCAGGTTAAGTGCGTCGATTTTCACGCCAGTGCGCATGTTGAGGCGGCGCGCTAATTCGGCGCCGACGGCAATGGTTGACCTCTAGGCGAGCTCGGTTCCGCCGCAAGGGCGTTGCAACTGATGGGCAATATGGCAACACAAATTCCGCCGTCCGGTGAGGGGCGGTGGGGCGGTCGCGAGAACTCGCCTTCTGCTGTATCGGTCAGGACAGAATAGACGAAGGAGTGCCGTGGGTGGGCCCGCCCTTTGCCGACGAGTTGGTATCTGCGCATTGCGATGCGCTACACTAGCAAATGCCGGCGCGGGTGCGGTGACCGATACGGGTCCGCTAACAGGAGTTCGCGCGGGCGCAGGCGGACCGCTCAGGCCTGCTACCGCTATTCTGGTAAGGCGCGCCGCACCCGCAGGGTAATCCCCTCAGTGGCGTACACCTCTACCCAGGTCACCGCCGGCAGATCTTCGCTGGCCTGGATGCGCCAGGTGCTGTCGCCCACGCGCAGGCGGCCGAAACCGTTGCTAAGGGGCTCGGATAGGCGCGTGCGCAGCTCGATGGCTGCTGTCCGCGCTGATTCAACACCGATACCGGACGCCCGCGATCGCTGGCGCGCAGGCGATACCACCACAGCCAGGCCGAACCGGTAAGCACGGCAAAGGTCGCCCCCTGCCACTCCCAGCCAATCGGCACCAGCCCTACCAGCAGCGCGGCAATACCGCTCCACAGCAGAAACCCGCTTGCGCCCAGCATTTCCAGCGCCAGCAGCAGGCCGCCCAGAATCAGCCAGACATTGTGCGGATGTTCCGCTATCGCCATCCACATCATCCCTTGCTCCGACCGGATTTACTCTCATTAATCAGTTCAGCAATACCGCCAATGGCGCCCAGGAGGTTACTGGCGTCCAGCGGCATCATAATGACTTTACTGTTGTTGGCGGAGCCGATTTTTTGCAACGCATCGGTGTATTTTTGCGCCACAAAGTAATTGATCGCCTGGATATTACCGGCGGCGATCGCCTCAGAGACCATCTGCGTGGCCCGTGCTTCCGCTTCGGCGGCGCGCTCCCGGGCCTCGGCCTGCAAAAACGCCGACTGCCGCTCGCCCTCGGCTTTCAGGATCTGCGACTGTTTCTCCCCCTCCGCGCGCAGGATGGCCGACTGGCGCACCCCCTCCGCCTCCAGAATATCGGCGCGCTTGGTTCGCTCCGCTTTCATCTGGGCGTTCATCGCCGCAATCATCTCCGCCGGCGGCCGCACATCGCGGATCTCGACGCGGGTGACTTTAATGCCCCAGGGATTGGTCGCCTCGTCGACGATTTGCAGCAGCCGGACGTTGATACTGTCGCGCTGGGACAGCATTTCGTCCAGCTCCATGGCGCCAAGCACGGTCCGGATATTGGTCATGGTCAGGTTGAGGATCGCCTGCTCGAGATTGCTGACTTCATACGCGGCGCGCGCGGCATCCACCACCTGGATAAAACAGACGGCGTCGATAGTGACGTTGGCGTTATCCTTAGAGATGATTTCCTGGGAGGGGATATCCAGCACCTGTTCCATCATGTTAATTTTACGGCCGATGCGGTCCATAAACGGCACGACCAGATTCAGACCAGGCTTCAGCGCCTGTGTAAAGCGGCCGAATCGCTCAACCGTCCATTGGTAGCCCTGCGGCACGATCTTGATACCCGCGGCGACCACGATAAGGGCGAGCACGACCAGAACGGGAATGACTATTAACATAGGTGAAGGCTCCTTTTCATTTCCAGAGGATAACGCACCGGGCCGCCATCTTGCCCTTTGAGGCGGGCGGGTCGCGTGTCGTAAAAGAGAAGATACAACAAAGCGCGCCAGGTTACAGTGATTCGCGCAATAAAAGGGACGGGATCATAACGGTTACAGGGAGTCGGGCGCGTTTTTTGCGCTTTTGGCCGCCGGTGGCGTGATAAAACCGGCAGAAAAAGGCAGGCGAATCTGCATCAGTAGCGGCTGCGCGCCCACCTGTTGGCTTAAGGTAATGGCTTTGACCAAATCTTGTTCTATCTGCGGAGGTGGGAAACCGCGCAGACCATCATTCCCGCTCAGCTTGATGACCACCCAGCGTGGCTTATGCTGGCGCAGTAGCGCCGGCAGACGTGCTACGCCCTGGGTGGCGGTATCACCGCTGATGCTGGCGTTGACCACGTTGATGGCGTTATCGTCCTGCTGCCAGCGCCCGTACGCTCACCAGACTCAACAGAATAAGGAAAGGGAAATGCCAGCGGAAAACGTTCTTGAAGTTCATCATCTTAGTAAGCACGTCGGTCAGGGGGGTGAACACCATATCTACATCCTTACCGGAGTTGAGCTGGTTGTCAAACCCGCGCAAAAAATAGCGCTGATTGGCGAGTCCGGTTCCGGTAAATTGACGCTGCTGGGGATCCTGGCCGGGCTCGACTACGGTAGCGACGGTGCCGTGCATTTGTTGGGGCACGATCTGACGGCGTTGAATGAAGAACTCGGCTTCGTTTTTCAGTCGTTCATGCTGGTACCTACCCTGACGGCGCTGGAGAACGTCCATTTGCCGGCGCAACTTTCCGGCGGCGAGCAGCAGCGGGTCGCGCTGGCGCGCGCCTTCATCGGCCGGCCGCAAATTCTGTTCGCTGACGAACCGACAGGCAATCTGGACTGCGCCACCGGCGATCGCATCGCCGACGAGCTGTTCAACCTGAACCGGGATTTCGCCACTACCCTGATTCTGGTAACGCACGACCGGCAACTGGCCGCGTTCTGTGAACGCCGACTGCGTCTGCAGGACGGCCGGTTGGAGGAAGTAGTATGATAGCTCGCTGGTTCTGGCGCGAATGACGAACCCCCTCCATGTTAATCGTTTGGTTGGCGCTGACGTTGTCGGTAGCCTGCGTGCTGGCGCTGGGAACGCTTAGCGATCGGATGGAAAAAGGGCTAAACCAGCAAAGCCGCGATTTTCTGGCCGGAGATCGGGTATTGCGCGCGGCCCGGCCGGTAGATGAACGTTGGCTCTCCCAGGCCGCCGCCGACGGACTGACGCTCAGCCGGCAATTGACATTTATGACCATGACGTTTGCCGGCGACGCGGCGCAATTGGCCCGGGTCAAGGCCGCCGACGGCAACTACCCGCTGTATGGCGCCTTGATGACCCGACCGGCCAATCTGCGCCCGGCAGAGGGAGAGGTGCTGGTGGCGCCGCGGCTGCTGGCGCTGCTGGGGCTGAAAATGGGCGATTCCCTGGAGGTGGGTGACGCGACGCTGCTGGTGGCGGGCGAAGTGCTGCGCGAACCGGACAGCGGTTTTAACCCGTTTCAAACCGCTCCGGGCATCATCATCAATACCGCCGACGTGAGCAAACCGGCGCCTTCCAGCCGGGTGGGGCCGGTCACCTGGCGTTATATGTTCGCCGGCGGACCCCAACAGCTCCAACGCTTCGAGGACTGGCTGACGCCGCAGTTAAAAGCCGATCAGCGCTGGTACAGCAGGGAGGAATCGAGCGGCGCCGTTATCGGTCTGGCGTTCGAGGCGTTGCTGATAAAACTCCTGGAGCCGGTGTTGCCGGATAAACTTCCGCCCGCCGGCGTATGGCCCTGGCTGTGGTCGTTAGGGGTCATTGGCCGTGATGGTGGGGTTGCGTCCTTACCGGCAACTGCTCGCCACCCGTCCGCTGCGCGTATTGCGCCGCGATGCGTTATCGGCCGTCTCACCTTACGGCTGGCGGTCAATTGTTTACTGCGTCAGCCTTGGGCGACGCAGAGTCAATTGGCGGCGTTTTCACTGTCGTTTATGTTGCTCGGGCTGCTGTTGGTGATGCGCGGCGACCTGCTGCAGTGCTGGCAACAGCAATTGCCGCCGGAAAGCCCCAACTATTTTTTGTTGAATATGACCGGAGAACAGGTGGAACCGGTAAAACAGTTTTTGCAGCAGGGCGACGTGGCGCCCGTCTGGTCCAGAGAAGAGGGCGACTTGGTCAGGATTTTGGCTAAGCGTTTACACTATGGGAACATTATCGCAACAAAAAATAATCAGCAGAGTGACAACCGGGTTGACAGGGCCCGGACCCCTGCTGCACAGTAACGGCCTGGCGTCACACTACAATGTAAATAGGTCCGACAATTACGCAGAGGTTATCAGCCAGCGATCTCTGCCACTTCGCAGATTCACTCTGCCCACTTAGCACCAGGAAGTGTTATCCGGAAAACCCGCGTTTCCGCTTATGCTCCCAATGGGTGTCAACGGTGAACGCAACGGTTCGGCACTCTTCAGATAGTTGCAATCGCTATGAGAGAGAGAGGAGTTAACGTAATAAATGACTACCACGTCCAAGATTATCTATACGCTCACTGATGAAGCCCCGGCGCTGGCGACTTACTCGCTGCTGCCTATTATCCGTGCGTTCACCCAATCCCAGGGGATCGCCGTCGAGACCCGTGATATTTCGCTGGCAGGGCGTATCCTCGCCAATTTCCCGGAATATCTGCAATCGGATCAGCGTCTGTCGGACCATCTGGCGGAACTGGGCCAACTGGCGGTTACGCCGCAAGCCAATATCATTAAACTGCCGAATATCAGCGCTTCGCTGCCGCAGTTGAAGGCCGCCATTAAAGAGCTGCAGGCGCAGGGCTATGCGGTGCCGGATTATGCCGACGAGCCGAAATCCGACACGGAAAAAGAGGCCAAGGCCCGCTATGACAAAATCAAAGGCAGCGCGGTCAACCCGGTTTTGCGCGAAGGTAACTCCGATCGCCGCGCGCCGCTGTCGGTGAAGAATTACGCCCGTAAGCATCCACATCGCATGGGCGTATGGACGTCGTCATCTCTCTCCCACGTCACTCAAATGCAAGAGGGCGATTTCTACGGCAGCGAGAAATCCGCTCTGATTGAACGCGACGGCAACGTGAGTATCACGCTCATCGGCCGCGATGGCGCCAAACAGGTGCTGAAAGCCAAAACCGCGGTCAACATCGGCGAAATCATCGACGCCGCGGTAATGAGCAAAAAGGCCCTGAGCAGCTTTATCGCGCAGCAGATTACCGATGCCAAACGGCAGGGAGTTCTGCTATCGCTGCATTTGAAAGCCACCATGATGAAAGTGTCCGATCCGATTATGTTCGGTATCGTGGTGTCGGAATTTTATAAAGACGTGCTGGCCCGCTATAACGATAAATTGAAAACGCTGGGCTTTGACGCCAACAACGGTATCGGCGATTTGTACGCTAAAATCAAAGATCTGCCGGCCGAGGATCAGGCAGAAATCACGCAGGCCATCGATGCGCTGTATACCGAGCGTCCGCCGCTGGCCATGGTGAATTCCGACAAAGGTATCACCAATTTGCATGTACCAAGCGACGTGATCGTTGACGCCTCAATGCCGGCGATGATCCGCGATTCGGGCAAAATGTGGGGGCCTGACGGCCAGCTGCATGATACTAAAGCCATCATTCCCGACCGCTGCTATGCCAGCGTTTATCAGGCGGTGATTGAGGATTGCAAACGGCATGGCGCCTTCGATCCCACGACCATGGGCAGCGTGCCAAACGTCGGTTTGATGGCGCAAAAGGCTGAAGAATACGGCTCGCATGACAAGACCTTCGAGATCCCAGCCGACGGGGTAGTGCAGGTCGCCGACGAAGCAGGTAATGTGCTGCTGACGCATCCGGTCGAAACAGGGGATATCTGGCGTATGTGCCAGGCCAAAGATGCGCCGATTCAGGATTGGGTGAAGCTGGCGGTTAATCGCGCCCGTGAATCCAACACGCCGGCGGTATTCTGGCTCGATCCGGCCCGTGCACACGATGCGCGCATGATTGAGAAAGTGCAGCGTTATCTACAGGACTTCGATACGCACGGGCTCGATATCCGCATCATGTCGCCGGTGGAGGCCACACGGTTCTCCATCGACCGTATTCGCGCGGGCAAGGACACTATCTCGGTAACCGGCAACGTGTTGCGCGACTATTTGACGGACCTGTTCCCGATTATGGAGTTGGGGACCAGCGCCAAAATGCTCTCAATCGTACCGCTCATGGCCGGCGGCGGCCTGTTTGAAACCGGTGCCGGCGGCTCTGCGCCGAAACATGTGCAGCAGTTTTTGCAGGAAAACCATCTGCGCTGGGACTCGCTGGGAGAATTCCTGGCGCTGGCCGCTTCGTTGGAGCATGTCGGTATCGCGGGCAGTAACAGCAAGGCGAAAGTGCTGGCGAAAACGCTGGATCAGGCCACCGGCAAATTCCTCGACGCCAACAAATCGCCGTCCCGCAAAACGGGCGAGCTGGACAACCGCGGCAGTCATTTTTATCTGGCGCTGTTCTGGGCGCAGGCGCTGGTGGAGCAAAACGACGATCCGGCGCTGCAGCAGCAGTTCACCTCTCTTGCCCGTACTCTGGCAGACAATGAGCAGAAGATTGTAGCGGAGCTGAATCAGGTACAGGGCCAAGCGGTGGATATCGGCGGCTATTACCACCCGAATCCGGCGCTGGCCAGCAAAGCCATCTGTCCGAGCGCCACTCTTAACGCAGCGCTACAGGCGGTGAAAGCCTAAGCAAGGCTGCCGGGCAGCCCTGCCCGGCGGAGCCATCCTCAGTCTACCAGTGTTTGTCTCGCCCAGCGGATGCAGTTTTCATAATCCCCCGGTAACAGCGTCATCAACTGCTGCAGACTGCGGCTGAGCGCCGCGTCATCGGGATGGCACAGGTTTAGGTGCCCGACCTTGCGCCCGGCGCGGACCTCTTTTTCGTACCAATGCAAATGGACTAGCGGGTCTGCCAGCCAGTCGGTGTTCATCCCGCTGCCAATCACATTCACCATCACAGCGGGCGCGCTAACGACCGGAGTCGGCAGCGGCAGCCCCAGAATGGCGCGCAAATGCAGCTCGAATTGACTGATGGAGGAGCCGTTTTGCGTCCAGTGGCCGCTGTTATGCACCCGTGGTGCCAGTTCATTGATGAGCAGCCGATCGCCGACGATAAAACACTCCATCGCCATCACGCCGACATAGTTCAGTTCGTGCAGGATAGCGCCGAGCATAGTTTCCGCCTGCCGTTGCAGGCTGCTATCCGGGGTGGGAAGCGCGACGCTGGCGCGCAGAATGCCATCCTGGTGGAAATTGTGGGTCAACGGGTAAAAAACCTGAGCGCCGTCGGCGGAACGGGCGCCCACCAGCGACACTTCTCCGTCAAAGGCGATCCCCTGCTCGACGATGCAGGTGCCGTAGCAGTCCTGGGGCAGGGCGGCCTTGTCACCTGGATGAAGCCGCCATTGCCCGCGACCGTCATAGCCGCCCAGCCGGCGTTTGACAATCGCTAGATCGCCGAAGGAAACAAACACCTCCGGCCATTGGGCTGCGCCCGTCAACGGCTCCCAGGGGGCGGTCGCCAGGCGCAACTGATCCAGCAGTTGCTTTTGCGTTAACCGGTCGGCCAGCCGGGGAAAAATATCACGGTTGACAAAGCCATTATGACGCGCCAGTTCGCGGGTGAGGGCGGTCTCTGGCCAGCGCTCGATTTCGGCGGTGATCACGCTTTGCTGGAACGGAACGGATGCGGGTTCGGCATCGAGACCGACTGGAAACACCGCGATGCCCAGCGGCTCGCCGGCTTGCCGCAGCATACGACCCAATTGGCCGTTGCCCAGAACGCAGACGGGCTTCATGCCTGTTCCCTCGGATCGGGATGGCTCAGCACCTCATCGGTTTGCTGTTGGCGCCACTGGCGCAGACGTCCGGCCAGCGCAGTATCATGCAGCGCTAAAATCTGGGCGGCCAACAGGGCGGCGTTGGCGGCGCCGGCTTTGCCGATGGCCAGAGTGCCGACCGGGATGCCGCGCGGCATTTGTATGATGGAATACAGGCTGTCCACGCCGCTTAGCGCCGCGCTTTGCACCGGAACACCCAATACCGGAACCAGTGTCTTGGCCGCCAGCATACCTGGCAGATGCGCTGCGCCGCCCGCGCCGGCAATAATCACCACATATCCATTGTCTGCCGCCTGCTCAGCGAAGCTGAATAACTTATCCGGCGTACGGTGCGCCGAGACGATTTCCGCATCAAAAGGAACGTGCAGCGCGGTGAGAATTTCCGCGGCAAATTGCAGCGTGCTCCAATCGCTTTGAGAGCCCATGACAATGGCTATTTTTGCCGTGGCGAGGGTGGATTGCATACGCGTTGTGCTCCTGTGATCATAATGTCGGCATTGCTAACAGACCGTGCGGCCTGACTAACCGGGCGTAGAGCATATCATGGGTCTAAAAGGAGGAAAACGGTTGCGTAGCCGCCGGCGGCGATTTAGCCCCATGAAAAACCGCGCCGCACAGCCTAAAATGCAGCCCACGGTTTCATTCACTAACGACCTTGCCCCCGCGTCTGCGGGCAGGGATTAACGAGACATAGCTTATGGAAATTAACGTAAAGGAAAATGCAACTCTTGCGGCAAAGTATCCGGGCGCATCATTCTGGGCATTCGGCGACAGCGCGGACATGGCCGACGAATTAGGTGCGCTGGTCGCAGGAGGAATTAAAACCGCCACCTGCAGCGCGCTGGAGGCCTACCAGCAAGATGCAGCCGTGATTACAGCGTGATCCTTGACGGCCGTGGATGTACGCTGGCGGTCATCCACCCCACCGCCCTGCGCCTCGTGCGTTTCTGCGATGTGACGGCGGAAATGGCGCTGGTGGTGGAAGAGTTTGTCTTGGTGGAAACGCTTTAGCGGTTCTCCATGCGGCTTTCGGGTAAAACCTGCCGGTGTTGTAAGAGCGGCGGTGCCGAAGGTACGCAGGACCACAGACATAAGCGTATCGTTTCAGGAGGCAGGAGAACGCCGACGGGTCCACCGACAGCGGATTTCAGCCGCCGAAAGAAAACTCATGCAGCATGACGCCGCTGGTGGAAACCTCGATGGCCGATCCCTGATGGTGCCAGGCGCCCAGTACCGCACGACGGCGCTCCCCGGGCAGTTGATGGATCGCCGGCCGGTGGGTATGGCCATGGATCATCACCGTTGCGCCGGTATCATCCATCACGGCCATAACCGCCTGCGCATTGATGTCCATAATGTCGGCGGTTTTACCGGCGTTGGCGCGCAGGCTATTGGCACGCATCCTGTCGGCAATACGCAGCCGTAGCTGCAGCGGCAGGGACAAAAATAGCCGCTGTAGCCAACGTTGATGCACCCGGCGGCGAAAACGCTGATAGTCGTTATCGTCGGTGCACAGCGTGTCGCCATGCAAAATCACGACCCGTAACTCGTCCAGCTGCATCACCCGCTGCGCGGGCAACAGCGTTATGCCGCAGGCGGCGGCATAACGCTTGCCGAGCAGGAAATCACGATTCCCGTGGATAAAATAGCAGGGAATGCCACGCTGGGTCAGCGCCTGTAGCGCGACGGCAATCTCGTGATGCAGCGGATTGGGATCGTCATCGCCTATCCACACCTCAAACAAATCGCCAAGGATGTATAGCGCTTGCGCGGCGATCGCGCGCGTGCGTAAAAAATGCAGAAAACCGGCGGTGATCGCCGGCTCTTGTGCGCAAAGATGAATATCTGCGACGAACAGGGTTGACATGCGGGCGGAATTACTTCGCAACGGTCACATGGGTGATGACAACGTCTTCTTTCGGGACGTCCTGATGCATGCCGCTGCGGCCGGTGTCGACGCCTTTGATTTTGTCGACCACGTCCAGCCCCTCGGTCACTTCGGCGAAAACACAGTATCCCCAGCCGTCAGGGCGTTCGGAGTGGAAGTTGAGAAAATCATTATCCACCAGGTTGATAAAAAATTGCGCCGTGGCGGAATGCGGATCGTTGGTACGGGCCATTGCCAGCGTACCGCGGTTGTTTTTCAGACCATTGTTGGCTTCGTTTTTCACCGGCGCCTGGGTAGCTTTTTGTTCCATGCCGGGGACAAAGCCGCCGCCCTGGATCATGAAGCCGTTAATCACGCGGTGGAAAATGGTATTATCATAAAACCCGCCGCGGCAATAATTGAGGAAATTCTCAACGGTTAACGGCGCTTTATCCGCAAAGGTTTTGATAACGATATCGCCGTGATTGGTATGTAAAGTGACCATAGTTAATGTCCTGAAAGTCTGATGAATTGCATTCATACAAAGTGTACGGGCAGAGGGGTTTTATAGCATAACTCTGTCATGGAGTCAGCAATGGCCCCCGGTTTCCCTTCCCGCGCCACGTCGACCACCGGTAATTCCGTGGCATACCCTTGCAATAGCTGCGGCTTCAGGGTTCAATACCCCGTTAGGTTTATTGACCTTTACCGCTGGGCGCTCTACACGCGTAATCCGCAGACACATGGAATGATTTTCGATGCTAAAGATTTTTAACACCCTGACCCGTCAAAAAGAGGAATTTAAACCTATCCATGCCGGTAAAGTCGGCATGTATGTGTGCGGCATCACCGTGTATGACCTTTGCCACATCGGCCATGGGCGCACCTTCGTCGCCTTTGACGTCGTAACCCGCTACCTTCGCTACCGCGGTTACGAGGTGAATTATGTCCGTAATATCACCGATATCGAGGACAAAATTATTCGTCGCGCCGCTGAGAATGGAGAAACTTTTCATCAGCTTACTGAGCGTATGATTAGCGAGATGCATAGCGATTTCGATCAGTTGAATATCCTGCGCCCCGATCAGGAGCCGCGCGCCACCCACTATATAGACGCGATCATCGAACTGGTTGGCCAGCTCATCGACAGGGATCATGCCTATGTGGCCGCCAACGGTGATGTAATGTTCGCCGTAGACAGCGACAGCGATTATGGCTTGCTGTCCCGTCAGGATCTGGAGCAGCTTCAGGCCGGCGCCCGCGTCGAAGTGGCCGATGTGAAACGAAATCCCATGGACTTCGTGCTGTGGAAAATGTCAAAACCCGGCGAGCCGAGCTGGCCATCGCCGTGGGGCGACGGCCGCCCCGGCTGGCACATTGAGTGTTCGGCCATGAACGGCCGGCAGCTTGGCCATCATTTCGATATTCACGGCGGCGGGTCGGATCTAATTTTTCCCCATCATGAAAATGAGATTGCGCAGTCTACCTGCGCCCATGATGGTCCCTACGTGAATGTCTGGATGCACGCCGGCATGGTAATGGTCGATCGCGAGAAGATGTCCAAATCACTGGGCAACTTTTTCACCGTACGCGACGTCCTACGGTATTACGATGCCGAAACCGTACGCTATTTCCTGATGTCCGGCCATTACCGCAGCCAGCTTAATTACAGCGAAGAGAACCTCAAACAGGCGCGCTCGGCCCTTGAGCGCCTGTATATCGCCCTACGCGGTACCGATGCGACCGCCGTTCCTGCCGGCGGGGACCATTTTGTGGCGCAATTCATCGCCGCAATGGATGATGATTTCAATACGCCGAAAGCCTATTCCGTCCTGTTCGACATCGCCCGTGAGGTCAACCGCCTGAAAAGCGAACAGCCGGCGGCGCAGGGGATGGCGGCGACGTTACGCCAGCTGGCCGGCGTGTTGGGTCTGCTGGAACAGGAACCTGCCGCCTTCCTGCAACAGGGCGCCGCGGAGGACAATGTCATGATAGAGGCGCTGATCCAGCAGCGCAATGACGCGCGCAAGGCCCGGCAGTGGGCGTTGGCGGATGAAGCACGGGATAAACTGACTGCGCTCGGCATTGTGCTGGAAGACGGCCCCCAGGGGACGACCTGGCGCCGCTGTTAACGGGCCTGAGCCGGCGGGTTTCCACTGCGCCGTTAACTGTCACGCGACCCTCATCAATCGCCAGCTTGGCCGCCGCACCGCTCTCGCATCAGCCTGAGATTTTCAGGAGATCGCATAACGCGATGTAAGGATGCCCTTCAAGAGAAAATGTCGTCATGGTCAGGCCTCCGGCATTGTCGTATCGTGATAATCTTCACAGGCCTGAAGGGTATTCTGGATAAGGGTGGCAACCGTCATCGGCCCCACGCCGCCGGGCACCGGCGTAATGTAGGCGGCGCGCTCGGCGGCGCTGGCATAATCCACGTCGCCCACCACTTTACCGCTCTCCAGACGATTAATCCCCACATCCATGACCACAGCGCCGGGTTTAATCCACTCGCCGGGGATGAAGCTCGCTTTGCCTACCGCCACGACCAACAGATCGGCATTTTCAATATGGCGCCGTAAATCGCGCGTGAAACGGTGGGTGACGGTCACGGTACAGCCCGCCAGCAACAGCTCGAGACTCATGGGGCGTCCAACGATATTGGACGCGCCGACCACAACGGCGTTAAGGCCAAAGGTGTCGATATGATAACGCTCCAGCAGCGTCACGATGCCGCGCGGGGTGCAAGGACGCAGCAGAGGCGCGCGCTGGCACAGTCGGCCGACATTGTACGGATGGAAACCGTCCACATCTTTATCCGGCGCAATGCGCTCCAGCACGCTGATATTGTCTATCCCCGCCGGCAACGGCAACTGCACCAAAATCCCGTTCACCCGATGATCGGCATTCAGTTGATCAATCAACGCCAACAATGCCGCTTCCGTGACCGTGTTGGGCAGATCATAGGAGAGGGAAATAAAACCGACGTCTTCACAGGCTTTGCGTTTACTGGCAACATAAATTTGCGAAGCGGGATCGCCGCCGACCAGCACTACCGCCAGTCCCGGCGCGCGCTTGCCCGCCTTCAGACGCGCCTGAATCCGCGCGGCCACCTCACTTCTGACCTGCTGGGCAACGGCCCTACCATCAATTATTTTTGCTACCATCTGAATCGGAAATCCGTCAATGTAATCAGGCTGAGGGCGCTATTTTGGCAGAAGCGCGTCCCGCTGTCAGGCACAGAATGCATCCTGGCCTTTTGCCAACAGAACAATGGGCAGAAAAGCCATTGACTCAAACGCTTACCTCCGTATAATCCAAAACGCATTCGGCACCACCGATAATGTTGTGCGCCCTTAGCTCAGTTGGATAGAGCAACGGCCTTCTAAGCCGTAGGTCATAGGTTCGAATCCTATAGGGCGTACCATTTAAATCAACAAGTTATGCTATTTTCTCTCTCGAAATTTAAAATAACAGGTGCTTTAACGGGTGTTGTTAAGTCTTTGAACCTCGACCCATTCTTCATACTCTTTTTCAGGCCAGCCTAGGAAAGTACCGCTTCTACTTTTCTGTGGAGCTGGAAAATCTTTCTTTTTTGCCACATCCGCCACAGGGTGGGATGGCTTTTGCCTGTCAACTGGCACATTTCTTTAAGTCCGATATAACGGGTTGCCATTTTATAAACCTCTCTTTAATATTAAGCTTCTTCACTATTCGTCATAACGGTGAGCAATCAGGAAGTTGTGAATCGTAGGAATGGGGGTTGTGGTCACGTAATGAAGGAGGGTCAGTATGTCGCTACCAATATATTTAAATAGGCATTCTCACCGCGCTAATTTTTTAGCGGTAGTTTCGGCCACTCAATATCCTTTGCATGATATCGTTGACGATATTTAAAGCCAAAACGTGGGATAAATGGCGATCTACTTTTGTTTCCATCAGTGAAACGGAATCACACTTCTTGTGATTTTCGGTACTACACTACATTGAAAAATTCATATTTTACTAATTGAAGGCATTACCAAGTGTTTATATGAGAAGGATTATGATGTTACACAGAACAAAGCTCCTATGCCTCACTTTTCCGTGGTTGCTATCTGCATGTAATACCGATACTTACCGATTGGGTGTTAATGATCCCGTTTCCTTAAGCTATGAGGTACCAGCCTATCTTGATACAACAAAAACCCTCTTTCCAATAGAGAACTACTCACAGTCTGTTGATAAATGGCTTCCTCCGGATTCTGATAGAATAAATGTTTCCGTTATTGATAATGTCGTTCAACAACGATATTTTTCTTCTCTTAAATCAAATTATTTTGGTATGAACAGGCAAGAGCGATCTCCTTGGAATCCGTATTACATAACTTCCTTTTTGAATAGTGGAACGTGGGTAGCGGCTCGTAATGCCAATATTAACCGGTACCTTGCTAGTAACAGTATTTCGTGGGGAGAAAACTTCAGGATACATTCTGTCCATTGGAAGACGAAGGTAAAGAATAATACGGATACCAGTATTGATAATATTTATCAATCGTCTAGGCGAGCTATAGCTATTAGAGAAACGTTATTAAGAGATCTGCCAACAATAGACCCTGCTTATGATGATCCCCGAGAGGCTGGACAGGGATATCCATTTGACAACTTACAGAATTCCGCCATTCGACCTGGCACCCCCGTATATATGCTTACTGAAAGTAGGGATAAAAGCTGGACATACGTAGTGTCGCCAACGAAGACTGGATGGATCCACAGCGAAGATATCGCGAGTGTAGATCAAAAATTTATAACTGACTGGGTATCACTGGCAAAAAAACATCTCGGGGCATTCATTAAAGAACCTGTCACTGTACAGGAAAATGGTCAATATTATTTTATGGCTCGCCCTGGGACTATTCTTCCATTCAAGGATAAACAGTTGGGTCGGTTTTTGGTTGCTGTGCCTGTACGCATGAGTGGGGGTAGTACAGAAATTCGGTGGGTCAAACTAAGCGATGATGAGTTTACAGCCATGCCATGGCAGATGACACCGGCTAATATTGCAAAACTAATGAAATCGATGAGTAGTAAACCCTACGGCTGGGGAAACTATAACTTTTATAATGACTGTTCTGCAGAAATGCACAGCCTGTTGATGCCTTTCGGCATATTGCTGCCTAGAGACTCTTCCGCACAGATACAGGCGACCGCCAGGATTGTAGATCTCAGTAAAGAAACAATGAATGCTCGTATAAATTATCTTAAGAAGCATGGTAAACCGTTTACCACACTGGTTTACATTCCGGGGCATATTATGCTGTATATCGGTAATACTATTATTAACGGTCAAGAAGTCCCGATGACATATCAAAATATATGGGGATTACGTCCACGAAACTCGAATAGTCGGAGCATCATTGGCGGCTCAGTTTTCTTTCCCATACTTACCTTTTATCCTCAAAATCCTGAGCTAGTATCGCTGGCGGATAAGAAGCAGTTCAAGCTAGGTTTTATTGAATGACAACTAGGCGTTGTTTAATAAATACATTGCTCAAATTATTCAAGAAAACCATATCAAGCATCAACTCACGGAGAAAAGCAGGTGTATTTGTATATGTTTTACCTAGGTGGCAATGCTGGTAAGGCCAACATTGAAGTTCATGATATCCAGTTTGTAGCAGCTCAAAAACCGAAAGATGCTTGGCCTTCTCTTAGAGAAGCTTGGTTTGGTGATGTGGACAAAGTACACATTGATGGATATTCTCGTATTACTTGGGTGGATGGGTATGCTGTTACGCTCTCTGATGTACCCGCAACAGGAAAAAATAAATTTTTTTTTGTGAACGTTGGTGCTTACAAACCTTCGACTCTTGCTGAGCTACACGCCTTTGACCTATTTGTAGCACCCAATGCTCACGAAGCTAAAGCAAAGGCTCTGACGTCATTACTTACCGATGCTCAGTATCAACATAAAGACAATCTCAAAAAGCTGGATGACTGCCTTCTGCTTGATAAAGTTAGCGATCTGTATGTGCATCTCACTCCATCGGAGATGGGTACTCCTTTTAGACCTGAATGCCAAGGATATCAACCAATTGGTCGCCAAAATGCACTTCAGCATAAATGAATAAAAAATTAAATTCATTGCAAATGCTACGAGGTATTACTGATACGGCATGCGATATTTGAAGCCAAAACGGGCGATAAATAGCAAGCCATTTTTTACACGCAGAGCACAGAAATACACTGTCATTTTTCATCGGAGGCACTTTGGTCTGTTTGAGCGTTTCGATTAACTGGACAATATTTGTAGATGCTGGCCAATGAAACCCCATACAGTAATGCCAACTGTTTTCTGCTATGACCATTCGCCAATAATTTTTGAGCTTCCTGCTTCTGTGCAAAAGATAGTGACTGTGGTCTGCCTCCAATACGCCCTCTGCTTCTTGCTGCGGCTAAACCAGCCTTGGTACGCTCAACAATCAGTTCCCGCTCCATCTGTGCCAACGCGCTCATCACATGAAAGAAAAAACGGCCTGCGGACGTAGAAGTATCAATGGCATCCGTCAAACTATGAAAATGAATACCTTCATCTTCAAGTTTGGATATTAAAGTAATCAAATGTTTAATGCTGCGTCCCAATCTATCTAGCTTCCAGACTACCAGGGTGTCACCCGATTTCAGGCAGTTTAACGCGCGTTTTAATCCCGGTCTCTGGTCTGTTTTTCCACTGATTTTATCCTCAAAAATCTGTTCACAATTTGCGCAAATCAAGGATTTTTGCTGTAAATCGGTGTTTTGGTCATTTTTTGACACCCTCATATAGCCAATTTTTGCCATTTTTAACCCTTTCTCAGACCCGGTAAGCCTTGTAATCGCTTGGTTTGGTCAAAATTTTAGCTAAATTCATGATTTAAGAAAACCTTGTTTTAACAGAAACGGTAGATTGTGCAAAAAATGCACTGGATAAACGAACCGGCGGAACGGTCAAGGGCGACATTATTTCACAGGGTGGCCAATTCTTACTGAAGGGGGATAACCGCAAGCATCTGGGGTTTCATAATCAGGACGGTAGCGTTCGCATGTGGCTCTACAAAGACAACGGCGGTGATGGCGTCCGGCTAAACAATGGTAATGACGGTGGCGGAGATTGGGTATTCAATAAAAACGGGCATTTTTACTCTCCCCAGGCACTTCATGCCGCAGGAGCGACCTATCAAGAAGACGGCAATATCCACGGATCATTATGGGGCGGGCATCTCAGCGGATGGCTAAATAATACCTTTGTGCGCGATATTCGATTGGGGCATATGCAGGAAGTTCAGATATGGAAGGGACCAGGCTATCGTGATGAACCGTCTCATGTGATTACCGGCGTGTATAACGGTAATGGTGATGCATATGTTGATTTTGTTCAACGGCGTGTCCTTCAAAAAAACATTAATGGTAACTGGATAAATGTGTGGTTTATGTGATGAAAAACATTAAAAACTTTAAACGATACCACCCTAATTCTGTTGATAAAAAAGCGCTAGAACGCTCTATTGGTGCGATTTTTCTTATCTCAGAAGATGGTCAAGACTGGTATGAGTGCCAGAAAACTTTTCAGCCAGAAACAATGAAAATCGAGTATGAAACCAACGGTGTAATACGTTCAATGGGTTACGATATCAGCGGCTTCTGTCCTGAAGGGTGCAGCGTGGCAGAAGTATCTGAATGGCCCGAAGAGGCAGCTGCTAACCGAAAATGGTGCTTTCTTAATGGTCAGGTTGTTCCACGCGTCTACACGGCAGATGAACTTATGGAGCAAGCTACCCATAAGCGAGATTATCGACTTGAACAGGCAGCAAAAATTATAGCCCCGCTTCAGGACGCCGTAGACCTCGACATGGCGACAGACGCCGAAAAAGTGACGCTGCTGGCGTGGAAAAAATACCGAGTGCTGCTTAATCGGCTCGATATCAGCAGCGCGCCGGATATCGACTGGCCAGATCCTCCTTCAGAAACCAATCGCCAGAACCACGGTTTCAAGACCATTATCCACCGTCACCCTGACGGTCTCGTTATCGACCAGATGGGCTGACTGCGACTGACCATCCGCGTCATAGTCCAGCACAGAGCCAACATAGCCGAGACAGAACAATCCCTTTTGGGGAAATTTCATGGGCAACGGGAAATCATAGGTTCCTTCCCCTTTATCTTTTCCATATCTTGCCCACTGGATAATCACCCCCGTGTCCCCGCATTTCCACCATCCATTGACCTCGCGCTTCGCCGTATTGGGTTTGCTGTAGGCCCCTTTGGGCTGGAAGGTATTCCTCAGGTAAACGTCCAGCCATTGATTACCCCACTTGCTACCGTGGATATTGCCGTCATGGGCTATCCTTGCGGCTCCGGCATACACCGAAGAAGGAGCACGAAAACTGCCATCTTTATGAAAAATATAATCGCCGCCGCCGTCATTGCCGTTGTTTAGCCGAACGCCATCACCGCCCTTGTCTTTGTAGAGCCACATGCGAACGCTACCGTCCTGATTATGAAAACCCAGATGCTTGCGGTTATCCCCCTTCAGTCCGATTTGGGTACCCTGTGACATAATGTCGCCCTTGACGGTGCCGCCAGTCCGTTTATCCAGTGCATTTTTTGCACAATCTACCGTTTCTGTTAAACTAAGGTTTGTTAGAAACAGATTCTTATCGGGGATGTCGGCCCCATTTTGATTTTTTGCTAATTTTTGATTTAATAAATTAATCACTGTTTCCGAAAATTTCACATCATTACCAAGGGCTTTTGCAAGCTTATTTAACGTGTTCAAATCTACTGCCGCACCATCAACTAACGCGAGTTTCGCTTTATTCGCTTCTACCTCGGACAATTTTTTCACTGCTTGATAAAGCTGGTCATGCTGGCTTTTATCCAATCGGATACCTGAACGCTCAACCACAGTACAAACTTCTTCCTGTAGTGCATCATAAATATCACTATTCAATTTTGTTGACGGTGTGCCGGTAGTCGGATCGCCGTTGGTGAATCCGTTTTTCCCTTGACCGAATTTATCTTTTTGTGCGGTGGGGGTATCAATGCGATGCATCATTTTCTCCTTTTATGTAGGAAAAAAGTACTTGGGTATGGGAAGGACATTGGCGTTTAATAACGCATTCCACCACGCTATCTCCCCACGTCCGAATTGACTCATTGCAAGAACTGGTACAACTCATCCAGCGTACATTCGCTTCAGCAGGAATATTTACTCGCCAGTAGTAGCGCCACTTGTCACCCCAAGTCGGATCGGGTGTACTATCAACATGTTGAAACTGCTCTATTGTTGCTGTTGGATAGCCCAATATTTCCAACTGCTTTTTGAAAAAAGCCTCATTAATACCGCCCACAGTATTCACCTTGGCATCAAGCACCCGTTGCCTTTCTTCTAGCGTTTGCGTTCTATTAGCGAGGCATTTATCCGGCAGCCCGCATAATTTTTCGTAACGGTTAATTAATTCAACCGATTGGGCTGGGTTAATTTCAATCATCAGGCTATCAGCATGTTGATGGGTTTGTGCCAGTGAAGGGGCTAGCCCTTTAATCAGAGGATCTTCTTCATCCCATGCGGGGCCAGGCGGTAATAACGTTCGCAACAATTGCGTATATTCGTCGTCCAGATTTGTCATAATGCTCACTCTTTATATTTTGCCCACGTGACCTCACCCAATACCGGCACTTCCGTCTGGGCCAATTCAATATCTCCCGTTGGCGCAATAAGACGATGAGCGACTTCACCTGCCGCAAGACTGATGGCTTCAGTGAGTCTTGAAAGAAAAAGCTTGCTGCCGGGTTCGCCTTCTCGCTGTAAGAAGGCTTTGATTTCTCCGATGACAGCGGCTCGAATTTCGGAGGTATCCGTCGATAAGGCAAGCGAGAGAGGAACGCTTTTTTCTGTTACCGCAAAAACCGTTAAGCCACTACCCGCAACGGGGGCAAGGGGTAATATATGCTCTCTGACTTTGGTTAAGATTTCCTGTGTGGGGGCAGGATGGTCTACATCATCACTCGCCACCATGACCCCAACTGTGCCGATACCGTTCTTGTGTCGATGTGTCCAGGCGCGGCTGATGCCTAAAACTTCCTTCGCCCAGCGAACATAATCACTATCCGCACCCCCTTGCGGCGTATCGTACCAGCGCGCCATGATGCGTTGTCGCCAGCTATCCAGGTCTTCAATATCGGTTCCCGTCCTGATGCTATCGGCATAGCCGGTCGATGATAAACCAGAAATAGGGGTAGCGAGTCGTAGCGCAATGCCGTCCTCACAATTGCCAGCCTGACTACTGCTTTTTGCAACGACAGGCACACGAAGTACACCCTGTGCTGATGTTGTTGGGACCGTTGTGGTGTATATTTGACCATCATCACGGTGTATTTCAGTGTCAGCGGGCAGCGATATGGCATTTTGTACCCCCTCCCAGCGAACAAATCCGCTCGCTTTGGTTGCACCTTTGCGGGGACAACGCTTGATATTACCGTGTCGGGTCAACCAGTTTTCATCGGCTAAATCCGGCAAGATATTGCGCGCTAAATAATCGATATAGCCGTATAGAGTATGAATAGCGGCGGCCTGTACTCTTGCGTACACTTCAGCATCGAGACGGCGCAACACGCTATCTTCATTAAATCGTGTGAGCAAATCTCCGCGAATGGTGTCTATCAGTTGTGGCAGGGTCGGGCGCGAAAAACCGCTATTTTGCATGGATTACGCTCCACAAATTGTTGATGGTCATCGTTTTTATGTTATGGTCAGGTAACGTCAGGATGACAGTTGCAATTAATCTATCGATGCCTGAGCGTACTACCTCAATATCAATCCGAAGCGCTACCCCGTCCTCCGTCATCCACTTGAGCGCCTGAGCGATATATTCCTTCGCTCTTTGCGCCGTTTGATGGGTTAAGGTCGTGCGTTTTAGCAGATGCAATCGAGAGCCAATCCGGTCATTTTGTACGGTCGGCCAAGTATCGCCCCACCACCCAAACTGCGTATCTGTGTCATCATCCGGTTCAGCGCGTCGCCAGGTGAAAAGCGATATCATCACTGCCCGCCTGAGCCGTTCCTGATCGGGTAACGCTGTATTCACTTTTTTATTCATCAGCATATTATTTACATCTGTTGATTAGGCTTGCCTGTTATGCCCCCGCTATCACCTTTGTGATCGTGGGTATTGTACTGCGCTCGCATGGTGCTCAATGAGCCGGTTTTGTCCTGTACTTCTGCCTGTGAAACGATGGATTGTGCCGCCGTGATCTTTCCCGGCGTTTCTACTTGTTGTGTGTCCAGCACGATCTTGTTTTTGGCGTGAATAATAAAAGTGTCCGTGGTCGCTTCTATCAATCGTCCACGCTTGAGCATGATGCTGTCGCCTTCGTCCGTGTAGATCGCTACCTCACCGCTTTTTAGCCCTTTTATCCGGTAGCGCCGATCAGCAACGCTAATCACTACGCCATGCGAGCGGTCACCACCCAGGAACAGGGCAACCCCTTCCGCACCAGCATGCGCTGTTGAGGTAAACCCGTAAGGCTCTAGATATTCCATTCCGTTTTTTGTTTCACCTGCCACTAACGAGATATCCAGTTGCTGGCAAGCGAGGGTGCTATTTACCCCTCGCACAACGGCTCTTGACCACAGGCGCAACAAGACCCGCTGTAGCATGGCTACGGCGTTTTTCATTAATAAATCTCCTGCTTAATAAAGGGTGATATCGCTTTAGATATCTGTTACCAATCATCTTCTGCGGTCAGCACTTTCAATTCCTCAAGCTGCGGAATATACGCGGCTTCGGGTGCAACACGGAGTTCACAGCGTGTTCCGCCTTCATCCTGCGTATAAACAACTTCGCTAGTGACCAGTTCCCGATTGTTAAAGCCGAGCACGGGATCAAAAACAATAACCCTCTGGTTAGGTTTCCACAGACTGCCGTCACCTTGCCGCCAACCTTGCACCGTATAAGTGGTTTCCTCGGTTCTGGCTGCCCGTTGCTGCGCTTCAAATTGACTCCGAGCGCGGCAACTGGCTCCGGTTGCATTGCCGGATTGCTGGATATGTTGCGGACGATAGCGCGTTATCTGGCTATCCCTGGCTCTGGCGCGGAGTGCTGTCAGCGTGGCTTCTCCGAAATCGTCATCATCACCCGATCGTTGACCTGCTACTTGATATTCAGAAAATCGTTCACGGATACTTTGCTCGGTATCACAGGTAAGAATATTTTCACCCCAGACCAGCGCGGTGGTGGCTTTGTCATTACCAACCAAACCAATTAACAAATTGCCGTCTTCGTCATCCCAGGCGAGCGCCTGTTGGCTTCCTAGCGCCTTGTTCAGCACCTCATGGACTGTTTTCCCCATAGTCAGCTTGAAAAGCCTGTAGCGGCGTTTTTGGGGCCTTTTGGCTAATGACCTTAATGCTAAACGGTTTTGCCAGTTCTGACGCGATTTGATGTAAGGTTTTGCCCGTAAAAAGCGTCGTATTCGCAGCACAGTCGATTAAATCCGCTGTCTTACTACGACCACTGATACCAACATGGATACTTTTAGCGTCATAACGTATCGGTGTGGCTTCAATCCAGCCGGTGAGGACTTTATCCTGACCGATGAGAACTTCGACAAGTTCACCTTTTTTAATTCTGGGCTGTAACGGTACGCTTCCTAATTCCCCAGGCCATTGGCGGGTGATTTCTACATTGAAATCGCGTGAGAGCCGCTCTATGCCTGCTGAAATCTGTACCCGCGTCCAGCCCCCCCATTCGCGCCCGTTGACGCGCAATATCACGTGATTACTCATCTTGCGGGTACTCTCAAAGGTTTAACTGGCATAAAGCCAGGATGATTAACGGCATTCCGGCTGGTGATATCGGTTTCCCGTGCCGCATTGTCATACCACTTGGCGGCCAGAACCAGTGCGGGTAGCACCGCCTCTGGCGTACGGGTAACCGTTTTTTCAACTTGCGCCAGTCGTGTTGCAATATCACGGTTCGCATCGGTTTTTACCTGTTGCAAGGCGAGGAACAACGCATCGTCAAGCGTTGACGCCTGTTCGTGCTCGATAGACTGATTCAGCGTTTCTCGCACGGTGACCAACGCATCCCACGTAACTGCCGCTACCCTTTCCATCGGGTTATCTGTCTTATGCAAAGCAGCATGCAAGGCGGGATGGGAAATATTGACGTGTATCTGACGTTTTCCACGTTGATTAACCGGTAATAGGGCAGTCCGTGGTGGTGGCAATTGTGTCAGTCGCCAGGTTGCCTCATGGATCGCCGTCGTACGCAACAAAGCCGCAATCCGATTACTGTGCCTGCGTTCAGCCTGTACACTGGGTCTATCGCTTTTCCAGACTCCACGCGGGGCTAAATCATTCCCCAGCGTAACACCCGCTAGCGTTTTAATTTGCTGTGCCAGCATCAAGGCATCTTGCCCAGTACGTCTGCCCGCACGCCACATTCGTTGTATCGCTTCGACCAGGCTTTTACCGGATGAGCCGGGCTTTAAGATCACTGAAATATCGCCATGCAGTAGCCTTGACGCAGCAGTAATGCCGCTATCAATAGTGTCAAAGGCTTTGGTGACGTTGTTAATCATGCTTTTAGTACGCGCTAACACGCCATCCTGTGCAAAATCGGGTAAATCTTTTAAGCCCACGTTAGCAAACGCCTCACCAATGCGATCATTTAGGGCTGAACAGGAAGAAATTAACGTTTGGCTCGTCGCAATACCCGCTGTTGGAAAGGATAGCTCGCCCGCCTCAACTACACTAAAGTTGACGCGACACATCCTCCCATCGCGCCCGCTATGGATCACTCTCACTTCACCGTCAATACAGACGGCTATCTCACCGTAGTAGGGGTGTACCAGCGTACCCGGCCCTGGCGTATCAATAGCCACTATCAGCCGATCTCTGGCCTCGAAAAAATCATTACCGACCAGATAGGCGCTAATACTAAAGCGTCGGGTGGCGCGTCCCAGATCTTCGGTATAGGGCTGATCCCGATTGGGGTATTCGTGAACTTGTACTCGCCGTCCAAAAGTCCCCTCGTCGTCTTCCACCTGAAACGGCACGCCGCGAAAAGATGCTGGTCGTAGTTTATCTTTCCAGTGACTCATCACCCCTCCTTAAAAAGAAAAACCGCCGAAGCGGTCACTGTCTGGAAAATCGGTTATAGCCGACATCGTAACTCAGCCAGGGTAGGGCATTACCCACTGGGGCGACACGCATGTCCTGTGGGGTATTTTCAAAGATAAGCCTAACTTCACCGTCTCTTGTCTCGTTTTTGCCAAATGAATCCAGGGTATTTGGCGGATCTTCCTTAAATTGCCAGTTACCCTTGTCATCTTTAAGTAAATGACTGTTGCCAATCATTGAACGACCAAACTCGCTCCAATCCCGGGCTGTCCTGAGGTTTTGAAACCATTCATTACCCCCAAACACCGCATTAAGACCCTTGTCAACAAGCGGTTCGACGCCCATAGATATCCCCCCAATCAGCCCGGCTTTTCCCAGTACGCCCTTGATGCCAGAAGGACTGTTTTTAGCCAATGTTTTCATCTCACGGGTGACATTCCGAATCGATTTCACCATATCGACAGCCCATTTTGTCGTAACAAAAACCAGAATACCGGCGAGCACGGTTTCCCAACCGCCGATTGCCTGAATAACGCCATCAATATTTTGCCAGACCGCTTTAATAATCGGGCCGATCGTTTCCCAGTTTTCGACGATAAGCCCACCGCCTATGACCATTAACGAGACCAGCTTACCCAGCGTCGACATTTTCATCACACTGTTAAAAAGCCTGAACGCACGGGTGACAACCCCTACCGCTGTCGCGGTTCCCAATAGATAAAGGCCCCACTTGGCGAAGGATTTAATCAGTTCTGGATTGGCTTTTGACCAGGTGCGAAATTGCTCAATCAACGGCTGGATTGTCTCTGTCGCTTCAACAATTGAAGGTAGAAAAATACTACCAATACTCACGCTGGCTACATGCATCTGATTTTTAAACAGTTGTATTGCATTTGCGGTAGTGGCTGCCCGAGTAGCATATTCCTTTTGCACCGATCCGCCGTACTTTTGTTTATCGGCGACGCGATCCAGGTTAACTTCCAATAATTTAAGGTTGGTGAGCAGCGGTGCAATGGCCCCAAGGGATTCAGAGCCAAACAAATCATTTAATAATGCGGCCTGATCTTTTTTAGGGACTTTCTCAATGGCTTTCAGCACCATCAACATGGCACCTTTCGCGTCTTTCTGCATCTGTGCGGCCAGTTTTTTGGGACTGATTCTTAAGGTGCGTAACGCAATTTTTTGTGATTTTGTCGCTGATTTCCCTTTGGTTAACGCCAGCATAAAGTTTTTTATACCGGTTGCCGCCACCTCTGACTCGACGCCCATACCGGCAATCGTTGCGCCCAGTGCAGCAATCTCACCGGAGGCAAGACCCGCCACTTCACCCAGCGGGCCAATACGGGTCACAATTTCAGAAATTTTGGCGGCATTGGCTGGCCCGTTATTGCCAAGGTAGTTGATTTTATCGGCAAGCGAGACGACATCATTTTGCGTTAACCGGAAGGCGGTACGCCACTGTGCCATCATCTGCCCAGATTGCTCAGCTGTCTGGTCAAAGGCGATACCCATTTTTACGGCGGATTGGGCGAAGGACATTAATTCTTCTTTCGCTATCCCTGCTTGACCGCCTGCGGCCACAATCTGACCAATGCCATCTGCGGCCATCGGCAATGCTGTCGATAGCTTAAGAATATCTTCCTACATCTGTTTAAACTGTACAGGCGTATCAAAATCAACCACCTTGCGGACATCAGCCATCGTCGACTCAAAGTCTATTGCCTGCTTGATAGGGCCAGCCATTGCGGTAACAATCCCTGCCCCTAATGCCGCCGCACCTGCCATTCCCGCGCTAAACTCTTTCTTGAAAGTCTTCATTTCACGCCGCATCCCCTTTAGCGGGGCGGAGAGTTTATCAACGGCAGTGATAATTGCTTTTAACTCAATACTGTTAGCCACCGTGCTGCTCCTTGTTAATGCGAACAGCCTCCGCTTCCAGATCAAAGAACTGGCTTAGCGGATGCTGGCGTAATTCAAGGGGATTTAGTCGCCAGAACCAGGCAACGTTATAGAATCGTCGTCTGAGACTGCCAGGTTCTGGGCACCGGTAAAAAAACCCACGATGATCATCGAAGCGACAAACACATCATGTAGCGCTAGCTGTTGTGCCGAGGAGCGGGGTATCCCCGTCAGTTCAGGCAGATAAGACAGAGCTGAACGCGTATCCAACCGCATATCGCCTCGTTCAGAGTAACTAAAAGGAATGCCGTATTTTTCAACCTGATCAAACGTGGGTTCCTGAATTTCCAGGACGGTGACTTTGTTATTGTGTACCTGAATCGGCTTACTCAGTACTATTGATTTCATTGATAAAATCCTTCGTCTCCGTGAAATTCCATCTCGACCGTGCCTTCGTCAGCATTATGTGAAGATTCACCGGATAGCCACGCGCCTGACAATACATAGACCATACCGTTAGCTAATTCAGCGGTAATGGTCATTTCATCTGCTGTAGTGAGTTTTTCTATCGGAAAACTTCGCTCAACTTTAAATTCTGCCTTGATATAAGGCGCACGATGCGTTTCCTTGTAATGCACACTGCCATCAATACCCACAAGGTCTTCTCGGATAACCGTATTCATCGGCACTTCTACACTGCCATTCAGTGAGAGTTGTTGGCCGTCCACCTTAAAATAGCAGGTGCCACCTATTTTTCTTTTGCCCGTCATCACACCACCTCACCCTGGTTATATTGCAGCCTGAATTGATTCGCCAACGCAAATACCCGCAGTTGATTGATATAATCCGCAGGAAAGACCACATCAATTCGATTGGGGTCATTGGCGTTGCGCTCAACGATGAGATGTTGACGAAAAGCGTCAAAATTTTCGACAATCCCTTCATTTTCCAACTGGCGATACACCGCACAGAGTTCACCCTTGATCACGGCTGGCGTAACGATCGCTTGCCCTGCCCCGAATCGGGTACCATCATCAGCCAGTTTTTGCCGCCCGTACTTGCTGGTGATCACCGACTTCAATCGCCGCAAAATATAAGCGCTGGTATAGAGTGTTTCACTGTCCAGATAGCTGTTATCGGCCACGCCGTAACTGTTTTTCTGGTAGGTCGTCACATCACGCTGAATGCGTAATACGCCGCCTTCGACATTGGCGGTAGCGATACCGTGTGAAAGCAGGGATTGCTGCTCTGTCAAGGTGAAGCGTTTGCCCGACGGTGCGGGTAACACCCCGTTTAACTCGCCCGTGTGGGTCGGTCTGGCGGGATCATTACGCAAAAATATCGCGCACCGTGCCAGTCTTGCCGCGACCAGTTCATCCAGCGCAGTTTGTGTCGCTTTCTCATAGCCTGCAATGGTGAGATGCGGATCATTAAAGGTGTCGCCAAAAGCGACCAGTTCACCGACCGTCGCTTTTTTTGCGGTATAAACATGACCGTATAACCGTTGATAAGGACTCCAGCGACCGTTCGTGTCGTTCATCTCCGCGCTCATCTTTTGCAAAGAGGCAGTATCAGAGAAAGGCAGCCCAATAAAATCAAATAATAAGTCACCCATTGCGCTGATAACGCTATCCATATCGGGAGAGCCAGCACCGCCACTCATGGCAGTAATGGTAATATTAAGACCGTGAGGCGTATTCTCACCGCCTGTCGGCGAATAATAGTTCATCATCAAGGGAATATCGTTGCCGGTTAACCCTTTATGTTTTGCCGTCAAGCTGATTTTGTCAGCATCTATAGTCGCGGTGACGGGTAAGTCCTCGTTATCGTTAATGGCCTTGCCAAGCGCGGCAGCAACCGTATTCGCCGTATCCGATTTCTTGACGGCAGCTAAAATACGTTGATTGCCGATATAGAGAGTGACGACACCAGAGTCGGTTGCTGTCCCGCTAATCGTGATGTCTCCTTTTGCTTCAGTGCCCATTGTTTCAGGTACGGCAATGACAAACAGTTCACCGACAGCATCAATTCGGCGATACGCTTGCACCATGCGGTGCAACTGGCTGCCACGACCGGCTAATTGTTGTATCATTTCTGCCGAGGGCATGATCATCGGTGAATTCAAGGTCATTTGTGCAGTGGGTAGTGCATGCCCAATAAGCAGTGCGGGGCCGCTGGCTTGCAACGTATTGGCAGCGCTGTTATCCATTTCGGGATAGAAACCAGGCACTCGCAGATTAGCGTTCACGGTATTAAAGCTAATGGTCATTCCTGCGTCTCCTCTTTAGCTTTTTTTAATTTAGTTTTTGCGGTATCAGACGTCTCTTGCACGATTGGGGAGGTATAGAATTGACTCACTTCCTCAATATCATCGTCCTGTTTTCTTCTGATCCAAAAAAGCGTTTTTTGAACCTGCAAACCTTCTTCGGGCAGATATTCCCCAAAATATTCTTGGGTATCGCGCATATATTGCGGAATAGGCACCTTTCGCCCGTGCTTAGGCTTAATAAAAACAATTTCAGGTTGGGTACCCATCATTTTATCTTCATCTCCAAATGCGCGTTTACACTGCTTGCTTGTTCGTTTAGATCAATAGCAACGGTATGCAAATCGGGTAAATTTTTCAGGTCAGCATCGTGGCGGGTATCTTCGGCGTTGATGTCTGTTTCAGTATTAAATTTAAACAGGTAATGATATTCAGCGCGGTTTGAATCGGCTTCCTCCGCGCCGGCATAATTAATTGCACCACAACCCGGCTCTGGCTGCCAACCCAGTAATGCCCGCCAGATTTCAGACCTGACTTCATTTAATGTGTCGACAGAGGGATATTGTCCCTTTTGATTACGTGCATTATTTAAAATCACCACGACATAAAAACTTTCGGTTAATGATTGCCAATAATCCGTTTGTGACCGTTGTTCACCGACAACATCTTCTCCTGGAATAACGTAAGCAGCGGGTAAAGCCAGTTTGCCGCAATCCGGTAAATCCTCATATTGAGAGACACTGCCCACTCTGTTTTCAAAACGGGGGCACAAGGTTCGTAATGCCGCAATAATGGGACTAAGTTTCATGATTCTTTCCTTTTCTTCGCTCTGCCCGCAGTGATTGACGCAGTGCTCTCTTTAGCGTGTAGTTCGTCCAGCTTTTCAGCTGCGTTAACGTGGCGACCATGTAATTTTGACGTTTTTCAATACGCCAACCACCGCGTTGGTGGTGACGTTTTTGGCGTTTGTGCTGTTTAGACATACCACGAGAAGCGCTACGTACCCCGTAATGCAGAAAAACAGGATAAAAATCGCCTTCAATCGGTTTACTGCCGACACCGCGTTTCTGATTGGGGGCGATCTTAACCATTAACCCGGGTCGGCGTGATGTCGCTTTCGGAACGTAATAACCAATAGATCGCGCTAATCGCCCGGTTTGCCACCGTGGGGTTTCACCAGGTCGTGAACGGCCACCCCGCTTCATCAGTTGACGACGTGCTGCTTTAAGATGCATTTGACCGACTTTCACAAAAGCACGACGGATCCTTGCGCGATTAAAGACAAATTCTTTGGGTTGATGAAAATCAATATGGAGATTATCCAAAATCATTTCCCCTTTCTGGTTGACTGCTCATTTCTTCACAGGAAAAAGACAGAAACCGCCCCGCACTGTGGATATCAGTAACGCCCCGTATGAGATAGACGACACCGTTAATTACCGCCTGATCACTTGAGTAAAGCGATTGTCTGTATCTCACAATGATTTTATGCGTGATGGTTTTGTTGATTTGAAAAGAATGGAGGCGAAGTGTGTCACTCACGGGGATCAATTTTCCCCAGACGGTATGCTCGTCTTGATTTGCTGCCTGTATCCCGCTGCCGCCTATCGGTTCATCCTGTCGCGTATAAAACAACACGCGCTTATTTAACTCTCTGGGATCGGGGAAACGGGAATACGGTCTGCTATAATGCGGTTTCATAGTCCGCTCAGCCTGTAGTCATCAACTAAAAACTTAAAAAACGGAAAAATAGACCACTGTTCCATATCGGATATACCCCCACGATGCTCATATAACCCCGTCACCAATAGCAACATCCCCTGAATAATCGCCGCATTGATAACCAGGCCGTGAGGGTCAGTTTCAGGCACGGATTCTTTGTAGAGATTACGGTTAAGATGTGCGATGGTTTTTTGCTCTACGGCAGCGATATAATTCTCAAGCAGTACATCTTCACTGTTATCGCCTAATTCAATTCTGCATTGTCGCTTGACCTGTTCTTTGTCAATAAACATGTTGGTTTATTTCCAGTAAAAAATGGCCTACCCATGTAGGCCATTGTGTTTAACGTTGATTACTCTCCGTTATTCCCACCTTTTCCCGCGCCACCTGAAACCTCTATCTTGGTTAAGTCACCTTTGATAAAGGCTTCAGGGCGGTAAACCGCGAGCGCCAGACGCTCTTCGCAACGAATCGAAATCATATTCTTTTCAAAATCATCGGTATTCTCGGTACTGATCACCACGCTTGCTTCTTCACGGTCAAACAGTTGCGCACCTAGATTGAAAGCCCCCACCAGGAATTTATCTTTAAACTCAGCGGCTTCTGTGACGACAACGGGTAAGCCCCACAAAGTCGGCGTAGTCAGGGCTGCCGGATTGGAGAGGAGATAACGCCCCAGCGTATCCTTGATAAGTTCAATCTGTGCCCAGTTGGTAAAGTGCAACACATGGCCTGTCGCGGGGATCCGTGCCAGTTGCGCTTGTAGCATGGCAAGCCGCAGATCATCGATCGCGGTTCGATGTGCTGGTTTTAATTCTGCTTTGAATGCAGTGGCTTGAGTAAAGATCCCGTTAAGGTTTGAGCCGGTACCGTCACCGAAGAGAATTTGCTGCTCTTCAACGTATTTCAGGCCATAACGTAGCTCCATATCGATAAGGGAGGCCAGTTGCGAAAAGTCATCCAGAATTTGCTTGGAGGCTTTAAACATATGGGCAATCGTGCGAACGGGGACTGTTGCCTCTTCAAATTCAATCGTGCTATAGGGCTTGGCGGTATTTTCCGCGACAGTCTTGGCATTATTGGTAAATCCTTTCTGCTTCACGTAATAAATCGTGTTACTTTGCGTCTTTCCACTGGCAATCAAATCACGAATAAACAACCGTTGCTTCGGCTTGGTCAAGATGTCTGCTTGACGGTCGGGGGCGACAATCGTTCCTGTGACATCCGATGAAATAAGTGCGGCGTTAATCGGGGCTATTACTCGTTTACTGGATTCCATGCCCGAGCCTAAAGCCTGCACTACCTCCATGCCAACCACCTGTTGACCAATAGAACTCACCACGTTCAACGCATTAGCCACAGGCATTTGGGCAAGATGTTGTTCAACTTCGCCTACCTGGGCTTTCAGGGTTTTTTCTGCTTCGCGTAAGGTGTTCAGTTCGACCGCCATTTTATCAACGGCCGCTTTGGTTTCAGCGGAAAGCTCACCCGATTTTTGCGCTTCCTTCAGGGCTTTCTCTGCCTGGGCGCTATATTTGCTGCTGGCTTCTTCGATAGAAGCCATTATTTTCTTAAGCATTTCATTAATATCAGACATATTGTCTCCAGTTTAATAGGGTATCGACACCAGACGACGCAAGGCATTATCCAGTTGTGTCAAGGTCTCGGAAGAAACATCAGGGGTAGCGGACAGCGTACCGTGAGAGGGCGTGACAGCGCTCGGCATATCACCCCGTAAAGCTTTAAATAATCGTCGACGTTCAGCGCGAGGTGTATTGGTTTTCGCCAACAGTGCATCCAGTTTTCTCAGTGCGGCGGTAGGCGAATCGTTATCCTGTTGTGTGCTATCAGCGGGCAGGAAGGCATCCGCAAACCCTTTCTCCACCGCTTCGCCGCCATTAATCCAGGTTTCATTATCCATCATCGCGGTGATCGTCTTTTCATCCATGCCGGTTCTGGCGACGTAAACATCCCGCATGGCAAAATCAAAGGGGGTCATTTTTTCGGCAATGTCGGCAAAGTCATGGCGATTACCGACGGCCATCCCTCAGGTGTTGTGGATCATCAGGAAAGCACTGCGCCCGATTTGTATCTCATCGCCTGACATGGCAATGATTGAAGCCGCAGAAGCTGCTAATCCCAATATTTTCACGGTGACTTTGCCCGCGTATTCACGGAGTTGATTGAAGATAGTCAGCCCTTCAAACAGATCGCCACCCGGCGAATTGATATTGACGGTAATATCTTTACCTTCCAATGAACGCAATATTGCGCCAATTCGTTTAGCGGTGATCCCTTCACCTGCCCAATCCTGCCCAATCCTGCCCAATCCTGCCCAATCGTCTCAAATATCGATAGCGTATTATCATCCTGGCTTGATGCCCTGATGCTGCTGTTCCATTTTGCCAATGCTGACGGTGAAATTTCATTGGTCATTTTCGGACAGGGAAAAACCGCCGGTAATACCGGAAGTGCACTTTTTTTCATCGGGAAAAACTCCAGTTATTCTGTTTCTTGCGGGGTGCCAGTCGGGTGATGAGATGAGGATTTTTCAGGAAATAACCAGGCATTTAGAGCCGCTCGCACTTTTTCGCCGTCATTCTCCTGCCCCAGTTGATCGAGGGGCGTCAGGTTCAACTGAACGGTATACAGGTCTCCGCCCTCAATCGGCGGCAGATTTTCCAGTCTCCTCACATCATTGCGACTCATCCAGCCATTTTGTAGCGCAGTAGTGTAATAGGCTGCTCTACCCGTGCTATCGGTTCTGAGCAGTCCTTCAACAGAAAATTCTGCAAAATAATCCTCGTCATTATCCAGCAGACAGCGGGCGATTTCCTGTTCAATATTGACCAGTAAGGGCCGTAATGTATTGGTCAAGAAAATCAGGTTCATCCCTTCCACGCTAGAAGCCCAACTGCTTTGTTTCGTAATATGACCGACCATAAACGGTGGAACGCGATACCAACGGCAGATTTCTTCGATGCTATGATCGCGGCTTTCCAACATTTGTGAGGTTTGTGGATCGAGGGTGATACCATTAAATTTCATTCCGGCTTCCAGCAGCATGACTTTGCCGGTATTTTCTGAGCCAGCAAAGTTTTCAAGATGCTTATTAAATCTTTCACGTTGTTCTTCTGACAACAACTTATCGAACGAGATAAAACCGGATGCCGACATGCCTTTCTGGAAATATCGCGCTGCCGTCGTTTCGAGCGACATTGCCGAGCCAAACACCTCACGACCCGTTTTCAACGGCATCATGCCGCAAATGCCGTCTAATCCGAACCCCCGTATGTGCATCATGTCATTATCTGCAATAACTCGCGGTTTTAATGAGGAATAACCCGGTTTGGTGTCGTTGGTATAGTGGTATTCCAGTCGCCCGTTATCACGTCGTTTAACGGTGATGTATTGGGGTAATAGTGGGACGAGGGAGACCAGACGCTGACCGACCTTCTTTTTTTCAACAAAGGCATTACCACGTAAACACAAGCTAGCAACAATCATTTGGATAAAACGCGAAGGTGTCATTTCCAGGTTAGGACGACGACACAAGACAGGATAAGCAGGGTGTTGCTGTGCGAGGCTGCGTGAACCATCCGACTTACGGTGATAGAGTTTGAGCGGTAACGTGGATATTGATTCACTCAACAGACGCACACACGCCCAGACCGCAGAAAGTTGCAGGACTTTATCCGTTGTCACCACTTGCCCACTCTTACTCTGGCTATAGTCATGAAACGATGACAGCGTATCGGTTAAATTCTGTGGCACCCCTAGCCAGTTGAGCACCGCGCTTTTAATTTTACCGGGAGATTGATGTTTTTTCACTACAGTCCTACCATAATCGGATTTGTTAAAAAGCCATCCAGATCGCCGGTTTCTTCTTCAAGCACCTCGGCGGCTCCGATTGCCATCGCCAGTGCTACCACACCGTCAATACGGCCGTTGCTGCGGCGTTTGCTAAAAACACGATTGCCGTTTTTATCTTCTTCAATAACCGTATTCGCGGCGTTCCAACGTAGGCAGGGGTTGAAATCAATACGTAATTCGCCACCGAGAAGACGCTGCTCAAACAATTCAATGGATCGCGGCATCCAAAGTCCGGATTGTTTCGATTTGCCGAAGCCTTGTCCGTGCGGCGTTAATAGCGTATTCACCCCTTCGTTTTCCAGTTCTGGCCGTAAATAATCAATATGATACGCATCGTAGGCAATACGATTGAGGGTATATCGTGCGGATAATTCCGCTATCCGTTGGGCAACAAAACCCAGATTAATCGCATTCCCTGGCGGGGCGTTAAGATAACCCGCTCGCAACCAGGTATCGTAAGGCACTCTGTCGACCCTGGCACGTTCCAGTAAGGTGTCTTTCGGTGTCCAGAACTCGACATAAGCCACTTTTTCTTCCGGCCAATAAAGCGCCAGCGCCGTTAAATCCTGCTTGCCGGATAAATCCAGGCCACCGTAGCAGGGTGAGTTTGCCAGCGACGCTAAATCCAGCGAGGTTTTCTCACACGCCATCCAGCTATCACTATTAATCCAGGGATTCTCGGCATCGACCCACTGACAGAAATTGAGACGACGAACCAGGCTCTCTTTGGCTGGCATACCACGGGCTTGCGTGACTTGCTCCTGTAGATAGCGTTCGCTGAACGTATGCCCTAATGAGGGATTCGCTTTTTTCCAACAACCGCTATCTTTAAAGGGGTCATCGCCTTCGTCCAGCGAACAGATAAATGCGAAAAAGCTATAATCTTCAATGCTGCCCTCTGCCACTTTACGGCCGTATTCGTGATAGTCGTAACACACACTGGTTTTGTTATGGCCGCTATTGGTGATCATGAAAATCAAGGCCTGTTGGCGGCCTTTTGTGCCCGCCCGCATCATTTCAACGACCTGATTACTTTTGTGTTCGTGAATTTCGTCAATCAAGGCACAGTGAGGACGCGGGCCGGATTGCCCATCATCAGCACTGATAGGCCGGAAAAAAGCACGAGCCTGTAAAAAAGCCAGATTCCATTCCTTACCCGCCCCACCGGATTTCTGGATACGTTCGGCCAGCTTTGGCGATTGGTCTACCATCGCGACGGCGTCACGAAACAGGATCATCGCCTGGTCTTTTTTGGTGGCAGCGGCATAGACTTCGGCTCGCGCTTCATTATCAGCAACCAGGCAATATAGCCCTATCCCCGCCGCCAGTGGCGATTTTCCCGATCCTTTTCCGGCTTCAACGTAGGCCATCCGAAAACGGCGTTGTCCTTCGTTGTTTCGCCAGCCAAAAAGGGTGCCAACGATAAAACACTGCCAAGGGAGTAAATTAAATGGCTTGCCTTCATAGATACCGCCGTTCAATTTCAATACGCTGGAAAAAAAACGGATGGCACGCTGTGCGGATCCGACATCCCACAACAGACCCCGCGTATTACCCGTCGATAAATCCCGCAAGTGACGTTGACAGGCATGACGAATATCAGGCCCGGCAATCTCCACGCCGGAAACAACTTGAGTGGCATAGTGGGTGGTCAAATCAGTGAGCGAAGAACTCGTCGAGTTCGTCCGGTTTTTTTTCTTTGTCATGCGTCCTCACCTTGGTTCTTGCGGCGGGTGTTAAGCCAAATTCAACCAGATAGCTTTTAAAGCGTTTATCCGCATCCGACAGCATCGAAACGGCTGGATTCGCCTTGATTAATACGCCGTTTTGAGAATGCACCTCAAACGTTTCACCGTTGCTCTCTATCAAGACGCGATACCGCAGGATCTCAGCGTAAATATCACACAGCCTTTCCAGTGCAAAAGCATCGGCAATCGTTAATACGCCCATGCTATTTAACAGCAGCGTTAGCCGCTCCCAGGTTTCTTTTGCCGTATTGGATAAGTGTTTTGGGGGAGGGGCTGAATAGGGTGGTGGGGTAGGCTCTGCGCTATTAAGTGGTCTTCTTCCTGGATTGCCGGTCACTAATTTTAAGGCGGTGGGTTTTGGGCGTCTTCCTGCAATAAATGTATCCATTTTGTTAGTTTTTTATAAAAATATTTATATTTCAATAATATGTGATGTTTTGTGAAATGAGATTTCATTTCGCGACTGTGCGTACAGAGGGGGCACATAGGTCAGTAAGCCCTTTTTACGGGAACTTTTAACCCACCCTCCCTATTTATTTTGTTGATACCAGTGACTATTGGGATTACTCGGCATCCCGTTTTCATCACAGCCAAAGCCTTTGTTACCTTTTTCCATTCGTTGCTTGGTTGTGTTGTGATGCTGAACGCAGAGGGGCTGCCAGTTCTTTTCATCCCAAAAACGTTTTTGTGCTGTCTTAACTTTTTCTGCTGTCTGAGCAAAGTGAAGACGGTGCGGTACAATGTGGTCAACGACGGTAGCAGGATTAATTAAATCACTTTCCAGGCACATTACGCATAATGGATTTCTGGCAAGAAAAACTCGGCGCGCTTTATCCCAGCGAGAATCGTAGAGTGTGATTTTTTTCATTTGGTATTTTAATTCACTGGTCTATTATTAAATAATATTCGCAATTCTTTTTGAATATTATTGATACAATCAGAATCAATACTTGTACAAAAGGTGTGTTTCGATTCACTCTTATTGCTTGCTCTGTATTTTTCTAGAGGAAGTACTTTTAAGTGTTTTACTCTCGATGCTGGAATAATACATTCTTTCTTTTCAAGCGTAATAAATCTTAAGAAATCATATGTTATTGTTGGCGCACACATCGACAGATATTCTTCTGGCATATCCGTATCTTTAAAAAAGACTTGAATTGCGTGAAAACCAACGCTCCTATATTTTCCCATATTGTTTATCCTCTAATGCTTTTATTCACAATTGGCGGCTCATGCAACGACATCCAGTGACTGGCGGTACATATTTTCTGGATACCTTGACAACAATCGGCATAGTGAAATTGGCCATTACCCAGATAAACGCCAACTAGCTGACCTTTTGTATTGTTATTATAAATAAGTACGTTATCGTCAATATCTGGCAGACGAACACGACAATCAATCCAGTTCATTTATTCTTCGCTTCCTGTTGATGAGACAAGACTACTTGCCGCACATAATCCTGCAAGCCGTTTATCTGCTCTTCCGCAATTTCGATTCGCCGTCTGAGGGTGAAATAATTTCGTTGAGCGGTGTAGTCAGTCTGGCGCGGGCTGCATCATCCAGGCTGGAGGAGGTGGCATTGGCGGACACATTGGAACAGGTTGCTTTGACGTGCAACCGGCGACGACCAGTAGCCACATCGCGCTCAAGCTGGGTAATAAGTTTCTTATCATGTTCAAGTGCTTTGGTGTGTTGTGTATCCAGCGCTGAGATGGTCTGCATTTGATGGCTTAACTGCTCAAATGCAACCTGTTGTTTTTCCCTATCAAATACAGCAATCTTTCGTGCTTTTTCAGCGTCATAATACAGTGTCCGGTAATACAGGGTTACTCCTAACATTGAGGTCAGTAGCAAAGCGATAACAAGAGGAATTTTCCAATGCATAAGTTGTTTCCAGAAATGCCGTTATGAATGCTGATGCAACTTGCGGAACAATCGCATTCCCGTAGGCGCGCAGTCGTCCCACTCTGGAGGTAATCCCATCAGCCAGCGGGCATGCGCCGGGTTCAACTGGCCGCCACTTTTCATCCCGGCAGAAGAGCCAGTCCGCATTTCGCCAGAAGCTGTTAGTCGGCAGGGATATTTGCAGTACACTATTTCGTGTATCTGATCTTTCAGATTGGCACAGCCGCCTTTCTTCCTCGAGTTGGCTAATGCTTTCCGACTTCTCATCGGTAAGATATCCATTGTATTGGGTGTTGCCCAGCCCGTCAGCCATACCAAACGTCCTAGCTGGGATTTGATCGCTGCATTGCATTCCCTGCCATCCTTCCAGTCCCGCGCAGTGGGCGTCGGCCACCCAGTAGAGTCTCTGTCTGATGTGCGGTGCACCGAAGCCCGCAGCGCATAAATCAAGTGCTGCTGTGGTGTAGCCCGCTGCTTCTAGGTCAGTTTGTACAAGGTCGAGCCAAGAGAGTCCGTCAGGGCTTGCAACTTGCTCACCAAAGATAACGCCAGGTTTGCACTGCTGGATGAGGTGGAAGAACTCGGGCCATAAGTGTCGCTCGTCAGCAAATCCCTTTCCCTTGCCTGCCGCGCTGAAAGGTTGACAAGTGCAGCTTCCTGTCCAGACTGGCTTATTATCCGGCCATCCTGCATGACGCAATGCGTATGACCAGACACCCATTCCGGCGAAGAAATGACATTGGGTATATGACTTGAGGTCATCAGGTTTCACATCCTCTATTGAGCGTTCATCGACATCACCCTCGGCGATATGGCCAGCAACGATTAAATTACGCAGCCATTGTGCCGCGTAAGGGTCAATCTCGTTGTAATAAGCAGACAAAATGATTCCTTACCGTGCGATATAATAAGATTTATGGGGATAAATTCAGAACGGGTAATTATTTTTTTACACAAATTGCTTTTGCGTTGATGTCCTTAAAAGTCTCAAATTCCTGTTCAAACCTTTTTGCGGCAAATTGATACCTATTTTCAGTGTCAAACTCTTGTGTATGAAGGCTAGCTACGTTACTGAATGAGTAAGGACTGGCATACATAGCCAGGATTAATATCCACATGAAGTCATCCTCATTTTATTTTAATTTGAGGCTGATATTTTCCAGCCCAGACTTTGGCAACATGCAGACAATCTACAAACATCTTACCTTTTGCACTGGCGGTATTGCGGCGATAATGTTCTTTCGCTATGTCTGCACTGATCCGTGCCACAGATTGGTCATATCCTTGCTTCATCAATTCAGTTATTACATGTTTTTCAATGAATTCTAGGTTGTTCATCTTGTTTTAAATTCCTGGTATCTGGAAAATCGCCAAGATCGCATAGAAGAAGTTGAGAGAGTTTTTTCACCTGTTCTTCAACTATTGTAATTGTCTTTTTTTCTCTTCTACGCAATGCCATTAGGCTGCTACCTTTTTGACCATGCTCTGTAAAAGAATGCTTTTCAGCCAGTGCAACCCGATCTTGCATCTGCTTAATGGTGAGTTCTGTTAAACCGGACAAGTCGAGAAGGTTAATATCTTGACCACCTTCTAACTCAGTCATCCTGTCGAACACGGTGGCCTGTAATTCGTAACTGTAGCTCATAGCCATCAAACAGGCTTCACGCTTGGGGAAGCGGTAGCAAGGAAGATCACGACCGGTGCTGTCTTTGTACTGAGCAAAAAATTTTGCTGAGTGCTCGCCTAACACTTTCGGTACTTTTGTTAAAAAGCTTCTGTGTTGTAATTGTCTGTATTTCTTGCAAGGGAACGCCAATCCTTCACTTTTTGCTTTTGATGCACGGTCAGCGTTAATGTAGTCGATCATTTCAAGGCTACTCATGGTAGGTTTTTTTGATACAGGTAGTACTACAACATTTGAATATTGCATTGCGTTTTCCTTTTGAAATGAACCTTTGCCGCACAGGAAATTAGTCCATCAAGGCTCGCCAGCACTAACCGACTTCCTCAAAGGCTCATTTCAAAAGGTTCAGGTTTGATGTGATTCTTTACACAGCGGAGCGTATAGAAAAGCCTTGAACGACAACCAAGGCTCATTGAGTTGGATTGATTAGTGCATTCGGATTTAAACAAATTTCCCGTTCTACCTCTCTGCGGTTAATCAGCCCGTTTGATACCTTTCCTTCATCGTATTTCCATCGGCGCATCTGGTCACAAGCGCCTTGAATATCTCCGGCGTTCAACTTTTTAAGTAGCGTTGAATTGGCAAATGCCCCACTGCCGATATTGTAAACAAATGAAGTCAAAGCGGCTTTCTGCAAATCGGTAAGCTGAACAGTGACATAACGTTCAACAGTAGCACGTGCTACCTGCAAATCCTTTTTCATCAACGCGTTACATTCTTCTTCGTTATAAATTTCCCCTGGCGTAACGTCCTTGCCGGTATGACCGTGACAGACAGTGAGCACCCCGCCGCCATCACGATAGGGCTTATAGCGCTTACCTTCGTGCCACTGCACCAAGACGGCAGCCAGCGCTAATACGCCACCTGACGTCACTGTTATCAATCGTTTACGAAGTTCGGGAGACATTATAGTAATCCGATCGGTAGTTCAGCCCAGTATTGGTACATGTCGGGTGTGAACGTTTCATACTGCCCGTTATCCCAACCCTGGAAGTAGAGAAAATCCCCACTTTCCGCAACAACACTGACCACGACATTGTAATAAGCTGCATTATTGGTAATAAGATACTGCTCAGCTTTTGATGACTTGCCGGGTTTTTCACTGGAAGGGTGAAAATGGAGTTTTAATTCATTGCCCATCGTTACTTCCTCTTTATTGTTATTATTTTTTCTTGAAACGGTACTCTTTATGTCGGTAGTACCAGTTGAGGCCAACGGTCAATATTGAACAGATAATACCCGTAACCAGCGCCCATTCACTAAGCGATAGCGCACCGCATAGAAACGTCGTCGCGCTGGCACTATAGGCCGTGCCCGTTGTGTATTTTTCAATGTTATTCATAGAGTGTTTTATTTATTTAGTTTTGTAGGATTTTAACGGTTAACAACATTCATCAATAATGACAACACACTTGCCGCCTTTTACACCACCGTTGTTATCCATCTTCTCAACGGTCATCACGCGAACCTGGCTATCATCGTGCCAAATATCTGCCCCAGTTAAAGAATCGAGTACGCCTTTAGAGTAATTGTCTACATCACGCTTTCTCTTGTTGGGTAGATAGAGTTGCATCAATACAGAGACCTCACCTTCAAATTTTTGACAGTCAGATTTCTGGCGCATCTCTTTGACAATTTTTGCGGTTGTTGCTTTAAATTCTTTTGCTTTATCACTGAGGTAAATGCGTTTTGAATTATGTCGCCAATAAGTATTAACGCTGGGCGGGAAGGGGAGTTCGATTATCACGATTCACACCTTTTTTTAATAATTCTTTTCTTTGGACATACGTCATCCAGCATCCAGGTATTCGCCACGGTCGCCAGATAAACAACACACTGCCCTTGCTGTTGCCCGCCTTTCCTTCCTTGCCTGTTTCGGCAGAGATAAATGAGAGTCGTCCCTCGGTGATGAAACGCACTTCATCAGATGTTTTTAACGCTTCATAAAACCATGCTGTAGAGGTATCAGAAGGCAGTAGCATCACAATAGTCTGATTCTGTTTTTTACACTGCTCAGCCGCTTTCTTCACCCAAGGCATAATCTTGCTGTATGGCGGATTACAGAAGATAGCACCTTTGCTATTCCAGTCGCTTTTCAATGCGTCGTGCTGTTCAGTTAAAAACGCTTTGCATAGCGCGTTGCTTTTATCGGCGGCAGCATCCAGTTTGAAATTAAATTCAGCATCAAGGGCTCGAAATACTTCAATAGGTGTTTGCCATCTGTCTTTGAATGACTTTGGTGTATTACTGATTAGCATATTTAAACCACGGTAGGATTTTTATATAACGGAGAATTCCAGACTTTGTTAATCATGCAGCGTGGGGTGGGGTGATTATTCCCGCTTTCTACCAGTTTAACGGCGACATCCCATAATTTATGGTCGGCGTTAAGCGATTTCTCAACATGATACCCTTTCTCAGTATATCGTTTCACAAGTCTATTAGCTTGCCTCGTGCTGATGGCCTCGTGTCGAAACCAACTTTTTCGTAAATATGTCATAAATATTTTTACTTTTTTAAAGATAAAATGGCGATGCGGATTGTTTGTTTGGTTTAAGCATGACATTTAACTTTTGAGCGGTAACTTTCCCAATTGAAATTAATCCAAATGCCGTTATCCATCATCATGCGGTCAAGTACTCTCTCGCCCAATACGCCGCTTATTTGCTCACCCGTTAAATTAGTTAACATACCAATCGGTTTTTTGTGTGACGTTCTACGGTCAACAAGTTGGTTAATCAGAATTTGCGTATTGTCGCTATTTCGGTGCTGGATACCTATCTCATCGAGAACCAGTAAATCAACGTTGCATAACTCACGCAATAAGCCCTCTTCGCTCCATTCGGCATGTTTTTCATACGTTGACCGAAAGCGCATCATCAAATCAGCAACGGTGATGCACAACACGGATTTACCTTTGTTTATCAAGCAATGACCAATAGCGGCTGCAAGATGATTTTTCCCTGTCCCACAGGAGCCGCTAAAAACAAATCCCCCAAAACCTGAGCCAAAGTTTTTTGCAAACGCAATAGCTTGATGTAAAGCAGCTCGTTGATCAGCAGTATAGGCTTGATAATTTTCAAAGCGACAATCCTGATGCAGGGGGGATATCCCTGAGCGTCCAATTAGATACTTGAGGCGGTTTTGCCTGTTCAATTCCACGGTTTTCTGACTGGCTTCCCGTGATATTTTTTCCACCACGGCGAAATATTCATCACGATTAGTGGTTATGGGTTGCACATGCTTTGGCATAATTTTTTTCAGTCGTTCAATGATATTCATCATCGGGGGGAAACTCCGTATTGTCGCTTCAGCGTATCCACTCACGCGAGCTGTAACACGCTGAGAGCGGTTTAATATCGAATCTGTGGTGCGCGTCTTTTAGGGTTGAGAAAACGTCACTCAGCGGTTCCTGGATACCTTAGAATCGACTGCTGAACACAACCTCACGCTAAAAACTCCTGCAAGCCTCTCTGGGCGATTCTAGTGCTCAAGTGGTACGTTCGTGTCTTTAGGGTAGAAAACGCCGTGACGGGCTTTCTCGGTGCCTTAAAATTGATTCTAGAACAGGATTGAGCATACAAATTCAAGATTCAGCCGTTCACCACGATAAATCCCGCTGGACTACTGGGACGTGTTGCCACCTGATTGACCAAACTGGTCGCCCGAGGTTTAGCGGCTTGCTGTGGCTCGAAGAGTCCTTGCCAACCGTTGGCGATACTAGCGTTAATAATTTCTTCAGGCTGATGTCCGTTATCGCGGCACTTGCCTAGCAGCTTGATAGCCTGAATTACCGTCTGCTGGGATTTAATCGGCTTGTTGATTTCCTTCCGGTACTGCACCCAAGAATCCCAGGTTGGTCTCGGTAGCCAATCAGGAAGTTCTACCGAGCTTGGGTCAAACGATTTTGATTTTACCGAAGGAGGGGTTTGGGGTGGTTTATGTTTTAATATATTTCTTTCCTTTCTTTTATGTTTAGCTGATTCGGCTAAACGCTCATTAGCTGATTTGGCTTATTTTTATTAGCCGTTTTAGCTAACGTTTCCTCACTATTAGCTGTTTCGGCTTAACTTTATTAGCTGGTTTAGCTAAACTTTTATTGAAACTCCACTCATGATAATTTTGATTTATGGAGACTTCATTATTGTGTTTGAATATCATATTCATGTTTTCAAGTTCCTTCCTAACTTTACTGACATGTGTATGATGGATAGCCGTCATTTTCCCTATTCGCGTATTTTCAATGTGTGCACACTGTTTATTCCAATCGATAGTCAGTCGGTGAATTGCGTCAAATACTTTATATTGCCGAAATGTAAGAGGCGCGCGTAGTAATGCTTCCTTTAACTCATTATCCCACTTAGTAAATCCAATATCGCTTCCCGTCATGAGAAACGCCTGTTCCTCATCTTTTGATTTAAAATAGGCATAGGTAACGTTAGTCATGACAAGGTTCCTGTAAATCATTTTCTTTAAGTAAATCGACTTTTGATAAACTATCTTTCAACTCCCATTCGTCGATTTCCTTAAAAATGCAACTAATATCTTCTCGTAAATAATCAATAATTTCAGGAAGCCAAGGCATTGACTCATGTTCACACGAATGTTTATTTATGTGTTCGTAAATATATCCCGCCACTTCCATCGCTCTAATAAGTCTGGTGTGGCTTTCATGACTAATTTCTGGTCTTATTTTTTCCTGCTGTGCAGTCGAGGTATCAACAATTCTCATGTTAATTTCCCCCCATACCAGCTTGCACAGGTTGACGACCAGCCCATATTAGGCGGCTATCTTTGAACATGGAATTGAAGGTGCGGCGATCTTGACGTGTAAACGACACTTTGCCGTAAGGCGTGGTGGAGTACTCTGGAATAATCCAGTAGGTATCAATAAATTCAGAACGAGTTTGGGTCGTAGCAACCATAGTGTTGCCCTCTCTTTGAAGTTTTCCAAATCTCGCTACCTGCTGTCAAACAGGGTGGCGAGACGTAACAGGGTTGACAGACCGGTCAAAGAGAAATCCGGCGAGCCTTACGGCTCCCCCGTTACATCACGCCATTATTGGGGCGTAACGCTGATTTCGGACGTAAAAAACCGCACTAAAGCGGCGTGTTATATCCGCTCTTTGACTTGGGCTGTCAAACCCGGCACCCGTTTTGTTAAGGTGCTGAGTAGAATATAGCGCATGTTTTGCTCTTTCGTCAATGCGTACATGGGTTTATGCTGCAATTCCGTTCATCATGACGCTTAAAAGCTTGGGAAAGAGGCTGTCGTAGAAGTGTGGTTGCGTCTGGCGCGGGTTATTGTTGTCTGTCAGGTTCTTACCGAACTGCAAACCTTTCTCCGTTAGCGACCAGAACAGTTTTTCTTTATCAGGATGCTTGCTGCTAGGGCGCGATTTACGTTCAGCGAGTCCGAGCAGTTGCAGCCGCCGATAACCAGATTGGGGCGTATAGGGTTTACCGTGCAGCAGTAAAAGCTCAGTGAGCGAATGTGTAACCTCACTTGATCCGGTTACACTTTTCTCTGGTGCGTCTATGGCGTAGGCTGGTAGAATATCTGGCATGCCGAGGGACGATTGGAGTTTTTTCATTGCGCCCAACATGGCAGAAGGTGCAATACGTAGCTCCTGCTTGTAAAAAGCGAGCATTGCCAATCCAGCTTGAACCTTTTCAACCAGTACACCGTTATTGCTTTTTACTGAATCTCTAAACCGCTCATAAACCTGAACTTCAAAAGCGGGGTCTATCCAAGCAGCATATCGGATAGCAATAAGCTCAACTGCCCAGCTACCAGATTCAATACCACCTTTGATGATATTGACCGAAGCTATTTTCGTAGCTTCGCTTGCTTTTTGTACAAAATTACTTACTCCTTCTGATTTAAGGAAGTTTGATGGGCGCTGAGATTCCGTCGCTTTACCTTGCGCCACTGCCGCACGATGTAAATCATTCAAACAGTAACGTCCGAAAGCGTCCTGACGAACAACGGTATTTTCAATTACAATTAATTTAGTCATAATAATTTCTTCATTGTTAAATGAATTTGGTTGAAATACATTGACGGGTGACTTTTAAAATTTTGCTTGTTGACCCTCAAAAGGTTTAAACTAAAGAAAAAACAGGAGGTTTCGCTATGGGCCAAGTTGCATTTGATACTCAAGAATTCGTCGAAACACTAGAAAACGCTGGGTTGCCGAAAGATCAGGCAAGAGCGATTTCTATCGCTGTTCGCAAGTCACACGAAGTGGCGGATGTAGCGACGAAGTCGGATATCACCGAGGTAAAACGCGATATTGCCGATGTCCGTAAGGATATGGAACATCGTTTTGAAAAAGTGGAAGCACAGATCATCGATTCCCGTAAAGATACAGCCGCTCAAATCGCTTTACTTCGCAAAGATGTTGAAAGTATATCAACTTGGTTGCTCATAAAAATGGCTGGCATGATGGCTGCTATCGTCGGTATCGCTACGGCCATTATGAAATTTCTTTAAACTAGCCTTCAAAAGGGGATCTCGTCGTCATAAAATGAGCCTGACGTTACATTTCCAGATTGACTTGCTAGTGGTTGATTTTGCTGAGGTTTATTTTCCTGCTTACTGGAGAAATCAATCTCGTTAACCAGAACAACAGCGGTTGTTTTTTCTATACCATCTTTCCCCGTCCAACTTTCGAGCAAAAATTGGCCGATAACAGTAACCTTGGTTCCTCGTGTCAGATAAATGGGTAACTTTTCAGCTTTGGCACCAAACATTCGACATTGCACCCAAGAGATTTTCTCATGCTCACCGTATCCTTGCTTGACTGGTAAAGAAAATGTGGCAATCAACTTGCCGCTTGTGGTACTGCGTGTCGTACAGTCACCGCCAAGATTACCGGAAAATATCACGGTGTTTATTGTCATTATGTTGACTCGCTTATGATTGATTATTTCAATCAACTTTTTTCTATAACATCACAGGTAGTGGCAACCAGATTAAGAAACGCTTTTCTTCTTGCTTGAAGTTGATTAATCTCTTCTTCGTAGTCTTTGCGATACAACCTATGCGAGATTAATTGCCGATACTCAGGAAAGTCTGAGCAATAGCTGACAAAATCGATCCAAGCCCTTCCCGTGCAGTCAAGGTGGCCTATAAGTTGCCATTTATAAACGGGGTCAAACGTTCTACGTTTCAATGTTTCAAAATGCACAGCGGCGGTAACGGACTTAATTTCAATAACACCATCATTTCCAACTAATCCGTCTGGACTATCGCCATAATCACCACAATCAAAAAATCCGCCGTTAGTTACATCAACAAAATTTGTTTCTTCGTATAGCCTTCTGGCTATTGGCTCCTGTTCGTGTCCACGTAACATGTGCTCATTAGTGAAACTAAATTCTGATTTTTTCCCTGTAATAATTTCTAGGACAATCTGTAACGCATATCGCTTGGCCGGTTCGCCGAAAGCTTTTCCCTGGTTGGCCATAAAACAGCTAAACTGTGATGCAGTGACCTTTCCTAAACGAAGCGTATCCCACACTTCCGTATTTTGTTGTACGTCATGCCATTGCATTAGCGCACTCCTGCTTGAGGCGTTCCTGGTCTTCCTGTGACATCTCAACATGTGCTAATACTTTATCGAGTGACCCATTATTGATGTAGCTTTGTTTGGCCTTTTCCCACATTTCAACCTGAGCAGGTGTTAATGTTTTTTTCTGAGTAATGGCAGGGTAGACTCTTAATCCTTCGACATATTCACGTCCAAACTTGACATGCTCAACCTCAATCATCACGGTTAAATTCTGCCAGTCTTCGATAAATGACGAACCTGATATTTTTTTAATGACCTTGCTATTGGTTGCATTAAGAATCATTGGCTTAAGTCTTTCGTTTGGTCTAATGTGCTTCTCTTTGAAATAAGCCGTATTGAACCTGTCTTGCGTTTTCTTGGTTTTATCTAATTCGAGCACAACATGAGAGATGGTTAACACTGTCGGCTCAACAATATCGGCGCTGCTCAAATAAGGGGAATCGAACGCCTTTCTATAATGCGTTTTTTCAGTCATTAAGCGGGCACCTCGTAGTAAGCATCACGGCATCGCATCAGATACAGAATTTGTTCGACTTTTTTGGTAACATCGTATAAGACTTCATCGAATCCGGCGGTAGTTTCCAGTGCGAGTAACCATGCGTCGTATTCATCGCCTTTATCTGTATCGGAGAGTTTTTGAGCAAGATAAGCGTTGGTTAAACTTTCGTATAAATACTCGCCGCCCGGATGACAGAATTCCACTTCTTCAACCGTTAATTTTTTCAGCGCCCGAAGAATTTCATTCTCAGTTTGAATGTCCATACTGCTTCCTTCTTCGGCGATAGCGGTTCTTGACCGCATAGAGATAAGCTTTCGTTAAGCAGCGGTTATCAATGCTGTCCGTTGGGTATCTGTCTAATTGATTTTTGAATGTAGCAAGAAGGTTTACTGCGTAAACAAACAGCACGGGCCGAAGTTATGGAAAAAGTGCTACAGGCTCCTGAATTTCGGAAATATACAATGTGGTTGATGCATGATGAGATAGCGCCATCAGCCGGACAAATAGCTCCGGCTCTCGCACACTATGGAACCGATGGCGGGGAAGCACAAAAGCAGATAAGAAAAACGGGCGAGGATTCGGCTGTCAGATCATCCCACTACGACCAGAAAACTGGATGACCATACAAAATGAGTTTAATAATTGGTTAGTAAATAAGGATATTTTTCGGGAGTTTTTGTTGAAAGTTATTGGATGCTGAAACAGATAAGAGAATGTGCTATAAAAATCAACATGTTATTTTATATTAAGATTACCGTATGCGCTAGAGGCAAGCTAGCTTCTTGCCTCATAGTTTATCTAGTTCATCATCTGTTAAACCAGTAGATGTTTTTATAATTTGCCGATCAACACCATTAGCAAATAATTGTTTGGCTAGTTGACGAATGGCATCCTGTCGGCCTAGCTGGTAGCCTTCATGCTTGCCTTTTTCGCGGCCTTTAGCCTCAAGCTGTTCTGCAATCGTCATAAAATCCTCCCGGTAAGTCGGTGCTTTTTCCGCAAGGGTACGTATGAATCCCTCGCCGTCAATCGTATTTCCTGCTTGAGCTATATAATATAATAAACTCTTGCATTGTTCTTTGGAATACTGCCATTTTTCTATTAGAGTAGCTAATTCTACGGCAAGTTCCAACATATCGCGCGTTCGGATGTGCTTTTGTACAAGTTGCAGGAGTGCGACTCGTCGGTGGGTCAGGATCTCCTCATCCGGTATCGTGGTAATATCAACCAGCGGAAAAGCTTGTTGATACACCGTAGCTGCTAGCTCAGGATCAGCAAAACAGTCTAGGAAGTGCGTGCTATAAGGATAAGGTGACGTAGCACCGTGATAGAACAATACGGGGATCACTACCGGTAAGGTATCGTTACCTTGCTCAATATGTCGCTGCATGGCTGCCACACTGTACCGTAGAAGCCTGAATGCCATTAGCTTTTCAGGGCGACTCTGGTGCTCGACTACTGTGTATATATAACCTTTCCCCGAATTCGTCTGCACGGAGTAAAGCATATCTGAACACTGGGTACGAAGGTCGTCTTCGATAAAGCTGCCTGATTCCATTGCAAGAGTGCTGAAATCGCAGCGCTCTCGAAGATGAGATGGCAAATGTACTTCCAGAAAGTCCCTAGCTATAGCGATATCGCCAAGGAACTTTTTGAATAGCGAGTCATGTTGGGATAGTGATGGTTTTGTCATGGGTGTAATATATCGCGTTAAGGGGATAGTCTACCATTGAAATTACTGAACCTTTAATAAGCCGGATCGCTTTTAATGAATATCACTAACAGCTATCTAGCATGGACCGTTTTTTTAACTTAGTAAACTGTTGATTGTTAAATTATTTTAGATGCACAATACACACAAAAAAATAATTACATCAAAATATGACTATGTGTGGTTACTATGACTGCTGGCGGGCATTTCATCTTTGTTTTAGCAAGCGCTATTTTTGCGAAGAAATTGGAGTTATCACCAGCATTAGCTCAAGGGAACTGGGGGCATATCATTATTGGCGGAATATTAACCTGCCTGCTACCAGACATCGATCACCCCAAGTCTTTTTTAGGCCAACGATTAAAATGGCTTTCGATACCCATTGCCAAAGTGTTCGGTCATAGAGGCATTACTCACAGTTTTCTGGCTATTGTAGGGTGCAGCATATTTCTTTCTTCAGACTTATTGTCACGAATTATCATTCCGATACCGGTAGATTTTGTCCATGCCATGATCGTTGGTTATATTAGCCACGTTGTAGCTGATATGTTAACACCAGCAGGAATACCGTTACTATGGCCATATCGTCGACGTTTCTGTATGCCAATATTGAACCCCAGTAAATATCCTAAGTGGGAACGAATATTTTGTGTATTGGTACTGGTATGTGCTGTTCTGTATCCCTTTGACATATTAATAAGTAATAAATTATGGGTTACTGATTCTATACAGAATATATGGCAAAGGGTACGTAACAATTTGATTTGAAATTGACTTTTATACTCAACGTACTTCAAGATGCATCCACCTCCCCATCAGAAGGCTCTAGTAGCAAGCCCCTCGAGCGGTCTTGCCGTGCATCTTGAAGTTTATTGAGTATACATAAGATATTTGCTCTTAAGTGATTAAATTCATATCTATGAATACTAACGAATCTGAGTCATAGATTGATATCAATTACATCGACTCAAGCTGGATATTACGGGTTTCGTGAGCAAACAGATAAACGATAGAACCGATAAAAAAAATAAATGAAAATATGAGGAAAGGTACGAACACGACATTTTCAGAAAAATTTTTGCCATCGATTAGACCGCCGAGAAAAACAGGACCAACAATTTTAGCGGTAGCACCTACACCATAACCGAGTCCAAGACAGGTCGATCGTACCTGATTAGAAAACATTTCTCCACCAAATGTATTAATAATTCCAAATGCCCCATCGCCAAACATCATAGCGATAAGAATGCCAAAAAAGAAAATCCAGCTTGAAGATAGCATATTCAAATTTAAAAAATGCACGATTGTGCTGATCTGTATAGACAATGCTGCAATTATACATCCAAAAGCACCAATAAGACCGAATAAAAAGAGAGTTCGACGTCTTCCAAGATAATCGGAAATCCATGCTGAAAATAATCGGCCAACTAAATCCCCTAAAGACAGTATCATGAATAAATTTGCCACAACATTAATACTAAAATGGAAAATCTGATTCAATAATACCTGTCCCCATGACTGAATAGCGAAACTTCCTAGTATAAAAGAAAATGAACCAATAGCGACAATAGTAAGTTGTTTTGGGTAGTGCCTTATTATATTTAGATAAGACCTTTTGCTAATCGATACATATTCAGGTAAATGCCCCACTTTAGTTACAGGGATATTCATCGCCCAGGCGTAAGCTTCACGGGCATCCTGAAAACGTCCTTTAGAGAGTAAATATCGTGGTGATTCTGGAATGAATTTTCTCCATGCTAATAAAATAGCAGGAAGACAACCAATAATTAAAAGTCCTCTCCAACCAAGCGGTTCAGCCAGATAACGAGTAGCGAATGATCCGAGAAATAGACCCAATGGTACAAATGCTGAAGTCAAACCAGTAAACAGTCCTCTTTTTTTAGAAGGTACAAATTCTTGAACATAAGGCACAGAAATCACATTAAGCCCGCCAACGGCTATACCTACGCAAACTCGCATGATTGACAAAAAGAGCCAATTATTTTCAGGCGTTAGTGCAGCCAGTCCGGTAAATATTACAAGTAATAAAATACATGAGAAAAATGATTTCTTACGGCCATATTTATCAGCAAGCCACCCCCAAAAAATTGCGCCGATGACAGTTCCAAGTCCTGCCCCAGCAAGGATTAAACCAGACTGTATTGTGCCTAATGACCACCGTTGATCTTGCATAAGCAGGGTAATGACAAAACCGACTAGAAATAAATCAAAAAATTCGAGAATATTTCCAATAGTAAGCATACATATAAGGGATTTTTGATTTTTTGTTAGGGGAGCTGAATCCAGTTGTTGTATAGCAGTGATACCTACTTTTACTGATTGCATACTTGCTCCTTTTGTATCCGCAAAAGAGTATTCCTAGCGGTAGAAGGCCCTATATTTATAATCTATTAGCCGTTCAGAGCTAATAGCTAATTTATGTAAAATTATATCCATCATAAAGCAAGTAATTTTTTTTCCCACTGTTCAATTATTTCTCGTTTTTCTCTTAGATAGTTATACCTATCGTAATGTTTCGCTGACACACCTGGCCTCTTGTGATTTTGAAGTCTATCACGCATTTCCGCACTAATGCCCATATCCCCCGCCAGAGTTTTAAAGGTACGGCGAATATCTCTGGGGGTGAATTTATTAAAACCGGTTAATTTACAAAATTTACGGAGTTGTTTACTGTATTCAGCGGATAGCAAATGCCCTTCTTTTGTATTGCCCGGAAAAAGAAACATCACGTCTGGATACTTTTCCCTCTGCCGTTTTAAAATTTCAGTGGCGCTTTGATTCAATGGGATAATGTGGAAATCACTATTTTTTGATATGTGAGGCGGTACTGTAAGGGTTTTATTTTTCTCATCCCAATGATCACGAGTATTGGTCATTATTTCCCACGGGCGCTGCCCGCCGGTAAAGATACACAGCATGGTCAATTGAGCGAAGTCTGGATGAATGGGGCAAGCTGATTCCGTTACTGAGAGCAATCTTAATAGCTCGCTGAGTTCCTCCCATGACAAAAAACGATCAAGTGCTTTATCTACCCGTTTTTGTGGTGGAATGACACTGACTGGATTTCGGTCAAGCCCGTAAATGGTTTTTCCGTTAATGTTGGCCGGATCGTTGTCCGCGAATAACCCAAAATTGAATACGGCATGAAGGTTAGCTCTAATCTTATTTGCTCCGGCGTTTGCCCCACGCTCTATAAACTCTGCAAGAACACGCTTAATCTGAACGGGTGTTATTTCCTTAGCGGGTGTAGCAGGATCAATGTACTTACTGGTTAACACTTGGTTGAGTCTGTTTTTTGTTTTGTCATGAGAGCGATTACCTTGTTTTTTTTGAGTGGTGATGTAATCGTCAAACAATTGTTTTATAGTAGCGTGTTCAGCAATAGACGTTTCTGGCGCGGTGATATTGGCAGCGGCGGTGAGGGCTTTTGCGGTTGCTTCTGCGAGAGTTACCGTGGGATAATCTCCCAGTGAAAGGAATTTGCGAGCACCATCTTTATGGTACTTGCTAAACAAAAATCTTTCTGCCGGAAGGGTAAATTTTCAGACCCAAGCGACCTGTACCTCTGGTGGCTGATGACTGCCATACGTAATACGCTTGCTCTTTGGGTTTAATACCTCTGATCTTGCTGTCAGTGAGTAGTGTTCCTGCCATTACGGGTGCTCTTACGGGTGTCGTTATGGTGAAATACTATGTTATAATATGAAATCAGGCAACATGTGAAAATCTTTTTATTACAGTAAATTGAAAGCGAATGAAATCATCTGTTATGAGTTAAAATCAGAAGTTATCGCCCTTCTAAGCCGTAGGTCACTGGTTCGAGTCCAGTAGGGCGTACCATTTAAATCAATAGTTTACGCCGTTTGGTTTCCTGTAGCGTTATCCAAAAGTGCCAGATTAGTGACATCGCTCGCCAGCGCATCGTCAATTTTTCTGGCATGCTCGATCAGGTGGCTGGGCGAAAGGTGTGCGTAGCGGCGCACCATTTCGATGGATTCCCAGCCGCCCATTTCTTGTAAGGCGGACAACGGCACACCTGCCTGCACTAGCCAACTTGCCCAGGTGTGACGCAAATCATGAAATCTGAAATCTTTTATCCCTGAGCGCTTTAGGCCAGTCTTCCAGGCTGAGTTATCATCCACGCGAAGTTTCCTGACCTCTGGCGTTTTTCCTCCTCCTGCTTTATGTTTTGCTTTAGTATGGACAAAGACATAACGGTTGTGACGGCCTATCTGATCTCTAAGCACCTTGCAGGCAGTATCATTCAGTGCAACGCCTATTGCTCTCCCTGCTTTGGCATTTTCCGGATGTATCCAGGCAACCTTCCGTTGCATGTCCACTTGTGACCACTCAAGATCGATGATATTTGAACGGCGTAGCCCAGTAGCCAGAGCGAATATGACGATGTGCCGAAAATTTTCTGGCATGCATTTAATTAAGGTGGATGCCTCGTCTCGCGTTAACCAACGGATCCGCCGGCTAACGGGTTTCCTGACCTTGATCACAGGGGCTTTTTCAAGCCACTTCCATTCGTCAGCCGCTATCTTTAAGAGACCTCGCATAAAAGAGAGGTGCTGGCTCTACGTGTTGCCGCAGATACGGGTTTTTCAACATAATCAGGAACAGGAAGACCTTTACGTAGTGCAGCATCTCTTCTGGTTTCCCATATCTGACGATGTTTACGGTTTGGCATTTTTGCCACAGCCTGCATAATGTTATCTTCTGTCAGGCTGGACAATGACTTTCCTGCAAAATAGTTGAGAAAAAACTCTATTTTAGTGCGATCATCATCCAGTGAACGTTTATGCCCTTTCTCTGTAATCCAGCGTAGGCAAGCTTCATCAAAGGTATGGTCAGGGATTTCTCCTAATTTACTTATCCGCCATGCTTCCGCTTTCAGCTGATCATAGAGTTCCTGCGCTTGCTTTTTGTCTGTCGTATCAAGGCAGCGTCTAATTCTTTTGCCACCCGGTTCAACGAAGTCACAGTACCAATTGCCATAACGTTGTTTAAGTGCCATCTAGATTTCCTTTCTGAATGGCCGTTCTCTGCATTCACGGCCTGATTATGTTGCTGATAGTGGACATACTCAAGGCAGGCAGACTTCAAAATCTCAAATTGTCCACCACCATTACATCCAGATTTACTTGCATGAAGTCGTTTATCTTTAATGAGTTTTCGTACAGTTCGTGGCGATTTTTTAAGAAATTGAGCCGCTTCGGAAAGATTGAAAATCTCATCATCCATTCTAAGCGTTGCCATAATAACCTCTGTTTAAATCAAGCCGCTGCGCCGTTTATCATGACGGTGAATAGGCCGGTTAGTTATGAATCATAGAAAGGGACTGTATGTAGTGATTTAATGAAGGGAGTAAGTATTTACAATTTAAAGGATTTGCACTTATCTCCATCCGTTCCGCAAACATGATTTGCAGTAATCTTTACGCGCCATTGCCCAGCCCAAGTTATGCAGTGATTTAGCTTGCTTGGCAGCCTTGCCCCATTGCAAGATTGCCTCAGCAAACTCACGATTGCTTTCGAGCGTTTTTGCTAACAGCGCTTCCTTAAAGTACTTCATGTTCTTCATAACGTCTAAATCTCATTGTCGTAGGTGGCATGGCTCATCACGTCCCAGTGCCGTCCGTTGTCTTTTGATAATGCCCGCCATCTCCGATTAACGGGGATTGATAGATATTTGCGTCGGTAGGTGCGTTTGGCGTAGATGGCACCTGAGCGCCACAGGCGGATGAGCATTTTAGCCCGCCGACGGATGTCGACGGGAATTCGGGGTTTCATGCACGGTTCCTCTTACGATGCGAAGCTGATTTGCTTTTGATGGGTAAAATCGCCGTTCCAGCTGAGTTTCATTGGCACCTTGCCGCGACGGTATAGGTCATAGATGCGCTCAGCCCCTTTACGCAGTAATACTGGCTGGTATTTAATGAAGTCGTCTGCACCGTGAACGCTAATCATGTGTTGGTGCTCAGTCAGGTATTTGTCGCGAGCGTACGACGTGGCCCGCCAACGGATGCCGGATTTGCTTTCGTTGTAGAGCCAATTGCGTTCAGCGAGCCAGCCGTTAACCTTTTGGGTATTGACGCCGTTGAGCATTTTGCAGAACTGGGTAGAGGTCATGCCCTCCTTGAATAAGTTCTTGAGGTCGTGGATTTCTGCCTCCTGTTCTTTGTTGACCAATACTAGTGCAGCTTCACTCTTTTTCGATTCCAGCAGGGCTTCCAAGGCAGAGATGTAGTTTTCCGGCAGGACAGGTTTAGCAGCCAGTTTTTCGAGGTCATGCCAGCGTTTGATAACGCGCATGCGGTGAACAGCGCTATAGCCAGTGAGCAGGCATTCGGTGTGATCACGGTCGAGTAGATACTCAGTCTGCTGGCGATTCATGGAGTCCAGATAGATGTGCGCAAATTTGCTCACATCTCCCTGTAGGTCAGAAATCATCCGTTCAATGTCGCGTTTTACATCCGGATGGCGTTTTTCTGTCAATTCGGCAATCTCACGGCTAGACATGGTTAAAATATGTTCAGAAACTAAATTTTGCATGTGAATATTCCTCGTAGCTAAACGATTGATGGAAAAGAATTTAGTTATGCCGGTTCGAGGCAGAAAGTTTGAGAGAGTTTCGCCAGTCCCTTTGGCGTCACTATCACCTGCTCACGAATTTTGTCGGTGCCATCATTACCGGGAATAATCGAGATTTTATGCTCGAGGTAGCCGGACTGGATTCTGCTCTGGTAGGCCATCCAGTTCTTGGCACCCACACGGCGATAAATCCAGCCACGCTCCTGGAGGAAGGCGAACAGGTCTTTGGGGCGCACCTGCAACTCTTTGGCGGCGTTGGTGATGCACATACCGCCGTCAGATTTGGCGATGCGGTGCAGAGCTTTCACGTCTGGTGCCATTTCCTCTACCTTGCTTTCCAGAGCAATAACCTTTTCGGTGTAGGTAAGCAGGATGCCGCACATGGCCGCTGGGTCGTTGAGAATCTGAATTGGGTCGGCGGGGATGGCTAACTGTTTTTCCAGCTCTTGCCAGCGGTCAACCAGACGGGCGGTGAACTCAGGGCAGAGCTGAGCGACGACGATAATGCTATCGCGCTTTCCCTGTTCGCCAATGAAGACATAGATTTTTGTTTTCTGAGGTAATTGCGTATTCCGGTGAAAGTGAACGGTCATTCCGGCCCTGTGAACGCTGATTCCGGCAGTGAAATACAGCGTGCTAATAATCACATGGGTTTATTCTGTTGAGTTTGTCACGTTCTAGCCCCTGTTTCCTTTGGCAACGGTTCTGTTGCAGGACTGAGGCGGAGCGCAGCGCAGTGAGCACCGAACAGTCCTGTGGCAGAAGCGTAAGGGGATGTCACGTTTAACTCATTTGGCCGAGTGTTCACCCTCCAGAATATGCGTTCACTTTGCGCCGGAATACGCAGTAATCCTAAGTTATTGATATTTTCGGAATCCTGCATTGCAGGAAGCCGGATAATGCTTTTTGCAGCAAGACGTTCAATGGCTATCTTCACATTGTCATGGCGGCTACCGACCAGATTGGCAATTTCAAGGCTGGACATGGTTAATGTTTGTGCAATGGTTAAATTTTGCATACAGATATACCTCGTTAGTAAAAACGATGAAGATGTAACCCCGGAGTGTTACCGGGGCAGGAAGGAAATTTTAGTGACGTTGCAGGAACTGGCTAACATTTGCTTGTTGCCATTTAGTCAGAGCTTGGGACATAACATTGGACTGCTGTTGGCTACTATCCTCGATCATCCGTTGCATCTCGCCAAGTACGAGATTTGCATCTTCTTGCTGACGGAGTACACGCTTTATGGCTTGCCGTTCTGCCTCGAAGATTGTTTGCTTTAGCTGGGTGGTCATGGAGTAGATACGACTGCACTCTTCGGCTAATAACGGTATCTGCCGAACTTCAAAGTGCTGTGGAGATGGTACGCCGGTAACGAGCCGTAGAGCATGCCAGATCCCTTGTGTCCATGCTTTTTCAAAACGAAAGCTGTTAGCCATGCTCCAAACGAGATGAGTTAATCTGCGAAGATTATCGTCGGTGAATAGTTCGGCTGCTGAGGAATTATGTCTCGGCATCGCATAAAGCTCAGCCTCCATGCGGTTAAATTCTGCGATGTAAGCTTCCTTGAACGCTGCTGCCTTTTTGCCGGTAAAGCCCATGACGAGGAAGACGAAGCCATCTTTGGTCATCTCGAACATCGGGCGAGGTTTGTTCTGTTCGTCGGTGTATTCTGCCCCCGCAAAATTGCGGGCGCTAAAATCAGCAGAACAATCCAGTGCGCGCAGCTTCTTCAAAACATCGTCATGACGTTTTTGAAAATATTCAGCAACGTCAAGCGACGTAGTAACAGCTTTACCGTTATGAATGGTAACTTTTGGTGTGGTAACAGATGTTTGAAGCGTCATGCTGACCTCCAGATAGTGAACTTATAATCACCACCAAGAGGTATCAATCTCTATATTGGTGGTGAACTGAACAGGGTTGATACTACCGGGTTCACCGTCCGGCCTACCTTTCGGTAGCCCTATCCAGTCCACCATTGAGATGTGGCTAGATTGCGACATAAAAAAACACGCTCGCGGCGTGTCAGTCTATCGCGGTGAATCTCGGCGGGGTATCAATCCCGGCACCTGAATTTGCAGATGCAGAGTGACTATAGCGTATGGGGTGATCTTCCGTCAATACGATTGCTGGGTTACACTTGCTCAAAAGAGGAGTAACCCCTATGGGTCAAGTTGCGTTCGATACATTGAAATTCGTTGAAACGCTGGAAACTGCTGGCTTGCCTAAAGATCAGGCCAAGGCAATTTCGCTTGCGGTTCGTGAATCGCATGAGGCCGTCGATGTTGCTACCAAGCGCGACCTTGAGGACGTACGCAAGGAAATTGACGCCAGATTCGATAAGGTTGACGCTCGCTTCGATAAGCATGAAGCTCTAATGCAAGCCCGCTTTGACAAAATTGAGGCCCGTTTCGATAAGCTTGGCTTACAGATGACCATCCGGCTCGGTTAATGGTCGCTGCCGGTGTCAGTATCATCGCCGCCATTCTCAAAATGTGACGCTGACCTGTGCGCTATAGCGCATGGGTTATCCTTGCGTCAATGAGGGCGGGGGACTTCTGTTTTTGGTTGCTGTATATGGGCAACAAATTTGCAGATGAATAATAGTTATCCAATAACTCGAATTGAGGGAACTAACAGATTTGTCGGTATGTAGCAATCAAGTTCAATATCTCTGCAAAACTCTCGAAATTGGTAGATGTTATTAACGCGTGTCTTTTGATACAGATTACATAACCTGTTTTCTACGGTTCTATGAGAAATTTTTAATCGTTTCGCTGTTTCTTTACTGCTTAATCCATGATAAGTAAAGAATATTACTTCAAGTTCGCGTTCTGTAAAATAGCTATGAGGCATATTCATGGTTAATGTTATGGGAGATTCGCCATCTGCATATTGCAGAGGTGAGAAAAATCTGCATAGCTTAGCTTCTGCCATAGTACCAACCACATGGCCCTTATCGTTGAAGAAAGGTTGGATATCAAAAATATAAGGCTGGACAATGTCTTCACGACCAAAAGCAGAGGTAATGAGTAAAGATATCGCAGACTTGTTGTCGATCACGTTTTTATCATGTTGGTAAATATCGTCTAAAAATATTGCCATCCAATGATGTATGTCTGTTATCTGCTTACCTTCAATGTTAAAACCTTTCGGCAAATCCAGTAATTCAGCCATCGCCGGATTGATATAGGCATATCGGTGCTCACTATCTCGAATATGACATGGATTGGGGTTGTTTTCGCACATATAGATAATCTGATCAGAAATAGCTTCTCGCTTTAGTGCTACACCACTCATTAAAAATCGTCCTTGAAAAGAGATTTAACTACTTAATGAATGGTCAGTATTGTGTTGTTATTTGTGAAATGATAGCCCGCTATTTCACGCTGAACCAGTCTGTAATTGACAGCGCGTAATACAGATATTTCTTTCTGAGAACAACCAAAAGAAAAAAGGAATGCTGTTTCAAATTGAACAGGCGTTAGTTCAGGGAAAAGGTTGCGCAGCTCGGGGTACTGTGCGGGGTCAAATACCTTCATGCCGCACCTCCAACGTTCAGGAGGTGATGATGCGGGGGCAGATGCTTCGAGGTAAATGCAAAATGGACAATCTCGCTACGGGTGAACGGTTGCACTTCCAATGCGCGTGCTGGCGCTGTACTCTTTTTCATAGCTCAAATCCTATATAGGTAGGTTTTGGGTTAGGTGTCTGTTGGGATTCAGAGTCCCTTCAGGCACCGCCAAATGCTCATTTCGTTAATGTGGTTGCCAATAAGGCAACCGGCAGGGAGTGCTGAATTGGTATCAGAAAGGGATTGAATCCTCGTAAGCATCGACTGGCGGTACGTCGTGGGATGGCTGTCTGCTATATTGCGGACCGTGACGGCGCTCGTCCTTATCCTTGAGCGTAGAAAGCATACTATCGATAGTCTTGGCATCTTGGCTTTCGAGACGCTCTTTGATGGTCTGCTTCGTATCAGGATAGAACGGGATACGGATTTCAAAATTGTAGGTGTCTCCGCCGTCCTGCTTGGTGCGTAAAATCTTCTGCAACAGTAGCCCTACACGTTTCCCTGCGAACTCAGGCACGATAGTTTGGCTGGCGCTGAGTATCTTTTCGCTGATGCTTTTGACTTCGGTACAGCCCATGATGGCTTGGATCATGTTAACGCCGTAGCTATTGTCCGAGCCGTCTTTCTTGTTGATGCAGACGGAAAGGTATTGGATAAGGTAGCCGTCTGTTGATTCGCCTGAAAACTCAATGAACGTTGCGCCACTTGGACTTTTCACTACTTTGGCTTCGTCGATAGTGATAATGTAAGCACCGGACTCCTTGATAAAGTTGCTCTGGCCTGCGGATATGGCGGCTGATTCGTCGTAGGTAAACAAAGCCTTGCTCATGGTATAATTTCCTTTAAATTTAAGATGGTTATAAAGCTATAGTAGCGATAAAGTGGCTGTGAATACACTCAATTTAGCTCGAAACTTGTTGAACTTACATCATCCTTGATGAGTTCTGGAACATATTTCTTAATAAATTCAACCAATTCTTCGGCAACGGCCATTACGTCTCTGTGCATATTGGGATATGCATAAAAACTTATCGGCATAAACTGTTTGATGAGATAGGTACCGGGATTGGCCGCCGGCTGGTATTTACTGAACAAGTTGTAAGTAAATTTTCTTGCACTGAACCAGTCAAGATAGCAGCGCCATTGCAAACTATCGGTATAGTTCTCTGGGTCTAGAGAGCCGGTAAGCTTGTGGTCGTAGATAGTGGTCGCATCCATAGCATCGACAATGCCGACAAAGGTTACGCGCTCACCATTAACCATTTGCTGTCTGGTAATTTTCCTCTTTCTTGTTTCTGGTAAAGCTATTTCACTTTCTATTTTACTAAAATCAAAAGTGAACCCGTCCGTTTGCTCGATATTCAACTCCCCCAAAGAAGCCTTTTCTAAGACTTTGTGAAAAGCTGACCCTGCGGCCATAGCTTCCGTTGGAGGCGTCTTTTTCAGCAGATAGTTAATAATTTCATCCAGTTCTGCATCGGGATTAGCCTTCCATCTGCGGAAGGCTTCAAGATTGGTGGCGGATATCCTGATCATTACGCTGCCACCTTGATGTATTTACCCTCGTCTTTATTGAACGAGAATCCTTTACTTTTAGCTATTTCGTTCAAAAGGCGTTTATGCTCTGAAGGTGCTTCCCGGAAATGCTCTACGGCATCCTGAAAGTCTTCTTCGCTTTCGAGGCATTGTAGGTCAACTCGAAGACGCTGTAGATCTTCTTGGGATTTTCTCGCTTCTTCAGACTGTTTATTTAGCTCTTGCTTGATGGTACTGATGATAGCTGATAAATAATCTGGGTATTGACTGAAATGCGGGACTTCTTGAACTAGCAGCTGTGCCGGATTTTTGCCGAAGCCGGAGGCGCTGGGATTAAAGTCGAGCAATCTTTTTGTATTCTGGCCTGAGCCTTCAATGCGGATTTGTCCCATAACGTCGGCGACTTTGTAAATCTCACCTTTAGAGCCGCCTTGAATATCAAGACGTTCAACTAAATCCTCTCCAACCTGCTTTTCTTCCATGTGAGCTATCAGGATAATATCTTTACCAAATGATTTAAGCAGATTTAGCCATCCCGAAAATCCTGCTTTCAAGGCACCGAAACCCTGTAAATGTTGATGCTTCTTCTCAAGATAGTCGTAATATTTATCTTGTGCTAAATAAGGGTTCATTATGGCCTCCCGGGGCTGCGAAGAAAATCAATCAGACGATCAAGCAAGCTTTTCTTATCGGAAGTCATGACTTTCTTGCCGGTTAATTTATTGTATTGATGGTGCTGTATCGACAGCACAGGGTCAAAAGGGCGAGCGGATGTCGCCCCTGCAATAGCGAGGTACATAGAATTATTCCTTGTGTTATTTGATGGGGTTTATTGGTTGGCGATGACGCGTTTAAATATTAAAATAAGTGTCAGCTACGATGTTTGCCAGTATCTCATGTGCTGGTGATTTCTTTGCCAAGCCTTTTTCATAGATATCCAGAATTTATTTTTAAAGTCTTTCTCGTCTTCTAAAAGCCATTCCTGCCCTTCAGCCAACGCCTTCCATTTTGCCAGTTCGCCTTTGAGTGACATAATTTCATCGTTGGCATTTTCTAAGTCTGTGATAAGAGTATCTTTACTTAACTAGCCAAGCATGCCTTCTTCTGTGGCAATGGCCGATAATTTTGGCGCGTAATTCATTACGGAATCGTCATGGAATAAAACAACTTCTTTTATGCTGTCGCTACAAATGATGTTATTCATAAAGTTGCTCCTTTGGTTTTAACATATCAAGAATTTTGTTTAAGGTTTCAGCCTGCACGAATTGAACAGCAATGCACTCAAGAAAAAGGCGGCTGAACATTAGTGCGATAGCTGAAAAGATAACTATTTTTGGTTCTGCATCCATGATGCCAATGACAGTGGTTATCCCTGCCGCTATCCATGTCATAATTGAAATGACGTTAATGATTTTCAGTGTCCAGAAGGTTTTAAACATATCTTTTTCCTGATAATTTTTTCATGGTGGTCTCCGTGTTAAGTGCCTGATTTGGTGACCCTCTCAGGCGGCGAGGGTTCTCGTGTACCCCTACAGTGAGAAACTTGATAAACTTTCATCCCCCCTACGAGTTGAGAATAATTGATATGGATATTTTTTCAGGTGTTGCCGTCGCAAAGCAGGCTTATGATTTAGTTAAAATCTTGAAGGAAAGTAGGGATCAGTCGGTTATAGATAAGGCCGCTGGTGCACTACGGGAAAAAATAACTGAATTACAAATGCTTAATGCTGAGTTGTCTGGCCTTTTCCATGCGGAGCGTCAAATCACAGTGGAGCTTAGAGAGGAAAATACCAAGATCAACATGTTTACTACCCAATCGAGTGAATACGAAATACATAAAACGTCTGGGGGGGCGATAGTATACATCCTTAAATCTACTCCAAAGGGAGAGATCCCCCATCACTATCTTTGTGCTCACTGCTACCAGAACAGAATAATATCTATACTTCAGCCTACAAAAAATGAGTCTGGGTTTCATATGTCTTACTGCCCTGAATGTAAAAATGAATACAGGATGGATAAGATTATAATTGACTATGAAGCAGCTATGCCTCATTCACCTTACTGATATGTTGATTGATTTCCTATACCCCGCCTGAAATAATGCCACATTCTCCAAGCAGCACGATCTCTCCTCAAATTCCACTACCGCCCCGCGATGTGGATATCTGGCTTTCATGTGCTTCTGGGCGGAAAGGGTGATTTGCTCTTGGTACTGGAATAAATCCGTTAGATTCATTGGGGATACTGCTTTGTTTATCCTGCTAACTTTTCTCTTAAGATGTAAGGCAGGTCGTTCCAATGGTTTCGCTCTTATGCCAACACGGAGTGGATTTGCTGCCTTCCACTCAGCCTGTCTAGCTGCGCGTCGTTCTCGGCGACGTGATTGCGAATCATAATGCATAGACACCTCCGTCAATAAACTTGGGTGGTGTGGTGGCCGGTGCTGTTCTTAGGCTTATCCTGATGGACTGCATCATTCACCACACCTCAAAGCTCATTGCCTTGAGATAGTTGCCCTTTTTCAGGGCCGAATTTTTAAGAGCATGTATCTGATTCAACCGCCGTCATGTTCATACGCCTCAGGCTGGCTACTTAAGCTCAGGCAATCGGCGGGTAACTCGTAGTCTTGCCTGCCGGGGGATTGCCGTTGCTGCTCCACTGTCGGGCTTGCGCTTGTCTAGTGAGTTGATGGGATAAATATAACCTTTAATTATTTAATTGATTTAATAAAGGATTGCTGAGATCCTACCTCGTTAGCTCAGCTTGGATTCATAGAAGAGGGAGTGACTCGGGAATGGATAGGGGAAAGATCAATAGTTGCTGAATTCACAAAATCAGCCATGTTACATCAGTTAATCAAATGATTTTCTTAATTTTTCTTGCCTCTATGATTTCTTCAAATAGTTGATCAACTTCATCTTTCCTTTCACTAATTTGGTTTAAAAAGATCTCCTTATCCCTTTTGGGCAGGCTAGAAAACATATCAAGAAGTCTTTCTTCTTCCCTACTCAAATGTCGAGTTTGAGTAGGCTGTATAGATGCGGATACTTCTGCAATTTTTTCTGCAAGCGTTGGACTAAAATCATTAACACATACACCTAACAATTTAGCAAATTTTGCTGCATTGCTCATATTTAAAGGATTTACTCCGTTTAAAAGCTGAGCTACAGCGCTTTGCCTCATACCCAGCTCATAAGCTATCGACTCTTGTGAAAAGCCTAATTGTTTTTTCTTTGACTCAAAAATGCTCTTGAGCCTCATCGCATCTTCATGCTGTTCAGGACTTAACGGTTTCTTTTTCATATAAAAATGATATCACCAATTGGAATATCTAACAAAAACAGAAGGTGTTGACTTGTGAATAACAAAAAGTTATATTTTATCGAGGCAACGATAAGGAGCTATTCAATGGATCGATTAACATTAAGCCAATATGCATCTTTGCATGGACAAAAGAAAACAGCACAAGCATTAGGCATTTGCCAAGCTGCGATCTGCAAAGCGTTAAAAGCAAGACGGCATATCACAGTTACTGTATACGCTAATGGCGAGGTTAAGGCTGAAGAAATCAAGCCCTTCCCGAATCAACGGCATCATGCAGATTTCGCAGCCTAACTAGTAGTACCGTTCTCTAACATTCCGCCCTGAAGAAGGGCAGCCATAATCCCACAGTACCAACTCACTGTGACTAGCTCACGGCTTCGTCACGTCTGTTACTTATCTACTTATCACACAAAGGATTATCTCCGATGGAGAACGCAAAAACACGCAAAAATTCTGCGGTTGAGTTCATCAGCCGTCACCTCGTTGCATCAGCTTATCAGGCAATCATGCGCGTTAAGCAAACGAACATAGCCAAATTGCTTGGTGTTCCTGATTCAACCATTCTGCGCCGCTCCGAGAAGCTCACAGAAACGATGAATATTCTAGCCGCCAGTGGTGTACAGGATTTCGTTTTCGAGGGTGAGAAGAAGCTACCACTGGAGCAATACCGCTGGCTGATGTCATCGGCTATGGAGTTTGCGCGCATGCAACTGGAAGCGACATCAGGCGATAAATGTCTTGTCGCATAGGGGGAAAGAATGAAGCCAATACAAAAGAAAAAGCCTCTGAAGCGGGAACTTCAAAGGCCATATTTCACAACAAATTACTACCAAATCGAGGAGATAATTATACATGAAGAAACATGATCATTTCAAGCAAGAAGAGGAGCGGTGCCAGGGCTGTTAACTTCTTCCTTCGGCGATAGAAACGGCGTAGTCAAAGTTCAATACATTGCGGTACAGCGTTCGGGAAATGCTTGATACTTTACTCAGAATCATGCAATTCAGCGCGATCGAACGCAATCGAGCCAAGATCCCGGGCTGCTGCCGGATAAGGCAGGCGTCCTCAAACAGGGCAACATCTCGAACATGGTGGTTTTGGTTTTCTATACTCCAATGGCCTCGAATTGCCGCTTGAAACTGTTCTGCATCAAAGAGTGCGGTACTGACTCACCAAGCGGTTTCTGTGCTGACCTCGGCAACACCTTTACGTTTGTGCGTCACCTCGCGAGTCACTTTATATTACTGCCTTCACCAGAGGTTGCCAGTTTTGCGGCAACCATCCTGTAGCCGGAACAAACGTCTGAATCGTGCGTATTTCTATTCGCCCGTGGCCTTTGCCATGGTCGGTATGCTGTTGTGCGGGGGCCTGAAACTTCGGGATCATCTGGCAGACAGCAAACAACTCGGGCTGGTTGTCTTTCACTTGAACCAACACGTCAGCACCATGAGCTAAGGCTAGAGAAAGTGTTTTTTTGACAGTGCATGGCATCAAGAGTAAAGACGCGACCCGATAGGGCCAGCGCCTCGATCAGCGCTTGCGTGGCCGGAATTTCGTTCGTTTTTTCAGGCACCTCTACATGCCCGAGCACAATCAGATCCAACTGGGCAAAAGCCGACACCAGCTGCCGTGCGCGCGTATCAGTTACTCGAGAGGCACTGCCGCGTAAAGCTTTGCCATCAAGAGCAACGAACTGTGGTGCCACACCAGACGACGAATATTTTCCGGCATGCTGTCGAAGGGCTTCTTCAAGTCCCTGAACGTCGAGCTTAAGCATAAACCGCCGAATACCTACCCAAGTCGGAGCTTTCTTCCAGTGCGTGCCAAACAGAGAGTTTAGCTGCTTGAGCCGCTCATTGAGGAAAAGCTCCATTTTCCGTAATGATGTTGCTCCCGACAGCACCGCCAGTAATAACCCGAAAAGCAGTGGCTCCAGCGCATAGCGCCTGCCTTTCGCTACGCGCTGATCAACCAGTTCAGAAAAAAGTCCTCCAAACAGCATGTTTTCCTCATCGTATCGACGTGAACACTGGAGACGTTAGTACAAATGATATGAAGTTAACAGCCCTGGGAGCGGTGCTACCTGGATTCACCCGATGGCATTGTCGTCGCGGCAGTGAATAACAAATCGTTCGCAGAGCGGTTTATTGACGAGTTCCGATTAGCCAAAGATGGAGTCAAAAATAATGGGCGTCGTTAAGCAGTTATCGGATTACTAGAAACATCTGATGGTGAATGGTGACAAGAAAACGCCCCCGACATACGGATGCTGGGGGCTTAAGAACACAAGTTATTGAGGTGCCACTTTAAGTAGCAAAGTAAATATGAGTCACGCTTTGAAAAAGCGCAAGTAAAAACATCATTGTTACCAGCTGGGCTATCCCGGCAACCTTGAACATATCGCCCGGCGCATAGCTAAACGCCTGGTGCAAGAATTCCGCAAGTTGAAGGAGCGTCGTCATGACTAACGTTGCCTATGCCGATTTCAGGTGTCAAAAGGTAAATTTGCAGATGGAAAATAAAAAACAAGGGTATGTTGCTCTGTTCAGGAGTCTGCTGTCTAAGGAGTGGGCCAAAGATACGGCTAAATTGGCTATGTGGATCAGATTGATTGGTGAGGCATCCTACAAGCCACGCACAGTGAAATTTGCTGGCAAGGGATGGCACCTTCAATTAGGCGAACTCGTCACTACTACTGCTATTCTGGCGCGTAAATTATGTGATCAGGATGGGACTGAAAAAAGCAAGCAGTCTGTTATCCGAATGCTGAATTTTTTGTCCGAGAAGGGATGATAACCACCAGAGGAACCAAACTTGGTACTGTGATATGTATCACAAATTATAGCCAATATCAAATAGGCTTAGACGATACACCCGCCGATACACGCAAATCCAGATGTGACAATGCTTTGGAGGGGGCTCCCGGTACACCACCCGATACACCGTTAGAGCAGTTTTTAGCCGGTACACCTTGCGATACACCAGCCGATACAAACAAACTCAGTGCTGGCAAGGCTTCAGCGTGTATACCCGGTACACCGCCCGAAGCACGACCCGGTGAACAGAACAAGAAGTTAGTAGAACAAGAAGTAAATAATAAAACACATAGTCAACTTGCGTTGACTGCGAACTGTGAAAAACCGGAACGCAGAAAATTCATTTCATTCGACTACGAGTCCTACCTGAACGCCTACAACGACATCGTTGGAGATGGTGGGTGAAGCGATGGGGGGCGGCAACTTTGGCGCGGTGATGGAGACAGCGAAGAAGTGTCCGAGTGCAGCGAATCTCAAGGGGTATGCACGGGTACTGGCCGACTATCAGCGTGTGCGGCGCTTCACGGCGTTGTTAGGCGATGGACTGGAGCAGGTGCGCCAGTGCCCGAACCATGAGCGCGCGTTGGCAGTGATGGGGCAGGTATTGGCCTCCCTGCGTGATATCGACTGCCCCGCCGACGAAGTCCGCCCAATGCATATCGACGAGCTGATAGCCCCCTACACCGCGCTTTTGGAAAAGTGTCTGAAGAATGGGGAAGCCTCGGACTCATTGAAAACGGGCATTGAGGAATTGGATGACATTCTTGGTGGTATCAATCCGGTGGACTTGGTGATTGTTGCCGCCCGTCCCGGCATGGGAAAGACTGAATTTGCCTTGAAGGTGGCGGAGGGTGTCGCTGCACAGCATACTACACGCCAGATTGACACGGAGAACGGCGCGATAACTGAAATCGAACGCAAGGGTGTTTTGATTTTCTCGATGGAAATGGATGCGATGCAGGTTATCGAGCGCTCATTGGCGGGAGCCAGTCATCTCCCGGTTTCGACGCTACGCAAGCCTTGCCGGATGGATGACGGAGGTTGGGCAAGAGTATCTCAGGGACTTCGCCGCTTACAGGGGCTTGATGTTTGGGTCGTGGATGCATCATCACTGACCATCGAGCAGATACGAGCCATTTCTTACCGGCACAAGCTTGCCCACCCTGCGTTATCGCTGATTATGGTCGATTATCTGGGTCTGATTGAGAAGCCACGAGCAGAGCGTAATGACCTTGCCGTCGCGCATATTTCCGGCAGCCTCAAGCGTATGGCAAAGGAGCTGAAAACGCCGGTGATGTCGCTAAGTCAGCTATCCAGAAACGTAGAGCAGCGCACCAATAAGCGGCCTACCTGTGCTGATTTAAGAGATTCAGGCAGCATTGAGCAGGACGCTCTGACAGCATCATCATGCTCTACCGCGATGCGGTGTACAACGAGAATAGTCCAGCGGCGAAATACGCTGAACTCATTGTCACCAAAAACCGGTTCGGCACCCAGGGAACGGCTTACCAGGAATTCAAAAACGGGCATTTTATGCCAACCGACCAAGAACAAGCTGTGAACGCTTGCCAGAGCAACACTAACGTCGCGCCAATGAAACGTTATGCCAGTGGGGCAGCGGTTTAACGCAAACAGCGAGGAAAATACCGATGACGGCATATTTAACAGAAGAACTCGTGGAGCTGCTTTTCATTGCAGCCCTTTTTGTTTGGGTGGGTAAATTCAGAGGTGGTTGATGGAAAAAAGAAGCTTCCTGCTGCGTGATGAACGAATACGGAAAAACCTGAAAGTTTTTATTGATTCACTCCCCACTGACGAACACCGCCCCCTCGAAATCACCATCAACGACAGCAAAAGAAGTGAGACGCAAAACAGTCTGCTGCATGCGCTATGCACCGATGTCTCTCGGCAAGTGTTGTGGGCAGATAAACCCCGCTCGATGTTGGACTGGAAAGCGTTGTTCGTCTCAGGCCATGCCATCGCCACAGGCAGGCCGGGAGAAGTGGTTACAGGACTGGAGGGGGAGTTTTGCAGCATCCGCGAGAGCACGGCTCAGATGGGCGTGAAGCGCATGAACAGTTTAATCGAATACGCGCAAGCCTGGGCGGTCGGTAACGGCGTCAGGCTGCGGGAGGTGCGTTATTCAGGGGATTATTTTGGGAGAGCAACATGAAAAAGAGATTACAGAACACCAGCATCACTTTTCGGATGATGCAGCATTGCCTGTTCAGGCCGACCAAGCGTTCGCGCAACAAAGTCCGCGAGATACTGGGCGAGGATGAAGTAAAAACCTTGCGTATTCCGACGCAAAGTGAACGCATATTCTGGAGGGTGAACACTCGGCCAAATGAGTTAAACGTGACATCCCCTTACGCTTCTGCCACAGGACTGTTCGGTGCTCACTGCGCTGCGCTCCGCCTCAGTCCTGCAACAGAACCGTTGCCAAAGGAAACAGGGGCTAGAACGTGACAAACTCAACAGAATAAACCCATGTGATTATTAGCACGCTGTATTTCACTGCCGGAATCAGCGTTCACAGGGCCGGAATGACCGTTCACTTTCACCGGAATACGCAAACCTACGACTACAGCGCTCATATTCGTGATGTGCGGATGATGCGCGCTCGTACTCGGACTTCAAAAATAGATTTACAAGCTCAGTAAACTTGCATGGGTGGTGAGGAAATGATTATCAGCAAAACCCCGAAGGTGTGTAAGGACAGATGGCAGACGCCGGTCGAGATATTCCGTGCGCTGGATGCGGAGTTTGGGTTCGGCCTTGATGCTGCCGCCGACCACGATAACACCCGGTGTCGCCACTATCTGACCGAAGAGGATGATGCCCTGAGTTGCGATTGGCACACCCGGGGTGCCATTTTCTGCAATCCCCCGTACAGCAATATCATGCCGTGGGTGAAAAAGGCCGCCGAGCAGTGTGCGTTACAGCAACAGACTGTCGTGATGCTCCTTCCTTCCGACACCTCGACGGCGTGGTTCGCTCAGGCACAAAAAACGGCTGATGAGGTGCGATTCATCACCGAGGGGCGATTGTCGTTTATCAGCGCTGAAACCGGCGAGAAGGGTAAGGCGGGTAACAGCAAGGGCAGCGTGTTGTTCATCTGGCGACCGTGGCGAATAACCCCAAAAGGGATGACTACGGTAAGTAAACAGGTGCTGATTAACCGAATGTGGGGGTAGGTATGGTAAATCTTCGCAAAGAAGCGCAGGGCCGCGAATGCATGGTTCGTTTGCCGGGAATATGCGGCGGTGATACTGAGACTGTGGTACTGACCCATTACCGCATGGCTGGCCTTTTGGTACGGGAATGAAACCCCAAGATTTGTTCGGTGCCTGGGCCTGTAGCCGGTGCCATGACGAAATCGATCGTCGAACCCGTTTAACCGATGTTGAATATGCCCGACTGGCACATCTGGAAGGCGTTATTCGCACACAGGCGGTCTTGCTGAAGGAGGAAAAAATATCAACGTGAGGCGATACCACATCACCCTCCCGTTTCCTCCCTCGGTCAATCATTACTGGTATCACGCCAAAGGCAGACACTTCATCAAAGAGAAAGGCATCCAGTACCGGCGCTCGGTAATGGCCGAAATCATGCGCCTACGGCTCGCTGTGCGGTTTTCCGGCCAGATTAGAGTCAGGGTGGTGGCGAACCCACCAGACCGCAGGAAACGCGATTTGGACAATCTTTTAAAAGCGCCCCTCGATGCGCTCCAGCACGCTGGGGTTTACGAAGACGACAACCAGATAATCGACCTGCACATTATCCGGGGCGAGAAGGTGCAGGGCGGGAAACTCGACATTACGTTAACGCTGCTGGAGGCATAGAATGAACATTGAGTGGGTGTGGGGCCGGGTCAGATATGCGTTAGCGGATACTCTCATCACTAAAAATGGGCAGTTGGGCAATCTGGTGGAGCGGACGCGGATAGAGACCTTGCGTTTCAACCGTAACCCGCCGCGCTTCTTGAGCTACGCGAACGGGCGCATGGTCAGGGTGCCATCGTCGCCGGTGAAAGCGAAGCAAACGCGAGTCAAGGGCAAATCCGTTATTCTGATGCATGAGTGCGATTATTCTCTCGTGCCCTGGCGTCGTGCCATCGGCGGCCTCGATGAGCCGTTGCAAGCGTGGATCCGGTATTGCTTGCTACGGTGATTACCGCTACCACGCTGAACAGCTCAAGGTGGTGCCTTACGTGTGGCAGAAATTCATGGCGCAACAACCGGGGCGTATCTCTGGCAAGGTGAAGCAGCGCTTACAAGGGCTGGCTCTGCTCGCTGTGCAGGTGGTCGCAGGGGAAATAGATGGTCGCCCGGATCGCTATACCTACGCTGAACTGGCGGATATGCTGGGGGTATGCCCGAACAACTGGAATCAAAACTACCAGGGGCGATGGCGTGTACTGGTTCAGCTGGTGCATGAAATAGATGAGATGGCACTGAGAGATGTAGGAAAAACCAACAAATTCAGAAAGGAAGTTGCAAAAGTGAATTTTTCGCCTATAATTTAACTATAAATATATATGATGTCTAAATTGTAGCTAAAGCTTGGATGCGTCAAATCCGGCTTTTCAGGGCCTCAACTCCCTCAGGTGGTTGAGGTTTTCTGCTATTGACAGCTACTGATTGCTAAATAAAATTATTGGGTCGCACATCTGATTTTTGTCCAGTCAGTATCAGTTTTGCACAGATGTGCGATAAAGCCTCGGCTAATGCCGGGGCTTTGTTCTAACAAAAAAATCCAAGTGCTTTCTCTAGGGTGGTCATTTTTATATTAGAATCCCCCTTAAGAACCATATCTGTTCGGTACTCAGCAATAGTTTCTAGTGATGACCATACCGTCGAGTCATGCTTTTGTATACTGCTGTGCTGGGATAAAAGCTCTTTATCATCGTAATCTTCGACATTAGTATAGAGGGACACGTAGCGTAAAGCTTGTACTCGCGATGATTCGCATTCAGCGCCAAATTTGAACGCATTCTGGACGGCTGCAATTGTTGCGATACATAAGCCGGTAAACAGAGGATTTCCAATGGAGGCCATGACAGATGAGCCGAGAAGCAACAAGCAGAAAGTAAGAACTTTATCAATTCTGCCTGTAATCACACTAAAAATGCGGTGTAGAACATAAGAATAATAGATTGCGTAAATAGTGTTTTCTCGACTCATAAATCCTCTTTAATTACTTTTACCGCTTCCCCCTGAATTATTTTGAGATGGCGGTGTAACTGGTTTGGGTTGTTTGGCTTGCTCGTAGATTGTCTTTGCAAGCCCTTTGGGTAGACTGTCACCAGTAACTTGATGTTTAGGGTTGCTCATAAATTTCTCCGTGTCTGAATAGTAAATTTTGGCGAGTTAACGATATCAGATGTGGAAATGCGCCGCCAGACGCTATCTGGCACTTAATCCCAAGGCTACGCTCCGGCGTGGCCTTTTTCCTGACCGATAGCCACCCCGGACGAGGTGGCGCAATAACCCTAATAATACCCATGGAAAAACTTACTACCGGCTCTGCCTACAGCTGGGCCCTTGTCACGTGCCTGCTGGGTGTGTTCTCGCTCAGTGAATGGGCATTGATTACCGGTATCGCCTGTACGCTGGCGACCTTCCTACTGAACTGGATTTACCGGCATAAGGAATACCGTTTTAGGACGAAGCGCGACCAATGAATCCCGAGCTGCGTAACCGATTGATAAAAGCCACAGCAGGCGGCGCTATAGCATTAGCGACCGTGCTAATCCAATGGCACAAGGGCGTACGCTACACGCCATACCGGGATTCCGGCGGCGTGTTGTCAGTCTGCTATGGACATACCGGTAGCGATATCATTCCCGGTAAACGCTATAGCGCTGCTGAATGCCAATCCCTGCTGGATAGCGACCTGAAAGCCGCAATGGCGGTAGTCGATGCCAATGTCACCGTACCACTGACTGAGAGCCAGAAAGCCGCACTTGCCTCGTTCGCCTACAACGTGGGGAGCGGGGCGTTTTAGCGCTCTACGCTACTGAAGAAACTGAACGCAGGAGACAGGGTCGGTGCCTGTGATGAAATGCGGCGCTGGAAGTATGTTGACGGCAAGATCTCTAGGGGACTGATCAATAGGCGAGCGATAGAACAAGAGCTTTGCTTGAGGTCCGACTAACTAGTTAATCAAATAGATAGACCTCATAGTAACGAAAGTGATTGTTAAATTTTTATATTAATCTTTCATTTTTATGCTCTTGCAACTGAATTTCTGCGTGTTGCAGATGAGAGAGAGCCTCTATCTTTCTTGGAGAATAATTACCGTAATTAGATGGTTTTATATTTTTGACGGTAGAGCATAGCTTAGCTGGATTTTCCATGTCGCGTGGAGAATAGTGTCCATAACTAGATGAGTTTATATTTCTCACGGCAGAGCATAACTTGGAAACTAAGTTGCTAAGAACTGATGCGCGCGCTGAATAAAAATCAGATACTCCAGACTTAGCCTGAGAGAAAATATTATCTATCTGAATGTTAAAATATGAACTCATTTTTATAAATTCCTTTTTCTTAAAACAAATAATATTCCAGATCGCAATGCTTATAACTTACTTACAATCTGAATGATTAAGTAACTTTCCGACTTATATATATCGTTTAATCTAGAGAATGCACATACGGTATTGACCTTAGGATTTTAATATGCGTTGGAGATTCCTCACTTTCGTCACTTTTCTTGCATCAATGCTGGGCGCAATACTTTACTACCGTATCCAATATAAAGGTGCGGAAGAGACATTAAGGCAAGTTGAACTCGAAGTTAAATCCCGGCTGGCGGAGATTGAGCAGTTAAGTCGCCAAATACAGACTATCGCCGTGCTGGATTTGCAACACACGCGAGAGCTTGAACATGATAAAAAACGTATTGCGCAGCTTGAGCGCGATGTGGCTGACGGTCGTCGTCGGTTGCAAATCAACGCCATCTGTCCAGCAGTGCCAACCGATAGCACCGCCGCCCGCATGGATGATGCAGCCGGCGCCAGACTTGCTGACGCCGCTCAACGACATTATTTCACTCTCAGACGACGAATTGACATCGCGAGAGAGCAAATAAACGGCTTGCAGGACTACGCACGACAGGTCTGTCTGGCGGCCAACGCCAGGACAGAATGAGGATATAAGACATGGGACGACAAACAAAAAATAAAGTCGGTCGCCCGAGTGAGCTTGCACAAAGTCTGGAAAAGGCTAGAGCCTATTTGTTAGGGGACTATGAAAAGCTGGGTGATGTTGTCCCGAGCATTGCCGGATTAGCTTGTTACCTGGGAAAAGTCGCTCGCGCGTTTACGAATACAGTGAACAGAATGCTGAATTTAAGGACATCTTAGAGGGCATTCTGGCTCTGCAGGAAAATCGTTTAATTAACAAAGGATTGCAGAGCAAATTTAACGCAACGATTGCCAAGCTTATGCTGACCAAACATGGCTACTCGGATAAGCAGGAACTGACCGGTAAAGACGGCGGCGCACTTCAGGTAGAGACCAAACCACTCTCCTCACTATTTCATGATGACGACTCTTAATGCTATTTTCCATCCATTTATTCAGCCACATCGCTACAAGATTGCCAAAGGTGGACGGGGAAGCGGTAAATCATGGGCCATCGCACGGTTACTGGTAGAAATAGCGCGACGAGGCACTTATCGCTTTCTTTGCGCACGTGAGTTCCAGGCCAGTATGGCCGATTCTGTTATCCAGTTGATTGCAGACACTATCCAGCGCGAAGGTTATCTGAAGGAGTTCGAGATTCAGAAAGCGTATATCCGCTATCTTGCCACCGATAGCCTGTTTATGTTTTACGGTATAAAAAATAACGTTACCAAAATTAAATCGCTGGAAGGCATTGATATTGCGTGGGTAGAAGAAGCTGAAGCGGTGACCAAGGAGAGCTGGGATATTCTTATCCCCACTATCCGCAAACCGGGCAGTGAAATCTGGGTTAGCTTTAATCCGAAGAATATCCTCGACGACACCTATCAACGCTTTGTTGTCAATCCACTGGATGATATCTGCCTGCTGACGGTGCATTACACCGACAATCCCCATTTCCCTGAAGTACTCCGCCTGGAAATGGAGGAATGCAAGTGCAAGGACTATGACCTGTATCTGCATATCTGGGAAGGGGAGCCGGTTGCGGACAGCGATCTGGCGATTATCAAGCCGTTGTGGATTGCTGCGGCCGTCGATGCGCATATAACGCTGGGATTTGAGCCAGCGGGTAAAAAACGTATTGGTTTTGACGTCGCAGACGAGGGTGAGGATAGCAATGCGTTGATATTGTCCCACGGCTCAGTCGTTATGCATCTGGAGACGTGGAATAAAGGCGATGTTATTCAATCAGCAGACAGAGTGAAAAATTACGCTGAAAGTGTCATTGCTGATGAAATTATCTTTGACTCTATCGGCGTAGGGGCGGGTGTGAAAGCGCGCTTGCGACGAGTGAGTCGTATTACCGCGTCTGGCTTCAATGCCGGGGGAGGCGTTTTTAAACCTGATGCAAAATATGTTGATGGAAAAACCAACAAAGATATGTTTGTAAACCTCAAGGCACAGGCGTGGTGGGGTGTCCGGGAACGATTCTATAACACCTGGCATGCCGTCGAGTATATAAAGCACCATCCCGACGATAGCGATTTTGTCAAAGGGCTGAGAGATGACCAACTCATTAGTCTTTCATCCCGTCTTTCCTCACTTGACTATCTCAAGGCGGAATTGTCGCGCCCCTGGGTTGACTACGATAACAACGGTAGGGTGAAGGTGGAAAGTAAAAAGGACATGAAAAAACGCGGCATACCGTCCCCCAATCGGGCTGACGCTCTGATTATGGCCTTTGCGCCAACGTATAAACCTTTCCACATTCCTGATGAGGCCTTTTACTGATGGGCAGACGCGATAAAAAACGCGTGACAGCGGATGCGCCTGTTTCGCCGAAAAAACCGTTTTCTATCCCGCTGTCGGCGTTGAATACAGGAAATGATGCCAGGGTGGCGGCGTTTGAGCCCTACAAGCAGCCTGAGGGTGTCATTCCCGCCGGGCAACGCGACAGCGCGCTGGCAATGGACAGTACGCCTTATGAGACGTTAAACAGTTATAGCATGGGCTTTCAGTATGGTGGCTTCCGGGGCTATCCGTATCTTGCCATGTTGTCGCAAGCCCCGGAATACGCCAATGTCCACGCGGTCTTTGCCGATGAAATCACCCGGACAGGGATAAAAATCACCAGCAGTGCCGATGAGCCCGCGCTGGTTGAGCACATGGAAGATTTGTTAATCAAGTATGGCGTTAAGGACATCGTGCATCATGCCGTCTTCCATGACTCCCTGTTTGGAGTGGCGCATATCTATATTGATACCGGTGCGGATGACCATGAGAAGTAGAACCCGCTGTTCAAAGATCCGCGCAAGGTGAATGGCAAGTTGAAAGGGTTTCGTCTGGTTGAGCCGGTCTGGATGTACCCAGCGATGTACAATGCCAATGATCCGCTCGCCGATAATTACTATCGCCCGGATGCGTGGTTTGTTATGGGTAAAACGGTGCATGCCTCACGTTTTATTGACCTGGTCTCGCGCCCCGTGTCGCAAATCCTCAAACCGTCTTACAACTTTGGAGGCTTGTCACTGACGCAGCTCATGGAGCCTTACGTCAATGCATGGGCGCAAATCCGCCAGGAAATTCCCAAGATCATCAAGGCGTTCACGTTATCTGGCCTGAAAACAGATATGGACGCCAGAATGCAAAATTCTGCTGAATTCAAACGTCGTATTGACCTGATGGCCGAGTACCGCAACAACCGTGGCGTACTGGCGCTTGACAAAGAAGAGGAGTTTTTCCAAGTCAATACCCCTATGACCGATTTGGAAAAACTGGCCACCAATTACCAGGAGCAGTTGTGTATCCCCTCGCGAATGCCGGTGATTAAGCTGCTGGGCAATCTGTCCCCCGGCCTCAGCTCGAGTGGTCAGGGTGAGATTGATGTCTGGCATGAAACCGTGGCGGGGATCCAGGAGCGGGACGTTAGACCGCTGATTAAAGCGATGCTGGATTACATTATGCTCGCTGAGTTGGGGGAAATTCGTGAAGAAATTGATTTCGAGTTTAATCCCCTGGAAGAGATGAGTGATATCGATCTGGCTGATGTACGCCTGAAAAACGCGCAGGCACTCAGTACGTTGCAAACCGCCGGTACCATTGATACGGCAGACGGTCACCAGTGGTTGATGAATGACTCGCATTCTGGCTTCGGCTTCCTGAAGGACACGGAATATGAACAAGAGGAAGAAGACGCTTGATCCGGCGCTGCCCAATGCCAGTATTACGTGCTGGTATGAGCGAACGTTGCGGCGTGATATCAGGGCGATGTCTCGTGAGGTGATAACGGCTATCCAGTCGGTTTTTAACGAGACGGGGATGGCAAACGATGCCAGCCCGGCGGTGCATTTTAGAACGTTGCTGCGCCAACTCACCACGCGTTGGGGACGGCGCTTCAATCGATTATCGCAAGAGATAGCAAAGGCCTTTTATACACGAACACAAGGTCATACTGACCGGGCCCTGATAGTGCAGCTCAAGGCGATGGGCTTTGCCCTTGATTTCAACATGACCGCCGAGATGCACAATGCCTCAACTGCGATCATCGCCGAGAATGTCTCGCTGATAAAATCGATACCGCAGAACTATTTCACACAGATTGAATCACTGGTGATGCAGTCAGTGGTACGTGGCGGCGATTTGGGCACCTTGACCCAGCAGTTAACCGAGCAATACCGCGTCACGGCGCGTCGGGCGCAGCTGATTGCGCGAGACCAGACCCGCAAGGCTAATGCGACGCTGGCGGTTATCCGGCAACGTTCGCTGGGGATAACGAAGGGTATCTGGCAGCACACCGGTGCCGGTCAACATCCCAGGGCTGACCATGTGGCCGCCAGTTTGACCTCGCCAAAGGGTGTCTGATTAGCGGCGAATATCTCCTTCCCGGACAAAAAATTAACTGTGGCTGCCTCTGGCGGCCCGTTCTCCCGTTTCAGGATTAATCCATGCCAATCACAAATGAACGCCTTGCGATGGACTCTGCCCGCGAGGTAGACCGGTTCGGCAAGATGTTTGTGCGCGACAATCGTATCAGCAAGGCCACCATCAACGACTATTACGGGGAGGAAATCCCCGGCCATGAAAAACTTGGGCTGCAAAAAAAGCGGCTCTATCGCCTTTTACGGGCCCCCGAGGAGCTTGAGCAGTCCACCGCCAGTTTTCGCGGTATTCCCGTGCTGCTAGGGCATCCAGAGAACAATAACACCCGGCCACTGGCTGACTTGGCGGTCGGTGCGGTGATGAACGATGTGCGCTATGAACATCCTTACCTGGTGGCCTCTATTGTGGTCTGGGATGCGGGTGCACAGGCCGGTATCGAAACCGATATCCAGCGCGAACTCTCCCCGTCATACAAGTACACGGCGGATATGACACCGGGTGAGTTTGAAGGAGAAAACTATGACGGGGTGATGCTCGATATTCACACTTATCACCTCGCCATCGTACCGGACGGGCGCACGGGCCCGGATATTCTCGTCAATGACGCAAAACCAGAGGGTTTACCCATGTCAGAAGAAAAAGACACCTCGGCGCAGGATGATGTGCTCGCGGGTCTCAAGGAGAGCCTGCCAAACGCAAGCGATGAACAATTACAGTCGGTTTCTGAGTTTATGGCTGAGCGCGCCGCAAAAGCCAATGACGAAGAGCAAGACAAAAAAGCCGATGATGAACAGGACAAAAACGAAAAAGTGGATGACCAGGAGGACGATAAAAAAGCCAACGATGCGCGCCCGCTGACCGCCAATGATGCGGCGATTATCGCCCGTCAGGCAACCGAACAGGGCCGTAAGGCGGCCTGGACGGATTTTATGGCGTTACGTCAGGCCGAGCGCGACTGTGCTTCCCTGATTGGTGAAGTGGCCTGTGATTCGGCCGAAGATGTGTACCGACTGGCGCTGGCGCAAGAAGGTATCGACACCCAAGGTGTTCACCCTTCCGCGTTGCCAAAAATGGTTGAAGTGCTGAAATCCTGGCCCTCACAACCGGCCACCGTGGCGATGGATGCCCATTCCGTTAACCGCGTAGACAGCTTCTTTGGAGGTCAATAATGGCATTTCAACAAAACGTCGGGCTGTATCCGGCTCCTGGGCGTGAAGGGGCGTTTGCCTCCTGTAATGATGCTTTCGCCGTACCGCCGCCGGCTGACGGGTTCCGTGCGGGGAAAAATGGCCTGAACATGGCCCGTTTCGCCTGGCGCGACACCACCAGCGATGTGCTTCTTAACAATACCGGCACCGGTAAACCGCTTGGCTTCGTTGGTAATGAGATGACCGGCATCATCGGCCTATTTGACGCGACCACCATGAAAATCAGCGCCGGTACCCACGTCTCCGTGTACATGACCGGGGATTTTTGGGCGAAAGCGGTGAATGCCGCCGCCATTGGGCAGAAAGTGTTTGCCGTGCTGGCCGATGGCACTCTGAAAACCGGGGCGGCAGATGCCACCGTTGACGGTGCAGTGGAAACCCCCTTCGTGGTCATGACCGCCGCTGCTGTCGGTGAAATATTCAAAATGTCGAGCTGGAGCTAACCATGTCAGGACTTACTCAACAGGATTTTCATGCGGTGATGAACCGCGCCAAGGCCGGTGGTGTGACACTGCCTGCGTCCGTCAGTCGCCTCTATCTGGCCAATGACGCGCAGCCGTTGCCGTCCACGGTGACCAACGGCGGCATTCCCGCTATTGTTGCCGGCGGCATTGATCCGACCATACTGAAAACCATCTTCGCACCAACGCGCGCGGCTGAAATTTACGGTGAACGTAAGCTGGGGGCCTGGGAGCTGGATTACCATCTGATTGGCCGCTCGGAATACTCAGGCGAGACTGTGTCTTATGGCGATTACAATAATAACGGCGCGAACCAGGTCAATATCCAATGGGAGAATATCCGCCAGTATCGTTACCAGAGCATGATCACCTATGGCGATCTGGAAGTGAAACGTTACGGTTTGGCATTGGTTAATTATGTGGCTGAAAAGCAGAATGCCATTGCCAATACATTGAATATCGTGCGCAACAAGTTCGCTTTCTACGGCGTTTCAGGCGTGAACCACGGGGTGCTGAATGATCCGTCCCTGCCCACGCCGATCACCCCCGTGGCGAATGCCAGTAAGAAAACGCAGTGGAAAGATAAAACCATCCAGGAGCGCTATAACGATATTCTGGCGCTGTACGGCGATCTGGTCGGCCGCACTCACGGTGCCGTCGGGGATGGGGTAGATATGGCTTCGCCGTTAAAACTGGTGCTTTCTAACCAGGCGTCGGTCTACCTGAAAAGCGCTAATGAAAGCTTTAATACCTCGCTGGAAGACATGATTAAGAAAGCCTTCCCAAATCTGGTGATTGAAACCGCGCCGCAGTTCAGTACCGATGCCGGTGAACTGATGCAGATGTTCCTGCCGGAATGGGGTGGCCAGCCGTCATGCTATGTGGCCTTCTCGGAAAAATACCGCGCGCATCCGGTCATCACCCAGCCGTCAAGCTGGGAGCAGAAAGTGTCCGCCGGAACCTTTGGTACCGTCATTACACAGCCGATGCTGTTTGCTCAAATGTTGGGGATTTAATCATGGCACAAAAAATCATTGTTGGATGCCGCCTGCCACACGGTCTTAGCGTCACGGTTGATGGCGTCCGCGTGAACTTTAGCGGCGCCAGTCGCGGCGTTAAATCTGAAGAGGGGGTGTTTACGCCCTTCGGTGTAAATGGCTGTGGTATTACCCGTGATGTCGATGCCGAGTGGTTCGACACATTTTTGGGGCTTTACGCCGCCGCGCCTTATGTCCAGAAGGGATTGATTTTTCAAATCAAGTCCGAAAACGCCATTCATGATACCACCCGTGAACGCAAAGGGGTAAAAACCGGCATGGAGCAGGTGGTGCCGAAGGTGCTGTCGTCACGGAGCGCGTGTAAATGGCGGCGGTCACGCTTGATATCCCCCGATTTCGGGCGTGGTATCCTCGCTTTAGCAATGTTACCAATGACGCACTCGTTTACCTTTTTGACCTGGCCTGTATGGGGTTTGATAACAGCGATTTTTCGCTCGAATCCAACCTCGATAAACGCGAGCGCCTGCTGTATTTGCTGCTGGCCCACCTGGCCTATGGCCGCTATGGTGACGCGGACGGTCATGGTGGTGAGGGGGCTGTGGGACGTATCGGCAGCGCCAGCGAAGGCAGCGTCAGCGTCTCTTTTGATATCGGCACTGGACTGCCCTTTGACGCCGTCTGGTATATGCAGAGCGAATATGGGCAACTCTTCTGGCAGCTGACCAAACCCTACCGGCTGTTTGCCTATTTACCCGGCGAAACAGGAGGGGCACGTTGCGTAAGATGAAAGCCCTTCTTGACGCGCAGGAGAAGCAGCTTCAGTCACGCAGACTGAAAGTGGGCTTTGCCGCAGGCGCAACCTACCCTGATGGCACGTCGGTGCCGGTGGTGGTTTATACGAATGAGGTGGGGCGACCGGAGAAAAGACAGCCTCCACGCCCTTTTTTCCATATTGCCATCGCTGAACATCAGGTGGACTGGGTGCGCACCTGTACTCGGGCGTTACGTGCCGGCGTAGACACCGATACGGCATTAAATCTGGTGGGCGAGCAGGCGGTTGCGGATGTGCAGACCTCAATCCTGGCGCTGTCATCCCCACCATTGGCACAGAAGACCCTTTACCGGCGGCGCACGCGGCAATCGCCGCCCAAAAACCTTAACGATGATCCTCTTGTTGATACACGTGTGATGTTAAACAGCGTCACGCACTGGGTAGGAGGCGAGGATGAACCTGCATAAGCTGGCCAGCCGGGCGATTGGCCGCGTCAATCCGTTTATTGAGGCGCGCGTACGTCGCGCGTCCGGGTGGACGGCGTCACCCGGTGCCAGGCAGAAACCCCAATACCAGCCAGATCAGCGCGTCTCTATCCAGTTTCAGCCCTTATCATCCGATGATCTGCAGCATGTTGACGGCCTGAATCTTCAGGGGATAGTGAAGTCCATTTACGTTGACGGCAATTTTTATGGGGCAGTACGCCGTGAGCAAATAGGCGGCGATCTGTTTCTTGTCAATGGCGAGACCTGGCTGGTTGAACAGGCAATAGAGCTGTGGCCAGACTGGTGCCGGCTCCTGGTCAGGAGGCAGGATGATGCAAGTGACCTTAACGCTGGATGATATCCTTGATGTGCTTCAGGCATTTCTGGTCGGCAACATCGGGATCGGTGAAGTCTGGTCGTCACAGGTTAACCGGGTCCCCATGCCCCATGGCGATGTCGCTATCATGACGCCGTTGTTCTTCAAGCGGCTAGGGACAACCTGGGCGACGAACCAGGATACCGGTAATACCGACAGCAGCACGGTGACGAAACACGTGCTACGCACCCTTGATGTTCAAATTGACCTTTACGGCCGTCGTGCTGCTGAAAACACGGTGATGCTGGAGACGCTGTTTCGTGATGGGTACGCCGTGGACGCTATCCATGCCCTTCATCCGGCCATAACGCCATTGTATGCCAGTGACGTTCGTCAGAATGTGTTTAATACCGATGCACACCAGTACCTTGAGCGCTACACCGTCACCCTGACGATGCAGACCCAGATTGACATTATCATTCCGCAGGCGTTTTTTGACCGGGCGGCGGTATCGCCTTATCAGGCAGACCAGGAGACTTTAGCATGATCCCCTTACAACGCGATTTTTCCATTACCCCGGGCGTCATCAGTGCGGCAGGCACGGCGCTGGATATGACGGGCTTGTTGTTGACCGGCAATGACCTGGCCCCAACCGGTAGCGTACAGGCGTTTTCCACGCAGGCCGCCGTGGGTGACTATTTTGGCGCTGCGTCGGACGAATACACGGCAGCCGGACTCTATTTTAACGGTTACGACAACGCCACGACACGGGCGAGTACGCTACTGATAGGCCGCTTTGTGACTGACGAGGCCGGTGCGTCGGCCTGGTTGGTCTCGGGCAGTTTCAAGGGCCAGCCCGTGACGGCATTGCAAGCGGTGAGTGGTAAGCTCAAGCTGACGGTTGATGGCCAATCCGTGACCAGCAGTGATATCAATCTGAGTGCAGTGACCAGCTATGATGCGGCCGCCGCCGCCCTTGAAACGGCGATAGGCAACAAGGTGTCAGTCAAATGGTTATCGGTCCAGCAGCGTTTTCGCGTCAGCAGCGTGAAAGCGGGCGCAGACAGCACGATAACCTTTGCCTCGGGGAGTGCTGCCGCGGCGCTGAAATTGACCGCTGACAGCGGTGCAGCGTTGTCTCAGGGCGCAGCCCCCTCAGTGGTTGCCGAAACGATGGATACCTTGACCCGAGCGCATCAGAACTGGGTATTGTTTACTACGCTGTTTGCGCCGACCACCGCACAAAGCCTGGCGTTTGCTGCCTGGGCGACGCAGCAGAACTACCGTTTTGGCTATATCGCCTGGGATAATACTTCGGCGGGAACGATAGCCAATAACCCCGACTGTCTGGCGCATCAGATAATGACGGTGAACGGCTATCAAAATGTTGCCATGATGTACGGCGATTACCGCTATGCCATGACGGCGCTGGCGTATGCGGGCTCACTGAATTTTGACGCCACCCATGGGCGCGTCTCCTATAAATTCCGCGCGTTTTCGGGTCTACCTGCGAATGTCACCGATGGCACCATCGCCGATGCGCTGGCGTCAAACGGTTACACCTATTACGGTAGGTTCGGGGCGAACAATATCGTCTATCACTATGCCTCAGACGGGGCCATCAGTGGTGCGTTTAAATGGCTCGATACCTTTCTGTGCCAGGTGTGGATCAACGCCAACCTGCTCGGGGCTTTCGCCACTGTTTTCACACAGAACCAATCGTTTCCCTTTAATGAAAAGGGGTATACCGCCTTGCGGGCCTGTGTGATTGATGTGGCGCAAAAAGCCCTGAATTTTGGTGCGATCCGCACCGGGATCACGCTGGACGCCTCACAGAGCCAGCAGGTGAATAATGCCGTCGGTAAAGAGATTAGTAACACGCTTTATGCTGAGGGATGGTACCTGGCTATCCCGCCACAGAGTGCCACGAACCGCACCGAGCGCAAATTAACCGGGGCAGTCTTTTTCTATACTGACGGTAGCCTTATCCAGCATATCCGCCTCGCCTCTCTCGACGTTATGTAAGGACAATTCATGCTTACGAATATTACCAGTGCCAATAGCGCACTGCGCATTGTGGTGCCCGAGTTTTACCCAGGGGGCTTCGATGTAGACGATTACGCCGCTGACAGCATGTTTGAAACCGCCGCGCTTGAAATGGCTGAAGATCTGATGTCCGCGGACGGCAAGTACCACGCCGGTTTTGTCTTCAATCCGACCGAGTTGACGCTCAGCTTGACGCCGACCTCGTCAGCCGCGACGCGATTTGATAACTGGTATGCCGCCCAGCGCGCCGCTATCACGATCTTCGCCTGTAATGCCATCTTGTCCATACCGGCCCTGGAAGCCAAATACAGCTTCGTTAACGGGGTGCTGTATTCCTGGCCCCCAGCCCCTGTAGGGCAACGTATTCTTGGCGCGCGCCAGGCCGTTTTTCATTTTGAGTCGGTGACCCGGAGTGCCCTGTAATGCGAAAAACACATGAGTATGTCGTGAAAGAGCAAAACCGTGATGCGGGCAAGGTGTTTATCATCACCAAAATGTCCGCCGTGGCGGGTGAATATTTGGCTGAAGAGATGTTCAGAGTCATGGGCCAGTCACGTTTTTACAGCATTCCGCCCGAGGTGGTGCAGATGGGCACGGCGGGGTTGGCGACAGTCGGCCTCACGGCCCTTGCCAATGCAGATCGTGAGGCGGCCAGGCTTATCAGCCAGCGACTGTTGTCCACGGTAAAAATACGGATTAAGCATGAGGGCAAGGTGATAGAGCGGGCGCTAGATCCTGATAATGATTTTGAGGAGATTTCTACCCTGCGCGCGCTTAAAGATAACGTTTTCAGGCTCAATTTCGATTTTTTAACCGTCGCCGCCGAATCGACTACCCCTGCCTGAGAGACGGCGGCAGTCCCTCGTCACTGGTCACGACCCGCAATATCTCCCCGCATATCGCCGCCGTGGTGCGTTCAGGTAAAGCGCGCTTAATTGAGCTGCAGCGGGATTACAGCGTGAAAGATCTGTGGGATTTTTTGGAAATGATAGCGGTGGAAAGCCATAACCACGCTGCCTGGCAGCATTACAGCGAGGTCAACCATGGACGTCGATGAGTATGTCTATGTCTACCGGGTAGACGCCCGCGATTTTCTTAACAACAAAAAGAAAATCGTCATTGCCCTGGATGATCTGGATAAACACACGGTACACAGTGGAAAACAGGTCAGTGTGCTCAGTAAACAGGTGGCCGCCAGTGGGCGGGAGGGGGTCAATGCCTTTTCTGCGCTATCCAAGGCGGCGCTGGGTTTCTTTGGCGTTTCCCTGACGCTTGGCGGCATAACGGGCCTGCTGGGCGGCATATCGCGCACCCTGACCCAGCTGGGAAACCAGTCCGCCTATCTGGCTATCCCGGCACAACGTCTTGATGGGCTGTCTCGTGCCGCAGAAGCCGCCGGCAGCAGTACCGGCGCAGTGATGACGCAGCTAAAAAACCTGCGCGATTCACAGGCATGGCTACGTGCCGGTATTACGGATGTCAATGACTATACGCTGGCGTTATCACAGTTACAGGGCGTCACCGGGGTAGACATTATCGGTGCAACATCGCCAGATGAGGCCTTCGCACGTGTTGGCCAGGCATTGCGATCGCTCAAAAACGCCGATCTGCGTCTGCAATACGCTAACCGGCTCGGACTCGACGCGGGCTTGCAACGCAGCATGAGCGACCAGACATTTGACCGTAACGCCAGCACATTTACCCGTAATTCACGTTTGACCCCCGCGCTGATTGCCCAGGCGCAACGGGTCAATGCCCAGCTCGAAGATCTGAAGCAACAGATGGGGATTTTAAGCCTGCAGGCGTACGACGCCATTATTCCGATAGCCGAAGCGCTGATGCCCATACTGAAAGACCTGATTAAATATGTTGCCGATCATGGCGATGATATTGCGGCCTTTTTCAAATCAGGCGCGGCAGGCATCCAGGACTTTACGGCGGCGGTCGGCGGCGCGGAAAATGCCATGAAGCTGCTGCTGGCAGCCTGGGTAGCGGTCAAAGCAAAAGGATTATTGACGGGTGGCGCGGTGGGGGCTGCTGGTAGGGCAGGGGCCCTCGGAGCGGCCCTCACGGCAACCGGCGCGTATGTGACCACCGCATCGGGCGTGGAGGTGTGGGAGCGACTCAAGGCATTAAAAGACGGACGACACTATGGCGGGATCGCCACACAAAGCGAAGAGATGCGTGAGCTTGTACGGCTGAAGCGTCACAATCTGGCGGTAAATAGCGCTCAGGTTGCACAGCATGCACAGTCTGCTCGCCTATCGAGGGGGATCCGCAACAACAATCCCGGCAACATTGAGTTTAGGAGGCAGCAGGGGGCGACGGGGAGTGATGGGCGCTATGCCATCTTCGAGACACCCTACACGGGGATCAAGGCGCTATCGGGACAGTTGATGCGCTATTACAGCGGACAAACCACCGGGCGGCCATTGCGCACCGTTAACGATATTATCTCTACGTGGGCACCGGCCGGTGAAAATAATACCGCCGCCTATATTGCGCAGGTGTCCAAGGCGCTAGGTGTTGAGGCGCATACGCGACTTGACCTTAATGATAACGCCGTGATGCAAAAACTGGTGTCGGCCATTATTCGGCATGAAAACGGCACTAACCCTTATGACGCATTGACCCTTGCCAAGGCGGTAGCAGACAGTCGTACCGACAATCCGCAGATGGCAGCGTACTACCCGCAGCAGCAACGCGCTCTCCAACAGGCGCAGACGGTCAATCATAGCCAGCGTGTCAGCCATACCGTAACGGAAAATCATATCCAGAACGTAAATGTGACGACGAACACGGCACAGGCTGATGTGCTGCTCGAGCAGATACAGCAAAAGGCGCGCCAATCGCAGCTGACCGCGCCGTATATCAGCGGCGTCATGCCGTAAAGGGGGTCCTATGGCGTTCGTTAATCGCAATAGGCTGAATATCAATGCCGCCACCCTGTTCAATGCCTTGGGCGGTGGCAGTCCACTCAGTATCATCAACAGTATCGTCGGGGCGTCTTACCGTATTCTAAAGCATAAGACGTCAGAAAATGCATTAGGGTTTGATGGCGTCGTGGCGCTGCAGCCCACCAAAGGGGCAAACATTCTTACTGCACCCGTGGCCCAAGGCCAGTACGGTGCCTTCAACAAGATCCAATCGCCCGGCAAGCTGACGGTCAGGGTGGTGATTAACGGCTTTACCGGATATGCCGGCTCAATACCGAATCTGGCTAACCTGACGCTGACCAGCCAAAGCGATATCCTGGCGGCCATCGACGACATGATCGCCAATACCGATCTGTACGATATTGAAACACCGAAAGAAACGTTTGTCAGCTATGATCTGGTGGGCAAGGACTACAGCGTGACAGCAAGAAACGGCGTCACCTTGCTGGTCGTGGATCTGTTTTTTCAGGAGGTGATACAGGCGACAGAGGTCGTGCTGTCCTCCCCGGCGACGCGTAACCGCCCTGCCGCCAATGCCACGGCGAAGAGTGCCAGTGCGGTCACTGAATCGGTACCCGGTAATACCCGTAGTGTGAGCCTGGATACGGTGAAAGCGGTACCACGCAGCGGACAGCCTGTTCCCGCGCCGGGCAATACCCGCGCACTCAAGACGGTCGGGCAATCGCCGCAGGCGGTCGGTAGCGCCACCGGCAACGCCCTTCGTCAAGATATTCACGCTATCGCGCAAGGACTTTTCTGATGCTGGAGATGTCACTTAGCCCCCTGAAAGCCCAACAGTTTACCGTGGGGCTGGCGGGGCAATCCTGCCTTATCCGCCTGTTTCAAATGCCCAACGGCCTTTATCTGGATTTGACGGTAGAGGGCAAGCCGTTGCTTCAGGGGATCCCCTGCCTGAATATGAGCCGTCTGGTGCGATATGGCTATCTGGGCTTTGCCGGTGATCTGTTTTTTTCAGACCGGGAAGGGACGGAGGATCCGGTTTGGTCACAGCTGGGCGATCGCTTCCGGCTTTTTTATCTGACGGCGGATGAACTGAATGTATGAGCATAAAACATTAAGTGTGCGTTTTACGCTGACTCAGGGGGCTTTCGATAACCACAATACCGATGAAATTACCCTGAGCAACGTCAAGGCGCAGGTGATCATGCGCGCCTGTACCGGAATACAGGGTTTTACCGCCGAGATCACCCTGCGCGGGCTGTCGCTGACACTCTTGTCGATGCTCTCCAGCAAGGGGCAAGGTATCTATACTGGCTCACCGGATACGCTGCGGATCGGCCTTTACCACAAAGATGGGCAGATTTTTCAGGGAGGCATTGTGTCGGCGTGGGCGGATATGAATGCCGCTCCAGAGCCGGCCCTTCACCTCTATGCGGTGGCCGCGCTGGCGGCAAGACAGCGGGCGGCACCCCCCTTTACCCATCAGGGCGCAGTGAAACTGACCCGTATGCTTAGCGCCATCGCCCGTGCCGCTGGTATGGGGGTGGATCTGCACGATGTGCCCGGTGTGGCCAATAATCCCTATTACGAGGGCAGCCCCTTTGAGCAACTGATCCATATCTGTTTCGATTACCGCCTCAGCGCCTTTGTGGATGAGCAGAATACGTTTCATGCCTGGGTAAAACAACGTGATGGCCTGCGTCCGCACATCAGCCCGGCACATGGCCTGATTGGTTACCCGGTCTTTACCCCCCGCGGGATCCTGTTTAATACCGTCTACTCCCCGATGCTGAGTGTGGGCAGGGCGGTTTATCTTGAGACTGCATTACCGAATGCCACAGGCAACTACATTATTTTTGCCGCCGATCATGTGCTGACCACCTGGAGCGAAGGCGGGGTGTGGCAAACGGTCTGCCAAGCAACCAAGGAGAGTGTCACCGATGACAACGCCGTATATCCGCGCGGAATACAGCAATAGCGATGCGGGCAGTATTGAATTTATGATTGAAAAAATGCTGACCGGTAAGGTGTTTATTGAGCTGGCATGCGTCAATGCCTGTGATCCGGCGGCACAAACTGTCGATGTGACCTCGCTGGTTAACCGCGCCGATCCCGAGGGCAAACCGATAACGCACGGCACGGTCTACGGTGTCCGTTTCCTGCGCTGGCAATGTGGCGGGAGTGCCATCATCATGAACCCGGAGCCGGGGGATATCGGTCTGTTTGCTGTCTGTGACCGGGATATCAGCCTGGTTGTCGCCAACCGCCGGGGAGCGTTGGCGGGTAGCCAGCGTCGCCACTCGCGCACGGACGGTGTTTATCTGGGCGGTTTGCTGAATGCCTTTCCGACGCAATATCTGGAGCTGGCGAAAAACGCGATCAATATCGTTACCCCCAATCCGGTCAATGTCTCGTGCCACCATGCCACCCTCAAGGCCCCGGAAGGGGTGACCATCGATACGCCGCTAGCGGCCTTCACGGGTGATATCGTTGACCATGCCGGCAGTAATAGCGTGTCGCTCAAAGACTTGCGCGACCATTTTAACCGCCATCGGCACGACGTACAGGGTGTGGAGAGCGGCAGCAGTCGCGTCACGTCTGCACCGCCCGATATTCCGACGGAGTAAGCATGCTAACACAGTCACTGAAATTGCATTCACAGACGTGGGATATCACGCTGGACGGGGCCGGTCATCTTGCCACGGTGTCCGAGGCGGCCGCAGTGGCACAGGACGTGGCGAGCGCCTGTAAAACGTTTTTGGGCGAGGTGTGGTTCAATGACAAGCTTGGCATACCGTGGATGAGTGAAATACTGGGTAAGCCCACCACGACCACCTTTATCCAGGCGCAGCTTGAACAACAGGCGATGAGACTGCCCTACGTGGCGCAGGCCAGAGCCACCGTCATAGCCCATCGTGATAAGCGCGGGGCCAGCGGCGTTATCGCGGTGGTCGATACGAATGGAGAAAGCAGCCAGGTGTCTTTATGAACGAGAAAACCTTAACGACTGCGGTACCGGGCGTCACTCTCACTGCAGCGGGTCTGGCTATTCCCGATATTGCCGATGTGCTGGCGGGTCGCCTGGTGGATTTTGATGCTGCGCTGGGCAGTAGCATGAGTCGTGAACTGACCACGCCACAGGGGCAGATAGCCAGCAGCGAAGCGGAAATCATTGCCGAGGTGTATGACCGGCTGCTGTGCCTGTTTAACCAGATTAACCCGGATTATGCCGCTGGGCGTTTTTAGGATGGTATCGGGCGGCTTTATTTTCTGAAGTGCGTTGCCGGACGGGGCACCTTGGTAACGGCGACCTGTAGCGGCGCGGTGGGGGCGGTCATTCCCGCAGGCAGTGTGGCGCAAGATACGCGCGGCTATCAGTATGTTGCGGTCAATGCTGCCACCCTGCCCGCGAGCGGCAGCGCTGGTTCCAGAATACGACCCAGGGGCCTATTCCCTTCGGTGCCGGGGAGTTAATCCAGATTTACCGGGCTGGTCGGCCATCACGAATCACGTCGCCGGCGTGTTGGGCAATGAGGTAGAAGGCCGTACGGCGTTTGAAGCGCGCCGGCGTCGTTCTGTCGCCGCGAATGCGCGCAATCTGGATGTGTCTCTTCAGGAGGCGCTGCTGGCGGTGCACAGGCCGATATTGCCCAGGCTATTTTCAACAACAAGGCCCTCGGTTGCGAGATGAACAGCGATACGCATTACACCGTTCAACATACCGAGGGCTACAGCCCACTGTATCCCGAGTATGCCTTGCAGTGGCAGACGGCAAAGCCCACCACGGTGTCTTTTCGGGTGACGCTGCAAAATCAGCGCACTGAGCTGCCCGCCGATACCGATAGTCGTATCCAGCAGGCGATTATCAAGACGTTTACCGGGCAGGACGATATCAACGCCGCGGCGACCATCGGGGCACTTATCCCTGCCGGGCGGTTTTATGCCGGTGTGCCGCCGCTGACCCGGTCAGGCTGAATATCGCGGTGATAGAGCTATCACTGGACGCTCAGCACTGGTCGTCGGGGGTGACGCTGGGTATTGACCAGGTGCCGGTGACGTCAGAGACGGCTATTCAGGTGGTGACGGCTGAACTACCTGAAGACGATACAGGCGTAGTATGCAGCATCACTGGCGTTAAACGCTGTGATAGCCACCTTTGAGCAGGCCGTCAGTCTCGAGCGCTTTACCGACACCTTTTTAACGGCGTTATGGGATATCGAGACGGCACAAACCTATGGTCTGGATATCTGGGGAAAAATTGTCGACGTGTCGCGTTATCTGACGGTGGAAGATACCCCGGATTATCTGGGCTTTGACGAAGTTGAAATCACCGCCATTGACGGCTACCCGCAGCCGTTCGATGTGTCACCGTTTTATGCCGGGCTGCAACCCTCATCGGTGGTCAGATTAACCGATGATGCCTACCGCAAGCTGATACGGGCAAAAGCCTTTAGCAATATTACCGATGCCACTATCCCGTCGGTTAACCGCTTTTTGCGCATTCTGTTTACTGACCGGGGCAAGGTGTACTGCACTGACGGGTGGGATATGGCCATGAACATTGTGTTCGAGTTTCCGCCGACGCCGTCTGACCTGGCGATACTGAAAACGCTGGCATTGTGCCGGTACCGAGCGGGGTAGAGGTGCGATTTATCATTGCGCCGACGCTCAATCTGGGCTTTGCGGCAGACACCTATACGATGGATGAGGGCACCTTTTACTGAATGACCTGCGACATACAGGTTTTTTATGGGAGTTTACATGAAATCCAGCCATACCCCCACCAAACACGCGATACCGTTCGGGCAGAACGGCAACAAGCGTGATATCCCGCTGGAAAGCAAAACCGGCAGCGGCGAGGCCTCGCTGAGTCTGGGCTTTCCGCCGGAAACGATGGTGCCCAAAGTCTCGGGCGGCATTCCGCCCAGCGGCAAGGACTTTAACGGTATCCTCAATGAACTCTCGGCGATGGGTCGCTGGGCCAATGCCGGGGCGGGTTACCCGTTTGATGCGGCGTTTGCCAACGCCGTCGGCGGTTATCCTGCCGGTGCGAAAATCCCGAACGTGGAGAACAGCGGTTTCTGGCTGAACACCGTCGATAACAATAACAATCTGGATAATCCCGAGGTGGCAGACGACCGGCTGACGGGCAGGGTACCGGCAGAAAACTACGGTATTGCCACGCTATCCGGGCTGGTAAAGGCGGATGTGACGCTGACCACGTTACAGTCGGCCAAGGTGCGTATCGTGCTTACAGGTGAGCTGAAGGCCAATATGGCGGTCATTTTCCCCGCGTGGCAGACGAGCTGGACGGTGGTGAATCAATGCACGGGCAGTGGCTCGCTGATTTGTCGCACGAAAGCGGGAGCGGGTGTTGTGGTGCCCAAGGGTGAGTCGAGGGAGATTATTGGCGACGGCAGTGGCCTTGTGCCGCGTATCGTGAATGCCAGCACAACAGTTGCGGGCATCACCCAGCTTAGCAGCGCCATAGACAGCGACAGCGAGACGCTGGCTGCGACGCCAAAGGCGGTGAAGGCGCTCGCTGATACTCTCAGTAGTGGCCGCCTGCTGAATATCCAGTCCTTCACCAAAAGCGGCATCTATACGCCGACGCTGGGGACACGGAAAATCCGCGTGAAATGCTGAAGCGCTACTTGATGTCACGCCCCTTTCGTCCGTAAGCGTTGAGGTGGACACGGGTGGTGCGGGGGGGACAAGAATTGCTTTCATTGATGAACCCATCGATGGTACTTACGTGACAATCGGCGCTGGAGGAGAGGCGGTTACAAATGTTGGCGCAGTGGGTAACCCGGGTGGGGATTCAATCTTTGGTAATTTAATGAAGGCCAATGGCGGTACAACGGATTTCGGATTAGGGGGAAGCAGCTCTGGCAGTGGTTTTGGGATTGATGGTGGTAACGGTACAAGCGGAGGATCTCAAGGAAATAGTACTGTTGGAGGCGTTTCTTACTGGGGAGGCGGTGGAACTGGCGTGAATGCTAGTGAATCTTTATCTGCTAGAGCGCATGGTTCTGGGGGGGCAGGTTTTGGTTCAAGCAGTACATCGTCTGGTAGTGGTGCAAATGGCATTTGTATTATAGAGGAATATTCTTGATGAAAAACTATGCTGTCATAGAAGATGCCGTAGTGACCAATTTTGTTGTATGGGATGGTAAGTCTGAATGGCGTCCAGAAAAAGGAAAAGCAGTACTTGCCTCTGAAGGCGTAGGCATTGGATGGAAATATGTTAATGGAGGCTTTAAACGGCCAGATACACCTTCATTACCGCATAAAGAATATGTAGCACTGGCTGAACAAGAAAAGGTATCACTGCTAAATAACGCAAGACAGAAAATTCTTGTATGGCAGGTTAAGCTGGCTATTGGAAAAAAGCTCACGGATATTGAGATTTCTCAATTGAACTTATGGCTTGATTATATTGATTTACTTATTTCCGTTGACACGTCTACGGCACCTAATTTTAATTAGCCGCCTATCCCATGATTGGCATTAATCATTGGAAATAAAATCAAATTTTGCGAGCTATTTTTTTTGTGAATCGTGAATCAATGATTTTATTGATAAAATGCGAAAGGATAATAATAACTAAAAATGTGATAACTAAGCTAGAGCTGTATCGGACACCTTCTTTTTCAAGTATGCGTAGAGTTATATATCCTATAACTGAATGTAGAGCGTAGAATGGAAAGCTGATTTTTGCAAGGTAAGAAATAATTTTTATATCTTTAAAATGATCTAGATTTATATAAGCAATAAAAAACAGAATTATTGCATACGTGTAATTAAAGCTTATTAGCTTGTGAAGAGGGGGGCTGTATATCATGTGGTGCGAAACAATAAAGCTGGCCATGGAAAAGACTCCAAGAAAAATAGTTTCAGTAGTGCCTTTTATATTGGAGTATGCAAGGTAGAAGCACAGTCCTATGTTTATGTAGTTTATGAAAATCACATCAGAAATAAAAGCAGTTATCGCTGAATGATTTTCATTAGCTGATACTAAGTAAGAAAAACAAATAGAGCACAATCCAAATCCCAAGATGAACGGGCTGGCATTTTTTATGATTATACTTCTGAATGTAGTATATAAAAGATAAAGCTTTATCTCTATTGCTAATGTCCAGTTAACAGCATCAATAGACTTGATGCCAACTAGGTTATTAATTAAAGCAACATTAGATATAATATCACTAATTGTTAGGCTTGGCTTGTTTGACCAGAAAAAAATTGATGTTGAATAAAGAACTATTATCATAATAAACATTGATGCGATATACGTTGGGTAAATCCTAATCAGCCTTGCCTTAATGAAAGGTATTCTTTCTTTAGATTTTAATGAAAAAGATACAACAAAACCGCTGATGATGAAGAAAATCGCAACGCCAAAAGGTCCATAATTGAATTCGGGTATGCCAGGAGTGATAATTCTATATATATTCAATATCAATTTCTGATGGCGGTGAAAATGTCAAATCAGAAACAACATCTTTATGAATGGCATAAACACCTATCCAATGTACAATAACCACGCATAAGAAGGCTAACACCCTTAATTGATCTGCAAAAACCACTTTGTCATATTTATTATTCATCGAATCAACTTTCATTTATTATTGGGTATCCTTGAAAAGTATATATGTTGCAATTTCACTTCTTCTAATCATCTATACCAATAAAAAAATAGGCTAAATTAATTTAATATCAAAATCTGAGATTAAGGATAATATTATCATTTCATCTGTCATAGATGGGTAATGATCTCTAAATTCTTCTACTGATGTTGAAGAGAAGCTGTAGAGAGCTGAATTTACAGTGTTTTTCTTCTCATCCAAGAAAAGGGGGAAACTTTCCGTTCTTGAATGTAATAATTGAACACCAACTAAGAAAAAATTATTGGTTTTTTGTTCTAATGCTTTCGTCAAGGCATCAAAATTGTTTATAAGATCACGATTCCCACGACTTATTATAATAAATAATTTTCCTTCATCAGATTTCAACAATTCCTTAAATCTAGAGACTGCTCGTGAATAGTAATTATAGTTCTCCTCGATTGTGGTGTCTCTATGCGTAAAAAACTCTTTAGTTCCATAATGCTCCTGAAAATAAATATGTGTAGCACCTGGTTCACTGCTACCATTTACCCTATTGCCCGTAACAAACTTATGTTGACGTTTATCAAGAAATAACTCAAATTCATCATTTAGACAATCAATAACCACTTCGGGACTAGAAAAAATCCAGTCAAAAGGAAATGATGCCTTTTTCAAACCATACTTTTTTAATATACTAGCTGTCAAGCAATGGCTACCTAACGAGACAACATGAGAAATAGGCAGTCCATTTATTTTTTTACTTCCAAAATTAATATGCAACTGGTTATTTTGTAGCTGTGTCTTTTCATCTTTAAGTTCTGATGAATCACATGTAGGACTATTGCAAATCTTAGGCAGTTGTTCAGAACTGCGTGATAGGCTTTCTGAGGCAGTATTATCAGCATTGAATTTCAAAAGGTTTTTTACATAACCCATGACTCTGTGTTTATCAAGTATATTCATATTTTGTGAAAGTGTTGTTGGCTGATGAGATATTGCAGGTTTTAGGTTAAAAAAATAACCCAGCCTTAAACCTAGCTACGCTGCTGGGAAAAATCAAGAAAAGCAGAGAAACTACTAGCGCGTCAAATCATCCAGCTCATGGTCAGATAGGCCAGTGCATACTTTGACTACATCGCGATCCATGCCACGGGCAAGCATCTGGCGAGCGATACTGCGGGCTGATTCCTGCCGACCTTTCTGCTCGCCAAGCTGGATGCCTTCTTGACGTCCTTCTTGCCGCCCGAGTTGGATGCCCTTCTGGATGCCCTTAGCTTCAAGCTGCTCTGCAATGGTCATGATGTCCTCCCGGTAGTCTGTTGCTTTGGTGGCGATATGCTGTAGGAATTGCGACTCATCCGAAGTATTTCCCCGCTCCGCGATATAGTACATCAGGCTACGGAACTGCTCTTTCGGTATCGCCCATAGATTGAGCAGACGAGCGATATCAGCAGACAGTTCTAGCATGTCCCGCGTTCGGATGTACTTCTGCACCAATTCTAGCAGCGCTACCCGCCGATGAGACAGTATTTCATCATCCGGCATAGCGGTGATATCAACCAGCGGGAACGCTTGCCTGTAGACTGATTCTGCCAGTTCAGGGTCAGCAAAGCAATCCAGCCATTGGGTGCTGTATGGATACGGCGACGTGGTGCCATGATAGAACAGGAGCGGAATGATCACCGGCAACTGGTCGTTGCCCTGCTCCAGATGCCGCTGCATGGCCGCTACCGCATACCGTAGCAACCGAAACGCCATCAGCTTCTCAGGGCGGCTCTGGTGTTCGATGAGGCAGTAGACGTAGCCGTCATGGCCCGCAGTGGTCTTCATCGAGTACAGCATATCCGAGCATTGGCTCTTGAGGTCATCTTCGATAAACGAGCCGGACTCCATCGCCAGTGTGCCGAAGTCGCAGCGCTCCCGCAGATGCGGCGGCAGATGGATTTCCAGAAAGTCCCTGGCGACCGCGATATCGCCGAGGAACTTTTTGAACAGGGAATCATGTTGAGATAGTGAGGACTTGGACATCGATGCAGTATACCGTGATCATGAAAATCTAACCATTGAAATAATTTATATAATTATCAAGTGAATTTACGATAAATAATCATAATTTCATAAATTATTGCAGTAGCACCTTGTATTTTTGCTGACTTCTCATAGTGCCAGATTAGTGACGTCACTAGAGTGCCATAATAGTGTCATTAGAGTGTCACAATTTGCCACTTTCCCATTTGTGAATGCAGATTAGGCCAGTATTTACAATGACTTAAAAATATACCTACTATCTTCTAAGCCGTAGGTCACAGGTTTGAATCCTGTAGGGTATACCATTTAACATCAGAGCATCCCTATGAACGTTAAATAGACACTCTGCTATGCTGGAGCAAATGTGAGCCACTGCAGGTTAAAACAAGCCATCTCTTTGTATTACATGCTGAATCAAACGTTAAAGCGCATCGCGCTAAACCCGCTAGATACTTACCCAGCCTCTTAACGTCAGTAATGCTAAGTGGAACGTTTCTTATACTTTTTTCTATCCCTGAGTAGAGATCACGCCATCGGCTTGGATATCAAGCAAGAAAACTGTAGAATTAAGATGGTAGAAGATGTATTAATGGAAAAATATGAATCTGCAAATTAATTGGTCTGTTATTTTCGAGTCCGCTTCTAAAGGGCGGATTCGCGGTGCATTTAACCTGGTCATTTTTTTACCAACAGAAGTTAACCCCTTCTCTTAGAAGTTTCTTGGGGGCATAATTGCTTAATCCCACAATTTGGCAATATTCCTTCAGCCCTCTGATCGAATTAACGCCCATTTTTTCGTAAATTCTGATTAACCTATTCTCAACGGTTCTGAATGAGATCGCTAATCTTTTGGCAATATCTTTCGCTGACAATTTCTGTATCGCCTAAATAATGATGTCTCATTATCTTTCGTGAAAATATCAACAGGTGCGGTCAATGATATTATTGAGGGTAGATGTTATCCAATAAATCGTGAATGAGTACATAATTAAATTTTTTGGCATAATATATTGTTCTTAATGAATCATCATCCTTATTTTTTTACAGAAACTGTGGTGAATAGTAAGGTTCAAATCTTTTATCTCGCCAGCTAGTAGTATGAGGTGGATATAATCTCAGCGCCATCGATGCACTGCTCTGCTATCCAGCGCGAGATATTCGGCTTCCATTGTTGCCCATTCACACGGGAACTCAGCATCTTTTTTTCCTTCGTAATCAGATCCCTTCCCTTGGGGGAATTCAAAAAATCTAAGCAGGATTTATTCATATAGACATCTCTAGATTCAGTGTCCTTTATCCCCCAAGATATAGGTGCATTTTCTAACATTGTTCTTGTTGAAAGGGTATTAAGAGATTGCAGAGTTAATATTTTATCGTCAATTAATGCATTATAAGCATCCATGATGTAGTCTCCCGTGTTTACTTCGTATGCACTCCTCAGCAAATTTTCAAAATTACACATGTATTCACCCAAGTAAAGAGTACATTCCCCCAGTTAGACAGGGAGTCGATATAATCTCGTTGAGATAGAAAAATAAAAGTTGTGGCATTTCATCATGGCGGTAAAGAGTCATTGATGGCGTTCATCAGGAGCGTGTTCCGGGCTAAGGACGATAGGTGTGTTGATAAGTGGACATCCTGGTGTAACCCGTTTCTGTTTACTTATCCCACAACCTTTTCCTGACATGTTGCTCGTTCATGTGACTGATAACGATAGCGAGACCGCTATGACATGGCGGCCGGTAAGTGTATTTCCCTTGATAATAGTACCAACAAAATGTACGCCTTGAGCAGTCTCTGGAAACATACTGTTGCAGTATGTCAACAGACCGTATCTGTAGTTGAAAGGCGCTGATGTGACCAAAAAGGGCCGTAAGCCGGGGTAATAAACAACGTGATAACTGCGTTATGCTCAGGCACTGAGGATGCTAGACGCGTCAGTTGAAGAATGAAGGATGGCGCAGCCTTGATGGAGAAAACCGTCACGCAAGCATCGTCCTGAATCAGGTGCGCTTGTTGTTGGATTTTTCAGGGTGTCAGGGGAAGGGGTGCACTTTCCCTAAAAAGCAATAGTACAGCCGTTTTCCGGTTTGCGCTGCCCGCTTCTTTGTCTTGTTCGGTTTTGCATATCACATTGGGCTCTGGGCTAAGGCGAGAGCCACTATTCTTCAGGGTAATAACGGCTTTGTTGAATAAACCGATTTTATGCTGCCCCTCCAGTGCAACTGCTGATCCTGGCAACGTAAAATCATGCAATTAGGCCGCGTAAGAAAACGGCACACCTAGAGTGACAAGCATTTTCCGCCAAAACGAGTATGGCAAAACAGCATGATTCCCTATTATTCAACAAAGCCGGTAATAACATTCCATTGCCTGCAAGTTGTCCTCCGGGTCCCGATAGGCAATAGAACGATACTCGGTAACATCGTGGCGGTCGAACCATCGCTGAAAGTGAGCTGCGTTTGGCGCATCGCCATCAACGTACTGGCGATAGCCTTGGTCGTCAACGCGCCGTTTGCGTTGATCTCCTGTACGGCTAAATTTAGCAGCTGTGTTTGTAGCGATATCCCAAGGCATATATCCGTTCCCCCATTCCAAATATGAATCCACTGAAGTGCAGCATCGTCGTTATATCCGGCATTTGCCTAGCAGACTCAGGTGCCAGGGGCAGATTTCGCGGATGGCGAAAAGTCATAAGCTTATTTTCCACTCACGAACAGGCGTAACTTTTCGGGATTATCCACACTGTATTACGGCGACAAATAATGTGCTGCGGGCCGGCTGGTTGCCATATTATTAAAACCACGCGGTGTGCCGGGGCTGTCATTATTTTTAGCCATTGCAATCGTAGAACTCCGTTGTTAAAATGTTTCCTTTAGGATCCTGGTAAACAATAAAATGCTCATGGAAATTGATTTTTGCCGATGAGCCGTCGTTAAACCTGATTTGTGTTTGCCGTGTTGCTCTTAGAATCTGAGCCAGGGCAGTTGTAGTGACATAGCCATAATGTTCAATCTCTCGCACCGCAAGCTCCAAATGGATTTGACAAAAATTTATTGCTATAACATCTCCGCAATTAAACATTTTTTTCTCCTCCCGTTAACTTATGATGATAAATCATTTCAGCTTAATAAAAAAATTAAAATTAGCTTATTTTATCGGCAACATTATTCTTTTCCACGGACCGCAATGTGCTATACGCAACGGAGAGGGCGGCAACGCCACCCGCGGCTGGTTAGATGAATTAACAAGTCCGCGTTGATTATGCTTGGGAGACGACGCATTAGCGGTGTGATATCCATTGCGTCACCGCAATTTATTGCGTGCCTAATGAGATAAGCGGCTCGTTACATAATGCCTGTGACTGGTCCCGTGCGGTCTAGGTTTAAAAAAACGGATCCATAATGGCTGAAGAGCCATATTACCGTGTGCGAAACATATTGATTATTAATTCTGAATTTCATAACAGCATCGCTATTAAACCAAAGCTCGTTTGTTGACTCTGTCATTGAGTAAGGTCGTTGCGATGCGTGTGTTTTTGCTTGCTCACGACGAGCACAACAGATTGCTGTAAAGGATTAAACGATTGATGGGGTAAAAAATGAATCTGCTAAGTTGCCTGAAATACGGTGAGCAAACCTTATTAATCGTGGAATCAATCAAGCAGGAGAACGAACGTGAGCCAGATAATCCCATTGCTGAATTATGAAGAGGGATACCGGGAGACGCCTTATTACGATAGCCTCGGATTTCCAATGGTGGGAACAGGCATTCTGTTGGGACCAGAGGGCACGCCACTTTCCTATTATACCTTTACCCTTCTAAGGAAGTTTCAGACGTTTGGTTGCAGAATATCGTGAACACGGAAATTGATCAGATGTGCGCTACCCCTAAGATCTGGGCGGCCATGAAGGTATGTAATGGACCCCGCCAGGACATTCTCATTAGTATGGCTTATCAGATGGGGGTGAAAGGACTGGCCAAATTTGCCAATACGTTGGCGTTCATCACAGCGGGTAATTATACCGGGGCGGCGGCCGGGATGTTAACGAGTACCTGGGCGCAGCAAACCCCAGCGCGTGCCAAACGGCACGCCGAGGTAATGCGCACGGGATCATTTGTAGCTTATCAGAGCGTGTTTTAAGAATAACAGGCGCCCGCGTCGGGCCGAGAGTTATTATCAAATCTGGTGTATGGCGATCAGGCTACGTTCTGCTCTGCTCTGATGCTTCGTGAATCTGTTCTCCATCCTGAAATTGGACGTTGTTTACCACCAGGGTCAGCAGGTCAAATCCTCTTAGCCGGTTCCAGCTTTTCTGAGCAGACTGGAGCAGCTTAAATACCATTGACAGGGTGGTTTCTCTCGAACCACACCCAACAGCGTTGGTGCTGCGTGTCCGGGAATATCTTTGCCATTGCGTTCCAAAAACCAAGGACACCGTCTCCCGTAGCCAGCTTGGGAGATACGGTTAGGCCACCTGCTTGCAGGCCATTGAGAAGTTCGGCCCAGTTTGCTTCTGATTCTCGATAACCCTCTTCGACCGCAACCAGCTCCTGACGTCCATGCTCAGTGACGCCTGATAATGACCAGTAGGCAAAGGCGATCATCTTGCCTGACATGGCTGTATATGCCATCAGCCCAGAAATAAACGTAGCGCGTATCGCTTAAATCACGCAGGCACCATTGCCTGTGCACTTCAAGCCATTGCTGTTTCAGTCTGCTGATGGTACTCGCGGAGAGGCCGTGGGCTTTTTCACCGAGTAGCGCCCCCAGGGCTTCATGAAAATCACCGGTGGATATGCCTCGCAGATACAGCCATGGCAGCAACGCTTCGACGCTTTTTGCTCGCTTCAGATAAGGCGGCAGCAACGCGCTGTTGAACGCTGTGGCAAATAACCGTTACGGACGACGGCATGACGCCCATCGTCAAGACGGCGTTCAGCATGGCTTCGAGCTCAGCCTCAACGACGGCGGCCATCAGTTGTCTGGCACCATGACGGATGAGTGCATGCAAGGGATCATCGGTAATATCTGGTTCTGCGGAGACCTGTAGGGTAGACTTTTTCATGGCGTATCATCTCTCTGTTGTTGAAATCATCCACGAAATCAATCAGCAGGATACGCCACCCTCTCCGAAACCTCATACACCAGAAATGAGCGTAACTCAGAACTCTTTATTGATAACCTGCTGTTTTATCTATTTATTTAAAATCTATAAGGAGATGCTTAAGCGTTTAGTACATTATTCATTTGAAAAACAGTAACGCCTGCATTCAAGTAGATGCTTTCTGGTGACAACAACAGGTATGCTTTAGGCATTCTCCTCGAATGAAAGCAGGCATTCAGATTTATATCGGTCAAAGTTAATTGGCAACATGAGTCAGTTAACTGGGAGCGGATACGCAAAAAAGGAACACTAACAATGACGACCTTATGCTCGGTCGGAGTGAGAAGCGTTAACATCAACCTTATAAAATAGGGAATCATGTCAACGCGATGATGCTATCTGAACATTACAGACAAGTTTTTCTGGCGTAGCAGAGCTTTCCGAATTACCTCTTAAAAATTAACTTATAACTAACTGATTTAAAATGATATATAACTTTTATTTTAGTGTGAAATTCCCACTTTTACAGCGTAACTATCAGCATTGTTCCCCTTTGAAGGGAAGTTGAAGGTGGTTGGCGTGCGTAAAATCAGGTAAAAATCTCATCCAGTATTCTGGCAAACGCAGCTAAGGAACGGCTTTTTCATAGCATCTCCACCGCGTTTCTGATGGCTGTTGAGCTGTCTGACGCGTCAGTATCTTGGAGATCACTGCCCGAGTAGTGCCCGGGCATGTCCGGTATCCATTGAGAACCGGACTCCGAGCTGACGTGTCACATCCATTGCAAACACCCGTGTGTACCATTGTAGACTTTGCGTCTTTATGGCCCATCAGGGTCTGGATCACCTTCTGTGGCACCTGTGCTGAACAAGGTGCATCGCAAACGAATCCCGGAATGTCTTGGGTGTGATGGGCCGGATAGAGAAAGTGACGCTGTCATGTTTAGCGGCCTTAACCGCCTGGCTTATCCAGCTGCGGGCGGTGTCTTCACTCCTGGCATCCCAGAGCCGGGCGCCGGCGGCAGGCGGCACGGTCGCGAACCATTCACGGAGTCGCTGAACGAAAGCAGGATCGGTGAGGGGCACGGCACGCGGCGGATTATCGCGTATTTCCGCTTCCACTTCCCGCTGGGCCTGCTGCTGCTCCTTTGTCGGCCGGCCGCGGCGCCGTGAACGGCTAACGGCGGATTCTTCAAGGCGACGCTGCTTGAGGGTACGCAGCACCACAAACGGCGAAGAGAGAGGGGTGTGCCGGTCAGCGGATCGTCCAGCACAAAATCGCCCCGTGTAAGCGGCAGAATTTCATTGAGCCGGCCCCCCGTGTTCCAGAGGGCATCGATAAACAGACGTTTGCGGAGATCGGTCACCTTTGAAAGCAGCACGGCTACTTCGGGGGCCAGCAGGTAGCGCGGCATGTCGGTGCCGTAGGCGGCCGCCAGGTTGCGCAGCGCGACCGCACTTTCGTAGTCAAAATAGCGGGCGGCGCCCGTTCTGGTCAGATTGTGATCACTGGAGTCGCTGTATGAAATCTGCGTCATTTTCGCAGGGAAAAAGTACCCAAACTTTCGTTCTCCGTTGTCTGCGGGTGTTGAACGTATTTTCGCGCATCTGTAAAGCGTTTTCGACGAGAATAAATCGATCCGCACCGGATCCTCATCGGATAGGTTTTTAGGCTTTTCTTCCATATTCGGAGAATAACCTGGTAAGCCGGAAATAAAAAGTGGATTTTCATGGTGTCTCCCCGCACAGGATGTACTCCTAAGTAACTGATATGTATGTGTAAAAATAAAGGTTAGGGGCAGGGAGAGTCATCCAGGTACTCCAGGCTCAATGCCTGGTGCTTAAAGGAAATAGAAGCGAGCACGCAGGCTGCCACGTCTGAGGCAGTAAGGTGCACCCGGCTTTTCGTTTACAGTCGGCCGGTTTTTGCATACCAGCTACACCCAAGCCAGCTTATACTCCGCCATAAAAGTAACGTCATGAAACTTTCACAGATATGCATAAATAGAATAGGCGACACAGGCGAAACAGAATCAAATCAGAGCCGGATTTAATATCATCTGCAGAGCGAACGGTAGAGGAAAATAAATCATTCTGATGACTGATTCTTTATTTTTGTCAGCTCCCTATTAATGAAGAAAAACATTAATGCTAAAGAAGGTCTGATGAGAGCCAATTTAATCGAAAGTTAAAAAGAAGCATCATTCATGACAGCATAACGGCAATATTTTACTGTATGACTATAGAGTCACCATACCTGTATTTTAATGTAATTCGGGTCATCATATTTGCTGTTATGTATTGCGTCGGTTATCAGGAACACAACGCAGTAAGGGCTGATAAGCCACTGAGTGATGATGCGATTTCGCATCAGATAAAAACCGGTATGAACCTTCATGATATCCGGGAATAGCTGACAAAAAGATGTCTGTCTGGGAAGGTTCAAAAAGGATATAGCGACACTACCCCTTAAAATTCTGGAGCTGGCCAGAGCGTGCACTTTAATCTTGAATCAGAACTTTCGTTTCAGCAGGCGTGATCCGGGATTTTACGAAATCTTAGTGAATACCCCGACAGAAGAAATCTTTTATGAATATTTATCCACTGGCTTTAAATTGTGGATAAACGTATGCTGGATATTATCAAAGAATTTCAGCTGAACTTTCCTGAAGAAAAGATATTTTCGCGGCTTTGTTGAATAAATCAGAACTTGTGTGATTATGCCCCCCTAGTAGATCGATTGTTATGCGATCCGGATGCTGTTCGGCATTCCTAACAGCGTCATTTTGTTAAGCGCTTTGACCATCGCCATTGCCTCACCTACCTGCGCATCATAGCCATACAGACTTAGATGATCGCCCATAAGCGTTTTGAACCGGAATATAGCTGTTTTAGCCACTGAACGTCGATGATAGCCCACTTGCTTTTTCCATACATCGTTACTGCCGCTTAGACGCTGATTCGCAACGGCGTAGTTACGCTCATGGTATCGGTCTGGCCAATATTGCGCCCCACCTCGTGGAGAAATAAAAGGCCTTATTTTCTTCCTCAGCAGAGCATCATGACAGTAGCGGGTATCGTAAGCGCCATCAGCCGACGCTTCCCTGATTTTCCGCTGGGTCTGGTTTATCAGAGCTGGTAGGGCCTGAGCATCCGTCGTACCGCTGAGCGATAAGTCAGCACAGATAATCTCATGCGTTACACTGTCTGCGGCCATATGCAGCTTACGCCACACCCTCCGTCTGTCGGCACCATGCTGTCGGACTTTCCATTCGGTTCCGTCAATGACTAGAGGTGAGATTTCACCACGGGTCGGCGTTTTTATGCTGATCTTAACTGTCTTTGCTCGCTTGCTGATCAGTGAGTAGTCTGGGCATCTTAGCGGCAGTACCATCAGTTTAAAAATGGTGTCAACGAAGCCCTGTAACGCGCTTAACGAAAGGCCAAACACGCGTTTCATCATCAGAACAGTGGTGATAGCCATATCTGCGTAGTGAAGCGGCCGGCCACGCCGTTCAGGCGTTGTTTTTTCCGTCCATGCAACAATTGCCGACTCATCCAGCCATATCGTTAGAGCCCCGCGCTGCTTGAGAGCTTTGTTGTAAGTGGACCAGTTGGTTATTTTAAACTTTTGCTTTGCCATGGAGTGCAGATGTTGAAATGACGGTAGTGATCTGAGCAGACGATCACCTAAAAGTTATATTTATTCAACAAAGCCCTGAGTATGAAGAAAGGAGGAGTCGGATACTATCCAAAACATAATTTTCTTCATATCGACACAGGACCTTTCAGGAACTGGTAAAAGGGCAACAGTTGCCAGTTCTGAACGTCCTGTTTTTTTGTGATACGGGAAAGTTATCTGAATAATTTATTATGAATGTTCATCGTGGCAGTCGTCGTAAAACCTCTTTTGAAAAATATGGTTCATCCTCTACCCAGAATATATAATCAAGTCCAATATTTTGATTGGCAAACTGTATGATGTCATTAACAGTATTTTTCTTTCCTGTTCGCGGGTTAATCTGCCGCAGGTTTCCTTCCTGTACGGCCATGCCTTTTACAAGCGTGTCAGGATAGGTTTTGAAAAAGCCGTAAGTCTGGGCCATATGGCTTTTACGGAAAGGCATCAAATCCGGCCCACCTATACCTATATGCAATTTTCAGTTTCTGCAAATAAGCTTCGTATATAACCCTTGTCCTGCCATGGAAGCCATTCACCCGGAAGGAAGTTCAGATAAACCATAGCAATTGATTTACTAAATGCATTGCGTAAAGCATGCATATTAGATTTGATGGAATTGACATAAATCTGTGGGTCAAAGTCAGGCGGGAAAACGGTTGAGCCGTCTGGTTTTTCTGTACCGATTTCAATTGAATTTTTGCTATATTTATTTCTTCAATTCTTCCATACAAACTCTGTACCCAGGGCTACTACGAGGTTCTGAAAACGCTCGCGTACCGGTTTTTCCCACATTTTAGCTGCCCAGCTGTATTCTTCTTCAGCGGCCGGTTTGTTGGGGTCACGTTCAGGAGCGGTAAGTATGCTTTGTTTCAGAACACCACCCTTGTAAATCGGGTCATTCAAAATGTAGTTAGGCACATTTTTAACATAGGGTACAAACGATTTATCCTGAAGCTGGATCCAGAGTTTTTTTATTAATATATATAAAATTATTAATATAATAGAAATTATATTTCCATTTTTACGGCTCAAGACTTCTCCAGGTGCATACAATCTGTGCGCCTTTAAAGCGAGAATCCTTTAATGCTTTGTCAGAGTGGATGTTTTTACCTCCTGTTTCTCGGTGGGGAAAATAAATGAAATTTTCAGGATTGTTTGCCGAGGCTGACTGGATGCTATTCATAAATAGCATGAAGCATAAAAATAATAATCTCATCTTAAGATGTTTCCTTTCGATGTAAAAAGTTTGCTAGTGGATTAATGTATCTTGATTTCGATTAGTTTTCAAAGTGAGTGTTAAATTACCGAATTAAATGTGAATGATTGTTGAGCGAGGAAAAAGTATAACTTCACCTATCGAAAGAGATTTTTGATGTACGGCAGGATAAGAAAGCCGGGCATTCTTATCCTTATGTTATGTGCTGTCAGAATTATTCTGATTTCAGAAAACTGCTGATAATTCGGTAGGCTGTTTCAACACGGGCTGGGTTGGGATAGCTCTTATTTGGCCAGCATGACGATACCTACATTTTTTACTCGGTATAAAAGCGATGTAAGTGCCAAAACTATTAGTGGATCCAGTTTTATGCACCCATGAAGAAGATGACATTGGTTGAGAAAGATTAAGCTCCTGCGTTTCGTGCGGCTTAAGGGCCACCGCATTACTGCTTCCATCGATGATTTTCTGAGGGTCTGCAGGCCAGTTGTACATCTCAAATCCAAGCCCCTGATACATGCCATCGGTCAGAAAATACCGGGCTTGCGCCTTCTCTATGGCCTGCGTCAGCACAGGCATGCTTATTAACGTTTCAGGACGCATGTTGGCCATCAGGTAGCTTACCATGTCCTTTACCGTTGACTTCACGCCGTAGGCCTCAGCATCCAGCATGCCCGGCGATACCCGCACCGGTTCCCCCTTCCTGTAGCCCCAGGCGTAATCCTTTTGCGCAGACTGAGGGACGTTAATGTAGGTGTGTTACAGGCGCAGGGGCTTAAGGATGTTACTGGTTAGGTACTGTTCAAACGTCAGCCCACTCTTTTTCACCATCAGGTGTCCGAACAGGCCGATACTGGCATTGGAGTAACTCCTGACCGTCCCGGGTGCGTACTGAGGCTGCCACGTCTGATAATAGGTTTTCATCGGTGACCGCGTCCGGTAGCTGAAGAGGCAGGCCGCCTGCGGTATAGGTGGTGAGGTGTAGCATCCGGATATTATCCCAGGGGGCGGTCGGCAGCGCAGGCCAGTATTTGCGCACCGGATCGCTGAGGTCAGCGATGCCTTCCGTCAGAGCATATCCGGCTGCCAGACCGGTAAAAGTTTTACTGACAGAGCCCAGCTCAAAAATAGTATTTTCGCTGACGGGAATACGCGCTTTCGTGTCCGCCAGGCAGTAGCTGTAGGTCTGCGCTTTTCCATTATAAACAATCCCCACCGCCATGCCCGGGATGCTCTCTTTTTCCATCAGCGGGCGGATGTTACTGTCGACAATTTCTTTAACCTGGCTCTAAGGCATCAGGGGTTGCGACGCGTATGAGGTGACCGCCACTGCCAGGGAGGCCAAAAGGAGGCAGGCGTAAGTAATCTTTTTCATATTGATTACGTTCCGGTGTATGAATGAAAGGCAGTAAGTTTGCGGGTTGAACTTTTGCACACTTTAGTTACGAATCGCAATCAATTATATTTGGCGGCAGCCAACAAATAAACTTACAGGACAGCCATGACTCGCAGCTATCTTCCGTTGAATTCACTCCGGGCTTTTGAAGCCGCCGCGAGGCATTTGAGCCTGACCAAAGCGGCCATTGAACTTAACGTTACTCATGCGGCTGTTTACACGAATCTCAAGAGGGCTGCAGCTAACGCCTGAAGGCGAGGGCTTACAGCCGATACTTAATCAGTCCTTTGATACTATCGCCAGCACGCTCGATAGCTTTCTCAGCGGCCGGGAGCGAGTGAGGCTGAAGGTGGGCGTGGTGGGCTTTTCTGACGGGCTTTCTTCTGTCTGAGCTGAATGATTTCCGGCAGAAACACCCGCATGCGGAGCTGATTCTTTCGTCGAACAACAACCGAGTGGATCTGACCGATGAGGGACTTGATTACGCGATCCGGTATGGCAGCGGCGCCTGGCACGGAACCGACGTCGTTTACATATGCGACGCGCCCCTTTCCCTGCTGTGCACGCCGGCGTTAGGACGAAAGCTGAAAAGGCCCGCGGATGTGCTTCAGTTTACCCTGCTGCGTTCCTGCCGACGCGATGAATGGTCAGCATGGCTTCAGGCGTCGGGAGAATTGCCGCCAGGACCCACGCAGCGCATCATGATGTTTGATTCATCATTAACTATGGTGAAGGTAGCGCTGACCGGTGCAGGCGTGGCACTGGCGCCGCCTGACATGTTCAGGCAGCAACTCAGGGACGGAAGTCTCTGTAGGCCATTCAGTCAGTCTGTGGACCTAGGAGGATACTGGCTGACCAGCCTGCAGTCGCGCTCGCAGACTGCAGTCATGCAGGAGTTTACTTCATGGCTGCTCAGCTGGGCAGGTGAGGAAGATACGGATTAACAGCAGGATATAGTGTAATGCCGACCGTCTGCAGCTCAGTTTTCTGCCTGATGAAAACGTTTGGAGAAAGGTCTAACACGCTGCTCATGGCTTCGCATTTACACATCAGGCTTCGGTTCGCAGCCTCCGGACATGTTACCGCGCCAGACGCAGCATAACTTTCTGATGTGGGAAGCAAGTTCACTGTGTGAATAATTTCCATAACCGGCCACCGCCAGAGTTTACCGCCGGTTGTAATCTTGAAAACGCAGACAGGGCCGCTTGCAGTCCCTTCCGCCGTAGCCGTACCTGACTAGACAAAAGTTTACACACCTGTACTTGGTGTTTCTGTTGTCGTGACATAGAATACCGGAACTTTTCTCTGAGGCTGCGGCATGATGATATCGCCCCAACGCGCAAAACTGATTCTGGCACTGGTTTGTCTGGTGCTGGCGTTTTGTCTTGTGCAACGCAGCTTCAATCTGCCGGCGCAGCCTGTGGCGCCCATTAGTGCCTCCGAGCATGCAGACCACCCTGACGATATTGCAGGCAGCGATAAGCCCTGCGCGCTGGGCGCAAAATCCCTTATCGGCAATGCGCCCTTGCTTGATACTGCGTTACCGTTTCTTGTTCTGCTTCTGGCGCTGATCGCCACGCTTTTTCAGGCTGTTTCGGCCACCTGCTATCGCCGCGCGCTGCTTCTGTCGCCGCTGCAACGGCGACATCTGCTCCTCTGCGTTTTCCAGGAATAGCATCACGCGTCACACCGCGTAAATCCTGTTATTCACTGGAGAAAAACACATGAACGTTCTGATCAGGAGCCTGATGCTCCTGCTGGCTGGCTGCGCGTTTGTCGCGCAGGCCGCCGATAGCGGTTGGCTGAGAAATGAGCAAAACAGCCACGCCGAAGTGCGCCTGCGCAGCGCCGTGCAAGGTCAAGACCAGCAGTTGCTGCTGGATATCCGCCTTCAGCCTGGTTGGAAAACCTACTGGCGCACGCCGGGCGAAGGTGGTGTCGCGCCGGACATTCGCTGGCAGACAACCGGCGCAGAGGCACAATGGTACTGGCCAACACCGGCACGCTTTGATGTCAGCGGTCTGACCACGCAGGGCTACAAAGGCGACATCACGCTGCCCATCGAAATCCGTAAACTGGCTGGATCGACGCTGGCTGGTACGCTCACGCTTTCAACCTGCAGCGATGTCTGCATCCTAACGGATTTTCCGTTCAGCCTCGATCTCAGTAAGCCGACAGACGACAGCTTTGCACGTGACTACGCGCGGGCAATGGGGCAGATCCCGCCCACGGGCGGGCTGACTGATAAGCTGGATGCCAGCTTTATTAACGGCGAACTGCAGATCCGCGCGCAGCGCCAGCAGGGATGGCACCAGCCGGAACTGTTCTTTGACTATCCCCAAGGCAGCATGCTAGCGGCACCGCAGATCAGCGTAAAAGGTGATACCTTTGAAGCACGCGTGCCAGTTACGGACGAATGGGGCGAAACCGCACCGGATCTGCGTGGTAAAACCCTGTCGATGGTGATTGCCGATGGCGGTATGGCTCAGCAGAGCAGCGTCGTGCTGAGCTCACAGCCACTGTTAGACGGGAAAGGCGTAAACACTACCTTCTGGTCCGTGCTGCTGCTGGCGCTGCTTGGCGGCCTGATCCTCAACCTGATGCCCTGCGTGCTGCCGGTGCTGGCGATCAAGCTCAGCAGCCTGGTGCAGCAGCAGGGACAAACCCGTCATCAGACGCGCCAGCAGTTCCTTGCCTCCAGCGCCGGCATCCTGTTCTCGTTTCTGCTCTTGGCGCTGCTGATGACAGGCCTGCGCCTGAGTGGTCAGGCGCTGGGCTGGGGAATTCAGTTCCAGAGTGGCGGCTTTCTGCTGCTAATGGCGCTGGTAATGTTCCTGTTCAGCGCGAGCCTCTTTGACCTACTGCATTTTCGCCTGCCGTCCGGCCTTAATACCCGGCTCGCTACCGTGGGCGGTAACGGCCTTACGGGCCATTTCGGCCAAGGGGCTTTTGCCACGCTGCTGGCCACGCCTTGCAGCGCGCCGTTTCTCGGTACAGCAGCCGCCTACGCGCTGACCGCGCCGCTGCCACAGCTGTGGCTGCTGTTTGCTGCGCTCGGCATAGGCATGAGCCTGCCTTGGCTACTGGTCGCAGCACTGCCGGGTCTGGCGCGCTGCCTGCCGCACCCGGGTCGCTGGATGATGCACCTGCGCACGGTGCTGGCGTTACTTATGCTGATGGCGACAATGTGGCTGGTTACTCTGCTGATCCCGCACTGGGGCGCAACGTTTGCCGGCGTGCTGGCCGCCTTGCTGGTGTTGGTGCTAGCTGTCTGGCTGATCAGTCGCCGCGCGCTGCAGCAGGCGGGCATCACCTTAATCACCCTGACACTGGCAGGCGCGCTATTCCTGATCACACGCATTGAGCCGGAAGAGGAGACTCTGCACTGGCAGCCACTGACCGAAGCCGCGATAAATCAGGCGCTACAGCAGAACAGACGCGTGTTTGTCGATGTCACTGCTGACTGGTGCATCACCTGCAAGGTCAACAAATCCCGTGTTCTCAGCCAGCCCGACGTGCGTAAGGCGCTTCAGGCTGACGATGTGGTATTGCTGCAGGGCGACTGGACTCGACCTGATCCGGCAATCAGTGAATTTCTGCGCCGGCGCGACAGCGTCGCCATTCCCTTTAACCAGATTTATGGCCCGGCAATGCCGCAGAGCCGAATTTTATCCCCGTTGTTAAGTCGCGACGCGGTGATCTCAACTCTTTCTGAGGCAAAGAAATGAAGAAAAAAAACCTGTTGCTCTCCCTGATTTTTCTGACTCTGCCTGCGCTGGCCGCAGCGCCGTTCAACTCTGAGCAGGAAGTGCTCATCAAACAGCTGATCCGTGAAACGCTGGTGCAGAATCCCTCTATTCTGGCCGAAGCAGTGGCGGAGCTTGATAAAGAAGCTGCGAGACAGCAGCAGAGTGTGGTGGCGCAGGTGGTGGAGAAAAACCATGAGGCGCTGTTCAACGATGCCGGTTCTCCACGTATTGGCGCAGCCCGGCCGGCGCTGACGCTGGTCTACTTCACCGACTACAACTGTGTGTTCTGTAAAAAATTTGAAGCTGATATCGAAAAGATGCTCAAAGCCAATCCGCAGGTGGCGGTGGTGCTTAAACCGCTGCCGTACCGCGCAGAAAGCTCGCTGACCTCCGCGCGGCTGGCGCTTACGGTATGGGAACAGCAGCCCGGCAACTTCCTCAAACTGCATGAGCGTCTGATGTCTAAAAAAGGTAATCACGATGAAGCCAGTATCAAAGCTGCGATGGAGAAAAACGGCATTAAGCTCGATGAGCCCAGCAAAACCAGCCTGGATACTGTCAACCTTAACCTGACGCTGGCGCAGCAGCTGGGCGTACAGGGCACGCCGGCAACACTTGTGGGCAATCAGCTCATCAGCGGTGCCGTACCCTATGCGCAGCTGGAAGCCGCGGTGAAGAACGTGCTGGAGGCGAAACCTTAATGTCGCGTTTGACACGAGTGGTACGTGAAGTGGCAATGCTGGCGCTGATTGCCACTGCGATAATGTTCGGAATGGACTGGTTGCGCGCGCCACAGCTGCCGGACAATCTGGCGCAGCCGCCGCTCAGCGCGATGCAAGGCGAGGTCGATTTGGCACAGCTCAGCCAGCAGAGTCCGGTGTTGGTATATGTCTGGGCCAGCTGGTGTGGCGTCTGCAAACTGACCACGTCTACCGTAGCGTCGCTGAGTCGGAATGGCACGCAGGTGGTGAGCGTGGCGCTGCGTTCTGGCAATGATGCCCGCGTGGCCACCTGGCTGGAAAAAAAGGGCGTGCAAGGCATTGCCATCAATGATGAAAGCGGGGTGCTGGGGCAGCGCTGGCAAATCAATGCCACACCCACCTTTATGGTGTTATATAAAGGCAGGGTGGTCAGTACTACCAGCGGCTGGACCAGCAGCCCCGGGCTGAAGCTGCGCCTGTGGTGGGCAACAAAATATGCCTGACGAATGTGGCACCTGCGGGTGTCGCACTCTTTAATGTGAGTCGAACGCAGCATGCCTCTGAAGCATAAATGCCGCTTATTGACGCCTTAGTTCAGAAGGCATCACCAAAAGCTCACTCATAACTACACCAGGCCACCAAAAGAGACAACGCCTGAAGAAAACTGGACGACATTCTGAAATATGCCCCCCATATTTAAGGGGGGCAGTTTTGTGCCACGTGCGTATATCAACAGCAATTTACGAATTGGAGACTGATAACGAATTGTGCTGAATAAATCACAGCAGCATTTTTATTGACTGATGTCATGCGACTTTATAGAAATGAAAAAGCTTAGTCTTTCTGCTGCTGAGTCTTCAGACATCAATCTCATGTAAAACATTATGAGATGGCAGAATGCGATGAAGTATTTTGCCGCTGCACTATTTGTGTGTTTAGAATGATAGAAATCTATCATCTCAGGCAGCGCAATGAAAAAAATATCTATGTCAGCTGTGGCCAGAGCGGCCGGTGTCGGGGTCTCTACCGTTGATCGTGTGTTAAACAACAGAGCCTCTGTCAGGCAGGAAACCCGGGACCGGGTTCTGCGTGCTGCCGAAGCGCTCGGTTACCGGGAAGACCTCCGAAAGGTTATGATCCATGAAGCCACGGAAGTAAAGATTCCCGTACGCACTGGATTCATTCTGCTTCCCAATGATTATTCTTTTTATCAGGTGCTTTCAGAAGAAATCAGTCGGTTTGCAGACGGAAAAATGGAGACTGAACCCGAGTTTCTGTGGGCTGATATTCACGATGTAGAGAAAGTCGTATCGTCTCTTGAAGAGCTGGCAAAACGTGTTGATATCATCGGATTTGTTGCGCTCGATCATCCTCTTATACGGCATACGATTAAGCAGCTTTCCGCAGAAGGTGTGCAAACTTTCACTTTGTTTTCTGATCTCTCTCCCTGCGGCCTGGCGGGCTATATAGGGCTGGATAACCTTAAAGCAGGACGCACGGCGGGATGATTTGCTGAACGCATGACTGAAAAAGAAAGTGTCATTGGCGTGCTGCTTGATGACCACCGTTTTAAATGTCAGGAAAGCTGTGAAATAAGCTTTCGTTCGTATCTGCGTGAAAACAGAAAAGATGCCGTGGTTTTGGAGCCCTTACAGACGCTCGAAAGTATCAATGGGGGCTACCTTGCGGCAACGCAGCTGCTAAAAAACAATCCCGTTATTACGATGATTTATGCGCCCTGCAGTGGCATACAGGGAATGATTAAGGCCGTCTTTAAAAGTAGCGGCATGATATAAAAATTCTCTACCATGGTCCGTTTATCGGCGATGAGATGGCACTCATTGAGGGGCATGTCGACATCATGATACGTCACCGTATAGATGCAGTGGCTGAAAAGATCGTCTCTGTTTTTATCAGCAGACATCAGGGAACTGATCGCAATCCTGTACACGTTACCGTGCCTTTCGATCTCATAACCCGGGAAAATGTCTGAATCGTCCTGCCATCAGGCAAAGGGTTGTGCTATCTGGGTTTGATTTAAAGCTATCAAAAAAATGATATAAAAATCATGATCATTATCAAATAACTCACTCCGAATGGTTGCCGGTAATAAAAAGCTGGCGCAATACTGCGCGCACTGCCTCAGGCTTTTGCTGTCAGGCCTGTCAGTGCTCATAAGTGTTGCCGCATCTGGAGAAAAAAATCATGGCCATTTCCATCGCGACTGCGCCCTGTAGCTGGGGCCCTGGGGTTATTTGCCTGTGCAGCGAGAAGTGCTGAATTCAGCCCTTGCGGAGTATCAGTTGTCCATCATCGCAGGCACTCTTTTTGACGACCTGGTGAGTGAAGAAAACTTCCCGCTAATGGTCGACCTAACCCACAAAATATGCCGCAATCTTAGCGCCCTTTCCCGCATGGATGAGCCTGTCAGTCAAGATAAGCCTGCAGCTTATCTGGTCATCATCGACTTCGGTGATCCTGAACGGGCAGCCACAGCGGGTCGGTCAGAAAAAGCCACACGGCTTAAGGACAGCGACTGGCAGACCATGATGAGACATATCACCGTCCTGAGTGAGATTGCCTGGAAAGAGTTTGGTTACCCGGAAAAAATGAAGTACCAGGCCGTTGAGACCCGCGAGCGGATAGAGCGGGAATTACTCATCCCTCACAGCTAAGTCATCTGCACGGTGAGGTGGGAAATTTATTTCTTCATTAAAGCTGGGCTTTTAAGACATACCTCTCGGGTTATTGATGTCAGAGCCTCAGTATTGAGTGTCAAACCGAACGGTTAACGTCTTTATTTCGCTCTTAGAGGGCTTTGCCACACGCACGTGTCCTCCCTGCGTCAGTGGCTTATATTGCTTACAAAGTGATACGTTAATTTCCCGGAGCAGGGCACCCGAAGTAACCCGTTCACGTGAAAGGAATATCAGATGGAGTTAGAGATAGCGTGTTTAACGCTTGAACCCTACAATGACTTACATTACGAAGGCTTGAGGGTAATGGATAACGATTCCAGTGTGATGCGTTACATCAACAACGGTATTGTTAAAACACCTGAAGAGACCTGGGAAGGTATCAGACGTGTTCGTGCGCGTTGGGAGAAATACGGGTTTTCGTGGTGGGCTATCAAAGAAAAGGTTTCGGGTGCCATCGTGGGTGCAGCATGCCTGCAGCATCTGGAGAACATTGATGGCGCACCGTTAGAGATTGGCTGGTGGCTCGTCCCAGAACATAACGGCAAATGCTATGCAACAGAAGCCGCTGAAACCGTTCGCGGCAGAGCTAACTGGCGCAACCTACCTGATTGCGGTTGCCGATCCTAAAAATATTCCCTCTCAACGCTCGTGGAGGAATAAGAGGCCTTATTTTCTTCCTCAGCAGAGCATCATGACAGTAGCGGGTATCGTAAGCGCCATCAGCCGACGCTTCCCTGATTTTACGCTGGGTCTGGTTTATCAGAGCGGGTAGGGCCTGAGTATCCGTCGTACCGCTGAGCGATAAGTCAGCACAGATAATCTCATGCATTACACTGTCTGCGGCCATATGCAGCTTATGCCACACCCTCCGTCTGTCGGCACCATGCTGTCGGACTTTCCATTCGCCTTCGCCAAAGACCTTCAGGCCGGTTCCGTCAATGACTAGAGGTGAGATTTCACCACGGGTCGGCGTTTTTATGCTGATCTTAACTGTCTTTGCTCGCTTGCTGATCAGCGAATAGTCTGGGCATCTTAGCAGCAGCACCATCAGTTTAAAAATGGCGTCAACGAAGCCCTGTAAAGCCCTTAACGAAAGGCCAAACACGCGTTTCATCATCAGAACAGTGGTGATAGCCATATCTATGTAGTGAAGCGGCCGGCCACGCCGTTCAGGCGTTGTTTTTTCCGCCCATGCAACAATTGCCGACTCATCCAGCCATATCGTCAGAGCCCCGCGCTGCTTGAAAGCTTTGTTGTAAGTGGACCAGTTGGTTATTTTAAACTTTTGCTTTGCCATGGAGTGCAGATGTTGAAATGACGGTAGTGATCTGAGCAGACGATCACCTAAAAGTTATATTTATTCAACAAAGCCGTTTTTATCCTCTAAACCGGCATGCCAGACGCACATTGATAACACCTGTGGCCAATAAACGGGGTTTGGCATTACATCAAGGGGTTAATTGCAGAAATGTTTGACTGCTGATACGAGGACGCGCTGTTAGGCCACTGCGCTGTTACGCTTATTAGTTTGACTCGCTATCGGGTTGCACTGCGGTACCGCTAGACGCCTTTTCGCAGCGGTAGGCAAAACAATATATTATCCAAGAATGACTTAATCGTTCACCGATGACCATGCTATTTTTTAGCATAATATCTTTTCGAGGTTATCGCGTTGCGTATTTACAGCATTGATTTCATCAAAATTTTGAGGATTTTGGCGTTATGGCTAGCGGCTACTTTCTTCTGAACAACCGGCGCACCGATCAGTTCTCTTATGCTACCTTAAAGCCAAAAACGTCGGGATTGCGCTGATTTTTTTATTATATTTACGATAATATAATTATTGCATCCTTCACCGAGGTTGAAAAGCATAATTTACTGACGTTTATAAATCTTGATACCTGCATGAGTGATGCAAGCCATTTATGGTTTTTGTTTTCCATTATCAATCTTTATTTCATTTTACCGCTATTGAGATTCGCCTTTGTCAAAGCACAGCGGGCAATGCTGACAAACGTTATCGCGGCCCTGTTTATTATCGCCAACGTATCGTTACTGGAAAACGCACTTACCGCCGGGCTAGGTATAGCCTCCATTATCGATGTCGAGTCAGTTAACGGGGTTAGTCAGCTTTTTATTGGGTGGTTATCTCGGTCTCTTTTTCCAGCCCCTGCCTTTGCCGCGGAGGGTAACGGGGGGTTGATACTTTTGGCATTAGCGAGTTTCACACTCTTGGTCTGGTTAACACAGCGCTGGGGTATTAACTTCTTCTACGGTAAAACCTATAACGTTTTTTTACAGGGTGCAGCCATTAGTGTTTTCATACTGCTCCTTTGCAGCCGTGTAAAACGACTGGAAAAAATAATTTCCCACGTTGGCAACAAGACCTTGGGCATTTATCTGGTGCATAATATTTTCATTATGTAAATCAACGGCGGTTTAACACCCTGTATCCAAAATTCAGCTTCTTATCACCTTATGGTTATCTAATCTGTTATTCGCTGCTGGCGTTCATTGCTTCCTATCTGCTGTGCTGCCTGTTAAGCCAAAATCGGTGGTTAAATAAGCTCATCAGCTTATAAGGCTAACGACGCCTGTGCTACGCTTGCGGCCGTCTGCCTTATTTGCCGCTGCTAACAGATCAACATCCTTGCCGACAACATCATTTCGTCGCCAAACGGAGTGATTGCATGCCGTGCAGCCCTAAACCCCGGCACCCTGAATCTTGAAATCCTGACCCCCTGAAAATCTATAAACCTGAAAACCGCCAAAATTGTTACCGGTTTCATGAAATTATCAAAATTTAGTTTCATTTTTTAGTGTTAGCATGACACTGCCAGTGTCCAGAGGTGAGAGTCGAAAACAGTGTCCAATCCACGCGGAGGAAGATACCCATGACGCCGTCGGTGCAGCGCCCTCAAGGGGGCTTTGTTGAATAAATATAACTTTTAGGTGATCGTCTGCTCAGATCACTACCGTCATTTCAACATCTGCACTCCATGGCAAAGCAAAAGTTTAAAATAACCAACTGGTCCACTTACAACAAAGCTTTCAAGCAGCGCGGGGCTCTGACGATATGGCTGGATGAGTCGGCAATTGTTGCATGGGCGGAAAAAACAACGCCTGAACGGCGTGGCCGGCCGCTTCACTACATAGATATGGCTATCACCACTGTTCTGATGATGAAACGCGTGTTTGGCCTTTCGTTAAGGGCTTTACAGGGCTTCGTTGACGCCATTTTTAAACTGATGGTGCTGCTGCTAAGATGCCCAGACTATTCGCTGATCAGCAAGCGAGCAAAGACAGTTAAGATCAGCATAAAAACGCCGACCCGTGGTGAAATCTCACCTCTAGTCATTGACGGAACCGGCCTGAAGGTCTTTGGCGAAGGCGAATGGAAAGTCCGACAGCATGGTGCCGACAGACGGAGGGTGTGGCATAAGCTGCATATGGCCGCAGACAGTGTAATGCATGAGATTATCTGTGCTGACTTATCGCTCAGCGGTACGACGGATACTCAGGCCCTACCCGCTCTGATAAACCAGACCCAGCGTAAAATCAGGGAAGCGTCGGCTGATGGCGCTTACGATACCCGCTACTGTCATGATGCTCTGCTGAGGAAGAAAATAAGGCCTCTTATTCCTCCACGAGGTGGGGCGCAATATTGGCCAGACCGATACCATGAGCGTAACTACGCCGTTGCGAATCAGCGTCTAAGCGGCAGTAACGATGTATGGAAAAAGCAAGTGGGCTATCATCGACGCTCAGTGGCTGAAACAGCGATATTCCGGTTCAAAACGCTTATGGGCGATCATCTAAGTCTGCGTGACTATGATGCGCAGGTAGGTGAGGCAATGGCGATGGTCAAAGCGCTTAACAAAATGACGCTGTTAGGAATGCCGAACAGCATCCGGATCGCATCACAATCGATCTGCTAGGGGGGCGTAGTCATAAGTTCTGATTTATTCAACAAAGCCGCTCAAAGGTATTTTTTTCTCCATTCGGTTGAGGCCGCAGGGGAGGCAGCAACCTAACCGGTCTGTGAGGGTTAACCACCCGACCTCGCCATGCGTCGAGAGTTCATCCTAGGCTATGCTAAGCATGCTGTCAGCGGCATTGTCTTTGGCGCTGACGCGCGTGCGGCATGAATTTGATCGCCGTATCTTTGATGATTTAGGAAGCATTGGGTGTCTTGTGCTTAATCAAAGCCGGGGTGAGAGCGTGCAAACAATGCCCTTAGTGATTATTTTAAAACTCAAGGCAGAGTATATTGTCTGGAATGTCTATTTGATTTACAAAATTTGAACTTGGCACTATACCGGATTTAAGTGCAGTATCAGCCGCAAAAAGCGGCGGTGATTTTTTCTTTGCTAAATGGCTTAATTTGCGGGGCTGCTATTGGCTTCATGCTTCGAGGTTTTTTTGAAACCAAATCGTGGAAAGAGTGAAGCCAATTGTGCTGCAAAACAAAACCGAAGGAAAATTAAAATGAGAGCTATATAACTAATTGACGTTAACACAACATGAATTATTATCGTCAATCTCTTAAGTTGAACGAGTCTTTTCCAGGGTGGGCCAAGGACCAAGAACTTGTCTGCGCTGGCACTTGACCTCACTGGGTCAGAGCCGGGGATTGGCCACCGTGTACTGGTGATCCCGGATAGCCTCCGTCTTTTGTCCTTTACCTTCCCCAAATGACCCGCCGCCGTCTGCGCAGGGTCACCCCGTATAGAAAGGATGTTCAGACTAATATGTTTGGTGTAGTCACTCTTTACTGTGGCGGTATTTTCGGTGGGTGGCGCTGATATTCCACCGTCGTTTTTATCAATAAAAATGAAACGGAGTTGAATTTCTTCATTTGTCTAATGGGCCGGTAGTACGTTTATAAGTTAACTTAAGGGAAAATAATTCAGCGTGATAAAGGGCCTTGACTTTACGCGAGCTATGGTAAGTTGTTTCATGTACAAGGTCACGCTTTGTTGAATGTTATCGCTAATAGAAAGCGGATTAACAATGAATCAGTAATATATACCCGGCATGAGTGCGCGCAAGGCCTGTGTGAGCCGCTAACGTATAAGCATTTTCGCACTTGGCTGATTTGCCGTACGCCAGGCAATCGCTATATCGCAGATCGCGTGGTAGTCCAAGCGGGTCCGCTGTTAACGGTTACAGGGTAAAAGCGACTGAACGAAAAAATGCCCACACGATGTGGGCGAGCTAAAGGACGTACAGCACTATCTGGTTATATGACGCCTGGGAAGTATGGAGCAGATAAGTGATGGCAGGATGACAGTCGGCGGAAAAGGAACCAGGGACCACAATCAGGTGTCAGCCGCATGGACTACGGTAATGGGTGCTTTAGGTTTTGGCGTTGTAAATGCCCTTTACCCCGCACCGATCCTGAGCCTATACGCTTATGGAATATTAACAAGTCCTATCGAAGCGGCCGCAAATAACGTCCGGCAATTGGTCATCACTGCTCCGGCGGGACTGATAATTAGTACCAAAAAAGGCATATCGCCTGTCACGAGGGAAAGATGTTCAAAGTGTGCGGTAGGAGTGTGATATTGATTGGATTGCTGTCGGGTTGTACGACGGTATGGATTAACGGCCGGGTCGACGCCTTGCCGCTCGCCGAGGCGAAGATGCATTGCGAGGGCGTTGCCCATCAGCGGTTTCCGGTGAAAAACGAAGTCGCGCAGCGCAGCATGGTTTGGGATGAACAGGGGACTACCGTCTCAAGTGAGGGTAACGAACGCAAACATCATCCTTGGCACCTTCGACGTGAGAAAATGGAAAGTTACATAATGGATGTCAATAAGCCCGATCGGGATGCCTTGTTTGAACAGTTTATGGCTGATGATGGCTGGATAAAGGAACGCCGCTGGGGCGCCGTTAGGTGAATGACCGCTGCGCCGCGTTAGCGCGTTAGGGTTGATCTAGTGAAACAAACGGTCGCCGGTTAGCAGGCGATATTGGGGTTAAAGCCGATGTTAGCCTCTACTACCGGCGCGCGGCCTGATGATAACGTTTTAGGATTATTCTTTATGTAAATAATAACATAATGTGATATATTGTTTTTTGGCCACACTAGGGAATTATAACAACATCTCTTTAGCTAGCCCGCTTTGACGGGCTTTTTTTTGTTCGGGGGCTGGTGGGGCAGGGGGCTGTACAACGCTGTGAGATCGCCAGCCCATACCTAAAGTACCATCAGCCGGTCTTCTGGCGCTTTTTCTGACTACCCTGATCGGGGCATTATGCTCTCTCTGGAGCAGGTGTCGCTCTGCGCGTTATCCTTTGCGCCGACAGGGTCAAACGGTGACGGTTTTTCTACCGCCGGACTAGGTCAAATCGCGGTAAGATATCCGCGCGCAAAGGCCGTAGTGCGGCCTTCGGGCCTTTGCCGCACAGCCAGGATGACCAGGGGAGCCCATGATGTCAGGCGTACTAGCCAACGTTCACTATGAAAAAAACCGTGCTCAGTTCCGCTTGCCGCCAGGTCTGGAGGGGATGGAACTCTACCGCGCGCATCTGTTGCACCATGCGTTTGAGCCCTACAGCCATGACGCTTTTGGTTTGGGCATTATCGATGCCGGCGCGGAACGGTTCCGCTATCGCGGCGCGCTGCATCTGCCCCCGCCAATCGCTGGTGATGATGAATCCCGACGAATTGCATACCGGCGAGGCGGTGACCGAAGAGGGCTGGCGCTATCGGATGATTTACATTGCGCCCTCCACATTGTGCGACTTGAGTGGCGAAAGCGGCTGGTGGTTTGGCAACGTGGTACGTCAAGATCTGACGCGCGCGACGGCATTGTCCCAGCTGCTGGCGGCGCTCTGGCAAAGTCAGGAAGCTCTTTGCAGAGTCGGACTGGTGCTTGAGATTGCCGACCTGCTGCGCCCTCATGCGCACGTGGCCAGACGGTCGCGAATGGAAGCGACGCACCGTCTGGATATCGTCCGCGATTACATCATGGCGTGTCATGCCCGGGCGATAACGCTTGAGGAGATGGCGGGTCTGGTCTTCTTGAGTCCCTATCATTTTCTGTGTCAATTCAAAGCACGGTTCCATGCCACGCCCCATCAAATGCTGATGGCCTGCCGGCTAAGCCAGGCCAAACGGATGCTTGCGCGCGGGATGCCGGCGGCGGATGTGGCCGTCGCCGCAGGGTTGACGGATCAAGCGCATCTTACCCGCGCATTCGCGTTACGTTATGGCACTACACCGGTTCGCTATCAAAAACAGGTGCTACCGGCGGCACGCTGACCGCAATCTCATACAATATTTTGCTGTTAGCACCGGGCACAATCAGAGATGATCCTAACAAAAAACAGGAAACATGATGATAACAGGGATATTTTTCGCGCTCGGCGCGGGCTTATTATGGGGAATGATTTTCGTAGGACCCCTGCTGGTGCCGGATTACCCCGGCGTTCTGCAGTCGGCGGGGCGCTATGTTTCTTTCGGGCTCATTGCCTTGCCTATGGCCTGGTATGACCGGCACCGCTTAAAGCGGCTGCAACGACAGGACTGGTTGGAGGCGGTAAAACTATCGCTGGTCGGCAATCTGATTTATTACACCTGTCTGAGCAGCTCCATACAGCGCACAGGGGCGCCGATTTCCACCATGATCATCGGCACGCTGCCGGTGTTGCTGGCGGTAAGCGCCAATGTCGCCTATGGACGGGACGAGGGTAAATTGCCCTGGGGGCGTTTGTCGCCGGCCTTGTTGTTAATTGCCACCGGTCTGGTGTGCGTGAATGCGGCTGAATTGAGACAAAACGTGCAACCTTTTGATTTGTGGCGTTATTTGAGCGGCATTGCTCTGGCGCTCATCGCCGTGGTGTGCTGGACCTGGTATCCCCTGCGTAACGCGCGCTGGCTGCGTCGCCATGCGTGCCATAAACCCACTACCTGGGCTACGGCGCAGGGGCTTGCCACTCTGCCGCTGGCGGCGGTGGCCTATGGGGTAATTTGCTTGGCAATGGGGTTCACCCATCAGGCGTTCCCCTTGCCATTCGGTCCGCGGCCAATGGTGTTCGTGCCGCTGATGATCGCCATCGGACTGCTGTGTTCCTGGCTGGGTGCCTTTTGCTGGAACGAGGCAAGCCAGCGCTTGCCCACGGTACTGGTGGGGCCGCTTATCGTTTTTGAAACCTTGGCCGGCCTGACCTATACCTTTTTGCTGCGTCAGGCGTGGCCGCCGCTGTTGTCCCTTACCGGCATCGCGTGTCTGATTATCGGCGTCGCCTATGCGGTCAGTATCAAACCAGAGCAGGTGGAAAAAATCGTTTCACTCTAAGCGTCAGGTGGCCGCGGTGGCGACGGCCGCACTCAGGCGCCCTTGGCTTTCTCTTTTCTCGGCCGTAGGGCGCCAGTGTGATCATAATAGCGGCTCGGCCAAATCTCGGCCGCCGGGACGCCGATCACTTCAGCTATCACTCTTTCCCCCTTAGGCCATGGACGATGCAGTGTGTTAGACAGCGTCGTGGAGCTTAAGCCAAAGGCGCGGGACAGGGCGCCCAGGGAAGTACCGCGTTTACGTAATGCAGCTATGATATCAGCCTTGTGCCAGTCTTCCTTCATGCACACATCTCCTGTGGGTTTTGAATCTCCTGCTACAATACTACGTTATTCGTAGTTATAATGACAAGCCGAAACTACGATTATCGTAGCTATGATCACACGACCTTCTTATCTTGATGTCTTTTGCCGCCGGTTAAAACAGGCACGGCAGGCCAAGGGCCTTTCGCAAAAGCAATTGGGTATTGCGGCGGGTATCGATGAGTTCGTTGCCAGTACGCGTATCAATCGTTATGAGAAAGGCGTCCATGAGGCCAATATTCAAATTGCCCAGCATTTGGCAACGGTGCTTGAGGTGCCGCTCGCTTATCTGTATACCGAAGATGATGAGTTAGCGGAGTTGATGCTTATTTTTCTGGCGCTGGCGAAGCCGCGGCGTGGGGAAGTGATGCAATGTGCGCGCCGTCTGCGGGCAAAATGAGGCAATGGCGACAACGTGCGGGTAGGCGCCGGGCCATTAAAATAATCGAAACATAAAAAAAGCTGCCGTGGCAGCTTTTTTTATTTGTCGCAAGGACGGAATTACATTATGGCGCCGGGCGGTACATCTTTGACGGTGTTCAGATAGGACGCCAGAATTTTTTTGATAAAGTTACGAAATTTCATCTTGTTCCTCGACCAGTTCGGTGTGTTGCCAATGTTTAATTCTGATGCGCCTATAATATGATATTCGTCACATTAATGCAATTTTTTGTGATTCAAGTCACATAAAAATTACCCGCCGTTCCCATTACGTCTTCGTTTCGACCTCCTTGGCGCCAACCCGCAACGTCGTGAAAACCTGCGCGCGGTCATACACGGCACCCCTGAATCGTTGCGCTGAGGTTTGCTCTGCGGCTCCTACATTAAACGCTGTTCCCCTGCCAAGCGGGGAAGGAGGCAAGACAACTCAGGATGATGCAGACATGCCGTCAAACGGCAGGGAAGTAATGGGGATTGCATGTATGCTCAAAAGCGTTGGTCATGGCCGCTATTCGCTCAGTAAATGGACCCAGGCCATCGCCTTTTTAACCTGTACCGGCGTGATTTGCTGGTATCCCTACCATTTGTGCCTAAGCGAATGGATGTTCGGCCTGTATTTCGGTGTGGCGGTCGGGGCTAACGTTCTCAACAAAAAAATCTCCATGGATAAGGCGTTGGGCTATAAACGCGCCGATACTGCTGCCGTGGTCACCGAGACCTGCCAGCCGGCGGGAGAAAATCAATGATGGCGATGTTCTCACACCCTGGCATCTTCGCCACGCTGCTGGGGGGAATGATGGGGTTACTGATGGCGGTTTTCGGTTGTGGCAGGGCGCGCGGGCGCGACGCGGCGCAAAAGCGGGCCAACGTGCAGCGCGAGGTGGCTAGGCGGGAAGCGGTGGCGCATATCGTTCAACGGCAGAGTGAGGTTGCCAGAACGTCAGGGGACATCAAGGATGAAATTACTCGTTTGTCTGCTGGTGATGTTGATAAGCGGCTGCGGGAAAAGTGGCGCTATCCCGACGCTGCCGGCGATCGTTGATACCGGCTGCAGTTAGGTGACGCCGCTGTATCTTACCGACAGGGATATCGACCTGTTGGACGCTCGCACCAAGAGAGCTCTGCTGATGCATAATGAAAGCGTCATGAGAAACTGTTGGTTCTCGGGGGATGGACATAGGCCCACTCCGCCAAAGGCGCAGGGGCGCGAATCGCGCTATCGCATCCCCGGCTATGACAGCCTGGTTGATGCCGGTCAAGGAGCTGCCTATTGACCCCGCAGACGGGTGGGCGATTACACGTGGGGAAGGGCAATGCCGGCGTCTTGACCGCCGGTCCGTTCTAACGGGGCATGCCGTTAATTTAGTCCATAATAATGACGCTCGAAGTTGTTGATGGCTGATAGTGTTCCCTGCTGCATGGCGTCAAAGCCGTCCGGATAGACCATTTGATAGCTGGCCGACTGAAGCATCGGCTGGCCACTGATATGCAGCCATAAACGCCGTAGAGGGTTATGGATCACCTGATAGCGCGGCATTACATCGCTGCCCATCCAGCCCTCGGCAAATATCGCCTTTATGGTGTACAGCACGTTATCGTAGGCTGCCACCGGCCGGCACAGTACATTGGCCACCTCCCGTGCCGTACCGCTGCGCGAGCCATAGCAGGCAAGGAGCAATAACGGCTCATTGGGTGAAAATACCTGCTGCTCGATTTCCATGGCAACATTCAGCAGTGGCTGTATGTACTCGCGCGCGATCGTCGCGGCGGAAACCAGTTGACCGCCGGGATCCTGCAATAGCGCGCCTGTCGGCGCGCCATGGGTCTGGAATGCCAGGATGCGCCGGTTGGCGTAGTTGGTGTATAATCCCATCTCCGAGGCGTTGAGGTGGTAAATGGGCCGCGGCGCAAAGCCCGCGCTTTCTACTGTCAACGCCTCTTTGGCCGCGGCCGCTTCGCCGATACCGCTGGCCGCCAGCGCAATGCCTAATGAACACAATGACAATACGCTGGCCGCGTGCGGATGCTGGCGATCCAGCATGCCGGCGGCAATTGCGAGCAGACCGCTGGTCAATTCGGCGGCGGACAAGGTCAGCGCGGCAGCGAAACCTACTGGCCCGGCGGCCATAAACACTGCCTGGGCCAGCAACGTGGCGCCAGCGCCATAGGCATAATTCGCCCAAGCGTTCCAGCTTAAGCGGCCATCGGGATCGTAACGGTTGATCGGGTCGCCGCGGCCGTAAAGATAGCAGTTAATGCCTGAAATTCCGCCCTGTCGCAGCGTATCCAGAGTAGTAAAGCCCTGGAGGTCGGGACGATAAAGCCGATAGCCGTTACCGAAAAAGTAGCCGCCGCTCGGTGCATCAAAGATCTCGCCCTGCCACAGGGCAGATAACCCGGCAAGAGGTTTGTACCGGCATCATCAGCCGGTGCCGTCGGCGCCTGTTCCCCCCAGGCGAGATAGTGGAGAGGAGGCTGGTTGTCGTATTGCAGAAGACTGCCGAGCGGGTTTTTACCGCCGCCAGACCGGCGGCGTGAACATAGCTGACCCGGTCAATGTCCCCCGCCGGTCTGGCGGGGCTGGGGAATAGCATATGCGCCAATCGGTGGTCATGATAAAAACGCAGGGAGGTCGGTCCTTGTCCGCTCTGTCACTGCAGCCGATGACCGTCGAATATCAGCCGGCCTGCGGAATCATAGACCAGCTCAAGACGCCTGGCATCGGCGCCGCCGTACTGGATATGCGTGCGGCGAGTCAGGTGGTCAGGATTGTCGTATTCATAGCGGACGGTTTGTTCGGCGGGACAACAACCGCTTCGTGTCGGTTGCGCATAGTGTACGATGGCCGCGGTGAGATTATTGAGCGCATCCCAGGTAAATGTTTCGGCGATCACTTGCTCGCTTTGGCTTTGCACCGTTGCCGGCAAGGGCAGCTCGCCGTCGTAGCGGCAGGCGGTCAGGCAGCCGCGTGCGTCGCCAATTTGATGTACGGCGGGGACGGTGGAAGAAAGGCCCATTCCCCGTCTTGTCGGGTAAGCCCGAAGTGCTCGCCGTCGGCGGTTTGCAACTGCCGGGACTCGGGGTTAAACCAGGACAGGGTATCGTGAAAACCTTGACCGTACAGACTACGCTGTGTCTAGAAAGGGGAATAATTGAGCATCAGGCTGAGCACCGGTCCCCGATGGTCATTACCGACAAGGTGCAGAAGCGGTAAGGTGAAAGCGCAACAGCCCGGTGCGCGGATCAATGCGCGGTGAGGTAAAGGTATTCATACGTCCTCTGTCTGAGGTCAAAAAGCGCCGGGAAACGGGGGAATGTAGGCGATCTCTGCGTCCGGTAACGGACGACCGCCGGCGAAATGGCTATCGGGATGAAGCAACATGTAGCCAACGCCAGGCACGGACCGATGACCGATAAAAAAACAATAGGTCTGCGCTGCCTTTCACCGCCGAGAATGCGCACCCGCAGCCCGTCATCATCGGGACAGCGCCGGCGGCATAGCTGGCGAGCAGTAACAGCGGATGATCGATGCTGTGCATTTGTCCCACCGCCGCCTGACCCTGTAGAAGGGATGGACCGGCGAACTGCGCGGGGAAGGGACCTGCCGCTAACATAGCGCCGTGATGGTCTGGTTGCACCCTCGTCTGCGAAAAAATGCACGCACCCGCGACCAGGTCATCTTGCAAGCGATAGTCGCTGAAATTATTGACCTCATTATTTCCATACTTCAGCGCAGCGGGAGACTGGCGCTGAAAAGCGTCCAGCGCCAGCGTTTTTGATGACCACAGCAGAGCGCAACTGGTTAAAGGATCGCTGTGTTCCAACGCTCCCGACGCAATAGCGCAGGCTGCCCAACTGAAGTCCATTGCGGTGAGGAGTATATGCAGCGGGGGCGTGGCGCTCAACAGGCTGTCAAAGCCGGGTTGCGTCAGCGGTGATGCCACTTTTCTTGAGGACGGCGGCAACCGTCCCGCAATCGGGGTGTGCGGGCCGTGTTCATTTGATATGCCGCGGCCTCTCCCCACGGATGATAATCCATGTGGGCATTACCGCCGGCCAGTATCGTACTGCCTTGCTAATTGGCGGCCAGCAACAAGACACAGGGCCAACCCGGTTGGCGCTCGGAGCGCGAGATAAGCGCATGGTGAGCGCCATAATGAAATAGCGTCGAGCGCGTGGAGCCCACCTTCTTGACATCCAAGTGGATATTCGCCGTCAGACTGTTAATAATGCCTGCCACGTTAGACATGTCGCCCTGACCGATGGCTTCAAGCAGAGCCTGAGGCGGAAATGGCCTATCGCGCGCATAGCGTTTGATATGGGCCAACTGATTCTGGCTATACAGATAAAACGTTTCGCCTTGCTTATCCTCGCAGGCGATCAGGCGACCCTCGGGATCATAGTGGTAGAGTTTATAGTCATGACCCGGGTGAGTGAGCAGGGCGAGATTGCCAAAGGGATTGTAATAATAGCGGTAGCCCTGCTGATCCTGAATTATCCTGCCGACACCGTCTCGTTTGACGGTGTCGGTTCGCCGGAATGCGTAATACCGGTCAGCCGGTTAGGGGCGCCTCGCTATCCTGATACAGATAATTGACGGTGAAAGCGGTTTCTTCGCCAGCGTTAGCGGCAGCTTCACCGACGGGAAGGGTCTTGGTGACGACCTCGGTGATATTGGCGATATCGTCCCCCTTGAAACTGCAATCCGTCAGACAGCCGCGGCGATCATAGAAAAATTTTTCGTGGCGGGAGCGGCTGAGATTTGCGACGGTTTCCGTTATTGTTCTGGCGGTGATTTTATCTAATTCGTTATACTTCAGCGTTATCAGTATCGCCCTGGCATCGGCCTTTTGTGGCCCGCAAGGAGTAATCGCGATGGGTTACCCGATTAAAAAAGCCGTAGCACAGTTCTCGCCGCAAGCCTTTGCTCGTGCTGCGCTCGGTCACGGTATGTTGCGCCAGCCGGCCGAACGTATCATAGTCCAGTTGAAGTTCAACTTCGCTTGCGGTAAGCGCTGTCAGCCGTCCCGCGCGGTTATAGTTATAAAGCTGGATCTGGCCAAGGCTATCGCGGGATTGCAGCAAGCGGCCGGACAGACTGTATTCGTACTCGGTCCAAAAACCCTCATCGTTGCGCGGGCCGCATACCGTTTCGCGGATTAATTGCCCTTGGCTATTATACACATAACGCAGACAAGGGCCTGCCGTATCGTCGAGGAAATGATCCTGAACCGAGGTCAACCGGCCGACAGCATCATAGCTGAAACGCCGCTGGCCATCGGCATGCTTGATTTCAACGAGCGCATGCTTCATATGTTCATGATAACGGTATTCGACGCTGTGATGACCGGCATCGGTATAGGCAATCGGAAGGGGACGTGCACCCTCGTAGTGCCAAAGGTTAGCGCGTTGCCCCCCATGACTTTCCGTCAGTATCCGTCCCCAACGATCGAGGCTGCGCTCATACAGAACATGCTGAGCTGCGGCAGGCATTGCAGGGGACTGCGGCGTCCGATACGGGGGCATAAAACGGACCTGGGTCGGCGGGCCATCATGGTGGTCATAGCGATAGCGGATGTCGCCAGTGCCGCAAATATTCACCAGGCTTACGCGATCGTGGAAGCCATAATGATAATTCACATAATGGTGTGATAGCGTCTCGGTGATCCTGATAATCCACTGCATATCGTCGCGTTGAAATTCCACGGCGCTGATGAGGAAACCGATGTTGTTGAGTTCGCACGCCGGATGGCAGACGTGAGTCAGGAGACTGCGTCGCCTCAATCGGCTGTTCCGGGCTTTCGGCGTAGGGTTGCAACCCGCTGTCGTTAATGCGCTACGCGTTTCACGCAGCAGCTTTATCGGCCTGCCGAAGGCATCATAATGCTCTTCGACTACGCCCGATGAGCAGGCGCGCAAATCGACCGAACGCGATGCGACATCATAGGGAAATTGCTCGCGGGTTTGTCTGTGGGTGAGGGGGTCATTCTGGATCAGGTGATATTGCCCCTGCTCGCTGTCATGGTGCAGGATGATGCCAAGTTGGCCCCACTTGTCATAGAAATAGTTACACAGATATTGTGTGATTTGCACCGGAACCGGCACCGTCATAGAGCTGCTCCTCAAGCGTTACCGCTACATCCGCCAGACTGGCGATGGAGTAGATCTTACTATGCAAACGGCCAAAACCATCGTGATAAAGATGCACAGTATTGCCCAGACAGTCGGTTTCACTAATCTGAACCAGCGTGTTCTGTTGCAGATTATAGTTTATAGCGCGGCGCTGTTCGGCGGCGCAGGGCGTCTGGGCGTAGCGTATGACGGAGAAATCTAGGCCGTTATTTTGATAGTGGTATTCGGTCCGGTTGCCCTGAGCATCAATGTAACGGGTTGGATGATAATCGGGCAGGGACCAGCAGGTGGTGGTGGTAAGCGTTTGCAGCGGCTCGCCGCCCATCCCCGACGGTGAGGATTCTGGCGTGGCGAAGGCGTCGTCGGGCGGGGGTCGGCCTCGGGTGCTCCTATGCTGCGTCTGTCGCCGGGTGCGTTGTTGCAAACGTGTCAGCGGCGCTAAAATGGCAGCAGCATACCAGCTCATAGCCAGCGGGGGTCTTATCTTTGACGGTGCGTTTTTCCTACAGGTACTCCTTGCTGACCACCGTCTTTTCCTGCTCGGCGGTATAGGTAATACGCTGGGTTTTCAGCTGCCCGTGGCGCGAACCGAACGTGGCTTCCGGTTCATTATAATAGCTTAATTCAAGTGTTTTCAAGTCAACGCGGTTGAGTACCTTGGGCGTATCAATCCCGGCGGAGTTGGCGGCGGAGCGCGTTAGAGGGAAATTGAAGAGGATATAGGTCGCCTGGCGGCAAAGCACCACTGTGTCATGGGGCAGCACCGTTGGGCGGTAGCAGGGGAGCGCGCCATATTATAGTTTATCCGGCGAATCTGCGATGTCGGGGTATCGCACGGGGGAATTTCAAAACTGACTTCGGCGGCAAAACGGCAAAAACCCAGCGGATCGGTAGGGCACTCGGGGGTGTTGCCACCGGCGTTGAAATAATTAAGGGTAAACTGACCCCCATCGGGGTAAACGCACAGGGTCAAATTGCCGTCGACGTCGTAGTTATAGCGGGTGATTTCCTTTTTTTCCGGATGCAGCGCCTGTGGCGAGCTACTGTCAAAAAAGGGATTGCGCCAACGCTCCTCTTTTCTTGCCGGCAAACAATAGGTTCGGGGTAATTGCGCCAGCGGCATTGTCGTCGCATCATCGACGGGAGACGGGTAGGTTAGACAAAATGAGGTGTTCACTGCGTTTGCGCTGATTGTTCTGCATGATGTCCGTCAGGTGCTCTTCGCTGACCAGCCGGTGATAGCTGTCATAGCGGCGCGTGATAGTTTCGCTGCCGGTGCTCGGCGCCTCTTGCAGCAATGGACTGCGGTCTTCCCGGGCGATATGGATGTGCGATGAATAGCTTTGACCCGGTGGGAGCATGGCCGGCCGGCTGAGAGGATCGTCTGCCGTGAGAAAGTCGATATCGGTAAAGCGAAACGTCTGCTGATATAACACCGTCTGGTTATCCATCACGCGCGTGGAATGGCTTTCAATGCATGGCTGCGGCCGCACGGCACCGTCCGCGTAGTAGGTAAAACTTTCGTTGATGCCGCCGGGCAGGCGCAGCGAGATCAGCCGATCCTGTGGTCATAGCCAGCTGGCAAAGTGTGCCGGCGCGACAGCGCGTGGTGTCGAAATGATCATGCTGGCTCACCTGGGTAAACAGGCCCTGTTCTTTTAGCAAGAATAAGCTGTAACTTTGGTGCTGTCCGGGCCAGACGGCGAGATGGACTTGATCCGGGGGCGAGGTCTGGCTGTCGACATGAGAGAGGGCAGTCCAATTTATATCAACCAGACTCTGCTGAGCGTCTTTAATTTGTGCGAGACGCAACCGGCCGTTGAGGGCAACATAGGTGAAAATCATTTCATAGCCGGCGGGCTAGACGCCGGTTCAGACTCGTTGTCGTCGAGGCGATATTGTTCTCCGCTGGAAAGCGTTAATAAACGGCTGGCGGGATCGTAGCGGCTAAGATTAGCGCTAAAGCCTTTTCCGTAGCCAACGTCCTACAGATCCAACAGGGAATAATTCAACGATAGCGCAAATTCTGGCCCTAAATGGTTATTGCTGATAGCGGTGATTAGCGGTAGGCGAAATTGTATCAGGCCAGTACGGGGGTCGACCTGTGCTGTAAAAGGGTGGTGCATAGCGATATCCTTATCGTGGGTAATAGGCATCACGGCAAAGGCGTTGGCTTTGCCTGGGCAAATTACGTTGCAAGGCCGTGCGCAAGTGTTATGGCTTACGGGCTGATGACGGCTATCCGCCGGCGGCGCGGGCCGCCGTAAATGGGACAGTGCGCAACACCGCCGGCCGGTCCGGAGACGGCATTATTTTCCATGATTGGGCTATCAATTTTTATAGCATGGCCGGATGGCGGGCACCACCTGACCCCCGCGGCGCGAGGTCGGCTAGCAAACGCGGCGCAAGAGGGTGGAACACCGTCGCGGGCAACGGCGTTCCACACAGGGTGTACGGCGGGTAAGCGGCGGCGGCCAGCGCGGCGGGCCGAACCAGAAAGAGGGCGGTCATGCCGTTTCTGCCGCCGGTTGCCATCGTTGCGCAACCCCGCCAGGCAGAGCGAAAGTCTTACAGGGTGAGGCGTCATTATTAGGGCGGCGGATGGACGATTGACAGTCGGCAAACCGTCACACCGGCTTAACCGGTCAATATCTGAGTTCGGGGGACGTCGCCGGCGCTATGCACATTAATCCCGGCATCAGTGGCTATCACGGCGGTGCCTTCTGCGGGAAAGGACTGGAACGGTAATCGTGTAGAGGGGCGAAAAAGGCGGTCTAACGTTAACGCATTGGTTGCGGGATTTAGCGTGGTCGGCAATATGCCCTACATTATTACTCCCAGGGCAAAAGAAAGCGCTGTCATTATATCGCTTTCAGGGAGGAGCCACGCGCTGCCGTCTTATTGCTGCCGGGGTGACGGATGATGTATTTAATATGAATTAATTTCTTTATTTAATGAATTTGTATTTGTAATAAGTACTGTAAATAACAATGATATCGGATTGTTATATTCATCATAAAAGTCATGAAATTTATTATCTGCCGTGCATCGGTTGACCTTTTGTTATTTTTGTCGTTGCTAAGATGATTTTTTTTACGCTAGGAAAAGTTCATATGAAAAGGATTATATTGCTTTTGAGCGTGCTGGGGCTGGCGGGGTGCGTTGGGCATCACGTTGCCGAAAAACAGGCCACCAACGTGATTGATCATGGCGATTACGCGGTCGATACCTCCTTTCCCTCCCAAGAACAGGATGAACGCGTCCGGTTTCTCATATTCCATTACACTGCCGCGGATGATAAAGAGTCTCTGCGGCTGCTTACGCACGGTAGCGTGAGCGCCCATTATCTTATTCCTTCCAATCCCGGGCAATTCAACGGCAAGCCGGTGGTATTACAGTTGGTGCCGGAAAATAAGCGGGCATGGCACGCGGGCGTAAGCGGCTGGGCTGGCCGGAATAATATCAACGATACGTCCATTGGTATTGAAATTGTCAATGATGGCTTTCATGAGAGCGCCGCTGGGAGACAATGGATCCCTTATCATAAAGAGCAGATAGTATTAGCAGCACGCCTGGCCCGGGATATTATGGCCCGTTACCAGATCAAGCCGCAGAACGTCCTAGCGCACAGCGATATCGCGCCGCTGCGGAAAACCGATCCCGGTCCGCAGTTTCCGTGGCAGGCCATGGCGCAGCAGGGCATAGGCGCATGGCCGGATGCGGCAACGGTGACGAAATATTTACAGGGTAAACACCGCTGGTCTGCCGGCAATGTCGCGGTTATCCAGCAGGCGCTGGCCGCTTACGGTTACACCATCCCGCAAACGGGCAAAATGGATCCGGAGACGCAGCGCGTCATTAGCGCTTTCCAAATGCATTTTCGTTCAAGCAATATCACCGGTGTCGCGGACATGGAAACTGAGGCGATTGCCCGTGCGCTGGTGGAAAAATACTGCACTCCCACCTGAAATCGTACTGTGACGACACGTCCGGTTACATATCATCCGGCATAAAAAGCATCTGAATCGGCGCGGCGGCAGAGGTCGCCGCGGCGCCGTGTGGTAAGGCTTACACCTTTTTTTTCGCTATTTCTTTGCGCTGCCCCCGGGTTTTTGGCTGTCATTTGCACAATTGTTCAGACGTCAGACGCACAATTTGATAAAATTGAGGTTCGTTACAGGCAAAAGAGAGAGACTAATGGAGGTTTTCCTGTCATGAATCCCGGTACTTCAACCCTTTCTGAAAACGCTGATCAACCGGTGACCACGTTGTCAGGCGTGATAACCAAATCACCTAGCCGTATCAAAAATATCGCTGGCCGGCCGATGGTCAAAGCGACCATTCTGGCGGAGAGCAAAAAACGCAGCGCCTACCCCCTGACCGTAGTAGGTTTCGATATCATGGCGCTGGAACTGATGGCACATTTACGCGGCGAACGCCTGACGGTGACCGGCCGTATGGAGTGGAATGGCGGTTATTCCCTTATAGCCGATCAGATATTCAGCATGTCGTGATGTGCCCCCGGCGCGGTATGCTTGCCATCGCTAATGCACCCTCCCGTTCGTAAACCCCGAGACTACCTTTTCCCGGCGCGACAGTGATCGCCGGTGATAACTTGCTCTGGGAGGGATGCGCCCGCTTGCCGTGCGTCGAACCGGGTAGATAACGCTCCTTTCGCAGGCAGAGCACCTCTCACCGTCGGAGTGAATCTCTCAGGTAGCGCCACTTGCCGCCGTAGTGAATTGCTCAGGAGCAGCGCCTCTCCCCGACCTGGTGAATTTTCCTGGCAGAGTGCTCTTCGTTGGCTGAGTGGTCAAAAAGGGGCTAAACCTCAAGGTCTATTTAGTGTTAACATTTCGGTTCTCTTTCACAAGGATCGGTTTATGAAGCGAACTCCCGTCATGATACTGCTGGCGGCGGCCCTGAGCGGGTGCGCCGGCGCCCCGGAATATGTCAAGGTAGTGGCGGCGCCGGCTCCACAAGGCTATTCTGGTATCTGGACCAGCACCTCGCCTCAGAAGGCGCTTGTCAGCCCTGAGGCGGTAGCCAGCTTGATAATCAGTCGTTCCGGGAACACGCTGGATTGCAGGAGTTGGCAACGAACCATCATCCGGCCGGGCAAACTGACCACGCGCGACGCACGGCTGTATAATATTAACGAGAAAAACGAAGTCAGCGCGCTGCGGCTGGATCATGATGTTTTACATTATGGCGGCCTCACCCTGCAGCGTAGCACGTCGCCCACGGAACAGTGCCAGCCGTTTATTGCCGGACAGGGGGACAATTGGGTGTTCAGCGCCGCGGAGCCAACGGCCAAGGCTCCCGGAACCGGGACGCGAAAAAAGGCTGGAGTGGTAAGATAACGTGCAACAAGCCGGTGCAGGAGCCGACCGCCGCCGGCGTTAATGCGCCCGAAATCCTGCGTTGTCGCCTTCTCCACCCGGTGTAGTAGGGGGCCGGCAACGCCTCATGCGGTGGATTGCAGGCTCAGCCGTGGTTAATGTCGTCACGGCGGTAATCGAGGATTGGTAAAAATAATTTACCTGTCTTTACGGGTAACCGCACCCGCATTCTGTTATGCTCCTTCCGCGCGTGATGCGATCCCTTTCCCTCATCCCGTCTATCGCTGTCACTATCCAACCTGGCCCTGAGCGCCCCGAGATAGTTGCCTCGTGAAACCTGATCCTGAGGATGACGCCAGGCGTAGAGGCCGCTTTTAAACCGATGCCTCGTGTAAAGAAATAAAATATTACAACTTTTCGGCGAATAATGAACGCCGAAGAGTGTCATAGTTGCTAACTGTACCGCTATTGATAGTTTTTCCGATTGATGCGTTACGTCATGCAACCCGTCATTAGGAAAAGTTGATGTCGCAACCTCAAAAATTCTCCCCTGCCTTATTTCATCCGCGCTATTGGCTGACCTGGTTTGGTTTAGGCGTGCTCTGGCTGCTGGTGCAGTTGCCGTATCCAGTATTGCGTCGACTGGGCGGGTTTCTGGGTCGTATGTCGAAGCCGTTTTTAAAACGGCGGGTGAGCATTGCCCGCCGTAATCTTGAGCTGTGCTTCCCCGATATGGACAGGACACGTCTGGAAGACACGGTGAACAGCAACTTCACCTCGCTGGGCATGGGATTGATGGAAACGGGTATGGCCTGGTTCTGGCCCGATGCACGCGTCAAACGCTGGTTTGACGTTTCCGGCCTCCAGAATCTGCAACAGGCCAGCCGCCACGACAAGGGGGTTATGGTCATCGGTATCCATTTCATGTCGCTGGAACTCGGTGGCAGGGCGATGGGGCTTTGCCAACCAATGATGGCCATGTACCGTCCCCATAACAATAAAGTGATGGAGTTTATCCAGACCTGGGGGCGTATGCGCTCCAATAAAGCCATGCTGGATAGAAAAGATCTGCGCGGCATGGTGCATGCCTTGAAGCAGGGCGAAACGGTATGGTTTGCCCCGGACCAGGATTATGGTCCTCGGGGCAGCATCTTCGCGCCGTTTTTCGCCGTTCCCCAGGCGGCCACCACGCGGGGAACCTATACACTGGTCCGTCTGGCACAGCCGCAGCTGGTGCCGGTCGTGTTGATTCGCAAGCAAGACGGGCGCGGCTACCAGCTGTTGATTCAGCCGCCGCTCAGCGACTATCCCCAGGATGATGAAATGGTGGCGACCTGTTACATGAACCGGATTGTGGAGCAGGAAATATTACGCGCGCCGGAGCAATATCTTTGGCTGCATCGCCGTTTCAAAACCCGTCCGCGGGGCGAGCTTTCGCTGTATGTATAATTCTCTACCGAACCCCCATCGTCACGCCGCCGGCGTGGCGAGTCCAATCCCGGGGGCGGTTCTCAACCGACGCTTCCGGAATTATCCGAATGCCATGGAGCTGTGGATAACTACCGCGAACCAAAAGGACGTGCAATTCGCTAAGTGATTTATTAGTATAGCTATTCTTGATACTCTTCTACGACCTACTCCTCCTGAGCCACAGTTTCTTCAACTTTTTGCCTTTTTTCTCAAATTTTGTTACCAATATTACACAAAATTACCAGTACACCGGCGACGTCTCTTGGCTACACTGATGAACTTTAAATGCGCATTACCCCTTTCCGCCAATTTGACAGGTATCTTATGTTACGCAATAAGCGCTTCCGGGCACTCTCGTTGTTGACCACCCTTGGCATGTCGCTGGCCAGTTTTACCACCTTCGCCGACACCGATATTTTTAACGCGCTGGATGATCCTTCCACCGCCAAAAAAAGTTTTGATGGTAATGCTCAGGCAAGTTACAACGCCCAAAGCGGTAACACCCGCAACTCCAATCTGGCCGCCAGCACCACTATGACGTGGTTCCAGCAGTCAAATGCTTACAGTCTTTGGGGGGAAGCGGCCAATAATTCGTCCGACGATCAGCGCAGTTCAGAGAAATACCAGGCCGGCGCCCGTGCTCGTCACAACCTCAGCGCGCAAAACTTTCTGTTTGCTCAAGGGAGCTGGTTAAGCGATCGCTATAACGGCTATCGCTCGCGCGATACGCTGGTGGCCGGTTACGGCCGCCAGGTCCTGACCGGGCCTATCCATACCCTGCGTATTGAAGCGGGTCCCGGCGTTCGTCACGATGAATACCAGGGCGGCGGCACGGCCACCAAAGCGCTGGGCTACGCGGCGGCATCTTACAGCTACCAGCTGACCGACAATACCAAGTTTATCCAGGGGCTGTCGCTGCTCGCCAACGATGACACCACGGTCAACTCCGAAACCGGATTGAATGTCGATATTAACGACCATTTTGCGTTGAAGGTGGCTTATAACGTTACCTGGAACCAGGATCCGCCGGATAGCGCGCCGAAGCATACCGATACTCGCACGTCGGTATCGTTAGTTTATAAAATGCAGTAACCTGCGTCGGCGCAGAAGGGATAGTCCCTGCTGGCCGGGACGGGCTGAGCGCTGGGTGGATTGGCGAAGTGGCAAGAAATCGGCAGCAGCAGCGTAAGGTGTGCTGTCCCAGCGTGATCCGTGGGTTAAAATGTTTTTTTAGCAATATTTATCACGGATTACTGATCTAATGCTGGATAAAAAGCTTGTCAATTGCTGTACTAATCGACGACACAGAGTTTGTGTCTATCATTTATTTAAAGGTAAGTTTGATGTCTAAGATTAAATGTAACGTTAAGTGGTTTAATGAGTCCAAAGGATTCGGTTTCTTACTCCTGAAGATGGCAGCAAAGACGTGTTCGTACACTTCTCCGCCATCCAGAGCAACGGTTTCAAAACCCTGACTGAAGGTCAGCGCGTAGAGTTTGAAATCACTAATGGCGCCAAAGGCCCTTCGGTTGCTGACGTTACTGCTATTTAATTAGCCAGTTTTCTGAAAAACCCGCCCTGAGGCGGTTTTTTGCCTGCGCGACACGGCCAGATAGAGCATGCGGGTGCAAATTATCGCCAGCCAAAAAGTACTGCGACAAGCGAAAGGCAAGGATGACAAGACAATGATAGCGGGATGATGCCAAAGGGAGTCGGGGCAAGCATAGGGCGCCGGCGCCGGCGTAGGCTCGGGTGAACGCATCATCGATGTGCGCCTCGTAGGTGTGGGGTGGCAGCCATTTCTGGACTCTCAAAGGAAACGCTGGGTTAGCTGAAAGCCCTTTACGGCAAGGCTTACAACGATTTTAAGGATTCTGGACTCGTCGAAAAAAATGAGCAGAAAATGATTTTTTTCACAAAATTCTGGACTCTAATGGCTGTGGTTTGAGCAGATTTAAAGGTAGTTTAAACACCTTTTGATCATACCCAAGTATGAGTGAGCTAGGTTAAAATAGTATAATTAAATCAGAAAGTTAATGAAATTCGAGAAATAAAAGCCTAATCTTTACTTAGGCTGCTCCACTGTTCTTGCTGTCCAAGGTTGCCACATCTCCTACTGCACACTCTTCAGGTGTCTCGCCCCTTTTTAGCATTGTGTAACTCCATCAACCGAGTTTTTTCTTCTAATGGAAGCTTGAGTAATGCGGCGTTAAGTGAGTTTGATGCGGTGCTAGTATGTGAGACACGATCAATTATCCCATCCACGCCCTTTTTATGTATCGTTCTCAATAAAGCTTGCACCTCTTTATCATCAAGAGACTCAAGCACGGTCAACCATGCATTCTTGGTTGAAGGCGATATTTTTTTATCACAGTTATGATTAGCACCTGTTGCTAACCATTCAACAGATACGCTCTCCAAATTTGATATTTTTATTGCCACATTGAGTGATGGCTCTGTTCCCCTAGTCAGGTAGTTGTTTAATGTAGAGAATGATAATCCCCAATCTTGTGCTGCGGCTCTTACACTTCTATGACCAATAAGTTCTCTTAGACGTGTTGCAATAGTTGCTTTTTCCCCCTCCTGAAAAGCAAATTTACTTTCTTTTTTATCTTTCATTTTCTTTTCCTTGTAATACCTTGATTTTCATATAAAAATAAAAATTTGAGCACAATTGATCCAAAAAAAGACAAATAAAATTTGCTTTTATTGCACTCAATATAGATCAATACTTGTCGTAGGGATAAGCCTCATGACTTACCTGCATGGTTAACTTTTTAGGGTAATTGAATGTTAGATAAAAATGAAGTGAATCATCGTGACTGGCACCGGATTGATATCGTGGCCTCCCTGCATAAGAAAGGGATCACCATGCAAGATCTCTCCCGCAGCTCGGGGCTGGCGTCCAGCACGTTAAAAAACGCGCTGTATCGTCCCTATCCCAAAGGTGAACGCATTATCGCTAATGCACTCAATGTGGATCCGGTAGCATTTGGCCGAGTCGTTATATGAGCAAGGTATCGTAATTATGTTTGTTACGGTGAGTGAGTCGGTTTACCCGGATTGCCAGGCACCTTACAGGGGCTTCGCTGGTCATTGAACAAGCGGATTGCAAATTCACCAGATTTGGTCCGTAAGCGTTCGGGCACCAAGGCTTTCGAGTACCACATCGATTGTTTGCCAGAGCAAGCTCGCGAGATCATCAAACAGCGGCACTATAAATCTTTAATAGCGCAAGCCCCGGCACAGCCGGTTGATGAATCGGTCAAGGGCAGCACCGCCATCAAGTCACGCGATGAGCTGGCGATCATGCGCCAATGTCCGGCCCTGTGGCCCGACGGTACTGGAAGCCTACCGCGCATTTCAGGCGGACTGGCAGGGCAAATACCATGACCAGCCCGCCATGCTGGCGGCCTTACCGACCTATGACAAGGTTAATCGCATGGTCAGGCGGGTTGCACCTCACCTAAGGGTCAAGGGCCGGGTCACTGGCTCGGCGCTTAAGGCGTATCAGGTGTACCAGCAGAGGGATTGGGCGTAGATGCCGGTGAACGGCTGCTGGATAGCCGATGGCAAGTCGCTGAACATGAAAGTGGCGCATCCGATACACGGGCGGCCCTTTACCCCGGAGCTGACTTTGGTGCTCGACGGGAGCACCCGGTATCTGTTGGGCTGGAGCCTGTCTCTGGCGGAAAACGCCATCGCGGTAGCGGATGCGTGGCGTTATGCCCTCCAGCACCACGGCAAGTCATTGTTTGCCTACTCCGATAACGGTGGCGGTGAGACCAACAAGATGCTGGATGCGGATATCACCGGGATTTTCCCCCGGCTGGGCATTGAGCATATTACTGGTATCCCCGGCAATCCCCAGGCGCGAGGCATTATTGAGCGCTGACCCCAACGGGACACGGGTGCAGGGGCAAAAACTGCTCAGTCTGTCGAATGCACTGCGTCAGGGGAAGGAGCTGAACGCCACCCAGCAGAAGACGTTGGCGATTCTGCCCAGCTGGCGGCAGCTGATAGACGCCATCGAGGAAGAGGTGCAGCGCTATAACCACAGCCACGAGCACAGCGCGCTGCCGAAGGTCAACGGCAAGTAGATGACGCCGGCAGCCTACCGCAAGGTCCTGCTGGCTGAGGAAGGATACAACATTGAATACCTGACGCAGGGCGAGTTGCGCGAGATCTTTATGCCGGAAGAGAAACGGGTGGCCCAGCGCGGTTGGGTTGAATTGTTGAATAACCAGTATTTTGCCAGGGAGCTGATTGAGGTAGACCGCTAGATGGTGCTGGTGGCCTACGATATCCATAATTCCAACGAAGTGATTATTCGCCAGATGGACGGAGCCTATCTCTGCACCGCGCTCTGGAATGGCAATACCGCCTCGCCGGTGCCGGTCTCCAGAGTGGAAAAAGCCCTGGAAGTGCGCGCCAAGCGTCGCATTAAACTGGCCGCAAGCAAAATTCAGGATGAGAAAGACGAATTACGTCCGGTGATTGACACGTCCAGGGAAAGCAATTACAGCCTGCTGATACCCAAGGCAGCGGCACTCGAAAAAGAGAAGGTATATTTATTTGAATATAAGCACGATATCAAGCAGGTCGGTAATAACCGGTAAGGATATATTGTATGACAACGCGAGAACGTATTTTCCAGCTGATGGAACGGTCAGGCATACCCAGAGCAAGGTAGCCGATAAAACCGGATTAAGCGGTGCCACCATTTCACAATATTTAAAGGGGGTCTACAACGGCAATATTGATAACGTCGAGAGCACGTTACGGGATTTTCTTGACCGTGAGACAGAGCGCGCCCACCGGCGGGACATCAAGGTGCATTTTGTGCCGACCCATCTGGCCAGGGTGGCGCTGGACCTGATTAGCGTCACGCACGACTTCGGCGATATCGGCGTGATATACGGCCCGGCAGGCATGGGGAAAAGCATGGTGCTGAAGGAGTATGTGCGCGCCAACAGCGCCAATAAAGGCGTCATCCTGATTGAATCCGCTCCCGGCTATACCGCCAAGGTGTTATTGCAGGCGCTGTGCGCCCGGCTGGGTCTGCGAAAAACCGGCAATATCCACGAGCTGATAGAGGAGTGTGTGCAGGGGCTTGCGTGATAAGCACTGGCTGGTGCTGGTTGACGAGGCCGAGCTGCTGCCCTACAGGGCGCTTGAGGTCTTGCGGCGCATTCACGACAGTTTCGGGGTGGCCATTGTGCTGGCGGGGATGCCGCGTCTGCTGCTCAATCTGAAAGGCTCACGCGGGGAATATGCCCAGCTCTATAGCATAGCCGGGTGGGCATGGCGTTAGACCTGGAGTCTCGTAAGAAAGAAAGTGAAGCCGAGGATTTCAGCGCCATTCTGGGCAGCCTGTTATCGAACGACGAGACATCGGGCGAGCCGCTTGTGCCGGAGATTGCCGCTGCCTTTCGCAAACATTCACGGGGGAATTATCGCCGCCTGTTTAAACTGGCGCGCGGGGTGGCCCGGACAAGCGCTATCGGCAATCAGGGGATTTCCGTGACGTTAATCGACCGCTATGCGGAAACGCTGATTCATTGAAGGAGGAAAGTATGTCAGTCCATAATAAAGAGGCATCGACTAACAATCATCTTATCGCCGCGATGACGCAGGCGGAAGCCGTTATTCGTTATTTGACGATAAGAGGCGTGAGCGTAAAAAGCGTTATATTGCATAATTGTAAACCCGTTATCCGTATTGAACACCATCAGCTCTGTGAGCAGTTATTAAAACAGGGTAAGGCGTATTATGTCATCGTTGGCAAAAACGCACGGAGTGGTTTTAAGCAAGGGGCATTCATGAAAGGTGGGTGCAAGGTGATTTGGTCAGCGTCATTACATTGAGTTTACCATGACAATTGAAATTAAAATCGTTGTTCAGCAAATGCCCCTCGGCATTGATGTGAATATCAATACCAGCGGTGTGGGCAGTGAAGTTGAAGATAAAGAAGCCCAGTTTATTCACGATGCACTTGCCACCGTATTATCGTGCCGGGCTGATTTTGAGGCCATCAATAAAGGCTCTATTTCCAATACATTTAACAGGAGAGGTCATCATGTCCACTAACTCACATGACAATACGGTGCCCGTCGGCTACTGGCAGGACGCCAAGGGCGCATTGATACCCGACGCCATGGTAAACACATTGATAAGGAGTGCGACGCACTGGTTAAAGATATTGTGGCGCGTGCCCGGCCGCTGCATGAGGCATTAAGAGATTTTAAACACCGCGCGTTTGTCGATATTCAGGCATTGATTGACCTGTCGATTGAGCAGTACGGGGTAAAACGTGGCGGCAGAAAAGGCAATGTGACGCTGTATTCCTTTGATGGCCGCTACAAGGTCATCCGCGCCCTGCAGGACCGCATTACCTTTGATGAGCGTATCCAGGCCGCCAAGGCATTGATTGATGATTGCATGGCGGAGTGAACGTAGAATGCGCGCCCGGAGCTACTGGCCATTATTGACCACGTTTTCCACCGATAAGAACGGTGATATTAATCCGGCCCACATCCTGCAGCTGCGTCGCCATGATATTACCGACCCGCGCTGGTTGCGGGCAATGGATGCACTGGCGGAAACGGTGCAGGTGGTGAGCAGCAAGAGTTATATCCGCCTTTATGAGCGTATTGAGGAGACCGGGCAATATCGGCCGTTGTCGCTGGATATCGCCGGGGTATGAATCATGAAGGCAGAACAGTTTAATCAGTGCTATCCGGTCGGCGCAACTTTTATTTATCAACCTAACCGGATTTTAAAAGAGGGTGCATTAATAAGAACACTGGACAGGGCAAAGGATTTAATCACCTGCACGGTAGTTGAAATTAATGTGGGGCCTTATTTTGAAAATATTCTGTGGCTGAAACCTGACCACTAAAGAAATAATGTATTAACACCCTGTTTTAGAATGGCGTAAATCCGCCGGTGCTGGCTTGCTCCAAATAAATGTCACACCTGTTTTTCTCAACCCGCTCGGGAGGACATAAACATGTTATATCGTGCGATTAAATGTGAGTATTGGTATAACGGCAATCGCTGTGTTTATTATCTTAATGACCGCAGTATGGTGCAGGAGTCACGCCTCGTCCCGATGCCCTTCAGCCTGCGTTTTTATGACGCGCGGCAACGCATAATTTATTCAGACGCTATCCGCCAACAAATGAAACAGGCGGTAATGCGCTATAAAAAACAGCATTGAGGAAAAGTTATAAACAGACCCATGAATAACGTGATACTCGATATCGAAACGCTGGGTAAAAAAACCGGTTGCCCGATATTGTCGGTGGCGGCGGTGATGTTTGAGCCGGCAACAGGGCGGGTCGGACAGACGTTTTATGCGCGTATCGATTATCAGGTCGCACCCCAATACGGTGAGCCAGAGGAAGAGACCCTGTTGTGGTGGCAAAAACAGAGCGATGAGTCGCGTCAGGAGGCCTTTGGCGGTAAAGCGTGTCCCAACGTGGTCGCTTGCGCCTTGCGAATGTTCATCGCCACCCACTGCGCCAAACCTCGCGTGCCCTGGGGTAACGGCGCGGTATTCGATATTGCCCTGCTGGAGAGCTGGTTCGACCGCGTTGACCCGCAAAAAGACGACCAGGGCAATGACCGCTACCCTGGTCATTCTGGGATGTCGCCAACCTGCGCACCCTGGTGCGGCTGTCAGGCATTGATGTGCGCGCCATCGCGTTTGACGGTGAAAAGCATCGTGCGCTGGCCGATGCCCTGCACCAGGTCAAGATAGCGCATGCCGCCTGGCAACGATTATTTCCTGATGATGGCAAGTCTTATGCGTCAGTAACCGAATACCCGCTTGCCGAGTGCAAGCGCGCCTTGACTGCCCTAGGATCCCTGCCCTAAGTGCCTTTCTTCAGTGAGAGGGGAGTGCATTCGTCTGGACAACATCATCATGCGGTTAACCTTCGGAATGACGCTCATGAAAAATCTGATTAAAATTGTGCATACGGGTAAAAATAAACTCGGCTGGGATGAAGAGACCTATCGCGGCGTCCTGCTGCGCGAGACCGGTAAAAATAGCGCCAAGGACTGTACCACTCCCGAGCTGGAGCGCGTGGCGCGCCTGGCGCAACCGCTGCTTCCTGGCCGAGTTGGACCGGCTGAGGGCTGAGGGGGAGTCCACCACCATGGCCCTGACGCTCTTGTGCCCGCGCTATGGCATCGCCGCGACCCGCGCCCGCGAGCTGGTGCGCCAGCGTCAGGCGTGGCCACTGCCCGAGCAACCCACCCTGTTCTGAGTATTACCCTCTACGCCCCCGTCATCGGCACCGCCGGCTGCCTTTCGCCACAATAGCCTCATGTTCTGCATGAGGTTTTTTTATGTCCCGCGTCATTCATCGCATTATCATTCACTGCGCCGCCACGCCCAATGGTAGCGTTCTGGGGCGGTGTGGCGAAACCGCCGCCCCGGTGATTGATCGCTGGCACCGGGCACGCGGTTTTCAGCGTGACGCCCCGGCCAATGATAACGGTTTGACCAGCATCGGCTACCACGGGGTGATTGACGCTGACGGTCAGCTGCTGACCGGGCGAGGTGCAGAAGAAGTGGGTGCCCATGTGTGCGGCTATAATGCCGACTCGCTGGGACTCTGCCTGTGGGAACCGACCAGTTTACTTCGGCGCAGTGGGCCGTGCTGCGCACCAGGTATTGACGCTGCGTGTGTGTTTGCCCGATGCTAGTTTGCACGGCCACAGTGAATTTTCCAATAAGCGGTGTCCGGGCTTTTCGGTGCCACGCTGGGTAGCGGGGGACTTCGCGCCGCTGCGCGACCATCTGTGTGAGCTGATTCCATGATGGCGCGTCTGACTGAGCTGGTCACTAACCCCGAGGGGCGGCTGTCGACCTCGGATGTGATTATCGTCGGCGCGTTTCTGGTCAGCTCCCTGGTGGTGCTGTGCCTGGAGTCTTCAGGAGACCGACCTGACGCTCGGAGTCTATCTCGCTCGGCGCCTGGGTCACCCATGGTGGCGTCGCCCGCTTTAGCGCAGGACGGCGCGCCCGTAAGCAGGGAGAGGCCGATGGCGCTGCTGGTTGTGGCGCTTGCCGGTGGTGCAGGCTATTGGCGCGGCGCTCAGCAGGCCAGGCTGGTCGCCCAGGCAACGCTCGCCACCCGGCAGGCCGAGTGTGAAGCCCGACAACGCCAGCAGGCACAAGCCACACAGCAGGCGCTGGAAACCGCCCTGACCCTGCAGGCACAGCTACAGGCACTGAACGCTTTCTATCGCGAACAGGAGAAACCGCGCGATGAGCCTTGACCTGGCCTTCGATATTGCCCTGAGCCTGCTATCGGCGCTCGGCGGCCTGTGGCTGCGTAGCCTGAATGAGGACATTCGCCGCCTGCAGTATGAACTGACCCAAGTACGGCAGGACTATCAGCGGCATGATGCAGGACATCAAGGACAGCATTCAACGTATTGATAACAAGCTCGACCGCAAGGCCGACAAATAACGAGGAGCCTTATTCATGGAGCCAGAGGACGTGATATCGCCGGTGTTGTCAGAGCTGCGCACCATTCGTACCCAGCTTGACGGTATCGACCGCCGCTTTGACTGCCTGCAGGTGAAAGGCGCACGGGCGGCCGCTACCGCCGGCGGCGTGGTCGCCACCGGGCTGACGCTCATACGGGCGCGACTGGGGGGTGTAATGGCGCATTCCAGGGCCACCCGCGAGGGTCTGCGCCGGGCTTATGTGTTCGGCAATTTGTCTATGGAGCTGGCGGCAATTCAGTGCGGCGTCAGCGTGCATTCCGCCCGGCGCTGGAAAAAAGAAGCGCTGGACAATGGCAATGACTGAGAGGTGATACGCAGCGCCCATCTGCTGGCCAGCGGCACGCCGGAAGATATAGCACGCGCCATCCTGACCAGCCTGATGGCGCAGTTTCAGGAGACGCTGGAAAAGGTCAACCAGGCTGACATACTGACCGCCGCAGAGCGGGTTGAGCTGCTGGCACGTTTAACGGATGCGTGGAGCAAGTCGATTGCTGCCAGCAAAAAAATCCTGCCCGAGACCAGCCAGCTGGCCACCGCCATGGAGACACTGAAGCTGCTCTCTGCGTTTATTCAGGACAACCCCCCTCCCCCGGCATCTGGCGGCGTTTGTTTACATTCTTGAGGCTTTCGGGTCGGTACTGGAAAAACATTATGGCTAATTAATTCGTTGAAATCCGGGATGACGTAGCCGTTATCGCGGCAGAAATCACCAAGGTTTGGGTCAGCAACGGCGGCGAGGTGTTTGTCAAGCTGCGCGACGGCGCGGTGCATACCGTTGATGTCGCCTATTGCGAAACGCCGTTCCAGGCGTCAACCCGCATAAAGGCCCAGATAGAGGCAGCGCTGGCATGAATCAATTAGTAAAACTGTTACCGGGCGCGTACCTCGACCCGGCCGAGATCAGCGTGGTCAGGGTTGTTGGCGAGGATGTCTATGTCGGTCTGGGCGACGGTGCGCATTTTTTGCGCTTGGCGAGTGTCGCCGGCAGCGTTGACACGGTCGCCGAGACCCTGGTGTCGCGCATCAATGCAGTGCTGGCTGAGCGTCATCATGGCGTGTAAACCGCGTTTACAGGGGATTTAAAGCGAGATATGGCGGCGAAATTTTCCATCCGTGAATTTCAGTACTCGCTGGCCGCGCTGGCCTCCAGTCTGCGCCGCACCATCGAGGCTGAATGCCTGGGCTTTGACACCGGAGTTGAGGCCATGGCGGCGCGGCGTCTACAGGTGGCTCAACCGGTGAACGGGTATCGCTATTTTGTGCAGACCTATTTTCCGCACTATATCCGTCATGCCGACCCCAGCGAACTGCATTGCTACCTGTTTCAGCGCCTGCCACAGATAATCTCCAGCCCCAAAGGCGAGCAGGACGCCATCGCCGCGCCGCCGGGGAAGCCAAGTCAACGCTGGTCAGCCAGCTGTTTGTGCTGTGGTGTCTGGTGCGCGACATCAAGCACTATGCCCTAGTGGTGATGGACTCCATCGACCAGGCCTACCCGATGCTCGAAGCCATCAAGGCCGAGCTGGAATTTAACCCCCGAAGCCTGCGGTGTGGGACGCGTCTGGCAGATGGGCACCTCCTGCATTACGACTCGGTATTATCGCGCACCCTGAATAACCCATTGTGGCGGCAGGCACACTTTAAGGCCCTGCACCAGTGGCCGGTGAATCTGTCGCTTTGGGAGACCTGGGAGCAACGCTTGCGTAACCAGGGAGAGGACGCGGCGCAGGATTTTTATACGTCACACCGTACCGAGATGGAGGAAAGCGCGGAAGTCTCCTGGTCCGCCCGTCCGCTGCTGACCCTGATGCATATCCGCGCCCGTGACGGTCACGCCACCTTTTATGCCGAGTACCAGAATGACCCGGTCAGCGGCGAGGATGCGCTGTTTGCCTACTGCCTGCATTTCTGGGTCAACCAGCTTAACGAGTGAGTCTTCTACGGGGCCTGCGACCCCAGTCTCGGCAAGGCCGGGGCCAGCCGTGACCCGTCAGCGCTGCTGGTTGGAGGCTTTAATCGCGCCACCGGCGTGCTGGATGTGGTGGAAGCGCAGATACGCAAGCGGCTGCCGGACGCCATTATTAGCAATATCATTGCCCTGCAAAAAGAATACCACTGTCTGGTCTGGGGCATTGAGGCGGTGCAGTTTCAGGAGTTTCTGCGCACCGAGCTGATTAAGCGTGCCGCGCAGCTGGGCCACCCGGTGCCGGCGCGCGCCATTATTCCCCATGCCGACAAGCTGTTACGTATCGAGACCCTGCAGCCTCATATGGAAAACGGACTTATCAGGCTGCATGCCAGCCAGACCACCCTGATACAGCAGCTGCGTCACTTTCCCCGCGCCGACCATGACGACGGCCCGGACGCGCTGCATATGCTCTGGACGCTGGCCGTGAGCCACGGCCCGAAAACCGAATACCGCTCATTGTCCGGTGCCGTCACCCCGGACGGCTGGGCTTTTCCCGTGGAGGCTGGTAATGGGCATTTTCACCGATATTTACGGCCGGCTGTTGCGCCACCGCACCCTGACGCATCCGCAGACCGCCGATGACCGCCAGCTGCGTTACCAGCAGGTGGCCGAGCCCCCCTTGCTGGGCATCGATATCCACCGGGTGTATGACATCCTGAGCGAGGCCGAGCAGGGGCACCTGGTGCGCCAGGCTGACCTGTTTTTTGATATGGAGGAGCGCGACGGCCATCTTTTTGCCGAGATGAGCAAGCGCCGCCGTTCGGTGATGCCGCTTACCTGGCGCATTGTGCCGCCGTGTCATCCCAGTGCGCAGGAAAAGGCGATGGCGGACGCCGCGACTGAATGGTTTTCAGACCTGCCGGAGTTTGAAACGCTGCTGTTCGACTTGCTGGACGCCATTGGCCACGGCTTTGCTGCCGTGGAAATAGAGTGGAAACAGGCGGAAAACATCTGGCTGCCCTGTGCCTTCTACAAGCGCCCGCAACGCTGGTTCCAGACTGCGACCCATGACCGTAACACTATCCGCCTGATTGAAGGCAGCCTTGACGGCGCTGGGCTTAATCCCTTTGGCTGGCTGCTGCATCGCCATCAGGCCAAAAGCGGCTGGGTAGCCGAAAGCGGTCTGTTCCGGGTACTGGTGTGGGTACCTATTCCGACGGGGCCAGTGAAGAAGAAAAGAACATGCTGCTGTGGGCGCTGCGTGACCTGGGGCATAACGCCGGCGGCATTATCCACGAACGCACCGCTATCCGCTTTGAATCCGTCGCCCAGGGGCAGGTCGACCCATTCCAGTATATGATGCAGTGGTGCGAAAGCACCCAGTCCAAGGTCATTCTGGGTGGCACCTTGACCACACAGGCAGACGGCAAGAATAGCACCAATGCCCTGGGCAACGTGCATAACGAGGGGCGCCACGAGCTGACCGCCAGCGATGCGGTGCAGCGGGCCGGCACGCTGACCCGCGACCTGCTCTATCGGCTGCTCAAGCTTAACGGCTATAGCGATATCACCCCGCGCCGCATGTGCCGCTTTGAGTTTGATAACCGCCAGCCGCGCGATATGAAGAAGACCGCCGAGAACCTGGATCTCCTGGTGCGCAGCGGCGTACCGGTGCCGGTGGCCTGGGCACTAGCGGAAAGCGGCATTCCTGCCGCCCGGGACGACGAGCCCCTGCTGCAGCTGCCTGGCAATCTCCCGCCCTTTATCGGTGCCAGCCCGAACGGCTACAACTGCCGCTGCCGGGTACGGGCGCTGACGCCGGCACAGCTTGCACGTCACCCTATCGGGCTGGAATCCACCGACGACTATCGCGTCACGGTTGACCAGCCGCAGGGCGTTAACGGTAAGATGCGGCCGGTAACGGGATTGAAATACCCAAAAACCGGCCAGGTGTTTACCCCGGATGCGGGCTTTCATCTTAACCCCGGCAAAGGCTACCTCTGCCATCTCAGCGAGCAGCTGCTCAACCGCGCCGCCCGCGCCGATACCCGGTTGGCAGCACAGGCGGTAGAGGAAACGCTAGGCCAACCGGCGTTGCTTAATGCCTTAAACCGCGATACCGGTAACTGGGTCAGTCAGGTGATGGCACAGCGGCAGGCACGTGGCGACTTTCGCCCTGTCGGCGCATTGCGGCCTGCCGTGGTGGACGCGCTGGCCGGCAAAGGCGTTGTGCCGGACTTGGCAGTGATCACCCTGACAGACGCCAACCTGCTGCACGCTACCCGCGACAGCAAGCAGGGAGCGCTGCCCGCGATCTTCTGGTCCGCTTTGGTGTCGTCACTGTATCGTCCGTGCACCATCCTCTACCGACGACGCCGGTGTTGCTGTACGTCTTCGACCTGAAGGATAGCGCCCGTCAGGGCGTGGTGTCGATAGATGGCCTGGTCGCAGGTCAATCCGCCGGCGCTGCCGACAGCAAGGTGGGGTCCCTTAGGGTTCGCCACGTTGATATCGTTGGCGATCTGGACGCACTCAAACATCAGGCGGGTGATGAGGTGTTGTGGGGTACGCTGCAGTAAATCATAGTGCAGATTCGGACGTATCCGATCAGCGATTCTGATTTCACCCGATCACTGATTCGTATGTGTCACTACCAATTGAAAAATGATCCATCCTGCTAAGTAAAACTGACCCAGGCCGTCAGAAGAGGTATCACCATGAAGATGTGACGATCACCGTGCCCGATACTCTGCGTCAGGCCTTTGAGCGCCTGGCGCAGTCCCTGAGCCACCGCCAGCCGTTAATGCGCACCCTCAGTGAAGATCTGTATGACGCGGTGGTGGAAAATTTCGAGCAGGAAGGCCGCCCACGCTGGCTGCCCATTGACCGCGCTGGCAAAATCCTGCAGTAGTCGGGTCGGCTGGCCGCCTCCATTGACAGCGACGCCGATAACGACCAGGCCGTGGTGGGGAGCAATGTGGTGTACGAGCGTATTCACCAGCAGGGCACCACCAACCGGCCCCATGTCATTCGCCCACGCTATAAAAAGGCGCTGGTCTTTAACGGCCGGGTGGTAAAACGCGTCAATCATCCCGGCTCAACGATACCGGCGCGCCCCTTTCTCAGTCTGACCGAGCAGGATTATCAGGCCCTGACGCATACCATCAATGATTACCTCCAGCACGCGCTGGAAGAATGACGCCCTGTAAAGGCCGTGGCGCGTTTTTTTATAGTCAGGCAGGCGATGATGTGGGTGAAACCGCGTTAAGCGATTCTGGAGCGATTTAAACGGGGTATCGCCGCCCACGTTAGCGGTGTAGTCTGATGGCAGTGCGTTTGTGTCCTTTTCCTTCCCCATTCTTACCCCCTACACCCCCGTCACGACGAGATACCCGAAGCGCAGGTTAGGCTGTTTCCCATGAATGATGCTTCTGGGACTGCCACCGCGTGAAAAACACCGTCCGCCTTGTCGCACTGACCGTGGTGCTGGAGAGCGCCGGCATCCGTGTCCAGCTGTTTCCGGCTGGCACCTTTCGCTCGCAGGATTCGCGTCCCACCGACGTGACGCACTGGCGGCTTGAGGCCCCTCAGGCCCAACGTTTAATTGACGCCGCCCAGGCGCGCCAGACGCCCTACTGCTTTGACTATGAGCACCAGGCTGTCCGTGCCAGGGAGAACGGCCAGCCTGCACCGGTTGCCGGCTGGTATTCGCAGCTGGAATGGGTCGAGCGCGCCCGCACTATGATTGCCGCCGGGGAGTACCGCTTTGTCTCCCCGTTGTTTCGCTACGACGGGCAGGGCAATGTGACCTGCCTGGTGAATGCCGCGCTGACCAACGTGCCGGCGCTTGACGGTATGGCGGCGCTGCTGGCGGCGTCACAACAACTCACGGGAGAAAATAACGTGGATGAACTGTTAGAACAACTGCGCTGGATGTTGAATCTGCCGCTGTCGGCCACGCCTGACGAGGTGACGGTTGAGCTGAAAAAACTCATCGACCGCCTGTCGTGCGGACAAGGGACGGCGGTGGCTCACATCAATCTGCTGTCGCTGCTCAGCGAGAAGGATAACCAGATTACCGCGCTGTCACAGCAGACCAGCACACCACCCGATCCGGCTGCCTATGCCCCTGTCAGCGTGGTCAATGAACTGCGTGAGCAGGTGGCGGCACTCGGTCGTCAGCTGAGCGGCAACGGCGACCAGCAGATTCTGGTACGCCGCCACAAGGCGTTTTTGTGGGAGAACGACGGCTCGGTGAAGCAGGAGCATGTCGGCAAGCCGGCCTATGTGGTGGATAACCAGACGATCTCTGCCAGCGACGGCGGCATGCCCGCGCAGGAAGGCAAGCCGGGGAAACCCGCCAGCCGGTCAGCCGCAGGCACCATCATCATGCTTGACGCGGCGGGCGTTTGGGTCGAATAGGGAGAAACTGACTATGTTAGTGAATGCCGCAAATTTAAGGGTAATTTTCTGCAACATTAAACTCACCTTTAACCAGGCGTTTGACGCCGCGCCCACCCAATGGGACAAAGTCGCCACCCTGGTGGCGTCCACCGGCAAGGAGAACACCTACGCCTGGTTAAGCCGCTTCTCGCGGATGTGCAAATGGATAGGCGACAAGCAGGTCAAGGCGCAGGCGTCCTACGGCGAGGCGCGCAAGCAGCTGTGCCAGATGAAGGACGAAGAGGGACGGCCGTTGAATATCATGCCCAATCTGCTGGTCGTGCCGCCGGCGCTGGACTATGTGGCGCGTACCCTTATCACCGCAGAACGTCTGGATGATGGCAAGGCCAATATCTACAAAGGCACCGCCGAGGTGCTGGTCGTGCCCTGGCTGACCTCGGACAGCGCCTGGTTCCTGATGGATACCAGCCGCCCGTTAAAGCAGCGGATTTTCCAGCAGCGCCAGGCCCCGCTGTTTGTCGCCATGACCGATATCAACAGCCCGGACGTGTTTATGCGCAAGCAGTTCAAGTTTGGTGCAGAGGCGCGCGCGGCCAGGCCGGGTTTGGCTTCTGGCAGATGGCCTACGGCTCGACGGGCAAATAAACGTGTACGCGCGCCGTGATGACATGGTGTTGCGCTTCGGCGAGCGTGAGGTTCGCACCCTGACCGACCGCGACAACACCGGCGAGATTAACGCTGCCGTGCTTGCCGGCGGGTTGCAGGCCGCAGCCGATGAGATTAATGGCTATATCGGCGGGCGCTATACCCTGCCGCTGCCGGTGGTGTCCTCCAACCTGCGCGGCATTGCCTGTGATATCGCCCGCTACCGCCTCACCGGCACCGAACGGGTGTGCACCGGTGAAATCCGTGACCGCTACCGTGACGCTATCTGGAAAATGTAGCCAATGGGCGGGTCACGCTGGCCACCACCTAGAACGGTGGGACGCTGCAGGGTAACGCTGGGGCGGCGTTCTTTTCCAGTCGCCGCATCTGGGGACGCAACTAGACTGGCGGAAGGGGATTTTAATGATAAGCGAAATTGAAAACGCCATGATGGTGCGCCTTAAAGACGGGCTGGGTCGCATGGTGTATAGCGTCGGCAGCTATGGCGGCGAGCTAGAGGATGTGGGGGCTATCGCCAGCTTGCTGGGTGACCTTTCTCGGCGTGCAGCAGACCCGCCCGCTCAGTACCCATAAACAGCTGTTTTACACCACCGGGCGTTTCTCGGTGCTGCTGGCGGCCTGTTCGGTGTGCAAGGAAGCGGCACAGCGCAAGGGCGGCCCGGCCCGCGATGAAGTGGGCTGTAACCGGCTGATTCAGGCCGTGCGGCGCTTGATGAGCCGTCAGGATATGGGGTTGCACATCGAGCCTCTGCTGCCGGGCTGGGTGCGCTCGCTGTTTAGCACCCGCCTAAACAGTGATGCTCTGGCGGCCTATGCCTGCGAGTTCGACACGGTCTGGGTTGAAGAGGCGCTGGATAACGGCCGCTGGCCTGCGCCGGAAGGTGACAATGATCCTGATCGGTTGTTTGCTGACCATCAGGGGAGACTGGATACACCGTGGCCGATGCATGAGCGCACCGGGCTGGCGTATCACTGATGACCCGTCAACGGCTGTCGCGCAGGATATCGTGACCACCAGGGCAAAAGAACATGATTGACGTGATGGCACGTCAAGGGCTGCGCGATAAACCATCCACCAAGGGGGACGCATGAGCATTGATGCCGTGATACTGACGCCAACCTATAAACCCGGATTACTTTGGGTTTAACACCACCCTGGCGTCGCGGGCGCTTGACACCAACGACCAGAAGCTGGTCATTCTAGCCCAGCGCACCACCAGGCCGGACACGGATACCTTGACGCCGGTAAACGTGTTCAGCGATGAGGACGCCGCCCGTCTGTTTGGTCGTGGCTCCCAGGCACACCGGATGGCGCGCGCCGCCATCCGCGCCAACGATACCCTGCAGCTGTCGGTGGTGGGCATACTGGACAGCGAGGCCGGCGTGGCGACCACCGGTACGCTGGTACTCAAGGGCAGCGCCAGCGGCACTGGGCAGGTAAGGGTGAGTGTCTGCGGCGAAACCGTCGCCATTGCTGTCGCCAGTGGCGATAGCGCCGGGGCGCTGATGCTCAGCCTGGTCGAGGCCATCAACACCCTGGACGTGCTACCGGTAACGGCGAGTCTGGCGGATATCCCGCCGCCATCGTCCGGCGGTAAAAGCCCCAGCAAGCAGCTGGTGCTGACGGCACGGAACAAAGGGGCCTGTGGTAACCAGATTGGCGTGGCCGTCACGGTCAGCGCGCCGGGTATCACCGCTGCGCTAACGCCGATGCGCGGCGGCGAGGGCGACCCCGCACTGGATGCGGCGCTGACGGCGATGTTCAGCGCCGGGCATACCCTGGTGATTTCGCCGTACGCCAGCAAAACCGCGCTCACCACCCTTGCCGCCTGGCTGGACAAGGTGTCCGGGCCGCTGGAGCAGCGCATCACGATGGGCTGGTACCGCGGTTCAATGCTGCCCAACGGCGAGCTGGCGGCGATATATGCTGCCATTATCGCCAGCGAGTCCGACCCAGCGCGTCCGCTCAATACCCTGGCGTTACCCGGTGCGGACATCACGCCGCAGGACAAATGGCCGGGGCGTAGCGAGCAGGAAAACGCGCTGGCCAAAGGCCTGACGCCTTTTGAAGTGAACGGCAGTCAGGTGCAGATTGTGCGGGCGGTCAGTACCTATGTGAAAAACAGCATGGGCGTCACCGACCGTTCGTTGATGGATATCACCATCTTACGCTCGCTGGACTATGTGCGCCTGGCCTGCCGTGCCCGTATCACCCAGTGCTTCCCGCGCGAAAAGCTCAACGATATCCGCCTGCAGCGTATCCGCTCCGAGCTGCTCGATGTGCTCTACGCCCTGGAGCAGCTGGAAATCGTTGAGAACGTGGACGCGCACAAGGACCAGCTGACGGTAACGCGCAGTCGGCAGGATGACAGCCGCGCCGATGACAGTATACCGGCGGCGGTGGTGTGCGGTCTGCATGTGTTTGCCACCACCATTTATCTTTTATCTGGAGGTCAACAGCACCGAGGTTGAGGTGACTGAGTTTAGTCTGCGCGCGAGCACCGGCAAGCAGCTGGTCAAGACCATGAACTCCATCGGACGCGCCAAGGGTTACACTCAGGGGATTGCCACCTGGGAGCTGTCCATCACCGCTGTGGTGCCGGTCAACAATACCCTGCACTGGGAAAAATCTCGGGCGCGAAATTGACGCAATACCCCCTCACCGGCGGCAAGCGCATCACCTGGGCATTTCGACGGCGTATTGCAACGTGAGGTGACGGTCCGTCTGGCCACCGTGGGCGATGAAATCGCCGTTATCGAGGACGGTATTCCCGAATCCGGCACGGCGGTGGGTATTCTGGCCCGCTGCCTGACCCAGCTGGGCAACCTGGCACCGGAAGACATTACCTAATTCGCTTTTGTGCGACACACTGGTGCCTGAGGACTATGCCGTGCTGCATACCGCCCAGCTTGAGGCGAAAAAAAAAGCTCAGCGCGCTGAAGCCCCCTGCGCGACTACCGTTTCTCCCTTGTCCGACTCGGACAGTACGGCATCAGCGCCGTCCGCGCCCGCCGCCTTGACGCTGTAGCCCTGGGCGGGCTGCTCGACGCTATCGGGTGTCTGGAAAACCCCAAGGGCTGGCGGAAAAACAGAACCATCAAAAGCCTGCGCCGCCGGCCTCCCTCAGCCAAATGGACGTAACCCATGGCCCGTGAATTTGATCCCAGCTACGCTTTGGCGTCAAGGACAGCGCGACGCCGGGCATTCTCCGTCTGTCGGAGGAGTTCCGCCGCCTGAGTCAGGCGCGGGAAACCCTGGGGCTACGCGGCGAGCGTCACCTGCAGCGGGAAATCCAGCGCACCCAGGCAGCCTATCAGCGCCTGGCGCGCAGCGGCACCCTGTCGGCCAGCGAGCAGGTGCGCGCCTATGACAGGATGCAGGCGAGCATTGCCCGGCTGCGTCAGGAAATGGCCGGGGCCGAACGCCAGCAACACAGCTGGCTTAAGGGGACGCTGTCCCTCGGCTCCGGGCTGGTTGCCAGGGCCATGACGCTGCACCAGCCTGTTACCCGCCAGATGGACTACGATGCGCACCTGCGCAAGCTGGCCAATTTTGCCTACCGCAATGATAACGCGAGCGTGCGCGAGGCGGGCCTGACGGTCATTGACCAGCACATTCGCGCCGGCGGTGGCACCCCCGGCCCGGCCATGGAAGCGCTGGAAATCATGCTGCGCTCCATGCCGAAGGAAAAAGCCTTTTCCTATCTGCCGGAGGTGATGAAAAACGCCACGGCCACCGGGGCTGAGCCAAAAGAGATGGCGCTGCTGCAAAATGCGGCGGTCAATTTTAACCTCAGTGAGCGCGACAGCCGCATCGCCCTGAGCGGGGCCACCACGGCGGCGCAACACGGTCTGGTGGACGTGCCGCTGCTGGCTTCGGCTGTGCCGCGCGCGCTTGAGGCCGCCAAGTCGGCCGGCTTCCATGGACGACGGGGTTATGCCCAGACCCTGGCGCTGTTTGAAGCCGCCGGCTCGGTTGCCGGTGAACCGAGTGAGGCGGCCACCAACGCCAACGATTTGCTGGCCGAGCTGTCCTCCACCAACCTGAAAAACAACGCTAAAAATTTGCTTATCCGGGGCAAGGGCGTCGATATCCAGGCGCTGATGACCCAGGATGCGAAAGCCGGCCTGACGCCACTCGATACGCTGGACCGGGTGATACAACTGGCGGACAGGCACGATGCGCAAACGAAAAAACTGCGCGCCGAGATGGCCAATACGCGTGATCCGGAAAAGCACGCTAACCTGGAAGCGGCGATTGAAGGGCGTCACGGTGCCTATGTCTCGACCCTTCTGACCAATCAGCAATCGCGCAATGCGTTTTATGGCTATGAACGCAGCCGGGCGATGTTCTAACAGCTGACCGATGAGGTGGTCAAACAGTTTGAGACGCCTGAAGGGGCGCGCTCGGCCGATTTGGATTTTAGCCTGGTGAGAAAAGACAGCCAGTTTCGCGTTCAGCAGGCGGAGAATGAAAAGCTGTTTGCTACCAACGACGCCGTGGCCCCGGTCTCTCAGGTGCTGGGCGACGTGGCGGAGAGCGGGGCCAGGCTGGCCCAGAAATTTCCCGGACTGACCACAGCAGCGACCCAGGCGTCACTGGCCATTACCGCGCTGGGGGCGGCTGCGGCCGTCAAGACCGGCGCGGACCTGCTGCTGGGTAAAGGCGGCGGTACGCTGACCAGGGCCGCCGGGGGCGTGCTGAAAGGCGCGGCCAGTAAAGTTGGGGCGCTGCTAAAGGGTCTCCCGCTTCTGGGGAGTGGTTTGATGGCCTTGCAAGGAGCTCAGGACTTTCCGCTCATACAGCTGCAGCGCGGCAAGGATAAGGAGGCTGAGGCACAGGCAGGCGGGCTGCCGCCCAGCCCGGTGCCCATGCCGTCTGTCGGCGCGCTGGATGTGCTGGACGAGATACGCCGCTGGCTGGCGGGAAGCCACACCACACCGAGGGAGGCGACATCGTCGGCGACGGCCCCGGCCGCCACCTCGGCTCCTGCCGTCAATGTCAGCGTCACGCTGTACGGGCGCGAGATTGCCACTGCCGTGGAGACGCGGCTGGCGCGTGACGGGAGACGACACTGATGGCGAATACGCTTTATCAATTGGCCGGGCAGCTGGGTGTCGATATGCTGCTGCCGGCGTCTTTCTGGGGTACCGCCTTCGATTGCCTTTACACCCGCGAGGTGCTGGCCCGCGATACGGTGGTGTATGAATACCCTTGGCGTGACGGCGCTGAGGTAGAAGACCACGGGCTGAAAGCACTGAACCTGCGCCTGTGCGCTATTCTGGGGCAACGGCTACCAGACGCGCCTCAAGGCATTTCTGGCAGCGCTGAAAGCCCCCAGCCCCGGTGAGCTACTTCACCCGGTGTATGGCTCACTGCCGCGTGTGCAGCTGCTGGAAGCGGGCGTCGAGCACGAGGTAAAGCCCCTTAACGCGGTGACCGTGGAGCTGGTGTTTGTCGAGGCCAGTACGGAGCAGGCCCTGTTTGCGCCGGTAAGCAGTGTGCCACGCACCGGTAGCTTGCTGGACAGTGTAACCGCTGGGCTGTCGGACGCACTGGCGACCATCCAGCGCGGCAATGGAGGTATCGCCCGCATCAGTAATCTGGTGGCCTCGGCGGAGTATGTGGTGCAGGCGCTGGCCGACGAGGTGCAGACCTCGCTGGGCCGCGTGATGAACTACCTTGATATGCCCACGGCGTTTGTCTCTGACCTGAAAGGGCTGCTGTCCGCTTTCAGTGACCGGTTGAATTTTAGCGAGGTGACGCGACTGTCGGACTGGCTGGCAGTGCGAAGTCAGGGCGAGCGGCTGGCCGGGTTTGCCGAACGGCGCATGACGGCGAACGCATCCCATAACCCGGACGGCGTTTTTGCCTCCACCCTGAACCGGGCCAGCATTATGCCGCAGGCCGACCGTGAGCTGATTAACCAGACCGTGCGCCTGGTGACGATAGCGGAATGGGTTGACGTGGCGCGGATATCTTTCAGGCGGAAGAGGCGACGCCGACGCTTTCCGGCAGCGATATTGAACGCCTGTGAAGAGGTGCGCGCGTTAATCGTCACCGCCATCGTGACCCAGCGCGCCGTGATGGACACCCGGCAGCGCACGGCACACCAGACCCACGACGTCACACCCGACGCCCGCAACGACAGCCGTCTTATCACTGCGCTGCATCTGCTGGCCTTTGAATGGTACGGCGAGGCCGCGCGCGCCAGCGAACTGGCCTGATTAAATCCCACCCTGCGCAACCCCAACGCGCTGCAACCCGGAGACCGTCTGTATGCCTTCGCCCGTTAACGCTACCGAGCGCATCGCCCTGCAGATTGGCGGGGTAGCCCATGATGACTGGCTGGACATTGAAGTGGACGCCGACCTGCTGACCCCGGAGGCGGGCTGGGCGTTCACCGTCGGGCTGAGTCAGGCCCGTCTGCCGCCGGAGGTTAGGGTGGGCGCACTGGCCAAATTGCGTGCCGGTGACGCGCTTATCATGACCGGTCAGATGGACGAACTGCGCCACGAGGTGGCGCGCGGGCAGCATACGCTGAGCGTCTATGGCCGCGATGCGGCTGCCGTGCTGGTTGACTGCTCGGCCCCGCTGTTTAGCGCCCAGGACATGAGCCTGCAGGAGGTGGTCACCCAGATAGTGCGGCCGCTGGGAATCACCTACATTCTCCTGCAGGCCACCTCGCCGCTGGCCGCCAAAAAGGTCAGCATTGACCCCGGCGATACCGCCTGGGGCGCGCTGCGCAAAGCGGTGGAAGCCAGCGGGCTGTGGCCCTGGGTGAGCGCCGACGGCACTCTGGTGGTGGGTGGCCCGGACTACAGCACCCCGCTTATAATGCGGCGCGACGGTCAGGGCAATAACCTGCTGCGCCTGGCGGTGAGTGACAATATCAGCAGCCGCTACTCTGAGGTCACGGTGCTGGCCCAGGGGCATGGCAGCGCACAGGCCGACGGCCGCCATGACTGCCGCAGTCAGGTAAAAGATGTGAGCGTCCCGGTCTACCGCCCCCTGGTGGCAGTGGTAGGCGATACGGATAGCGATGAGGAGGTGCATTTTCGCGCCCGCAAGCTGATGGCGGACGCCAGGCTTAACAGCCTGCTTATCACCACCGTGGTGCGCGGGCTGCATACCGCCGCCGGTCAGCTGTGGGCACCGGGCCAGCAGGTACGGATACACAGCGAGCCGCACGGCATTGACGACACTTTTTACCTGATGCACCGACGCTTTAGCGGCGGCCAGCCGCTGCAGACCCTGCTGACGCTGCGTGAGGATGGCGTCTGGTTGCCGGATTCGTTGTCGAACAGCAAGCGTCTGAGCAAGGTCAAGGGCGCGAAAGCCCTATGGCAAAGCTGGGAGCAGATAGATGGCTGACCTGATAACACACATCGACCAGCGTATTCGCCGTGCCCTGGGCGGCCTGCGTCTGGCCTACTGCGCGGTATTGAGCCGCGTGATGCCCACGGGCGGTGTCCAGACTGCCCAGGTCTCGGGGCTGGCCGGCGAGATTACGCCGGACGTGGAGCTGTTCCAGCACTACGGCCTGACCTCGGTGCTGCCGGCCGGCACCATGGCGGTGGTGTTGCCCGTGGGCGGCCGTACCCGCCACAGTATCGTGATTGCCACCGAACACAGCACCTACCGGCTGCAGGGGCTGGCAAACGGCGAGGTGGCGCTGTATACCGATGAAGGGGCCAGTATTACTTTGAAACGGCACAAAATCATTGCCGTGGAATGCGACGATTATCAGGTCACCTGCAAGCGTTTCCAGGTGAATGCCAAAGAGCGCGCCGGCTTTGAGATACCGATGCTGTCAGCCTCACAGGCACTGACGGCCGAGGGGCATATCCGCGGTCACGGTAGATGACCCTTAACGGCGGTGACGGCGCGGTGGCGCTCTTTGCGGGGGATATCGAGTATCAGGGAGGCACCCTGCGTAGTGCCGAGGTGGAAATCAACGGCATCCGGCAAAGCGGCCACAGGCATCCCACGCCTGCGGGGCTGTCCGACGGACCGGTTAACGGGTAAGATGGCATCGTATGTCTGACGACAATTAAAAAGGCGTTCGCATTGACTCTGCATTTTTAATTGTCGCGAGACAACCTCGCAACGCCCGCCACCCGGCCAGTTACCCCCTACGTGCGCGTCACTCCTCCGGTCCCGTCTCCTGCCTTACCCTGACGCCATGGACGCACTGATTGACAGCCTGACCGGCGATTACACCGGCACCCGCACCACTGACCTGCATAACGCGGTCTACCTGCGCCTGATGACGCCGCTTGGGCAGTATTGGGCTGACCCTGCAGCTGGGGTCGCGCCTGTATGAGCTGGCGCGGGCCAAGGACTCGGCCACCACCCTCCGACTGGCTCAATAATATGCCGAGCAGGCACTGCAACCGCTGCTGGCTGATAACCGCGCCCGTCGTATTGATATCAGGGTCAGCCGTCCGGCACAGGGCGACCTGCGGCTGCATATCGATGTCGAGGCCGCCAACGGCAATTTGCAGACCTTTACCCAACTGGTAAAGGTCATTTAAACGGGATATCCACATGGCGCACAGCACCCCCACCCATACCGAGATTGCCGATACGCTCTTGCGTGATATCCGCAACCAGTTGCCGGACGCCGATACCGGCCCCGACAGTGACTACGCGGTGCGTGCGAACGCCATTGCCAGTGCGCTGCAGGGGCTGTACCAGCACCAGATGTGGATAGTGCGGCAGATGTTTCCGGACACCGCCGACCATGACTATCTGGTGATGCACGCCCGCACACGCAACCTCACGCCGAAATCGGCCACCCCGGCCGGCTGCAATTGCGTCCCACAGGCCACCGTCAGCGCTACCAGACCACCGCGCCGGGCATGATAGACGCAACCGGCAGCCTGACCTTGCCCGCGCGAGCACTCGAAAGCGGTACCCAGGGCAATCTGGCGGACAATAAGCCGGGGACGCTGCTGATGGCACCTGAGGGTGTTGACAGCAAGGTGACACTTACCCGTATGGTCGGCGGCAGTGAGGCCGAATCCGACGCCGCCCTGCTGGCACGTCTGCTGGAGGTGATACGCCGTTCGCCTGCGGGCGGCAATCAATACGATTACCATCGCTGGGCGGTGTCCCTGCCCGGCGTCACCGAAGCCTATGTTTACCCGCTGCGCCGGGGCTACGGTACGGTGGATGTGGTGATAGTCACCCATAATGACTTACCCTCGCCTGAGACGATTAAGGCCGTGCAGCGCTACCTTGACGAGATGCGCCCGGTCACTGTGAAAGACTGCCTGGTACTGGCCCCCGAGGTGGTGAAAGCTGATATCACGTCCCGGGTCAGCCTGAGCAACCTGACGCTTGACGCGGCGCGCAAACAGATTACGAGCGCGCTCACCGACTACTTTAACCGTCTGGTGCCCGGAGAAGTGGCGGTCAGAACCCAGCTGGGGGCACTGATATCGGAGGTGGTCGGCGTGGTGGACTACCAGTTGCTTGCCCCGAAAACCAATGTAGTGCCGGTGGTGAACAAACAGACCGTGCAATGGATACGCGCAGCTGCTCAGTGCCCTGCTGCCACCGAAAAGCTATGCGCTGACCGGTGAGCGACTCGGTGTCGAACTGCAGGCCGAAGGGAAGAGCCTGGCACAGCTGGAAATCCGCGCAGGCGAAGTGGCAGACGGTATTACGCCCTTTATGGCTGTGGGGCTGCTGGCCGATTGGGAGCGAATGTTAAGTCTTTCCCCCGACAGCAGCATGACGCTACAGCAGCGCTGCCAGCAGGTACTTGCCAGGATTAACGCCACCGGCGGCCTGAGCCGGACATACTTTATTAATCTCGCCAAATCGCTGGGTTACCGCGTCACCATTGACGAGCCGGAGCCGTTCCTCGCTGGCAGCTCGGTGGCCGGGGAAAAGCTGTTGACCTTTGGCCAGAACCTGATTGAAGGCCTGTTTAAGGACCTGAAACCCGCGCGCACCCAGGAGTTTTTAACTAGGGAGAAGACGCGCCCATGAAGGACATTATCGCGCCGATTGACAGCGAGGACGGACTGTTTCATGACGGCGACCCGGCCGGCGACGTCAGGGGCACCGTGGTCTACGCCCAATGGCTGAACGCCATGCAGGGTGCGGTCATCGATACACAGACCGAGCAGAAAAATATTCTGGCGGCCGCCGGAATGCAGCCCAACCTGGCACAAAACAACCAGCTGGCCGAGGCTATCAAGGGGCTGATTCAACAATTGCAGGAAGAGAATAGCAGCCAGAGCCTGCTTAAGCGAAACAACGGTGCGGATATCCCGCATAAAACGGCGTTCGTGGCCAATCTGGGGCTGAAAGATATCGTTGAACGGGCACAAAACGCGCAGGATTATCTGGTGAAATCGGGCATCATTCATGACAAGGCAAATAATGTCCGTAATACGCAAAGACTTCGCTTTCAGGGAGAAGGTGCTCAGGGCAGTGATATCTATTTCTGGGAGTAGATAGGCCAATCCGCCTCCCTGAGGTTTCATGTCTGGTCAGGGGGACGAGATGGGGCATTTGAGTTTCATAACACCGGTGAGTTTCACGCTGGCGGTGGAGCGACATTTGGCGGCAATGTCACCATCTCATGGGGCGGTAAAACCTTGACTTTCCACGAAAACGGTGATGTGGCGGGTCCCATTTAGGGCGGGACATTGAGCGGCCATCTTCACAGGACCTTCGTCACGAAAGGCCGCCTGACAGGCATCGCCTGGACAGGCGGCATAGGCTATGATCGCCACACTTTTGGCGATGGTGGTGTCGGCGTTAAGGCAAATGCTTATATTACCACTACCGAATTCGCCGTTCGCTATTTTCAATTATTGGTTGGTGATACCTGGGTCAGTGTTGTTAACGATTAAAGAAAAATGCCATGCAAACATTAAGAAATTTTAAGCGCTACAAACCCGATGAAAATTCAGTGGTATTTAAGAAATTTGGCCTCTACACCAAACTGTTTTTGAAAGACGAAAACGGCAATGACTGGTACGACGCTCAAAAACTTTTTTCACCAGGGACATTAAAAATAGCGTATATCGAGAAAAACGGATTAATCAAAATGGCGGGCACATGCTGGTCCCCATTGATCTGTCCGTCACCGAGGTTAATGCGAGCATTTTGCAGACGGTCGACAAGGATACTCTCATTGAAGGGGAGTGGATGTATCGAGACGGAAAAATCCAGCCGCGAATTTACAGTGCTGAAGAATACCACGAAGCGGCAGCCATGCTGAAAGAAGAAAAGCAGCGACAGGCTGAGAACAAAATAGCCCCACTGGCACGTGCTGTTCGACTGGGTATATCAACGGATAAAGAAAAAGCAGTGCTAACAGAGTGGGAGACCTACAGTGTACTGCTTAACCGCGTGGATATCAGCGCTGCGCCGGATATCTACTTGCCTAAAACACCGAAATACCCTGCATAGACGTAATGTGTTTAATCACGAGGAAAAAAACAAATGAAAGATATTATTTCATCTGTCGAGACCACAGATGGCCTGTTTCACGATGGTGACCCGTCTACCAGTGCCGAGGGGACTGTGGTGTACGCCAAATGGCTGAATGCCATGCAGGGGGTGATGATTGATACCCAGACGGAGCATAAGAATATTCTGGCTGAGGTGGGCATGAAGCTCAATGGCAGCCGGTCGGCACAGTTACTGGCGGCGATTAAGGCTATTGCCGCCGCCTCATTATCTCACGCGGTCAGCAGCGTTTATCCCGTGGGCGTGGTTGTCTGGTTTGCCGAAAATAAAGATCCAAACACGTTATTTCCAGGGACGAAATGGGACTATATTGGTGAAAATAGGACTATCCGGCTGGCTAAAAAAGATGGTAGTGATGTAAAAAGCACGGGCGGCTCTGATACCGTAAAACTGACCATGGAAAACTCACCGCCACATGCTCATACCTTTAACGGTAGTACATGCAGCTTTGATCATGGCTCCAGGCGGATGAGTGATAGTGGTGAGCATACCCACAACTCTCTAGCAAAACCCAATATAACAAATATAAATACTGGATTAGTAGTGTAACAGTAACATAGATGGCATTTATTATCTCATGTTCATTTAGTCCTTATTGAATAAATGAAAACTGACAATAAGAGTTCGCCTGGCTTGGTGGAGCAATTGTTATGTAATGTAGGCATTGTACAGCATTCCTAACCGGGTTGTCAGGTTAAGCACCTTGATTCTCGCCATCTCTTGTATCTTGAAATTTAGTTAGCATAGTTACGAATAGATTTGGCAAGGTGTATGTAGTCTGATTCATCCCAGGGTTTATAGCCTGTAGAGAAGCTAATGACGCCTATACTGAGCCACTCATCTGAAACCCGAACAGTTGTCCGTACTCCATAACGTATTTGCAAGGATGGGTAATAATGAGTCTGCCAAATCCACTTTTTGTGGGAATTGATGTTTCTAAAGCGACACTGGACATTGCTGCCAGCAGTGATATTGCTCAGTTTACGGTCAGTAATGACTCTGACGGACGGTTTTGATGCTATTACTGATGAACTGAGAAAGTATCCGGTGGTGTTGGTTCTGATAGAGGCCACTGGTGGACTTGAAGCTGCCGTGGCCTGCTTGTTTCAGGCTGAAGGCTTTGACGTCGCGGTGGTCAATCCCAGACAGGCTCGTGACTTTGCCCGCACTATGGGCTATCTGGCAAAAACGGACCGTATTAATGCACGGGTGCTTGCACAAATGGCGGAGGTCACTAATCGACATCCAGGGCGGGAACGCTTTATCCGTGCCATGCTGGATGCGGAGCGTCAGGTTCTTGCTGCGATGGTAGTGCGCCGACGCCAGCTAACAGCGATGTTGATTGCTGAGCGTAACCGTCTTTATCCCGTTCATCCACAGAGCAGGAAAAGTATCAATATCATCATCAAAGCGCTGGAAGATGAGCTTGCCAGAATCGATGAAGATATGAACAACCACATCAGGAACCACTTCAAAGAGCTGGCTGCCAGACTGAGCAGTATTAAAGGGGTTGGTACGATGACGGTTGCAGCGTTGCTGGCGGAGGTTTCCGACCTGGGTAGCCTCTCGAGACGAGCCATCAGCGCGCTTGTAGGCGTTGCTCCCATAAACCGGGACTCGGGTACCATGCGGGGCCGGCGAACCATCTTTGGCGGAAGGGGCGGAGTCCGAACAGCGCTTTATATCGCCGCACTTGTCGCAACCCGCTTTAATCCGGTGATAAAAGCATTTTATACGCGGCTGCTTGCAGCGGGAAAAGCCAAAAAAGTCGCGCTGGTTGCCTGTATGCGTAAACTTCTGACTATCCTGAACACGATGCTCAGAAAGAACGAAGAGTGGGATGAATCGTACCATCACGTTTCTCTATAATTTTATCGTTCAAGACAGTTGCTTCTCTCCCTAGGGCCTGTTGATGATCAGCATGTTTCTTTGAATTTTAAATAAATATTGCTTTTAAAGTAATCAGAAATCCAGTAAATAAATTACTTAATTCAAGATATCCATAAGGAAAAAGTTTATTTTTTGTTCTAATTGTGAACAAAAATCCATCAGAACAGCTAAATCTAAACAGGCCCTAGATCCATAGTCTCAGATTGTTCTCTAGGGTTGTTTTGATGCGGTGCATGGCCGTTTCGGCTACTGCGCGCTAATGATACCCCGTTTTCTTCTTTCCAAACATAGTTACTACCATGGTGAGATCGATCAGGATGCGAATCCACTGCATTTACCCCTACGTTTCCGACGGTATCTACATGTTACAGGCGTAGCAATAATTGCTTTGACGATCAATTTCTGATTGTTGATCGGCAAAAATTATAGTAACGCATGAGTATTGCATTAATGAGTACACCAATCGTACCTTGGATGGGAGGAAAGCGGCGGCTGGCTAAACGTATTCTATCGTGCTTTCCTGAGCACAAATGCTACGTTGAACCATTTTGTGGGGGAGCGGCGCTGTTTTTCAGCAAGGAACCATCCAAAGTCGCAGTGCTGAACGATATCAATGGCGATTTGATAAACCTCTATCGGGTGGTTAAGTACCGCTTGGAGGAATTTATACGTCAGTTTAAGTGGGCTTTAAGCAGCAGGCAGCTGTTTGATTGGCTAAAAGAAACACCGCCATAAACGCTGACCGATATACAGCGAGCCGCACGGTTTTACTATCTCCAGCAACTCACATTTGGTGGCAAAGTGAGCGGGTAGAACTTTGGTACTTCCGCTGTGCGATCACAGGCATTGAACCTCCTTAAGAATAGAAGAACAGCTATCTCAGGCTCATCTACGTTTATCTCAGGCAACCATAGAGCATCTTGGGTGGCAAACTTGTATTGAAAAATATGATAGGCAACACACATTGTTCTACCTTGATCCACCTCTGGAAGACTCAAGGCTATAGCGTGGCGTTTGGCCTAAAACAATATGGCATCATTGATAGCCTGGCTCATTCAATAGCAGGAAGAATGGTTATTTCAGTTAATGATATCCTGGAAATGAGGAGTATCTTCAAAAACCCTCATATCGACGTTGTTGACCTAAAATACTCATTAGGCAACAACCGTCATAGTAGATGCGAGTTGATCATTCGCAATTTCGCCTGATTTTCTTTTTGCAAACAATTCTGGATTGTCCAAAATGGCCATTTTTTAGGGTTTATGGGAGTCCAGAATTGATTGCAAATTAGTCCAGAATTTATTACATCGCTACATAAGGGCAGCAGGTTTTCGCCACCTGAAGACCGAGCACGGCCCGATTTTGCAGCGCGAAGTCCTATGCGTAGGCAACTTCGGCCGCAGCCCGAGCCGTCAAGGTTAAAGGGGCAAGGGTGGCGTCAGCCAATTCACCAAGCCGATCGCCACCGCCGTCATCAGCAGCGAACCCAGCAGATTCAGCAGGATATTACCCACATCCCAGACCAACTGCCCGCCGGCCATCAAGGCCACGGCTTCAGCGGAAAAGGTGGAGAATGTGGTCAAACCGCCGCAAAAACCGGTGGTGATGTGAGCAGTAACTTCCAGGCGGGATCCAGCTGCGGCATGCGCGGGAAGAGCACAAGCGCTAAGCCGATGATAAATGCCCCCACCAAATTGACAAGCAGCGTGCCGGCGGGGAAGGGCAGAACCGAATGGATTAATTTGACGCTAACATACCAGCGCAGGACACTACCGATACCGCCGCCGATGAAGACAGCCGAAAATAAGGCAAACATAACAACCTTTCACAATAAGAGTGGGTAAAAACCCCGGAAAGGAAAACGTGACGCCACGTTCCCTAATACCTGCGGATGAACGTAGACATCATCAGCCAGAGCGGCGGTTATAAAGAGTAATTTCATCTCCTGGGGAAAGTATATCAGATTTTTTGGCGCGGGACAGCTGAGAGGGCGCGACGCAACAGGCGTAACGGGTGGCAACCTGTTACATATATCGCTTGTATTGCAACCGCATTAGCGGTACAAGACAGGGTATATTCATTCACCGCTGTAATTATCAGTCAGCGTAAAACCGGAAGGTGGTTATGGAAGGTTTAAGCATTACCAAATTGTTAGTCGTCGGCGCCCTGATTGTGCTGTTGTTCGGCACCAAGAAGCTGCGCTCGCTGGGCGGCGACTTGGGTGCGGCCATCAAAGGCTTCAAAAAAGCCATGAATGACGATTCAGTGCCGGCGCAGCAGACCCAGGCTGATGATGCAGCGCGCATCGCCGATCGCAAAGAATAATGCATCGCGGCAAAAAGGCGGACACCTGAGGCGTCCGCTTTTTTTGCCCGCCCGCCGGGAGATTATTTGACTTCTATCCCTTTAGCCTGCAAATCCGCGTGGTAGGACGAGCGTACGAAGGGCCCGCAGGCGGCGTGGGTGAAGCCCATCGCCAACGCTTCTTGTTTCATCTCATCAAATTCTTGCGGACTGACATAGCGCTTAACGGGCAGGTGATGGCGGCTGGGCTGCAAATACTGGCCCAGCGTCAACATGGTGACGCCATGACGACACAGGTCGCGCATCACATCAACGATTTCGGCGTTGGTTTCGCCCAATCCCACCATCAAACCGGATTTGGTCGGCAACTGCGGATTGGCGACTTTGAAGTTTTCCAGCAGCTTGAGCGACCAATGATAGTCGGCGCCGGGACGCACCTGACGATACAGACGCGGCACGTTTTCCAAATTATGGTTAAAGACATCGGGCGGCGCCGCGTTAATGATTTCCAGCGCGCGATCCATACGACCTCGGAAGTCGGGCACCAGCGTCTCGATGCGGATGTTAGGATTTTTGGCGCGGATGGCACTGATACAGTCGGCGAAATGCTGGGCGCCGCCATCGCGCAGGTCGTCGCGATCGACAGAGGTGACCACGACGTAGCGCAGCCCCATGTCGGCGATGGTTTGCGCCAGTTTCTCCGGCTCGTTGGCATCCGGGGTGACGGGACGGCCGTGCGCGACATCGCAGAAAGGGCAACGCCGGGTGCAGATGGCCCCCAGAATCATAAAGGTGGCGGTGCCGTGGTTAAAGCATTCCGCCAAATTAGGGCAGGAGGCTTCCTCGCACACCGAGTGCAGGCCGTTTTTACGCATTGCCACCTTGATGCCCTGAATACGGGTCGAGTCGGCGGGCAATTTGATTTTCATCCAGGAGGGCTTGCGCAAAATTTCCTGACGTTCCACCGCGACGGTTTTGATAGGGATTAACGCCATTTTATCAGCGTCACGGTATTTAACGCCGCGTTCCATCTGTATCGGTTTACTCATAATGGTGCAGGTCCAGTCCAGAAGTCGACAGCCTGAAAAGCAGATAAATCAGTCTGTTGCGTGAATTTTTGGCGAATATCAAAAAAATTTTAAAAATTATAACATGTTGTTCACAGCGGGTGAATGCAAAACGTGGCCTGAAGGCCAATACCTACCCGTGCAGCCCGTCTGCCGCGGCTCAGGTGCCATAATACGCCGGATCCCAGCCTTGAATCTCACCAGCGGAGGCCTTCATCAGCCGCAGGCATTCTGCAAGTAATACCGGCGCGACGTCGTCGATGCCGGTGCCGGGGGCTAAATCGCTCACCTGCGTCATGCGCAGGCCGGCATAGCCGCAGGGATTGATACGCAAAAAGGGCGAGAGATCCATGGCAACGTTCAGCGCCAGGCCGTGGAATGAGCAGCCTTTGCGGATACGTAAACCGAGCGAGCAGATCTTATCGGCACCGATGTAGACGCCCGGCGCGTCGGTGCGGGCATGGGCGCTAATTGAAAAGCACGCCAGGGTGGCGACGATCGTTTGCTCCAGCAGGGTGACAAGAGAACGCACGCCCAGCCGGCGACGACGCAGGTCCAGCAGGACATACATTACCTGCTGGCCCGGACCGTGGAAGGTCACCTGACCGCCGCGATCGCTTTGTACCACCGGGATAGCACCTGGCTGCAGCAGGTGCTCGGCTTTACCGGCCTGACCTTGAGTAAAGACCTGCGGATGCTGTACCAGCCAAATTTCATCAGCGCTGGCGGTGCTACGCGCATCGGTGAAGCGGTGCATCGCAAACGAGACCCGCTCATAGGGCTGCAGGCCAAGCTGGCGGATAACCAGGCTCTCTGACACGTTTATCTCCCGGCTTACAGCACCATACGCACAATATCGATTTTACCCAGCTCTTCGTACAGCGTTTCTACCTGCTCGATGTGGGTAGCAGTAATGGTAATGGAAACAGAATGGTAGTTTCCCTTGCTGCTGGGTTTAACCTGGGGGGAATAATCGCCCGGGGCATGGCGCTGCACAACTTCCACCACCTGATCGACCAACTCCGGTTGGGCGATGCCCATCACCTTATAGGTAAAAGGGCAGGGGAATTCGAGCAATTCATTGAGTTTAGTTTTCATAAGGGCTCCCGGTGACCGGCGTAAGCCTGCCGTAGTAACAACAGACGGCAGGCGCTCCCGCCGCGGCGGGAGCAGAAACAATAGGGGTATTATAGGGGTGCTGATTCGCCCCTGACAAGGGATGAAGGGATTAACCGAACCAATGGTGGAACATCAGCTTGACATGATCGACGATGCGGCTGAAGAAGTTGCCTTCTTTCACTTCATTCAGCACCACCAGCGGGCGCTGTTCAATGGTTTTGCCGTCCAGCTGAAAATTGATGGTGCCTACCCGCTGATTTTTCGCCAGCGGCGCATGCAATTCCTGATTGTCCAGCACATAGCTGGCCTTCAAATCCTTCATCCGGCCGCGCGGGATGGTCAGATAGGCATCGCTGTCCACGCCCAGTTTAACGCTGTCGGTATCGCCAAACCACACCGGCTCGGCGGCGAACTCTTTGCCGGCTTTCAGCGGCGCGACGGTTTCAAAGAAGCGGAAACCCCAGGTCATCAGCTTGCGGCTTTCGTTTTCCCGGCCTTTCATTGAATGTCCGCCGAGCACCGCTGAAATCAGCCGCATCTGGCCTTCGGTCGCCGAGGCCACCAGATTATAGCCCGCAGATTCGGTATGGCCGGTTTTGATGCCGTCGACGTTCAGATTGCTGTCCCATAACAGGCCGTTACGGTTCATCTGGCGAATGTTGTTGAAGGTGAATTCTTTTTCTTTATAGGTGGCGTACTCGTCCGGTACGTCGCGGATCAGCGCTTTACCGATCATCGCCATGTCACGGGCGGAGCTGAACTGTCCGGGGGCATCCAGGCCATGCACGGTTTCAAAATGGGTGTTTTGCAGCCCAAGGGCGCCGACATAATTGTTCATCAACCCCACAAACGCGTCCTGGCTGCCGGCGACGTAGTCCGCCATTGCCACGCAGGCGTCATTACCCGATTGGAGAATGATACCGCGGTTCAGCTGTGACACGGGTACCCGGTCGCCGGGCTTCAAAAACATCAGCGAGGAGCCTTTGAAAACCGGATTGCCGGTGGCCCAGGCATCTTTGTTGACCGTAACCACATCATTCGGGGTGATTTTGCCGGATTTGATCGCTTGGCCGATGACGTAACTGGTCATCATTTTGGTCAGGCTGGCGGGATCGCGGCGCACGTCGGCGTTCATTTCCGTCAGCACTTTACCGGAATTGTAATCGATGAGGATATAGGATTCGGCGTCGATCTGCGGTACGCCCGGAATCATGGTCTTCAGATTGACATCATCGGCAAAGCTTGTGGAAACAACGCCCATCACCAAAACGGTACTTAAGGCTAACCGACTGAATAAGAGAGGTGTAGTTACATTTTTCATGTCAGGACAACGGCATCCGTAGGGGTAAGTTAAAATCGTGCCACACTATACCAGATGTCAAAAAAGGCGGCATCAGGCAAAACGGCACCGCGTGCGGCTAAGGCAAATAATTTTGTTTCAGGGGTTTACACGGGGCGTGGGCACGTTGACAAACGGCCGGCGTCGCCAGGAAACGGCGCACTGGCCAAAAAGGCATTACGGCCGCTACTGCGCGGCAATAAAGGCAGACTGTTGCGCTTCGCTTTGCAACCGCTGCACCAAGGCTTGCGCCTGCTGACGGCTTTGGAACGGGCCCAATTGCACGCGGTATAAATTGCCGCTGGCCGCCACTCTGCCCGGCACAGCAGGTTCGGCGGGCTGTGTTTCCACCACGCGCCCAGGAAACCGCGGCGGCTGACTGGGGCTGGTGAGCAGCGTTGCGTCCTGTTGTGTGCCGGTCATTGCGCTCTCGGCCCCGCCTTCCTGGGAGGCCGCGGTTGCGCCAGTGCCGGACGTGAGCAGCGCGCCGTTACCGCCGGTATTGCCTCCGTTTGCGGGTTTTTCACGATGCTATAGCGTTTGCCGTTGACCGTGTAATCTTGCATATTGCCCGGATTATAGGGCTCATAGTGTGGTTCCACACCGCTGATCTCCACCACCGGCCCGGTATAGGCCTGCTGCCGGCGCCGACGGCTGCGTCTCTTGCTGGGTAGAACAGGCGCCGAGTAGCAACCCCATCATGCCGATAACGCATCTAAGCTTCTGCATTGCTCACCTCTATAAACTTTTGGACAACATTTTTCGATGAGTATGTATCGACATGACGATACCAAACCCCGCCATTAACACGATGAGCGCCGAACCGCCGTAGCTTACCAACGGCAGCGGCACGCCAACCACTGGTAAGATACCACTAACCATACCGATATTCACGAACACGTAAACGAACAAAATCAGCATCAAACCGCCGGCCATTACCCGGCCGAAGGTGTTCTGCGCCCGCGCGGCGATCACCAGACCGCGGATGATTAAGCCAAGATAAAGCGCCAGCAGCACCAACACGCCGATAAGCCCCAGCTCCTCACCCAGCACGGCAAAAATAAAGTCGGTATGGCGTTCCGGTAAGAATTCCAGCTGTGACTGGGTGCCGTGCAGCCAGCCTTTTCCCGACAGGCCGCCGGAGCCGATGGCGATTTTCGACTGGATGATATGATAGCCGGCGCCCAGGGGATCGGTTTCAGGATCGAGCAGCATCATCACCCGATCCCGCTGATAATCATGCATCAAAAAGAACCATAGCACGGGGATAAACGCCGCCACCAGCAGCGCGGCGATGGCGATCAGTTTCCAGCTCATTCCCGACAGGAACAGCACGAACAGGCCAGAGGCGGCAATAAGGATAGCGGTGCCCAAATCGGGCTGAACCGCCACCAGCAGCGTGGGCACAAAAATCAGCACCAGCGCGATAGTGGTATTTTTCAGCGACGGCGGGCAACTGTCGCGGTTGATAAAACGCGCGACCATCAGCGGCACGGCGATTTTGGCGATTTCCGAAGGCTGGAAGCGGATAATGCCCAGATCCAGCCAGCGTTGCGCACCTTTACTGATCTGGCCAAAGGCGTCCACCAGCACCAGCAGAAACACGCAGAAGATATACAGATACGGTGCCCAGGCCTCATAGACGCGAGGCGGCACCTGCGCCATCACCAGCATCACCAGTAGACCCATCACTATCTGGGCAATCTTACGCTCCATCATACCGACATCCTGGCCGCTGGCGCTCCACACCACCAGGGCACTGTACACCAGCAGCAGCGTAACGAAAAACAGCAGCATCACATCAATGTGCAGCTTGTTCCACAGGGAAGTTTGTTGCGGATTATCAGTCATGATGGGTTAATCACTCTCGCTGCCGGGCGGGGCGGGCGGCTCCGCGGGTAAGTCTGTGGTGTTATTGCCCAGAAGGATATGATCCAGAATCTGGCGGGTAATCGTTCCCACTGCCGGTCCAACGCCGCCGTTTTCCAGAATGACCACTACGCCCACCGTCGGTTTATCATAGGGGGCGAAGGCGGTCATCAGTTTATGGTCGCGCAGGCGTTCGGCGATTTTGTGGGCATTATAGGTTTCGTTGGCCTTCAGACCATACACCTGAGCTGTACCGGATTTGGCGGCCGCCTTGTAAGGCGCGTCGGCAAAACTCTTGCGCGCCGTGCCGTTTGGCCGGTTGGCGACGCCATACATGCCGTCTTTGGCTATTTCCCAGAAGCCGGAATGTGGGTCTCCGATTTGCACATGCTCCGGCTGACGGTAGGGAACCTGGCGGCCGTTTTCCCGCGTGCCGGAGAGCAGATGCGGCGTCCTCACCGCTCCGTCGTTAATCAGCGTCATCAGCGCCTTGGACATCTGCAGCGGCGTGGCGGTCCAGTAACCCTGGCCGATCCCGACCGGAATGGTATCCCCCTGGTACCAGGGTTTTTTAAAGCGTGCGACTTTCCACTCGCGGGTCGGCATCACGCCGGCGCGCTCTTCGGACAGATCGATACCGGTATACTGGCCGTAGCCAAATTTGGTCATCCATTCGGAAAGCCGGTCAATGCCCATGTCATACGCTACCTGATAGAAAAAGGTGTCCGCCGACTCCTCCAGCGCCCGGGTGACGTTCAACCGGCCGTGCCCCCAGCGTTTCCAGTCGCGGTAACGTTTCTCCGAGCCGGGCAATTGCCACCATCCCGGATCGAACAAGGAGAAATTTTTATTAATGACGCCAAGCGTGAGCGCCGACACCGAAATATAGGGTTTTACAGTGGAGGCGGGCGGATAGACGCCTTGGGTGGCGCGATTGATAAGCGGGCGGTTTTCATCTTCCAGCAGCGCGTGGTATTCCTTGCTGGAGATACCGTCGACAAACAGGTTGGGATCGTAGCTCGGGTTGGATACCAGCGCGCGGATGCCGCCGTCACGGGGATCCACCACGACCACCGAGGCGCGGCTGCCGGCCAGCAGCTTCTCGATATATTGTTGCAGGCTCAGATCCAACGTCAGGGTAATATCCTTCCCCGCCTGGGGCGGCTGCTCGTGCAGCTGACGGATCACCCGGCCGCGGTTGTTGACTTCCACTTCTTCGTAACCGGTTTTACCGTGCAGCGCACTTTCATAGTAGCGTTCGATACCCAATTTCCCGATATCGTGCGTCGCGGCATAGTTCGGCAGGATCCCTTCTTTATCCAGACGTTCCACGTCGCGGTCGTTGATTTTCGACACATAGCCTATGACGTGGGTGAGTGCAGAGCCGTAGGGATAATAGCGACGCTGGTAGCCCTTCACTTCGACGCCGGGAAAGCGGTACTGGTTGACGGCGAAACGGGCCTGCTGCACGTCGGTCAAACCGACTTTAAGTGGAAGCGATGTAAAACGGCGGGAGCGTTTACGCTCTTTTTCAAAATTGGCAATATCATCATCGGTCAAATCGACAATCGGTCGCATGTCGGCAATCGTCTGCGCTAAATTGTCTACCTTTTCCGGTACCAGTTCCAACTGATAGATGGTGCGGTTCAGCGCCAGGGGCGTGCCGTTGCGATCGTAGATAATGCCGCGGCTCGGCGTGATAGGCACCAGCTTGATGCGGTTTTCATTGGAGCGCGTGCGGTAATCCTCGAAGCGGGTAATTTGCAAATGGTACAGATTGACGATGAGGACGCCGCTCAGCAGCAATATGCCGGCGAACGCCACTAGTGCGCGACGCACAAATAGCGCCGACTCGGCTGAATAGTCGCGAAAGGGGTTACGTTCTATTTTCATTCAGCGGAATTAGTTCACGTTAATCATCGTCGCCGCGTTACTCACGGTGATAAGGGTGATTGGTTGTAATGCTCCACGCACGATACAGGCTCTCCGCGACCAGCACCCGGACCAGCGGATGCGGTAAAGTTAACGGGGACAGCGACCAGCTTTGCTCGGCCCCTGCCTTGCAGGCAGGGGCCAGCCCCTCGGGCCCGCCGATAAGGAAACTGACATCGCGCCCGTCTTGTTTCCAGCGCTCGAGCTGCTGCGCCAGCCGCGGTGTTTCCCAGCGCGCGCCGGGGATGTCCAGCGTAACAATGCGGTTCCCTTTTGCTACCGCTGCTAGCATCTGCTCGCCTTCCTTGTCCAGGATACGTGCAATATCCGCGTTTTTGCCGCGCTTACCGGCCGCAATTTCCGTCAGGTCGAAGGGCAAATCTTTGGGAAAGCGCTTAAGATAGTCGCTAAACCCGGTCTGCACCCAGTCCGGCATTTTGGTGCCGATGGCGATAAGCTGCAGTCTCACCCCTCAGCTCCAGAGCTTTTCCAGCTCATACAGACGGCGGCTTTCTTCCTGCATCACATGCACAATCACATCACCCAGGTCGACCACGATCCAGTCGGCGGCGTTTTCCCCCTCTACGCCCAGCGGCATCAGGCCGGCGGCACGCGACGCCTGTACCACATGGTTGGCAATGGACATGACATGGCGGCTGGATGTCCCGGTGCAGATCACCATGCAATCTGTAATGCTCGACTTGCCGCGCACGTCGAGGGTAATAATGTCCTGCCCTTTCAAATCGTCTATCTTGTCAACAACAAAATCTTTGAGCATGGTATCAAGCAAAGGTTCCCCCTCCGGTATGCTTCGCACGCGCCACGCTGAAACAGGGTGACGCTAGTCAATGGGATAGCTGCCAGGCGCCGGTTGACCGCGGAATGAACAGAGATTAACAGCGCCGGCCAGGCCGGCGAAGAAGAGAAGATAAGGCGCATAGCATAGCATAGCGCGCGCACTAACGGTATAAGCCCTGTGCGTCAATATAACCTTGCACCGAGGGAGGGAGCAGGCCGTCGCAGGCGCGGCCTTCCCGATAGCGCGCGCGGATATCGCTGGCGGAAATGGCCAGTTGCTGCGTGGCCGCGCAATAGATAAGCCCCGCCGGTTGCTGGTGCAGCGCCTGCGGATCGCGGGTCAGCCGGCGGGCGAGCCAGCGATTGTCGCGCTCATCGGCCAGCCCGTAGTCATAACCGGGCCGGGCGCACACCAGCAGATGGCATAACGCCGGCAATTCCAGGCCGCGATGCCATTGCGTCAGAGTCAGCAGCGAATCCTGGCCGATAATGAAGGCCAGCGGCGAGTCCGGGCCATACTCGCGGCGTAGCGCTTCAAACGTGTCTACCGTATAAGAAGGCGTCGGGCGCTGGAGTTCGCGCTCATCAAGGGTGAATATGGGATCGGGCAATTCGGCAATCGCCAGCCGCGCCATCGCCAGCCGCTGCTGCGCAGACGCCACCGGCTGCGGCCGGTGCGGCGGGACATTGTTCGGCAGCAGGATCACCCGCTGCAGGTTGACAAGGCGCGCCAGCGCGATGACCGGCCGCAGGTGGCCGTAGTGGATAGGGTCGAACGTGCCTCCGTAAAAGGCGGTGAGCGCGCGTTCAGACATCAAACATTGCCGTGGGCAGCGATTTGCCGCACAACAATAACGCCAGGGCGTTCAGATCGGACCATACGGGGTAGCCATAATCCTGTTTGAGCGCCAGTTCGATTTTCGTCATCAGTGCCACCGTATCGCGCAACTGCGCCAGAGTAAGCCGCCCTATGGCCTGCGTCAGCAGCGAACGGCGGTTCTGCCAGACCTTGTGGCGGTCGAACAGGGTACGCAGCGGCGCGACGGCCGTTTGCCGTTTGAGCGTCAGCAGCAGCAGGACTTCGCGCTGGATGCTGCGCAACAGGATGACCGGCTCCGTGGCCTCCAGCCGCAACTGACGCAAAATATGCGCGGCGCGTTTGCTTTTGTCCGCCAACGCGGCGTCGACCCAGTGAAACGGCGTGAAGTGTGCGGCGTCGTTCACCGCCGCTTCGACCCGCGGCAGCGTCAGACTGCCGTCAGGATAAAGCAGCGACAATCGTTCCAGCGCCTGGGCCAGCGCTAGCAGGTTGCCCTCGTAGCAATAACACAATAGCTGGCAGGCGGCATCATCCAGCGTCAGCTTCATACTCGCGGCACGTCTTGCCACCCAGCGCGGCAGCTGCGCCTGCTCCGGCGTGGTGCAGCTCACCAGCACCGCGTTTTGACTCAGTGCCTTGAACCAGGAGTCGTTCTCCGTGGCGCGGGTCAGCTTGCTGCCGCGTAGGATCAAGAGCACGTCGTCATGCAACAGCGACGCCAGCTGGAGCATTTTTTCCGCCATGGCGGCGTTGATGCCGCCGTCCGGCAGGACAAGCAGCAGCGTTTGCCGACTGGCGAACAGACTGCGCGCCTGGCACAGACTGAAAATCGCGTCCCAATCGGTGGCGGCGTCCAGCGTGACGCTGAAACGCTCGTCGAATTGCTGCGCCTGTGCCCGGTCGCGAATGCGATCCTGGCTTTCCTGTAGCAGCAGCGGATCGTTGCCAAACAGCAGATAACATGGGCGCAGTGCTTCCAGTAATTGCGCAGCCAACTGTTCGGCATACAGCCGAATCATGACGCTGACCGCCGTTTCACCAGACACAGGGTCATCAGGAGGCCGGCGCCACCGGCTGCGGTGGCTGCTGCTGTTTCAGTTTTGCGTCCAGCGCCTTATCCGCCTCTTCCGCGGCATGCACTGTCAGCAGCTTACGTACCAGCTGCTGCGCGGCCTGCTGGCGCATCTCCTGGCGAATAATATCCCCTTCGGCATCCTTCGCCAGCGCCGTTAGCGGGTTATCGAAGAACGAGCGATAAACCTTGACGTCGATAGGATAGTAATCTTCGCCGGGCATCAGGACCTGCGCGTGTACGCCCAGCGTCATCTGGTATTCGGCGGTTTTACCGTCCTGAAACACCGAGGCGGTGACCTGATTTTCCGAGGAATTGACAATACGCAGCGACGGCAGCGTATTGTTTTTGTCCTGGGCGTCGTCAACCAGCGTCACATCGTTCAGACGTAGTTCCGCCCGCACGGCGCGGGTGAGCGGCCCGTAAGGATCATAACTGTTCAGGGTCATGGTTTTCATTTCGGTCGGCACCTGGTCTGTGGTGCCGCGCAGGTGATAACCACAGCCGGCGGTGATCGTCACCGCCAGGCCCAGTACCAGTGCTAAAGTCCAATATCGCACAACGCCTCCTTCTGTTAACCCACAACCAGGTTAAGCAGCTTACCCGGTACATAAATCACTTTGCGCACCGTGGTCCCTTCAAGATGTTTCGCCACTAGATGTTCCTGGGAGGCGCGTTCACACACCAGGGCTTCGTCCGCATCTGCGGGCACGGTAATCCTGCCGCGCAGCTTGCCGTTGACCTGAATGACCACCAGCTTGGCGTCTTCCACCATAGCGGCCTCATCTGCGACCGGCCACGGTGCATTATCGATGTCCCCTTCGCCGCCCAGCGCCCGCCAGAGCGTAAAGCAGGCATGCGGGGTGAAAGGATAAAGCATCCGTACAACCGCTACCAGCGCCTCCTGCAGCAGAGCGCGATCCTGCCCGGTCTGCTGCGGCGCGCGTGCCAGCTTGTTCATTAATTCCATAATGGCGGCGATGGCGGTGTTGAACGTCTGACGGCGGCCGATATCGTCGGTGACTTTGGCGATAGTTTTATGCACCTCGCGGCGCAGCGCCTTTTGTTCGTCGTTCAGGGCGTCGATATCCAGTGCGCCCACCGGACCCTGCTGGGGATGCTCATAGGCCAGTTTCCAAACGCGCTTCAGGAACCGGTTGGCCCCTTCCACACCGGATTCCTGCCATTCGAGCGTCATTTCCGCCGGTGAGGCGAACATCATAAACAGGCGCACCGTGTCGGCGCCGTATTTCTCGACCATTTCCTGCGGGTCGATACCGTTATTTTTCGATTTCGACATTTTACTCATGCCGGCGTACACCAGCTCGCGGCCGCTGGCATCGGTCGATTTCACGATGCGGCCTTTCTCATCCCGTTCCACGCTGACCTCCAGCGGCGACACCCAGACGCGCTCGCCGCTGGAGGTCAGATAGTAGAAGGCGTCGGCCAGCACCATCCCCTGGCACAGCAAACGCTTGGCCGGCTCGTCGGAGGTGACCAGACCCGCGTCGCGCAGCAGCTTGTGATAGAAACGAAAATACATGAGATGCATGATGGCATGTTCAATGCCGCCGATGTACTGATCCACCGGCAGCCAATAGTTGGCGGCGGCCGGATCGAGCATGCCGCGGTCATAATCCGGGCATGTATAGCGCGCGTAATACCAGGAAGATTCCATGAAGGTATCGAAGGTATCGGTTTCACGCAGCGCGGGCTGGCCGTTGTAGGTGGTTTTCGCCCAGTCCGGATCGGCTTTCAGCGGGCTGGAAATGCCGTCCATCACCACGTCTTCCGGTAGGACAACCGGCAGCTGATCTTCCGGTGTCGGCACGACGGTACCGTCTTCAAGCGTCATCATCGGAATCGGCGCTCCCCAGTAGCGCTGGCGGGAAACCCCCCAATCGCGCAGGCGATAGTTCACCTTGCGCTCGCCGACGCCCTGCGCCACCAGCGCATCGGCGATGGCGTTGAAGCCCGCCTGGAAGTCCAGACCATCAAATTCACCGGAATTGAACAGAACGCCTTTTTCAGTCATCGCCTGAGCGCTGAGATCCGGCTCGCTACCGTCGGCATTGCGGATAACTGGTTTCACTGGCAAGTCATATTTGCGGGCGAACTCAAAATCGCGCTGGTCATGCCCCGGCACCGCCATGACAGCACCCGTGCCGTAATCCATCAGCACAAAGTTGGCGACCCAGACCGGCAGCATCTCGCCGGTCAGCGGATGCACCGCATGCAGGCCGGTGGCCATGCCCTTTTTCTCCATCGTGGCCATGTCCGCTTCCGCCACTTTGGTGGTGCGGCATTCCTGAATAAAATCGGCCAGGGCTGGATTGGACGCCGCCGCCTGCAGCGAAAGCGGATGACCCGCCGCTACCGCGACATAGGTTGTACCCATAAAAGTGTCCGGGCGCGTGGTGTAAACCGTCAGCGTCTCTTCGCTGTCTGCGACCTGGAACGTAATTTCCACCCCTTCTGAGCGGCCGATCCAGTTGCGTTGCATGGTTTTCACCTGCTCGGGCCAGCTCTCCAGCTTGTCCAAATCGTACAAGAGCTGGTCGGCGTAGGCGGTAATCTTCACGAACCACTGCGGTATTTCCTTGCGCTCGACCTTGGTGTCACAGCGCCAGCAGCAGCCGTCGATGACCTGTTCATTGGCCAGCACCGTCTGATCCTGCGGGCACCAGTTGACCGCGGAAGTCTTTTTATACACCAGCCCCTTTTCATACAGGCGGGTGAAAAACCACTGCTCCCAGCGGTAATAGTCCGGGCGGCAGGTGGTGACTTCACGGCTCCAGTCGTAGCCGAAGCCCAGCAGTTTAAGCTGGTTTTTCATGTAATCGATATTGGCGTAGGTCCAGGGTGCCGGAGCGGTGTTATTTTTCACCGCGGCCCCTTCGGCGGGCAGGCCGAACGCATCCCAGCCGATAGGCTGCAGGACGTTTTTGCCTAGCATGCGCTGATAGCGGGCTATCACATCGCCGATGGTGTAGTTGCGGACATGCCCCATGTGTAGGCGGCCGGAAGGATAGGGCAGCATGGAAAGGCAGTAGTACTTTTCCTTGCAGGGGTCTTCGGTAACCTTGAACGTATCGTTTTCATGCCAGTGTTGCTGGACGGTGGATTCTATCTCTTCCGGGCGATAAAGCTCTTGCATGGCAGCCAGTGGTCCTTAAGTGAAATACGGCGACGCTCGCGCAGGGAGCGTATGAAGCATAATGCTAGTATCCGTCTAGCATAGCTGATAAGCGATAGTGGCAACAACACCCAGCGCCCGGCTGGGCCGTTTTTCTGCCGATATTCGCGGCGAGCGTGGCAAATCCCCCTCGCGTGAGGTGCGTGACACCGGGCGCGCAGACCGTTTTGAACTAAAATAATGAAGACGATGACAACGAGCCGGCAGCACCGCCGGTCAAGGAGAAAATAATGGACAATGTCGCGCAACATTACCATCAATTGCTTACTTCGCTGACCCAGCGGCTGGAACAAGGGGAACGGGATATCGACGCGCTTGAGGCGGATGCCCGCCGGAGCCTGCTGGCCAGCGGCGATCTTACCCCCCTGGAGGTGGAGAACGTGACCCGCGCGGTGCGCCGGGATCTGGAGGAGTTTGCCCGCAGTTACGATGAAAGCCGTGAGCAGGATGACGAAAGCGTGTTTTTGCGGGTGATTAAGGAGAGCTTATGGCAGCGGCTGGCGGATATTACCGATAGGACGCAGTTGGAATGGAAAGAGGTGTTCAAGGACGTCAGCCACCAAGGCGTCTACCACAGCGGAGAAGTAGTCGGCCTGGGCAATCTGGTGTGCGAACGCTGTCATCATACGCTGGCGTTCTATACCCCGGAAACCTTGCCGCTTTGCCCGGATTGCAGCTTCGATGAATTTCATCGTCAGCCGTTCCGTTAAGGGCGCCGGCGGTAGACCAGGGACAACAATAGAGGCGCGGCAGGGCGGGAGCAGAGATTCTCCCTGCCGTGCGGTGGGACGATTAATGCAGGATTTTCGCCAGGAAATCGCGGGCGCGGTCCGACTGGGGATGGGCAAAAAACGCCTCTTTCGGCGTATCTTCGATAATGCGGCCCTCATCCATGAAAATGACCCGGTTGGCCACTTTGCGCGCAAAGCCCATTTCATGGGTGACCACCATCATTGTCATCCCCTCCTGGGCCAGTTCCACCATGACATCCAGCACTTCGTTTATCATTTCCGGATCCAGCGCGGAGGTGGGTTCGTCGAACAGCATTGCAACCGGATCCATGCACAGCGCCCGGGCGATCGCCACGCTCTGCTGCTGGCTGCCGGACAGCTGACCCGGGAATTTGCTGGCGTGCGCCGCCAGACCCACCCGCTCCAGCAGGGCTTGCCCTTTGGTACGCGCCGCCCCTTTGTCGCGTTTCAAAACCTTCACCTGCGCCAGAGTCAAGTTGTCGATAATCGACAGATGGGGAAATAGCTCAAAATGCTGGAACACCATGCCCACCTTGCTGCGCAACTGCGCCAGATTAGTACGTTTGTCGCTAACGCTGATGCCGTTGACATGGATTTCTCCTTCCTGAATGGGTTCCAGGCCGTTAACGGTTTTGATAAGCGTCGATTTACAGGAGCCTGAAGGGCCGCACACCACGACCACTTCGCCTTTATTGACCTCGGTTGAGCAGTCGGTCAGCACCTGAAAGTGACCATACCACTTGGAAATATTTTTCAGGGAAATCATCTAACCGTCCTTTTTTTCAAATAGTTCACCAGCGTCGACGTGCTCAGGCTGATGACAAAATAAACCAAACCGGCGAACAGCACCATTTCCACCTGCGTACCGTCACGCTCGCCGATAGAGGAAGCGGTACGGAAGAAATCGGCCAGACTCAATACGTAAACCAGCGAGGTATCCTGAAACAGCACAATACCCTGCGTTAGCAGCAGCGGCACCATCGCGCGAAACGCCTGCGGCAGAATCACCAATTGCATGGATTGCCAGTGCGTCATGCCCAGCGCCAGTGCGGCGGAAGATTGACCGCGAGCGATACTGACGATACCGGCTCGAATGATTTCCGAATAATAGGCCGCCTCGAACAGCGAAAACGCGATCATGGCGGAAATGAGCCGGATATCGGTTTACGGCGACAGACGCATTACGGCCATGCCCTGTAACATATAAGGCAAGCCGGGCAGAATAGAACTCCAGTCGAATTCGTACATTATTTGTTCCCCAGATTGCCCGGCAGGCGCACTTTTCTTTCGACAAAATGCATTATCAGCATAATCACGGCGTTGATAAGCAGATAGCCCAGGGTAATAGCGGTAAAAGACTCATAGGCGTGGGCGGAATAATCCAGCAGTTTGCTGGCCTGCGCCGCCATTTCCACCAGACCGATCGTCGAGGCGACCGACGAGTTTTTTACCAGGTCAAGCATTTCCGAGGTCATCGGCGGGACGATGATTCGATAGGCATGGGGCAGCAGAACATAGCGATAGGCCTGTCCCAGCGTGAGCCCCATCGCAAGTGCGGCGTTTAATTGCCCCTTGGACAGCGACTGAATGCCGGAACGCACCTGCTCGCAAAGGCGCGCGGAGGTGAACAGCCCCAGGCATAGCATCGAGGACACGAAGAACTGAATAGTGGGATCCAGCTCGGCTTTGAACCAGGTGCCGATGGAGGCAGGCAGCAGTTCCGGCACCACCAGATACAGATAAACGGCTGCACTATCAGTGGAATATTACGGAACAGCTCCACATAATAGATCCTGATCTCCGCCAGAAAGCGGTTAGGCAGGGTGCGCAGAATACCGAACAGCGAACCGACGACGAAAGCAATTATCCAGGCGCAGAACGACACGGCGATGGTGACCTGAAAGCCTGAACATAGCCAACCCAAATAGGTGGTGTTGCCGAACATGGCAGCTTCAAAAAAATTCCCTAGTTCCAATTTTTTGACATAAAAAATCCGGTAAAAAAGGGTAGCAAACGCTACCCTGAAGATTGATGAATGGCCCCGTATTCCCGCGCTTCGGGGAACGGCCTTGGCGCGTCTGTCTGTCCGGGCCTTTGGTCAGCAATCAAGAGGGCGGGCAATCCCGCCCTTATTATCGTTATTAGTTTACGGCTTTATCGTTAGGGGATTTGAACAGGGCTTGCATATCGTCCGACATGGCAAAGTTCATGTTCAGATTCTTCGGCGGGATGGGTTGTTTGAACCACTTGTCGTACAATTTTTCCGCTTCGCCGGACGTTTGAATATGGGCGATAGTGTCATCCATCAGGGTCTTGAACTGGGCGTCGTCTTTGCGCAGCATGCAGCCATAGGCTTCTTTCGACTGCGGCGTACCGACAATATCCCACTGATCAGGTTTGCGCGATTTGGCGTGTTCGCCGGCCAACAGCGCGTCATCCATCATGAAGGCCACCGCGCGGCCGTTTTCCAGGGTGCGGAAAGAGTCGCCGTGATCTTTGGTGCTGATGATGCGCATTTTCATCTGCTTCTCATCGTTGAGCTTGTTGAGCAACACTTCCGACGTGGTTCCGGCGGTGACGACGACAGTTTTGCCGGCTAAATCGCTAAAGTCTTTGATTAGCGCCCCTTTTTTCACCGCCAGGCGGGTGCCGATAATGAACAGCGTATCGGAGAAGTCCACCTGTTTCTGACGTTCCAGATTGTTGGTGGTGGAGCCGCATTCAAAATCATAGGTTCCGTTTTGCAGCAGCGGGATGCGATTGGAGGACGTAATGGGCAGATATTTAACCTGCAGATTCGGCGCGTCGATTTTCTTTTTCACGGCGTCAACGATGGCGTTGGAGTAATCTTGCGAATAGCCTACCACTTTCTGCTGGTTGTCATAATAGGAGAAAGGAATAGACGATTCGCGGTGACCTACCACGATGACGCCATTGTCTTTGATTTTTTTCAGTGTGCCCGTTAACTCTTCGGCATGAGCCTGACTGGCGGCAATGCCGATCATCACTAATGATAACGCCAATTTGCGCATGTGCATCTTCCTGCTCCTTTGCTGTGATTACGGTATCAGACCTATCAGCGTCCGGCGGCACTGTGGCGGCAAGCTGGCCTGAAGTAATACCCACTTTTGAGACGTATTTGTCAATATAATTACCGTTAAAATAGCCTAATGTAAATAAACTAACACCAAAATGTTGAAGTTTTGAGAACCGCTGCACACTAAAATGCGGCACACGACGATGTTCTGCTCATTTCCAGTGCGTGACCTGCACCGCAACAGAACGCTGGCCCTTGTCACGTGACGCCGCCTCGGTATGCTCAACACATTATTGGCAGCAATATTCATGCCAGGTGAAACTGTTGCCCCGCTATGAAGCAGCATCTCGACCGAGTATCAACGCTATCCTGCAGGCAGCGCAGCAGAGTCTGAAGGAGCAAAAAAAGCTCCCTTATGAGACAAAGACAATTCATGCGCTGACAAAGCAAGGGAATGAGGGACGAAGGGACCATGGATCTAAAGGATGAATGGATAATGGGCTATGGGCTATGGGCTATGGGCTATGGGCTATGGGGACGAGGGATGGGGAGATGAGGAGAATTCAGCGACTGGCAAATGGACGCCGATGCATATCCGGTGTGGCGGAGGCAGCGTAACGGGGCGCAGCCGGCGGGCTGAAGGAGGCTTGACGAACCCGCAAGCCGGCGCAGCTGCGAAGGCACGCGGGCCTCGCCGCGTGTCCCCGGTGGTTTTCGCTATTGCGCCGCTTTATGCAGAGCGACATGCGCTTTGAAAATATCCAGCGCCTTCGGCAACTGCGCCGCATCCAACCGTTTGTTACTTTCCCACAGTCCGGCGAAATCGATCGCGCGGCCGCAGTGAATAAACGCTTCATCAACCCGGATAACCAGCACGCTCTTCGCGGGCACGCCGTTTTGGGCAAAGCGAGCGCACAGCGCCGGATCCACGGAAATCTGCGCCTGATAATTCAACCGGAAACACTCAGACCAGTCGGGGATCAAAAACAACAGCCCGACAGCGGGGTTATGCAGCAGATTGGTCAACCCGTCCAGGCGATTATTGCTGCCGCGATCCGGCAGCAGCAGCGTCTTGGTGTTCTCTACCTGCACAAAGCCAGGTTCGCCACCCTTCGGTGAACAGTCGAACCCGCGGGGACCCTGCGTGCCGAGCACGATAAACGGCGACGAGCAATAAGCCGGCGCGCATAGTCATCCACATGGTCGATTTGTTTATGCAGCACGCCAGGATGGGGGGCCGCGTAATAGTCGCGCAATTGCGCGCTGTCCTTCAGCACATAGCGTTCATCAAGCAGCATGCCATTTCCTCAGGCGCCTCGGCGGCGATCAAAAACCAGCGCGGTAAATCCGGCCAGCAGCGTAACAATCCATAGCGGCCAGGAGCCGGCACGGGCGTAGGGTGTCATTCCCTGCGTCGGGGTCACGCGAACGTTGAGCACGTCGCGGGTAAATTGCGGCAATTGCGCCTGCGGCGTTCCGTCGGCGTCGATGACCGCGGTGATACCGTTATTGGTGCTGCGCAGCAGCGGCCGCCCCAGCTCCAGCGAACGCATACGCGCCATCTGGAAGTGCTGCCACGGGCCAATGGAATGCCCGAACCAGGCATCGTTTGACACTGTCAGCAGGAAGTCGGTATCGGGGCGGAAATTATCCCGCACCTGACCGCCCAGGATAATCTCATAGCAGACGGTGGCGGTGAGCTTCATACCGGCCACCCGCAGCTGTGGCTGCAAATAACGTCCCTGACTGAGCGATGACATCGGCAGATTGAACAGCGGCGCCAGCGGCCGCAGCAGACTTGCCAACGGCACGGTCTCGCCAAAGGGCACCAGATGATGCTTGTTGTAGCGATCCTTGGAGGGATACCGGTAGGGTGTGGATTCGCCCAATACGATAATGCTGTTGTAGTAATCGTAGCCTTGTGGGGTAGGCCGCGCGTCGATGATGCCGGTGATCAACCGGGTATGTCCCTGGCGTAGCTGTTCATCAAGACGGGTCAGGAAGGCGTTTTGGGCAATCTCATCGTCGGGTATAGCCGATTCCGGCCAGATAACCATCTGCGCCTTGCCAAGAGCCGGCAGGGTACGCTGCAGGTAAATATCCAGCGTCGGCACCACCTGGCTCGCCTCCCATTTCATCGACTGGGCAATGTTGCCTTGCACCAGCGCGACGTTAATGGCCCGCTCCGGCTGAGGCTGATACCAATGCAGCGAACGCAGCGGCCAGGGCAGCAGCAGCGCCAACGCGGCGACAGCCGGCAACGTTCGCCGCTGCGCCAGCGCATAGACCGCCAGCCCGCTTATCATCACCAGTATGAACGTGATCGCCTGTACACCGAACAGCGGCGCAATGCCTTTTAACGGGCCGTCTATCTGGCTGTAGCCGAATTCCAGCCAGGGAAAGCCGGTCAGTACCCAACCGCGTAAAAATTCGGTGATCGACCACAGCACCGGCGCGCCGAGCGCCAACCGCCATAGGCTGGTACGCGGCCACAGCCGCGCCAGCAGGGCGGCAAACAGCAGGGGATAAAGCGCCAGATAGGTGGCGAGCACCACCACCAGCGCCACATTGACCGGGCCGGGCAGGCCGCCGAACTGCGCGATGCTGACATAGACCCAATTGACGCCGGTGCCGAACAGGCCGAATCCCCAGAGAAAGCCCAGCCAGCCGGCTTGCCGGGCGCTGCGGTTGAGGGTGACCGCCAGCAGGCCGCCCAGCGAAACCATAGCCGCAGGCCAGAAATCGTAGGGGGAAAATGCCAGGGTACCGCAGGCGCCGGTAACGAGCGCCAGCAACGCGCGGAGCCGCTGGCGTGCAAACAGTGAGGCGATGGCCATGGGGGAATTAATCTTCCATGATGGGTTGCGGTGAGTTCTCAGGGATTTTGACGTGTACCTGAATAATGCGTCTGCTGTCGGCCATCGCCACTTTGAAATTGTAGCCGTCGATATCGATGGCCTCGCCGCGCGCCGGCAAATGGCCAAAGGCCTGCATGACTAGGCCGCCGATGGTATCCACTTCCTCATCGCTGAAGTGTGTATTGAAGACCTCGTTGAAATCTTCAATGGGCGTCAGGGCGCGAACGGTGAAGGTGTGGCGGTTCAACTGGCGAATATCCTGATCTTCTTCATCGTCGTACTCATCTTCGATTTCGCCGACGATAAGCTCCAGGATATCTTCAATGGTCACCAGACCGGACACGCTGCCGAATTCATCGATGACGATGGCCATATGGTAGCGCTGGGAGCGAAACTCCTTCAGCATACGGTCGACCCGCTTGCTTTCCGGCACCACGACCGCCGGACGCAGAATCTTCTCGATGCTGAAGGGTTCGTCGTGGCTGAGCATGAACGGCAACAGGTCCTTGGCCAGCAGAATCCCTTCAACATGATCCTTATCTTCGCTGATAACCGGGAAGCGGGAATGGGCCGATTCGACGATGACGTCGAGGCACTCCTGTAGCGATTGGTTTTTCATCAGCGTGATGATCTGCGAGCGGGGGATCATGATATCCCGTACCCGCTGTTCGGCGATGTCCATGACGCCTTCCAGCATATCGCGGGTATCGGGGTCGATAAGCTCGTTCTGTTCGGAATCCCTGATAAGTTCGAGAAGATCGTCACGGTTTTTCGGTTCGCCGTGAAACAGCTGATTTAGCATCAGGGTAAAAAAGCCCTTCTTGGGACTGGGGCTATCGTTGCTCTGCGAATGGTCGTCGCTCATAGCGTTTAGTCAGTTTCACTCTCTAATGATTATGGGGGGCATTACGCCTCTTTTTCCGCAAGATACGGATCCGGGTAACCGAGCTTTTGCATAATCTCGGTTTCCAGCGATTCCATCTCCAGGGCTTCCTCATCCTGTATATGATCATACCCTAACAGATGCAGTGAACCGTGAACAACCATATGCGCCCAATGGGCTTCCAGCGCCTTCTCCTGCTGCTGCGCTTCGCGCTCCACTACCTGATGGCAGATTACCAAATCCCCCAGTAGCGGCAGTTCCACTTCCGGTGGCGCCTCAAAGGGAAAGGAAAGCACATTGGTGGGCCGATCTTTGCCGCGGTAGGTCATATTAAGTTCATGGCTTTCCGCTTCGTCCACCAGGCGAACGGTCACCTCCGCGCAGTCGCGAAACAGCGGCAGCACGCCCTGCAGCCAGCGCAGGAAATCCGCCTCGGCGGGCAAACCACGCGCTTCATCGCAGGCCAGCTGCAGGTCAAGTATCACGTCGCTCATGCATCAGACTCCCTGGAGGATGACGAACCGTGGCCGGCCAGAGCGGCGCCGTTGTTCTGTGCCAAGGCCTCGTGTTTGCGCTCGGCGGCGAGTTGTTCTTTGCGTTTTTGATCGGCGGTTTCCCAGGCTTCATAGGCATTGACAATTCGCGCCACTACCGGGTGGCGTACCACGTCTTCGCTATGGAAGAAATTGAAACTGATTTCTTCCACTTCCTCCAGCACTTCCACCGCGTGACGCAACCCTGATTTCTGATTGCGCGGCAGGTCTATTTGAGTGACGTCACCGGTGATGACCGCTTTGGAATTGAAACCGATGCGGGTCAGGAACATCTTCATCTGTTCGATGGTGGTGTTCTGACTTTCGTCAAGAATAATGAATGCATCGTTCAGGGTTCGTCCGCGCATATAGGCCAGCGGCGCGACCTCAATGACATTGCGCTCAATCAGTTTTTCCACCCGCTCAAAGCCCAGCATTTCAAAGAGGGCGTCGTAAAGCGGGCGCAGATAAGGGTCGACCTTCTGGCTGAGATCGCCGGGCAGAAAACCCAGTTTCTCGCCTGCTTCCACCGCCGGGCGGGTCAAAAGAATACGGCGAATTTCCTGGCGCTCCAGCGCGTCTACCGCAGCCGCCACCGCCAGATAGGTTTTGCCGGTCCCGGCCGGGCCGACGCCGAAGGTGATGTCATGATCGAGAATGTGGGCGATGTATTGCGCCTGATTGGGCGTGCGCGGTTTGATGATGCCACGTTTGGTTTGTATATTCACCGCGCGGCCATAATCGGGCACGCTCTCCGCCGTTTGCTCCAGCACCCGGCTCTGTTTGATGGCCAGATGGATTTGTTCCGGCTCGATATCGGCGATAACGCCGCGCAGAGGAGCCGTGTCGACGTACAGCGAGGTGAGGATCGACGCGGCGGCGTCAACGCACAACGATTTACCCACCAGCTTGAAGGTATTGTCACGCCGATTGATCTCAATGCCCAACCGGCGCTCAAGTTGCTTGATATTGTCATCAAACGGCCCACAGAGGCTCAACAGACGGTTGTTGTCTGCGGGTTCCAGCATGATTTCTTTGGTTTCGACGTTCAAATCTTTCCTCTCGGCCTCTCAAGCTTTTGCAAGGTGAACCCCAGGTCGTGCGCCGGCAGGGCCGGCAGCGAAGGCCCAAGATTAATAAATGAAGCATCCCCACCCACGCGTCAAGGGCAAAGACCATTATATGTATATTGGGGCACAATTAGTGCAATGCAAGCAGGTGAGCCGCATGGCGGCGGAGCGGCAAGCCGCTCCGGAAAGCTGGCGGGCAGGGGGGTCACGGCTGGTACATGCCCACGCCCAGTTCGTTCTCTTTACGGGTGCGGGCAATGACCGACGCCGTGCTTTCATGGCTGCGCAATGTCATCTGATCTTCGGTGCGCAACAAGACGCCGCGCAGGGAATTGGGATACACGTCGACGATCTCCACATCGACGAATTTGCCAATCATGGACGGCGCGCCTTCAAAATTGACCACCCGATTGTTTTCGGTACGGCCGGACAGCTCCATCACATTTTTGCGCGATGTGCCTTCCACCAGAATACGTTGCACTTTACCCTTCATGCGGCGGCTGTACTGCATGGCCTGTTGGGTGATACGTTCCTGCAAGATATGGAGCCGCTGTTTTTTCTCTTCTTCGCTGACATTATCCACCATATCAGCGGCAGGCGTGCCGGGACGCGCGGAGTAAATGAAGCTGAAGCTCATGTCGAAATTCACGTCGGCGATAAGCTGCATCGTTTGCTCAAAGTCTTGCTGGGTTTCGCCCGGAAAGCCGATGATGAAGTCGGAGCTGATTTGGATATCCGGGCGCGCCTTGCGCAGCCGGCGGATGATCGATTTATATTCCAGCGCGGTGTGGGCGCGTTTCATCATGGTCAGGATGCGATCGGAGCCGCTTTGCACCGGCAGGTGCACGAAGCTGACCAGTTCCGGCGTATCGCGGTAAACGTCGATAATATCGTCGGTAAACTCAATAGGGTGGCTGGTGATATAGCGGATACGGTCGATACCGTCGATGGCCGCCACCAGCCGCAGCAGTTCGGCGAAGGTGCAGATGCCGCCGTCATAGCTGGCGCCGCGATAGGCGTTGACGTTCTGTCCCAGCAGGTTGACTTCACGCACACCCTGATCCGCAAGCTGGGCTATCTCGAACAGGATATCGTCGCACGGGCGGCTGACTTCTTCGCCGCGGGTATAGGGTACGACGCAAAAACTGCAGTATTTGTTGCAGCCTTCCATGATAGACACAAAGGCGGTCGGCCCTTCGGCGCGCGGTTCCGGCAGACGATCGAATTTTTCGATTTCCGGAAAGCTGATATCCACCACCGGGCTGCGGGTGCCATTGACATGATTAATCATTTCCGGCAGGCGGTGCAGCGTCTGAGGCCCGAAAATGATATCCACGTAATTGGCCCGCTCACGGATATGGGCGCCTTCCTGCGACGCCACGCAGCCGCCGACGCCGATGATCAATTCCGGTCGGGCTTCCTTAAGCATGTGCCAGCGCCCCAGCTGATGGAACACCTTTTCCTGCGCTTTTTCCCGGATGGAGCAGGTGTTAAGCAGCAGGACATCCGCCTCTTCGGGGTTGTCCGTCAACTGATAGCCGTGAGTGCTATCCAGTAAGTCGGCCATCTTGGATGAATCGTATTCATTCATCTGACAGCCCCAGGTTTTGATATGGAGTTTTTTGGTCATCAGCTTGCCAGTACTCGATGCAGTATTAAAAAGCCCGTAGGCTTGCGCAGGGCGCGTATTGTAATCCTTTGCCGGTGTTGTGACCAGTCTAGCGCGCGAGGCGGATCTTGGAAGGGCCAATTTTGCGGTACACTACCGGAAACTGGAAAATAATAGCGTAGGCATAGGCCGAAATGAAGACGAACGAGACAGGCTATGAAGTAGTGGTGGCTGGCGGCGGCATGGTGGGGGCGGCGCTGGCGCTGGCGCTGGCGCAAGCGGGCTTCCGGGTTCTGATAATCGATCCGGCGCCGCCGACGCCGGCCGCAGATGACGCACCGCCGGATTTGCGGGTGTCGGCTATCAGCTGCGCTTCCGTGGCGCTGTTGCGCCGCATCGGCGCCTGGCAACGCCTCGACGAGCGGTTTTGCGTGCCGTACCGCCGTCTGGAAACCTGGGAATGGCCGTCTTCGGTGGTGGCGTTCGATGCCGCCTCCCTTAACCTGCCGGAGCTGGGTTTTATGGTGGAGAACCGCCGACTCCAGCAGGCCTTATGGCAAGGCTTTACAGACTGCGACGCGTTGACGCTGCGTTGCCCGGCGTCGCTCGCCGCCATGGCGTGGGACGACGGCCGCTGGCGGTTAACGCTTGATGATGGCAGTAGCGTCGCGAGTCGGCTCGTGGTCGGGGCCGACGGCGCGCATTCCTGGGTACGTCAACACGCGGGCATTGCGGTCAGCGGCTGGCAGTATCGCCAATCCTGCCTCTTGCTCAGCGTAGAAATGGACGGCGGACAGCAACAGGACGTGACCTGGCAGGCGTTTCACCCCTCTGGACCGCGGGCGTTTTTGCCGCTCTACGGGCGCTGGGCGTCGCTGGTGTGGTATGACAGCGCGGCGCGTATTCGCCAGTTGGATAAACTCCCTCTGCCGGCGCTGGCGCGAGAAGTGCAGGCGGCCTTTCCCGACCGGCTCGGTGCCTTCACCCTGCATGGGGCGGCATCGTTTCCCTTAACGCGCCGCCACGCCCGCGACTATGTGTTGCCGGGGCTGGCGCTGATAGGGGATGCCGCGCATACCATTAACCCCCTCGCCGGGCAGGGGGCCAATCTTGGCTTTCGCGATGCCGATGCGTTGGCGGAGGTCTTGATTGTCGCTCGCGATCGTGGTGAACGTTGGGAAACGCGGGCGGTGCTGCAACGTTACCAACGCCGTCGGCGCGGCGATAACCTGCTGATGCAGGCGGGAATGGATGCGTTTTACACGACGTTTAGCAACTACTTGCCGCCGCTAATGCTGGCACGCAATCTCGGCCTGATGTTGGCACAGCGCGCCGGCGGCCTTAAGCACCGGGTGCTGTGTTACGCGCTGGGGCTGTAACGTTACTGGCCCGCAGCCGTCCGACGTGACGGACGTGTCAGGCGGTGGTTTAGGGCACATCTTCGCTACGGCATCTCACGCACGCATCTTGACTTTATTGCTATCCAATATTTTATTAATGGTTTTTTTATTCAGACGCTAATGCTTCATCGCCGGGTTGTTACCGCCCGGCAAGGCCAATATTATAGCCAGCATAACCGTCTTATTAGGCCGTTATTTCCAGGGAAAGAAGACAATTGAAAAGGACATTCGATGAAGAAGGGAAACTGCTGTTTCGCGGTCATTGCGCTTTTGCTCATGAACCCTGCCCACGGTAAACGTCAATCCCAAATCGAGCAAAATGGCTATGGCTATTCCGGGCGTCACGGCCAACCATGCCATCGTACAGGCGAACATTGCCGGCAAAATCGAATGGCTTGATCCCACTCAGTATTATTATGTGCCCGACTATGTGGCGCCGGATCTCCAGGATCGTGCTGTGCTGGTTTTCACGCCGGAAGGAAAAGTGATCGTGGACGCTATCCTGGCGTCCACGCCGCGGCAGGAAGAGCGGATCGAGTGCAATGAGACTTTTACCGCGCAGGGGCGGTCGACTGTCCACGAGCGGCAAGTGAGAATGAAGGGCGGCGATCTTGCCAATCTGTTCCAGGGGGATTGTGAACAGGGTGTGGAAAGTATCGATATCGCTTTATGCAACGCGGTGGTGAATAAAAACGCCCGCTGCCGGGTGGAACGCGACCCGACGCAATATCAGTTACCTGACGCCTACCCGGTCAATATCCATGCCGAAGATTGCCATACTCTGACGCGGATTGCCGATTCTCGCTATCTCTATTTGGGGAGCCCTTACCCCACGGTTTAGGATGATTTTAACCGCTACCGGCGTGAAGGCGGGTTAACCGATATTTATTTGGAGGGAAAATTGTCGCGGCAAATAAATCTGGTTGGCGAGGGCATTACCGCGGCGGTAAACGCCTGCTGGCTCCGCTCTCGATGGTTCGATATCGACATCGTGGGAGAGAAGACGGCGCGTGGTTACCGTTACAGCAAGCAGATAACGGTCAAAACGCCGTGGATCAGTCATGATGAAATTATGCAACCGGCCTTTGAGGGCTTGATGACGCGCGCCAACAATTGTTACGACCGGCTTAATTTTATCGTTAATGCGTCCTGAGCGGGGGTCGCACAACGGCTAAAAAAACGCTCCCGGAGGGAGCGTTTTTAATTGCCGCCTGCGCGGGCTTGATATGGCTGGGGTACCAGGATTCGAACCTGGGGGTGCCGGAATCAGAATCCGGTGCCTTACCACTTGGCGATACCCCAAAAATATGGTGGCTACGGCGGGAATCGAACCTGTGACCCCAGGATTATGAGTGCTGTGCTCTAACCAGCTGAGCTACGTAGCCGTATTTTTGACCGATTACTTTGCAACAGACCGCGATATCGGCAGGTCATTTTGGCTGGGATACCAGGATTCGAACCTGGGGGTGGCGGGATCAAAACCCGCTGCCTCACCGCTTGGCTATATCCCATCTTAGCCGCAATTGCAGCATTGTTCGCCCGAAAGACAAAGCGAGTTGGCTGGGGTACCAGGATTCGAACCTGGGGGTGGCGGGATCAAAACCCGCTGCCTTACCGCTTGGCTATACCCCATTTGCTGCTTACCGAACGATGGTGCGGGAGGCGAGACTTGAACTCGCACACCTTGCGGCGCCAGAACCTAAATCTGGTGCGTCTACCAATTTTCGCCACTCCCGCAAAGGTGGTGGCTACGACGGGATTCGAACCTGTGACCCCAGCATTATGAGTGCTGTGCTCTAACCAACTGAGCTACGTAGCCAACTTTCCGCGTGACCTACATTCGGCGTTGCGGGGCGTATTATGCGGAGTTGACGAACTTCAGTCAACCCCCTTTTTTTCGCTAATCCGGCATTGCGCGGGCCGTTTGTCTGACTAATGAACAACCTGACCATAAAAGCGGCTAACGTAATGATTTTCCCGCGCTCACGGGGAGGAAAACCGGGCCAATAAGGCCCGTTTTTAACCGGAATAACAGAGAGGATTGACGGGGCGGCAGCCCCCTGACCGGTGCAATGAACAGCGTCCAGCGAGAGCCTGCCCGACAGCGGCAGGCCGCCACGGCAACGGGGCTCTCACGGCGGTTTGACGCCATGCACTCAGCATTGCCGGCCGAGGCCGATGGCCGTCTGTCCAACGGTCCTGGACGCCAGCAGGGCATTCTCGCAGGCGGCTATCAATAGGCCGAAGCGTGTACGCCTACCGCGCGACCAGAGGGATCGTCCATTTTTTTGAACGATTTGTCCCATTCGATGGCCTTGGCGGAAGAGCAGGCCACCGACGGGCCCCCAGGTACGCATTCCGCGGCGCTTGGCAGTGGGAACAGCTCGGTGAAAATTTCCCGGTACAGATAGCCTTCTTTGGACGTCGGCGTGTTATAGGGGAAGCGGAAGTGGGCGTTGGCCAGCTGTTGATCGCTGATTTGCTCCGCGGCAATGACTTTGAGGCTGTCAATCCAGCTGTAGCCCACGCCGTCGGAAAACTGTTCCTTCTGCCGCCAGGCAACGCTCTCCGGCAGATAATCGGCAAAGCATTCGCGCAGCACGTGTTTCTCAATTTTGCCGTTGCCGCACATTTTATCCTGCGGGTTAATACGCATCGCCACATCCAGGAACTGCTTGTCGAGGAAGGGGACGCGTGCCTCGACGCCCCAGGCGGACATCGCTTTGTTGGCGCGGGCGCAGTCATACATATGCAAGGCCTGCAGTTTACGCACCAGTTCTTCATGGAACTCTTTCGCGTTCGGCGCCTTGTGGAAATAGAGATAGCCGCCGAACACTTCATCGGCGCCTTCGCCGGACAGGACCATTTTGATGCCCATCGCCTTGATTTTGCGCGACATCAGGTACATCGGCGTCGAGGCGCGGATGGTCGTGACGTCATAGGTTTCGACGTGGTAAATCACGTCGCGGATCGCGTCCATACCTTCTTGCACCGTGAAATGAATTTCATGGTGCACCGTGCCCAGCGCCGCCGCCACTTTGCTGGCGGCGCTCAGATCCGGCGAGCCTTCCAGGCCCACGGCGAAAGAGTGCAGCTGCGGCCACCAGGCTTCGCTTTGCGCGTGATCTTCCACCCGACGGGCGGCATACTTCTTAGTGATGGCAGAGATTATGGATGAATCAAGCCCGCCGGACAGCAGCACGCCGTAGGGCACATCAGACATCAGATGGCTTTTCACCGATTCTTCCAGAGCCGCCTTCAGCGCCGCTTTGTCGGTGACATTGTCTTTCACCCGATCGTAATCGAACCAATCGCGCTGATAGTAGGGACGCAGTTCACCGTCCTGGCTCCAGAGGTAGTGTCCCGGCGGGAACTCTTGGAGCGTGCGACAGACCGGGACCAGCGCTTTCATTTCCGACGCGACATACAGGTTACCGTGCTCGTCATGACCCATATACAGCGGGATGATGCCCATGTGATCGCGGCCGATTAAATAGGCGTCTTTTTCCGTGTCGTACAGGATAAAGGCGAACATGCCGCGCAATTCGTCCGGAAATTCCGGGCCTTTTTCCTGATACAGGGCCAGAATGACTTCGCAGTCGGAACCGGTCTGAAAGGCGTAGCGGTCGCCCAGCTGTTCGCGGATGAGCTGATGCTTATAAATCTCGCCGTTTACCGCCAACACGTGCGTGTGCGCCGCGTTGTAAAGAGGTTGGGCGCCGGTGTTGACGTCGACGATGGACAAACGCTCATGGGCCAATATCGCTTTTTCGCCCGCATAGACGCCGGACCAATCGGGGCCGCGGTGACGCATCAGGCGAGAGCATTCCAGCGCCTGTTTACGTAATTCAACCGGATCGGTCTTCAGATCCAGTACCCCAAAAATAGAACACATAATTTTTCCCTCATGATGATTTCCGGCGGTCGCCCTGCGCCGTCACATATGCAACGATTTAGCATCAAAACGACCCAACAATTCAATATCCAGGTGGAAATAAACGTTATCAGGTGAATAATCATCAATAAAAAAGCGAAATAATGATATAAAAGGCACTAAACCAGAAGAAAAGAGCGCGTTCATTGTGAATTCAATAATGCGATTTTTACCGCCGGCGGCCGTGTGGGTCACCGTCTTGCCGGGGGCATGAGGCAAATGGGCTAAGTGCCCCTTCACTCTGCGGGTTGAAAAAGGCAAACAGGGGCAGGTCAATCGCCGGGTAGACCCGGAAAGTCGCGGCTCATTCACAGCATTACCCGTGGGCTTGCAACGTTGTCGTGTAACGTGACGCAGGCCATTTGTCGGGCAGGACCGGTTAAATCGGCGCCCCCGAAGAACTTTGATGCGTTAGGAGGCAGTCTTTACCCTGCGCCGATGCGCCGATGCGGCGTTGCGTCGGCTTCAAGCAACCGCTGAAGCAGCACGCCGTTAAGCATGGCGCGCTTCACCAGGGCGAAAGCGCCGATGGCCGAACCATGATCCAGCACTGAGATGACCACCGGCAAGTTTTGCCGGAAGGCTTTCAGCACCTGATTATCGATGCAGCGCTGCACGGCCGGCAGCAAAATTTTGTGGGCCTCGGTGATTTCGCCCGCCAATACCACCTTTTGCGGATTGAACAGGTTAATGCTGAGCGCTATCACCTTACCCAACTGACGGCCGACGTGCTCGATCACTTCCACCGCCAACCCGTCACCGCGGTTGGCTGCCAGACAGATGGTGTCTATCCGGCAGTCGTCCGGCGTCAGTTTACTGGCATAACCCTGACTGAGCAGCAGGCGCACCCGTTGCTCGATCGCGGCATTGGCGGCAATGGTTTCCAGACAGCCAAAATTGCCGCAGTGGCAGCGTTCTCCCAGCGGATCGACCTGAATATGGCCAATCTCGCCCACGTTACCGTTACTGCCAAGGAAAATCTGGCCATTTATCAAGATGCCTGCCCCGGTACCGCGGTGCAAACGAACCAATATGGAATCGGCGCAATCCTGGGTTGCACCGAAATAGTGCTCCGCCAGCGCGAGACTGCGAATGTCGTGGCCTACAAACGCGGTGAGATGGAAACGCTGCTGCAACTGATCTACCAGCGGCCAGTGGTGTACCTGTATATGAGGCATATAGCGGACAATGCCGGAGAAGGGGTCGACCAGCCCCGGTAAAATTACCGAAATAGCGATGAGATCGCGGATTTTACGCTGCGCCTGCTCAAGAAAGTCGGCGATAGCTTCCATCAGCGCCAGCTCCAGCGTCTGCTGGGTCCGCTGCGGCAGCGGGAAGTAGGCTTCCTGCAGGGCCTTGCCGCTCAAATCATAAAGCATGATCGTCGCATCATGCCGGCCGAGGCGAACGCCGATGGCCTGGAAGCCACGGGTTTCGGCCACGATGGAGATAGCCCGCCGGCCGCCGGTGGAGGCTTGCTGATCCACTTCACGGATCAGGCCGCGTTCCAGCAGTTGGCGGGTGATCTTGGTAATACTGGCGGGCGCGAGCTGACTTTGTTCTGCTATCTGAATACGGGAAATGGGGCCCATTTGATCGATGAGACGGTAGACCGCCGCGTTATTTAACTGTTTAACAAGGTCAATATTGCCTATCGGGGTCTGTCCGCCTGGTGTCATCGCTTACTCGCTTATGGTCAAACTTCGTCGCCGTTAACGATAGTTTTACTGATTTTATAATCGTGGGTGAAGGCGGTTAAGTTGGCGATTTTGCCGACCGTCAGCGTCCCTAACCGCGCGTCCACGCCCAGCGCCCGTGCCGGGTAAAGGGTTGCCATGCGCAACGCCTCGTCCAATGCGATACCGGCGTACTCTACGCTACCACGTACCGCTTCAATCATGGTAAGCGCCGAGCCGCTAAGGGTACCGTGTTCATCCACGCAAAGGCCATCGCGATAGTATATTGTTTTGCCGGCGAAAATGAACCGATCAATATTTTCCGCGCTGGCCGGGGCGGTGGCATCCGTGACCAATATCAGGCGATCGCCTTTAATGCGTTTGGCGTTACGAATGTTGGCCCAGTTGACATGCAGGCCGTCGGCGATGATACCGCAATAAATTTCCGGCGCGTCGAACAGGGCGCCGATAACACCCGGTTCGCGCCCGACCATCGGCGGCATGGCGTTAAACAGATGGGTCGTAAAGCTGATGCCGGCGGCGAAACCCGCCTTGGCCTGCTGGTAAGTGGCATTGGAATGACCAATAGAAACGCGAATGCCGGCGTCGCACAACCGGCGGATAACAGACGCGTCTACCTGTTCGGGAGCCAGGGTCATCTTGCTTATCACGTCGCTGTTAGCGCACAGGAAGACCACCATTTCTTCGCTCGGTGCGCGTATCAATGCCGGATCATGGGTGCCTTTTTTGACCGGGCTGAGGTAGGGGCCTTCCAGATGCAACCCCAGCGCCTGATGTTTATGCTGCGCCAGGTAAGCGCGCATGACCTCCACCGCCCGCCGCATATAGTCATCGGTGCTGGTGATGAGGGTCGGCAGGAAACTGGTGCAGCCGGAGCGCTGATTGGCGGCCTGCATCGTTTCCAGCGTTTCGACCGACAGCGCGTCCAGGCTGTCGTTGAACTGTACGCCGCCGCAGCCGTTAAGCTGCAGGTCGATAAAACCGGGCGCCAGCGCGGCGCCGGCCAAATCGCGGCGTTCAATGCCGGCGGGCAGGCTGTCGGCGGGGCAAATGGCGTCGATAACGCCGTTTGCGATAACGAGCGAGTGGTTATCCAGAATCTCGCTACCGGTATAGATGCGGCCGTTGGTTAAAGCATACATATTCAGCTCCGGGAGGTTAGTCGGCGGTGTTCAGATTGTCTTGTTCCAGTTCACGGAAGTATTTGACCGTTTTCATCTTCAATTCCTGGGTAGACGGTTCATCGCACTGATTAGACTTGAGATAAATGACAGGGGATAAGTGAGATAATTATGGGAAGTACTGGGTCAACATGGGAAGAGACTGGATGGAATATGCAATAACCTTACAGTATGTGAAAATCAGACCGGCCCGAAAAAAACAGAACTCGCACCAGCCTGATTGCAGATATTACTCCTTTTTCCCTGTATCGGCATCAGGTTCGCCATCAAACAGTTTGCCCTGCATCCGATCCAGTTCTTCTTTTCTTACCCGCTTCACCACGCTGTAAACCCACTGTAGTGAAACACCAAATTTGCGGGCCAGTTCGTGATGGTTGCGCCCGTCAAACTCCAGGAAAATTTCCCGGTCGCGCTGGCTGACCTTCCAGACCATGCCCATCGGAAAATAGACGTTTTGCCCACCCCAGACCTGCATCATGCGGTTCGCGACGGCCTGACCAATCTGGTCGGCAACTGCGGGTTCGATATCAATAATCTCGCGGACAGTCTCAGAGGTATGCTGTGCCAGTTCCACCAACAGTTCCGGCCCTTTACTACGAAACTGATTCAGGTCGCTCATTGCTTCACTCCCGCAGCTCTGCGCTGCCACTTCTTCAGTTTCTCAATCACGCTACTTGCCTGCTCATTGCTGAGCCAGCGTAACGCGCTGATGCCGGTTTCCCGTTTAACCCACAGCGCCAGCGCCTGCTCTGAACTGTCACGGACGATGCCTGCGGCAGCCATTTCAAGCCATAGCGCACGGATTTTCTTTGACTGCGGATGGCTGTCGAGCGGTAAGCCGGACTTGGCTTTCCCGGCAGGCTTAATGCGAAAGCCTTTCTTTTTCATTGATTCCAGCACGCGGTTTAGCTGTGGGGTATCCATCCCTTTGGTTGAGGCTTTGCCGGTCAGCCCCTGTAGCATCTGGCGGTAGGTGTCCTCATCCATCTGGAGGTCGCTGCGGGCAATATGAATGAGTTGAATAAGACGCTGCTTAGTCATCATTGCCACTCCTTTTACCTGCGCCACCGATATAGTCGACATATAAAGGAAGCGCGACAGGCCAGCACAGGAACATAACGGCCCAACTGATCCAGTGTCCGGTACCGCTGTAACGTGAGTAAAACCCTGAACGGCGGTGCAGTTCAGCAGTACACCACCCCACGAGACCATACCAGAACAAGGCACATACAATTGATTCAGCCATCATAAGCCACTCCCCAGCTTCCGCTGTTCCTGCCCGCTGACAGGCTGATGTAGACGGACGTTTTCTCCCTCTCTGTAACCGATGTGGCGGGACATGTCCGCGTCACGGGATTTACCGGCTTTGCGGCCAGAGGTTGTTCCTGAATCAGGGTATTTTTGTTCAAGCCAGAGGTTTGCCAGCTCCCGTTCTTCGCGGGACATAGCAAATAAATGAACCTCGCTACGCACGGCCAGAACCCACCCTTCGGCAAATTTGTCACCACGGCTGGTCTTGGTCGTGTTTTTGATTCTTTTATTCTGCTGTCGAATATAGTTTTTACGGGCCATGATTAACTGTCTGGCCAGTACCTCCCATGTATATGAGGCCAGTTCAACCCGGTCTTTATTACCGTAAAAGCCAACGCCGGGTTTAAAGCCGGAGTGAATAATAGACTTAACGCCAAATGCCACCTGGATAATATCCAGCAGACCCAGCATATAACGCGGCGGATTAACGCTACCTGCAGCCCAGTAGTTACTGACGCTTTCATCAATATCACTGAGTGCGAGGTCAGCCTGGGTGATGTTATAGGCCTGCATCAGTTTCTGGGCGCGTTGCAGTGCCAGTGCCGCTTCATGGGGGTTATCGGATTTAGCCAGCGCAAGTAGCTTTTTTAACTTCTCCAGCAGCTTTTCATTATTCTGCGGCATAAGTCACCCCCAGGCGTTCGGCAAGGCGTTCCAGCTTTTTCTGCTTATGAAAATCAATCATCAGGCCCATCCCGTTTAGGCGGAACTGTTCAATCATGATTTCAACGTCAGCCAGTTCGCCTGCCAGATCAACTTCATTGCCCAGTCCGTTCATGTTGCGGGCAGCAGCAGCGGCCAGTTCGGCAGCTTCTTCCATCAGCTTCAGAGCCTGAGCTTCTGGGCCGAAGGTTTTGAGGGCCAGATTGTAGATCGTCGAACGGTTATATAATTTCATGCCTTTCATCTTATCTTCCCCGAATCAATGGCGTGATACGCCGATAACTTTCACGTTGCCGTCCTCAGTAATTTCCAGCTCGTACAGCGGCGGCATTTTTCTCAGGTGGTCACTGGTGGCGTGAAGAACGTAAATGGCCTGATCTAGGCCATTTGTTGCCACGATGGCGTGTGAAGCCATGCTGATTAATTTGATTAATACCTGCCGGATATGGTTGGGATTTTCACAACCACATTCACTGATATATTCCGCGACAATTTCACGGGTCCGTTTTTCGGCTTCTTTTGCAGTAATCATTTCTTTGCCTCACAAGGGATGAATTCCATGGCCGGGACTTCGGTGTAGTAATGCTGGCTACAGTGTGGGCATACCAGCGTGATGAGGACGGCTGGTACGCGGTACTTACCGGAGGAAATGACGCTGGCGTCGCTGAACTTCAGGGTGGTGATACCTTTCTGGCAGTTGATACATTTGATGGACATGATTTATTCCTTAATGCTGTTTTCGGCGTGCAGAAGCCCACGGCACTGACGCCGAAATAAAAAGAAATTGAATTAAAATTAAATGGCAGCGATATCTAACGGAATATTAATTAGCTTCCCGTGTTTATCTTTCTCCCGGAAATTAATATAGGTTTTGGACATTGCCACCTGCAGTGATTCCGATATGGCCTCCATTGCCCGGTTCCAGCGCTCGTCCTGAATCTTGACGCGGCGCAGGGAAAGAATACGTCCGGTATTAAGCTGGCCCTCTTTGTCCACCTGAAAAGCATCGCTGATGATGGCCCGCAGGTTGGCGTTCGCGCCTTCCGACCACTCGGTGACGCACTCGTCTATCAGGTCTTTGGCAATCTGCAGCTCTGGCCCGAAGGTCAGGGTTTCCTGCACGCGGATGGTGATCTGCTGAGCACCGTCGAAGCTGCTGAAGGTCACGTTGCCTTTGGCACCGCCACGCGTTCTGCCGTACTTCTCGGCCACAAGGTCAAGCCAGGCATAGCACTCGTCAAAGGCACGACGCTTGAAGTCACTGAGTTCATCGCGTTTAACCTTCGCGGCGACAACCTGTTCTTTAACGAAAGAGTCCATCGCAAGGTCATAGTCAGACACCTGGTCAACCGGCACCAGACGCCCCTTGCGGTCTTTCATGTAGTTTTCTTTATTTACTTCGCTCATCTCTGTTCACCTTATGGTTAATGTAACGACTCTGACCAGGTAATACGGCAGCCATGCAACTCAAAGACACCCTGACGGAAGCGCCCTGAGCCGTCATGGCCAACATGGGTATAACTCGCTTTGCCCTGCTCCAGCAGGCGGGCACAGTGCCCGTTGCGGGCGATACGGATAACCGGCTTACTGCCAGCAATCATGACGCTCTGCACGGTAGTGTTCATGGCGTTGAGCGCCATAATGGCGGACTGCACCTTGTTCATCTGCTGGTTGATATCGGCGATGGATTTCATGATTAAACTCCTTTGACGACGTCGGCGTTGACCTGCGGGACCCCGATTTCAGCAGCCAGATTCATGGCGGCTATCACCAGGTTACTGACGGCCAGCGGATACAGCAGGCTGACCATGCTTTTACGGCTACTACCCAGATTGCTCAGACGGGCGCGGATGGCTTCCACTGCGCTGGCGTCCATGATGTCGGCCAGCTGCTTACCGGCACGTTGCAGTTTGAACGTCAGAAACTCTTCGAGGCTGTTGTCCAGCGGCAGCAATTCAACCACCTCGCAGCGCTGGACGACCTCACGGACTTCCATGTTGCGTTCGGACAGTTTGTCCGCCAGTTCAGGCTGGCCAATCAGCACGATGGACAGCAGTTTTTTGAAGCCGGACTCCAGTTCGAAGAAGCGTTTAAGGTGCTTCAGCGTCGGAATGGGAAGGCTGTGGGCCTCCTCAATCACCAGAACGTGGCTGAAACCCGCCTGACTGCTGTCCTTCAGGACTCGGTGCAACTGGCGGAAGCGGGCGTCCTGGCTGCGCTTGATACTCTCCAGCGGCGCGATGGTGCTGATGATGGCCTCGGCGATAGCTGCCGCCTTCAGGGTTTTGCCCTTCACGTCGTTGTCTTCCATGGCGATGATGTATGGCTCGATTACAATCACCGGCGCGTTCTCGCGGTTGACGCGTTCAATCAGGTCGCGGCGCAGCGTGGATTTACCCGCACCGGACTCGCCGATAACCGCCAGAAAGCCACCATGGCGGGCGGTCTGGAACAGCGCCTCACGCACGTAGCGGATATCCGGCGTGGTGAACACATCGTCCGCGCCCTGCATGGCTTCATCGGCGAACGGATCACGGAAAAGGCCAAACGCTTTTTTGGTTGCTGGAAATAACACCTGCTTTTTGAGTAACATGTTCTCTTCCTCACTGAGGTTGGTTTTATCGGTAGTACCCGCTGTACGGGGCGTGACAGCGCCCTGTGCAGCATCAAAACTTTTCGCTGTATCAATCCCCTTACTTTCCAGATACAACGCCAGACGCTGGCGTACCTCTTCGGGGCTGGTGCGTGGCCACTCGTTATGGTTCACAATCTGGGCCAGCGTGGCCTCGGAAACGGCGACGGCTCTTGCCACCACCGCCTGCGGGATGCGGGCCTCTTTCAGTTGTTGCTTCAGTACCAGCATGCCTTCCTCCTCAGTTACCGTTAACGATGCTGATAACGCTGTTGCGGGCCGGAGTGGTCAGGGTAACCATCACCTCATCCAGCGCGGCTTCAGGTACGCCATCCGGGTACTGCGCCGTTAACTGGCGGTAATGTTCCGGCGTCCAGATATGGCCGTTAGCGCCAAACTTCTCGCGCAGGGCTTTCGCCGCCTCCACATGGGTCAGCGGACGCTGCTCAATACGCGGCCCGCGCACGTCTGAAGCCTGACCGCGCTTCGGCATATAGGCCGGAAGCGTGGTGTCGTCGATATGTTTGTACGGGTCAAGTCGCCCGCCGAACGGCAGCGCCTTCGCCTTGCGTGCAGCAGCTGCATCGGTGGCGTTATCGGTGCCCGTAACCAGCTCTTCGATTTCTTTTGCCGCCGTCTGCGCCGGGGTCTCCGGCAGGGCTTTGTAGTTTTCGCCAAATACCGCCGCGCTTTCGGCAAAGCCGAACTCGTTCTTTCTGACCTCCTCGACCAGGAAGAACGTCTCGTGACCGTCCTCACCGGTCAGCACCACCTGCGCCACATCGCTGCGCCACGGGTTACGGGTAATCATCAGTTTTTCGCCGACCAGTACGCCCGGTACCGTCGAAACGTCAAACTCATTGCCCCGGAACGAGACGCGCAGTTTTGGTGTGACCTTACGGAGTTCCGGTGCGGCCACCGCCAGTTCGCGGCAAACCTCAACGGATGGCGCTTTTTTCAGCTGGTCAGCAGTAATCTTCAGCCAGATATCCGTGCGGGTTTTACCGTGGCGGCTGTGGACCGCCGTGGCGTTAAAGTGGCTGCGCCATTTCACCGCCAGTGCGTTCAGTTCGTCCAGGCTATGAACCGGCTGGAATTTGAGACCCGGCTCCAGTTTACGTTCGATAATGTCACGGGCCTTTTCCACCTGCCCGGTGGCGCGGGCGTTATGCGGCTTGTGCGCTATCAGATTGATGCCCAGCGAGCGGCACATGTTTTTCGTCATGCCAGCGGTGTTCGCCGAACCGGGATCAAGGTAGAGTATTTTCGGCACGCCGTGCAGCACGTCCGCGCCGCCGCGCTCCTGCATGGCGTTGATAAGCACAGAACAGAGGTTCTCACCAGATTCCGCACCCATCACGTACTCAACGTAAATCCAGCCGCTGGTATGGTCGGTAATCTCGTAACTCCACACGCGGTCACTGGCGATGCGGGCGATGTTGGCAGGCTTGTTCTTGTAGAACTTCGAGCTGTCCATCACCTGCAACCCTTTATGGCCGTTGCTCAGGTAGTAAAGCGTACAAAGTGAGGCATCAATCTCCCAGACGTGATTGGGATGCAGGCTGGCCATCTCGGACGACGGGGCCGGTGCGTCAAGCTGTTCCGGGTGCAGACCATAGTTCCGCAGGGCGCGGCTGATGGTGTCCTCGGACAGCGGGAAAAACTCGCCTGTGGCCTCGTCCGTTCTGCCAGCAGTGATAAAGCCGTTTGACCGCAGGGTCTCCACCGCATCCGCGATGGAATACAGGCGCTTACCGTTCTTACGGGTGGCCTCGCGCAGCGTGGCAGATATCAGCGCGGCTTCGTCGCGGCTCAGGGCACTGCGCCCGGCATCGGCGCGTTTTTTACGTTTGTCAGTCACTGATACCTCCTTCAGCTTGCGCAGCAGGGTGGCGCGGGAAATGCCCAGTTCGGCGCAGGCGGCATCATATATCGCACCACGCTTACCATGCCCCGCGTCACGTGCCGCGCGGGCAACATAAACCAGTCGTTCAGTCAGGGCGGCACTCATGGGTTATGCCTCCTGCCCGTTAATCTCTGGCGTCGGGTCAGTCAGCCATGAAGGGGCGGCGTTGCCTGTCGGCTCGTCCGGCAGGTCAAATGTGGAGCGCAGGCTACGCGCGGTGCTTTCCAACTGGCAGACCAGACCGGCCATAAAGTCTCTGGGGGTATCAATCATATTTTCAGCACAGTATGCGCACAGGGTCTCAAAGGCGCTGGACAGTCGAACGGCGATGGCAGATTCCGCCTCAACCGCTAACGCTGTAACTTCCGCACGCAGCTTCTTCACCTCTTCGTCAGGCTTGGGCGGCTGGATACGGGATTTCTTCTCCAGTTTTGTGGAGAGCGAGTCGATTTTTTCGTTTTTGTCGGCAAGCACGCGCTGTTGTGCTGCGTTGGTTTCACGCGCTTCGCGTAGGGCCGCTTTCAGTTCGCGGCTTGTCATGCGATCAATATCATCGAGGCTCATACCAGCAATCGTGCCGCCATCGGCTAATTCGACGAGGTCTTCGTCATCTTCCGTCATCAACTCAAACAGCTTTGTTTTACCCAAAAGCGCAAGCGCTTGCGCTTTTGGTTCAAGCTTGGGAGACAAATATTTGAGGGATGCTTGCATCATCACCTGCGCGGTACGTTTGGATAGGGACAACTGAGACTCAACGATGTCGATGAAGTCACCATGTGGTTCATTTTCTTTGAGAATTACCAGTCGTTTACCCGCCTCCAGCATGGCTTCAGCACTCTGAGCCATATAAAAACGTGTTTCATGGACAATACGATCACGTTCATACGGCAGGCCATCACCAAACTGCTGCATGATTTCGAGGCGATGTTCGGACATAGCATTAAGACTGACACTGAGACCATCGGTCAGCGGTGCATCTTCCACTAGTTCAACTGGTTGTGATTTTGTGCGTCCCATTTCAACTCCTTAGCGACTACCAGCCATAACACGCTGGTTAATTTCATTGATACGATCCTGCGCCCGCGCCATTTCGGTACTGTGCGCCATGGCGATTTGTAAGAGCTGGACTCCTGGGGCAAAACGCCCGTTATCCAGTTTCAGGGCCAGTCCTTCTTCGATAAGGGTATTGAGCGCCCGATTGATATTCGCCGGGGACTCGCCCAGAGCTGACGCCAGCTCGCCGTTAGAAACACCGTTCAGAGCGTGACCGCGTAAAGCCTTAAGGACACGCAAAATACGGGTACCTGAGCTTGATGTATTTGGTTTACTCATGACGCCTCCTTGAGGATGCCGGGGGTAACTTCTTTGCCTATTGCGACCGAAAGGTCTCGCAAAATCCGATAAGTCAAACGACCGCGTGGAAGTTCGCTTTTGCCTGCCCAGCGGCTGACAGCCTGGGTGACTGTTCGTGGCTCATAGCCCGCGTTAAGCGCGAACTGGCGCAAGCTACTGCCTCTTTCAACCAGCCGTGCCCGAACTTGTTGTTTGTTCATATGCACCGTGTTCCTGTTGGGTTATGATGTACTCTATTGGGTCTATTGTACGCACCCGAACGGGTATGTCAAATTGAGATATGTTCAAATGAGTATAAAAGAGAGATTGCGCGAAGCGATGGATGCTAAGAGTCTGACAATTAAGGCATTGTCAGACTTGTCAAAAATTCCATATCGCTCACTTCAAAACTATCTGCGTGGAGAGAGAGAACCTAATGCAGAGGCTCTTGTTGCGCTAAGCACCCATTTGAACATATCAATAGATTGGCTACTTACTGGTAAAGGGGAAGCTGTTGGGGTAGAGAAAGCACAGCCAGCTAATCAGGAGCAGCATTTCAACCAGTCTGATCTGAAGTTATTGGAGCTGCTCAACCAACTGGAGCCAGAGGTGCGAAAAGAGTTGCTGCGAGGCGCTGAGGAAAAACAGCGAATGATTGATATGGAAAAACAGCTTAAGGAGCTGTCCGCAGCGTTCGAAAGATTAAAAAATACGGGTTAATCTGTTCCTATTAAGAACATTAGAGGTATAAGGACATGACTATGCGCAAATTATTTTTACCGTTGATATTTGTTTTATCTGGGTGTGGAGATAATACCGATCCTGCTGATACGTCCACCACAGCTAAGGAGCACGCGGTTTTTAGCGTTGAAACAGATAATCCGGTTGTAAATCGCGAATTACCGTTTATTCGCCAACAACTCCCCGGCCTGGATAAGTACGCGGACAGTTTTGAAAAAGTCGAAGTATCCGAGGATAGCGAACGTCCGGTGACAACGGTGCAGTTTCATATTAAAGACGAAAATAATATTCCAAGTGACTACATAGCCTCTGGTCATAATTGTTATTTGTTCATATCAAATAATGCCCACGAAGTGAAAATATCTAAATCAGCATGTCAGGCTGTTTTTTTCGATAAAACGGATGTTCCTGGTGGAGACCTGACCGTGAAACTTGATAAGGAAAAAGTTCCTATGACAGATGATGGTAAGACCCCGCGAGCAGGTTGTTTGAAAGCTTATTCACCAGAGCCAGATAATGATTATTGGACTTGTCCAAGGCAGGATTAAATGTTTAGGTGGTGCTGCAGATGCACCACCACCTTTAACTACCTCTTTCAAAAATTACAAATTACCAGCTCTTTCTTCGGGCTGGGTTTGCCTGTTACCTTAAGGTTGTAGCTGATATCAACCGACTGCATGTTCAGACCGTTGAATACCTGCCGCATTTCCGGGATATCGTTCACTGATATAATCATCTTCCCTTTGATCCTTCGCGCTAAATCTGCCATGTGATCATAGTTTTCCAGCCCGAACTCCACACCATAGCCTTCCGTTCCCCAGTACGGTGGGTCACAGTAGAACAGCGTATGCGGGCGATCATATCGCTCTATGCACTGGTGCCAGTCCAGATGCTCTATCAGCGTTCTCGACAGGCGCAGGTGTGCCATCGACAGTTCTTCCTCAATACGCAGCAAATTGAAGCGCGGCGCACTGGTTGTAGAGGTACCGAATGTGTGATCGGCGACCTTGCCGCCAAATGCCTGTTTCTGCAGGTAGTAGAACCGGGCCGCCCGCTGAATGTCGGTGAGCGTTTCTTCCGGCGTATCCTGCAACCATTTGTAAATCTGACGGCTGACCAGCGCCCATTTGAACTGGCGAATAAATTCTTCCAGATGATGCTTGACCACCCGATAGAGGTTCACCAGTTCCCCGTTGATATCGTTAATGACTTCGGTCTTGCTGGGAGTCTTTAGGAAATAGAGCGCAGCTGCCCCGCAGAACGGCTCCACATAGCAGGTATGGGCCGGAAACAATGGTAAAATATGCTTCGCCAGACGACGTTTACCGCCAATCCATGGGACGATGGGTAAAGATTGTTCTTTCATTATCCGTAAGCCTTTTGCAATCAATGAAAATATGGCAGGCTAGTCTGGTCTCGCGAGACTGACTGAACCCTGGTCGGCTCACAGTGCATACCTGTGGGTTGATGACCAGCCTGGTGTTACCGCACCGGGCTGGTCGTTCTTTCAAAGCCATCATGCGGTTCACGTCTGCATCCTCACTATTAACGCTGTTTAAAATCCCTTTCCCCGACCATTTGTGATGCTGTCTCCACTACACAAGGAGACGCTCATGAAAAACCTGAAAAAATTCATTCCCCCTGTTAAAAAGCCACGTCTCAGCGGCTGGCTGCTGACCGCTGTGCTGCTGCTCGGCACCATCGGTCTGGTATCGCCCCAGCAGCTGCCGGTGGTTGTCTACAAGCTATCACTCATCACGCTGGCGGCAGTATTGGGCTACTGGCTTGACCGTTCGCTTTTCCCCAAAGCCCGTCCCGGTCAGTACCTGAAGCATGATGACAGGCTGATGGCTGATGGTCGCTTCCCTGTCCAGACTGGCCTTCACCTGGTCTTTTCTGCTGCGCTAATCCGCCGTGCGCTGATTGTTGCTGCAGTCTGTCTGGCCGTAGCGATGGGGCTTTAATGATGACCCTCTATATGTACTGGCCTCAGGTTGTCTGGGCCGTGCTGGTACTGCTGGGGCTGGGCATCGAACTGGCCCGCTACGGGCAGGCCCGAACGGGTAAGCACAGTTTCTGGTGGCAGCTCTTTGGTTCAGTAACGGTAGCCTGGCTGCTCTGGTGTGGCGGCTTCTTCAGTCAGGCCCGCGCTGCCCAGCCACCGCAGACCGCACTGCAGTATCGCGACGATGTGATCCGTAATGCCCGGCTTGAATGGGGAATGTCTGCGCCGGTGGCCGACTTCGCCGCGCAGCTGCATCAGGAAAGCGGCTGGCGACCTGATGCGGTCTCGCCGGTTGGCGCTCAGGGACTGGCGCAGTTTATGCCCACCACCGCTGACTGGATAAGTCAGCTGATGCCGGGGCTTAACAGCCGTGAACCGTTTAATCCGTCTTGGGCCATCCGGGCGCTGGTCAGCTATGACCGCTGGCTGTGGCAACGCGTCAGCGCCGTCAATGACTGCGAGCGTATGGCCATGACGCTGTCAGGCTATAACGGTGGTCTGGGCTGGGTACAGCGGGACAAACGGCTGGCCTCGCAGCAGGGGCTGGACAGCACCCGCTGGTTTGGTCATGTCGCCACGGTGAATGCCGGACGCAGCACTGCCAACTGGCGGGAGAACCGTCATTATCCGCAGCGCATCCTGCACGAACTGGCCCCGCGTTATCTCACCTGGGGAGGCGGCAGCTGTGTGGACTAACCTGCTAAAAAATCTGCCGTGGCGCAGTCTGCTGCTGGCGGTGGTCATAAATGCTTTTCTGATTGGGCTTTATTACCTGGGCTACAAAAGCGGGCATGAAAACGCCACGCGCGACGGCGATAAGGCGGTCAGTGAGTTGCAGTCAGCATTCGACACGTACAAAACGGAGCAGGCAACGCTTGAGAACGCTGCGTTGCGGGCTTGGGCGAAACGGTATCAGGAACAGGTAGCCGCCGGGCAGCAGGCTGAAGCCAGTTACCTTGAGCAGATTGCTCAGCTTGAGAGCCAGAACAAACAACTACAGGGGCAAATTAACGATGTCACACAGCGCTGGATTGATGAAAAAGGTAAGAGCCATCCCATTGAGTGCGTGTTTACTCGCGGTTTCGTGCGCCAGTACAACGCCGCGCTCGGATATGACAACGCATCCGTCGACGCCGGTCATTCAGACGCAACTGCCGCCGCTGGCACCGGCACTCGCGCAGCGTCCGGGCAACCTGCAGCCGCTGACGCCTGGCTACGCGACTCAGGCGTCTCCCAGCGTGACGTCCTCGCCAACATCATCGACAACGCGAAGCAGTGTCGCATCTGGCGCGGCCAGATAAACGGGCTGCTGGACGAACGGGAAGGATTACAGAAATGACGTTGCAGGTTGAATTCTGGACGGTGGTGGGCTTTCTCATCACCTTCATGAGCTTTGTCGGCGGTATGGCCAAGTGGCTGTTCAGTAAAGCGGAGGAGCGTCAGGCGGCGCGGTTCGCCTCCCTTGAGCAGTCGCTGCAACAGTCCGCCTCCAACTGGGGCGAGCTGGAAAAAGAATTTATGCGGTTTAAGGCGGATTTACCGCTGAACTACGTCCGCCGCGAGGATTACATCCGTGGCCAGACGGTCATCGAGGCCAAGCTGGACGCACTCTACAACAAACTGGAAGTGGTACAGCAGTACCGTCATACAGGAGGTCACCATGGTTGATATCGCCCGCGTGCGCCGGGAATCCCTGCGCTGGAGTCTGCTGGTTGCTCTGAACAAAACCCGCCCGTATACCGCCAGCGAGACGCTGCTGCTGGATGTATCCCGCGCCATCTACCCGGACACCACGCCGCTGGAGCTGCGCCGTGAGCTGGATTATCTGGCCGACCGCAAGATGGTAGATCTGGAGAAAAAACCCTCCGGCGACTGGTTTGCCGACCTGACCCGCCTCGGCGTCGACCTGGTGGAATACACCGTGGAATGCGGCCCCGGCATCGCCCGCCCGGAAAAGTACTGGAGTGAATAATGGCCAGACGCAGCACGATAGAAAAGCTGCCGGAAGATGTGCGTCGCTGGCTTGAGCGGGCGCTGACTGAATCCGGCTTCAGCGGGTATAACGAGCTGGAGTCCCTGCTGCGTGAGCAGGGTTACGTCATCAGCAAATCGGCTATCCATCGCTATGGACAGAAGATTGAGCGCCGCTATGGCGCTATCCGTGCGGCTACCGAAGCGGCCCGCATGCTGACCGAGGGAGCTGCTGACGATCAGGATGCGCGTTCGGAGGCGGTGATCGCCCTGATTCAGACCGAGCTGTTCGAGAGTATTGTCCAGCTGCAGGAAGCGGAAGAAGGCGAAGTCGACCCCAAAGAGCGCGTGGCGCTGCTGTCGAAGGTGGCGAAGAACGTGGCCACGCTGTCCCGCGCGTCCGTCAACCTCAAGAAGTTCCAGTCCGAAGTCCGGGCCAGAGCGCAGCAGGCAGCCAGCAACGCCGAGAAAATTGCCCGTAAGGGTGGACTGTCAACCGATGCGGTGCAGGCACTGCGACGTGAAATTCTGGGGATTGCCACATGAGCCAGCTTGCTCCCGTTTTGCCTGATACCTCGGCGCTGGATATCCCCGCCGTTCTGATGCCCTACCAGCAGCGCTGGGTGGCTGACACCTCTCCGCTTAAGGTGATTGAGAAGAGCCGCCGTACCGGTATCACCTGGGCTG